>CP070698.1:0-3769 GCA_020349685.1 bacterium
GAGATGGCAGAGGAGTTCGGCTATCGCGTCAAGCTCCTGGCTTCTGCCAGGGAGGCGGACGGCGCGGTCCAGGCCTGGGTGCATCCCGCCCTTGTTCCGGAAGGACATCCCCTTGCCGCCGTGGAAAACGTCTACAACGCGGTCTACATAGAGGACGACAACCTCGGCCCGTCCCTGTATTACGGACGGGGGGCCGGCGGTCTTCCCACCGGGAGCGCGGTGGTAGCCGATATCGTCTCGTGTTCACGCGACATCCTGTCGGGAGCTGTCGGAAGGGTCCCCGTCGGGAGCAGCCGAAGCAAAGCGGCCGGTGAACTGCCCGGGCGCCTTGCCTCGGACAGCGTGAGCGAATTCTACGTCAGGGTGACGGCCAAGGACCGCCCGGGTGTCCTTTCCAAGATCTCCGGTATCCTGGCACAGAACGATATCAGCATCAGCTCGGTTATCCAGAGAGGCCGGGAGCCGGTAGAGGGCGGCGGTGTCCCCATCGTGATGATCGTCCACGAGTCTTCCTACTCCAGACTGATCCATGCCCTGGCCGTCATCGACGATATGGATGTGACGCTCGGAAACAGCTTTTATATGAGAATCCTGCCCGAGGGGGAGGAATTTTGAGCAACAAGACGAGGCACATCGTTCTTCTGGGGGACGGGATGGCCGACCGGCCCCTGGCCGAACTCGGCGGCCGGACCCCTCTCATGGCGGCGCGGACACCCAACATGGACCGCATCGCCTCGCAAGGCGTTCTCGGCATGGTCAGGACCATACCGGAGGGTATGGCCCTCGGCTCGGACGTGGCCAACCTCTCCGTTCTCGGATATGACCCTGCCGCTGTCTACACGGGAAGGTCGCCCATCGAAGCCGCCGGCATGGGGGTGGACCTCGGTCCGGGGGACGTGGCCTTCAGGTGCAACCTCGTGACCCTTGGCAGGGGAAATCCGGTGGAAACCGACACCGACCTGGGCGGAGAGCTGAGTCCCGAGCTTGTCATGGTGGATTTCGCAGGGGGACATCCCGGAGGTGAGGAAGCCGCCGAGATCATCGCCACCCTTGCTGAGGAGTTAGGGGAGGAGGGGATCGAGTTTCATCCCGGCGTGTCCTACCGTCACCTCATGGTGTGGCGGGACGGGCTGGAAGAGCTTACCGTCGCTCCCCCCCACGACCTGACCGACCAGAGGATCGTCGCGGGATGGCCGCGCGGAGCGGCCGCTGAAAAGGTCCTGGATCTCATGGCACGGTCCGTGGGGGTCCTTTGGGATCACCCGGTCAACATCAGGAGGAGAAAAGAAGGGAAAAAGCCAATAAATTGCATATGGTTGTGGGGCCAGGGCCTCAAGCCTGGGATGAAGGGTTTCAGCGAGGTTTACGGCCTTTCAGGAGCCATGATCACGGCCGTGGACCTTCTCAGGGGCCTTGCCGTGTCCATCGGGTTCAAGGTCCTCGACGTCCCGGGAGCCACCGGCTACCTGGACACCAACTACGAGGGCAAGGCTTCCGCTGCGGTGGACGCCCTGAAGGATGTGGATATCGTCTACCTTCACGTGGAGGCCCCCGACGAGGCCGGCCACAGCGGTTCCGTCGTGGACAAGATCAGGGCCATGGAGGATTTCGACAGCAGGGTCGTAGGTCCGGTTCTGGAAGGCCTCAGGGATCTGGGAGGCCCCCACAGGGTGCTCCTCATGCCGGATCACGCCACACCCATCGAGATCAAGACGCACTCCGGGGAGGCGGTGCCCTTTGCCATCTATGACTCGGAGTCTTCCGGTGGGTCGGGGTTGCCCTACGACGAGGTCAGCGCGGCCTCCACGGGGATCCGCATCGAGCACGGGCACGAACTGATGGGGAAGTTTATACGCAAAGAGCTATAGACATCGACTGGAGCGGGTGAGCGGGTGAGCGGGTGAGCGGGTGATAAAGATCTTCTAAAAGATCATTCTCCCTCTCGCCCCCTCTCCCCATCTCCCCCTCCGGACGTTTCTCAGAACAGAGAGGGGGCACCAAAATGGCACTGGTAGTCCAGAAGTACGGTGGTACTTCCGTGGGGAGTACCGAGAAGATCAAGCACGTGGCGTCCCGGGTCAAGAGGACGCGGGACGCGGGCAACGACGTGGTTGTGGTCGTATCGGCCATGGCCGGCGAGACGAACAAGCTGGTGGACCTGTGCAACCAGATGATGGATCCCCCGGACCCCAGGGAGTACGACGTCGTCGTCTCCACTGGTGAGCAGGTGACCATCGGTCTTCTTGCCATGGCCCTCAAGACCATGGGGCAGGATGCCATATCGCTCATGGGGTTCCAGGTTCCCATCCACACCGACAGCGTGTACGCCAAGGCCAGGATCAGCCGCATCGAGAACGCCAAGATCTTCGACAATCTGAAAGCGGGCAAGGTGGTCGTGGTGCCGGGATTCCAGGGTATCGACGAGACGGGTAACGTGACGACCCTGGGAAGGGGAGGTTCGGACACCTCGGCCGTAGCCCTCGCCGCCGCTCTGAAGGCCGATTCGTGCGAGATCTACACCGATGTGGAGGGGATCTACACCACCGACCCCAATATCGTTCCTGAGGCGAGGAAGATACCCAAGATCAGCTACGACGAGATGCTCGAGATGGCCAGTCTCGGAGCGAAAGTGCTTCAGATACGGTCGGTGGAGTTCGCTAAAAAATACAACGTTCCGCTGCACGTCAGGTCCACCTTCACGGAAACGGAAGGCACCTGGGTGACACAGGAGGATGAGGATATGGAACAGGTAGTGGTTTCCGGTGTAACGTACGACAAGAACGAGGCAAAGGTCTCCATACTCCACGTGCCTGACAGGCCCGGTATCGCAGCGAAGATCTTCGGCCCCATCGCGGGTGCGAGCATCAACGTGGACATGATCATCCAGAACATCAGTATCGAAGGGTTCACGGACCTCACCTTCACGGTTCCAAGAACGGATCTCACCCAGGCCCTCAGGATCGTGGAGCCCATCGGGAAGGAGATCGGTGCCAGTGAAATCGTGACCGATGACAGCGTGGCCAAGGTTTCCATCGTCGGCACGGGAATGCGGAGCCACTCGGGAATTGCCTCCAAGATGTTCAAGGCCCTCGCTGAGGAGGGGATCAACATCATGATGATCAGCACCTCGGAGATAAAGGTTTCCTGTGTGATAGAGAGCAAATATACCGAGCTGGCGGTACGTGTCCTCCACCAGGCTTTTGACCTGAGCGGAGAGACGGTCTAGAGAGGAAGAACTTTAGGCTCTTTCGGAATACCACTACTCGGCGTCTTTAAACGTTTGAGCCGTAACGACTTTAGATCCATTAACGCAGAGGGCACAGAGGCGGCCCGCTGGTAGGCCGCCTGTCCCACAGAGTTACACGGAGAAAGATTTTATCGAAGTTGGTGGTTGTAAAGAATTCCATTTTCCCTCATCTGAACGGTTGAGGCCTCCAAATCGGGATTAAAGTAAACTTTCATCCCGTTATGGTGGCCTCAAGGTGGATTTCGATGAAATCCCTTTCCTTCCAGGAAAGGTCAGGTGAGGGAAAGGTTGATCGGATTTTCTCTGTGTCCTCCGTGACCTCTGTGGTGATGGCTTTTAAATGTCTTGGGGTTACACCACCTGGGCATTAATAAACGATATAAACAAGATTTTGGAAAGGCGGGATAGTCATGGGTTCCGGTAAAAAAGACCAGGTAATGATCTACGACACGACCTTGAGGGATGGTACGCAGGCTGAGGAGATAAACCTTCAGCTCATGGACAAGATCGCCATTACCCACA
>CP070698.1:3869-7134 GCA_020349685.1 bacterium
ATGGACAGGATGGTGAGAGCGTTGAAATTCGGGTGACCGCCCGAGGGGACGACTGAGCGACTGAGCGACTAAGAGAAAGCCGCTGCCTTCGCTGATTAGAATCATATTAGAACATGCCTTGACAATGCAGACTGCAGGATAAAATTACTGGGTACTGGGTACTGGGTACTGGGTACTGGGGGTTCTTTTGTCAGGTACTATCTTCATCATCGAGGACGACCCCAAGATCGCCAGGGTGGTAAAAGCCTACCTCGAAGGGGCCGGTTTCGCAGCCAGGCACTTTGTCGAAGGACTGGTGGCCCTCGAGGAGGCGCGGCGGCATCTTCCCGATCTCGTTATCCTCGACCTCATGCTTCCCGACATTTCCGGCGAAGATCTGTTCCAGGATCTGAAAGCCATCGGGGACGTTCCCGTCATCATGGTCACCTCCAAATCCTCAGAGGAGGAAAGGGTCGCCGGTCTGGCCCTGGGCGCCGATGATTATGTGGTCAAACCCTTCAGTCCAAGGGAGCTGGCGTTCAGGGTCCAGGCGGTCCTCAAGCGGTTCCAGGGGGGTCAGGACCATCCCGGAAAGATCCTGAGTTTCGGCGGGGGGCACCTGATCCTGGATCCTCAGACCTTCGGTGTCCGTCTTGACGGAGATCCAGTGACCCTCACGGCCTCTGAGTTTCGCATCCTCCGGGTACTGGCCGAGCAGCCGGGAAGGATCTTCTCCAGGGAGGAGCTTATCCAGAAGGCCCTCGATTACCACTTCGAGGGTTACGACCGCACCGTGGACGCCCATATCAAGAACATCCGCAGGAAGATCGAGGCGGACCCGAAAAAGCCGCACTATGTCCAGACGGTGTATGGCGTAGGATACCGATTCGGCGGGCGGAGAGATCTGTAAAATGGGAAAAAAAAGGGTTTATCCGATTAAAAAACTCCTGTGTGGCGCCCCGTCAGAACCCTATAAGGCTTTCACCACAGAGGACACAGAGGTCACAGAGAAAGCCGAAGGTTTTTCCCCTCACCTGACCTTTCCCATCCGGGAAAGGGATTTGGCAGAAATCAGTACATTGAGCCTTGAGAGTGAGGATCAAAGCCCACCTTTATCCTCAACTCCAAGGTTCACCGGTTCAGGTGAGGGAAGGTAAGTCACCGTGCATTAAGCCATTTCGTCATAGACTTTCTCCGTGTGACTCTGTGGGACGGGTGGCCTACCAACGGGCCACCTCCGTGTTCTCTGTGTTAAAGCTTATAAGATCCTGGAATCCAGGTCTATCTTAGGACAACAGGTAATCATTATCCGGGAGATCCAAATCAAAGATATTTTGAGAGGTTGTGATGTTTAGAAGTCTATGGGCCAAATTCTTTATTCTGCTGCTCGTTGTCTCCCTCATCGGGTTGTCAGCAGCTCTTTACATGCGCCAGATGATGCTGGGGGATTTTGAGGCTTATCTGGACGGCGAGAGGCTCGATCGCGTGTACATGACCATCGCCAGCCTGGAAGGTTCCTACGAGAGGAATAATGGCTGGGACCTGGAGGACGTCGCCAGCAGCACCGTCAGGGCACTGATGCTGGGGATGGAGATCAGGCTCCTGGACACGGAAAGTTCCCTCGTCATGGACAGCCTCATGGCTCTGGAGGGGCTGTCTCCGCTCATGGCTCGACGGGTCTTTTCCCGTGTTGAGGGAGATCCGTTCACAGGGAAGGGAGAATTCTTCCCTTATCCCCTGTTTCTCGGAGGAAAGCTCATCGGGACCATCGAGGTGAAGTTCCTCTCACAGCCCAGGGGGCTCCTCTTCAAACAGCGCTCCAACAGGTTTTTGATCCTCTCCTTTCTCATAATGGGCGGCATTGCCTTCCTGGCAAGCCTGTTCGTGTCACGGAGACTGACACGTCCACTGAAGGAGCTTGTCGGGCAGACCCGGGCCATCAGCCGGGGCGAACTGCACTCCAGGACCGAGATGGGAAGCTCCGACGAGCTGGGTCAACTCTCTCACGCCTTCAACGAGATGGCCGACGACCTTGAGCTCCAGGAGTCCTTGAGAAGAAAGCTCATCGCCAATGTGGCCCACGAGCTGCGTACCCCGCTCGGCGCCATGAGGGGTGAGCTGGAAGGGATGATCGACGGGGTCCTGCCATCTGACGAGGACCAGCTGCGATCCCTGTATGAGGAAACGGGCCGGCTCCGCGCCATGCTCGACGGCATCGACGACCTGACCCAGGCCCAGGCCAGTTCCCTCACTCTTGTGAAGCAGGAGGTGGATCTGGCCGAGCTGCTAAGAAACATCAAGGGCCGGTTCCATGCCAGGACCTCGGAGAAGGGGATCGATGTGGTCGTCGAGGCCGACGAGGGTGATGTTGCGTGGGCTGACCCGGACAGGCTCAGCCAGATCATCATCAATCTGCTGGAGAACGCCATCAGAGCCACTCAAGGCAAAGGTACCGTCACACTTCGGTCCGGCGGGGATGCTGAGGGAGCCTTCGTTGAGGTCAGTGATACCGGCGCAGGCATCAGCGAGAAGGATCTCCCCTTTGTTTTCGAGAGGTTTTACGCGGGCCCGGGAGGAGGGCTCGGCCTTGGGCTGGCCATCGTGAAGGAACTGGTGGAAGCCCACGGGGGGCAAATTGAGCTGCACAGCGAGAAGGGGGAGGGGACAACCGTGACAGTGATCCTTCCCCCTGGATCTGAAAGCTGATGGGAATTTAGAGTGAAGGATCACTGCCACGGAGTAGAAAGCAGAAAGTAGAAGGTAGAAAGGTAAGGCTTCCTTGTTACTTTCTACTTGTTACCTGTTACCAATTGTGAAGAAATCCTTCAGGGATTTCTTCACAATTCCTCATATTCTCTTCGCATTTCCTTCATTAGGTTCTGTTAGAAAGGCTGCAACAACAATTCTTCAGAACCTAAAAGGAGGTTAAAAATGAAGAAGAGAAC
Source organism: bacterium (assembly GCA_020349685.1). Taxonomy (GTDB): domain Bacteria; phylum BMS3Abin14; class BMS3Abin14; order BMS3Abin14; family BMS3Abin14; genus JALHUC01. The sequence continues at coordinate 6,794 of CP070698.1, forward strand.
ACTTGTAGTGCTGGGCCTGGTCCTCTCCCTGAGCCTCATCGCGGCTGGCAGCGCCTTCGCGCGCTGGGGCGGCGGTTACGGCATGATGGGAGGCGGATACGATCGCGGCCCAGACAACTGTTACAGGGTCGATGTGGACCCTGAGTCCCTCGCCAAGTTCCAGAAAGAAACACTGGCTCTCAGGGACGAGTTGATCACAAAGAGGCTGGAATTGACCCGCGAGTATGACAAGGATTCCCCTGACGCCGATCGTATTGCCGGCCTTCGCAAGGACATCATCGATGTGGAGACAAAGATCGGCAAGATCGCCGAAAAATACGATCTTGGCGATGGCTTCAGGG
>CP070698.1:7234-10479 GCA_020349685.1 bacterium
ATGGTCGTCATGGTGATCCTCGCCACCATTGCCGTGTTCGTCGTTCCCAAGTTCATGGATGAGCCCAAGAGGGCCCAGAGGGTGAAAGCTCAGGTGACCATTTCAAGGCTTGAAACAGCTCTCAAAACCTACTACCTGGACAACGGGTTCTATCCCACGACCGACCAGGGCCTCGAAGCCCTGGTCGCTGAGCCCAACACCGATCCGGTCCCGGCCAAATGGAGAAAAGGCGGATACCTGGAAAAAGGGAAGGTGCCCAAAGATCCGTGGGACAACGATTACATCTACCTCTCGCCGGGACTGCACGGGGAGTTCGATATCATTTCCTACGGTCAGGACCGTGTTGAGGGTGGTGAGGAATGGGATGCGGATATCGAGTCGTGGAACCTTGAATAGGAAGCCGGCCGGTCAGCCTGACAGCGGATTTACACTCCTTGAGATCGTCATTGTTGTATCTGTTCTGGCCCTCTTTGTGGGCCTTGCCGTTCCCAGGCTTCCGGATATGGCCGGCACAAGGATCCATCGCAACGCTCGTAAGATATCCATGGCGCTGCAGCTCGCCCGCAGCAGGGCCATTTCCCTGAGGCGGTACTACAGGGTGGAGGTGGACCTCAACCAGGGCAGTTTGTCCGCTTCCTACTTCGGTCCGGAAGGGACCTACATCCCCGATGATGAAATCCGCCGAACCACTCTTTTTGACGCGACCATCCTGGATGTGGTCAATGCCAGTGATGGTAAGGTCCTCGAAGGTACGGGGTGGGTGAGGATATCTCCCCGCGGTTTCATCGAACCCGCCCACATTCACATAGCGGATCAACGGGAGAGGGTTTTGACCATCGCGCCCTACGCGGCGAGCGGAAGGGTGCAGATCCACGAAGGATATGTGGACCTGTCCGTGAAATAGGGTCTTTTTATGGTCATGAGACACACAGGTTCCCAGGGAGGTTTCACCCTTCTCGAGGTGCTGGCTGCCCTCTCGGTGCTGGCGCTGGCCTTTGTCGTGCTCCTCCAGACAGACGGTCTCAACGCGACGCGAACCCTCCACGCTGAACGTGTTCAGGGGGCCTTGCAGCTGGCCGGTGATAAGATGGAGGAAGTTTTCGTTTCCGGGTCGCAGGACATGTACTCGGATGAAGGACAGATGGAGGACGGGATCTACTCATGGGAGAGGGTCGTCTCGGACACCCAGTTCGAGGGCTTGAAGGAGATCCGTCTCACCGTGACCTGGAAAGAGGGGGAGCGTGAGGAAAATTATGTGGTCCTGGCATATCTGCCCCAGTGATGGGACCTTTGACCATGGGGAAACCGGAAAAGGCCAGAACGGTATCGCCTTGATCCTGGCGGTGGTCTCGGTTTTTCTCCTCACGGTCGCTGTTCTTCAAACGCGGGCGGGTGTGAACCTGGCCGAGGAGATCGTGGTCAGCGGCGCTCAGGAGATGCAGGCCCTTTACATGGCCCGGTCCGGTCTCGCCCTGGTCAGCGCGGCTCTCGGCGAGGACGAAACCCAGGTGGACTCCTTTCAGGACGACTGGGCAGCGGCCAACGACAAGGGGGCGGTGCCCATCGCGGAGGTGGGGTGGGCCGTCGGCAAGGTGTCCGATGAAGAGGGCAAGTTCAACGTCCTGGATCTCGTCAACGAAGACGGCGAGTCGGATGACTACACCGACTTCGCGGCTCAAAGGCTGTTCGACCTTCTTGTTGAACTCGGGCTTGGGGAATCGAGGGCTGAGGAGATCGTGGACAGCCTCATAGACTGGATGGACAGCGACGGGACGGTAACGGGATCGGGTGCCGAAAATCTCCACTACTCATCGCTGAAAGATCCCTACGCCTGCCCCAATGATCTGCCGGCCTCCGTGGACGAACTTTCCCTGGTAAAGGGCATAGGGGCGGTTCTCCTTTACCAGGGGGAGGCCGAAGTGCCCCCCCTCATCGATTTCATAACGGTGTACGGTGACAAAAAGCCCGGCGACAGATTTCGGAGGGTCAACCTCAACACGGCTCCGATCCAGGTTATCGCGAGCCTCATTCCGGACATGACGCTGGAGCTGGCCGAAGAGATCGCCGCCTCCAGGGATGGGGAACCGTTCAACTCCGCCGCCGAGATAAAGGATGTACCGGGTTTCCCGGATGAGATGTACAATGAAAATGTGGCAGGTTTCCCTGATGACATCAGCCTGGCCGTCCTCATCGATGTTTCCAGCAGTTATTTCTCCGCAAGGATCACCGGGGAGACGACCGCGGCCTCCAGCAGGGCCTACGGTGTCTTCCAGAGGAAGGGTCAATCCGTGGAACTTGTCTACTACAGGGGGTTCTGATACTTTTTAATTCAGGGTCATAAGCCCTGAATTAAAAAGCTGGAAGTGATAATCGTTTCATTCAGTTGAGGTCAGAATGTGTGTTACTGGTAATTGCCCTTTCATATGGAAAATTCCGCTGCACTTTTGGGGGTTTTCCGGAATAAGGAGCATTGGAATTTTCCATGTTTGAAAAAAGATCTCTCGGCATAGCCTTCGAGGTGGATGGGACCGTCAGGGCGGTGGAGTTGACCTCCCACCTGCGGACCCTGACCCTGACCGGAGCATGGACCTTTCAGCCCGGAGGGGTCGATAAATTCGATTCGTGGAAGCAGGGTATGGAAAAACTCCGCGAATCAGGGGTCAGTCTCGACAACTTCGTAATCGGTGTTCCGGATTCGATCATCTACCGCAAGCACCTGAGTTTTCCCTTCAGCAGCCGGAAGCGCATCATGCAGATCATAAACTCGGAGCTGGAGGGGGAGATACCGCTGGCCATCGACGATGTCGTGGCCGATTTCATCAGCGGACAGGCGGCGGGTCCAGGGCTGCAGGGCACCGCCATGGCTTGTGACAAGGGGACCCTGTCCCGGTTCCTTGATCTGGCCGGACCAGGAACAAGACTGAGAAGCGTTCAGACCGGCGCCGTCGGCCTGGCCACGGCTTCCCTGAGGAGTGGTATCATAAACGGCGTTTCCGTGCACTGCGGCCCCGGTGAAGGGGTTCTGGTTGAGTTCCGCTCTTCAAAGGTCATGGCGGTCAAGCGCCTGCCGCTGAGGGAGGATGCCGAGAGCAACGCCCATTTCATATCCCGGGAGATAAGACAGCACACCCTGAGGGGCGACGATGTCTACCTGGAGTGCGCCGGCATCAATGACCAGGTCGAGGCTGCTCTCGGCGGCGAGGAGACCCTGAAGATCAGGAGTCTGTCCGATCTCGATATCGCTC
>CP070698.1:10579-16931 GCA_020349685.1 bacterium
ACGGCAGTCTCATTTCCGCACTGATCCGGCCATGGACGCAGCCAGCCTGAGCGCCTCTATAAGGCTTCCGGGATCGGCGAGCCCTTTACCCGCTATATCGAAAGCCGTACCGTGATCGACAGACGTCCGGATGATCGGCAGTCCCAGGCTTACATTAACGCCTGATTCAAAGGCGATCAGCTTGAGAGGAATGTGGCCCTGGTCATGGTACATGGCGACCGTGGCGTCGTACTTTCCGCGGTACATCTTCAGGAACACAACGTCCGGCGGGAGCGGCCCTGTCACGTTAATACCCTCTTTGAGGCCCAGGTCGATGGCGGGGGCGATAATGCGCTCCTCCTCATCACCGAATATACCGCTTTCCCCGGCATGGGGGTTAAGGCCAGCCACAGCGAAACGGGGGTTCTTGATCCCCATCCTCTTGAGTGCCTCATCCCCGAGCTGGAGCACTCTCAGGATCCTTTCCGTCGAAAGTGCGCCCGGCACCTTGGAAATAGGGATATGCGTCGTCACGTGCAGGACCCGCATGGCACCGGCCGCGAGCATCATGACCGTTTCGCTGGTCCTGGTCCTGTCTGCCAGGATCTCGGTGTGACCCGGGTACATGTGGCCGGCGAGCTGCAGGGATTCTTTGTTGATGGGCGCGGTCACGATAGCGTCCACAGCGCCCTCCATGGCCAGGTCGACAGCCTTGATGATGCACTGCCAGGCGCACTCCCCGCCATGGGCATTGAGCTGACCGAAAGGTATGGACTTGTCGGCAAGGTCTACATTAATGACAGGGATCCGGCCATCCTTTCCGGCCCTGCGCGGGCTGTCGGTCAACTCATAATGTGTTGAACTGCCCGCCTTCCGCGCGCCCACCCTGAGGCGCGTTATATCGCCGACGACCACACAGTTCCTTGAAAAGACCTTGTCCTCGAGAGCAAGCGAGATGATCTCGGGGCCGACACCGGAAGGATCCCCCATCGTGATGGCCAGGAGAAGCTCCTTCCCCCGGCCGGGTGCCCTCCCCCTCTCTTTCGAATCCGTTTTCAAAGTTTCTCCTGCATGACTGCGTTTGTAAGCGCCCCGATCCCTTCAACGGTTACCGTGACCTCGTCTCCAGGGGCAAGGGGACCCACACCTGAGGGCGTTCCAGTGGCGATGATGTCACCGGCATTCAAGGTCATGGCCGCGCTGACGTATTCAACGAGATAGTAGGGGTCAAAAAGCATTGTGCATGTGTTGTCGTCCTGTCTGAGTTCACCGTTGACATGGGTTGTAACCCTGACTGCCGCAGCATCCAGTTCGGTCTGGATCCATGGACCCGTGGGACAGAAGGTATCGAAACTTTTGGCCCTGGAAAACTGCCCGTCCTTCCTCTGCAGATCTCTGGCGGTGACATCATTGAGCCCTGTATACCCGAAGATGACCTCGGATGCCCTGTCCCTTTTAACCCTGCGGCACTTTTGCCCCATGACGATGGCGAGCTCACCCTCGAAATCCACCCGTTGCGATTCCGGCGGCAGGATGATGGGAGCGCCGGGCCCCACAACTGCTGATGGTGCGATGAGAAAGAGGAGCGGCTCCGAGGGGACAGGGTTGCCCAGTTCCTGGATGTGACCCATGTAGTTCCACCCTATGGCAACGACCTTGGAGGGGCGCACCGGGGCGAGCAGGGTTACCATGGAAAGGGGAAATTTTTCTTTTGTCGGCTCGACCTTCTCGAAAGGCGACCCCTCGAGGGCAACGATGGTGTCTCCTTCCACCAGTCCCCATGCAGCCTGGTCCGTATCTTCAGATTCCGGGTGGTGTGTAAATCTGCCTATGAGCATAAACCGAGGGCGAAGGGCGGGGTGCGGAGGGCGTAATGTCCTGAACGCACCTCGCACTCCCCGCTACGCACTAACCTCCTTGTTTATTCCAGCGCGCCGATGGCTGCTTCGATCCTGTCGAGACCTTTCTCGATGTTCTTCATGGCGATGGCATAGGAGAGGCGTGCATAGTTGTCGGCCCCGAAGGCATTGCCGGATACGATGGCCACCTTGGCCTCACCGAGAAGGTAGTCCGCAAAATCACTCGAGTTTTCAATGACCTTGCCCTTGAATTTCCGCCCGTAAAGTTTGGAGAAGTTGGGGAAAACGTAAAAAGCGCCCTGAGGTTTGAAACAGGACACCCCGTCCATGGCGTTGAGCCTGTCGACCATGTAGACCCTTCGCTTGTCGAACTCAGCCACCATCATGCCGATGAAATCCTGAGGACCGTTGAGGGCCTCCTCAACCGCCGGCATGATGAAGGACACAGGGTTGGAGGTGCTCTGGCTCTGGATGTTGTTCATGGCACTCACGAGGTTCGCTGGAGCTGCCGCATAACCGATCCTCCATCCGGTCATGGAGTAGGCCTTGGAAAGGCCGTTGACGAGCACGGTCCTCTCTGGCATTCCCGGAAGCTGAGCGATGCTGGTGAACTCGAAGCCGTCGTAGACGATCTTCTCGTAGATCTCATCGGAAATCACGATGAGGTCCTTCTGAACCGCGAACTTTGCGATCTCCTCGAGCTGCTTGCGGGTCGCCGCACCCCCGGTAGGGTTGCTCGGGCTGTTTAAAACCAGCACCTTGGATCTCTCTGTGGTCACCTTCTCCAGCTCGGTCACCGTCGGGATGAAGCTGTTGGCCTCGCTCGTCTCAACGATGACCGGTTCGGCGCTTGCCAGGATCACCTGGTCCGGGTAGGAAACCCAGTAAGGAGCCGGGATGAGGACCTCGTCCCCCGGACCTACAAGAGCCTGGAAAATATTGTAGAGGGTGTGCTTGGCACCACAGGAGATAATGATCTGGTTCCTGGCGTATTCCAGCCCCTGATCCCTTTTGAGCTTCGCGATGACGGCATCCCTGGCGCCGTCCGTCCCGGGAACCGGTGTGTATTTGGTGTTCCCTGCCAGGAGGGAATTGATACACGCCTGTTTTATGTTTTCGGGCGTATCAAAATCAGGCTCCCCCGCTCCAAAACCGACAACATCCAGCCCCTCGGCTTTCATCTGTTTGGCCTTGGCGGTGATCGCAAGCGTCGGTGATGGTTTGATCCCTTTGACCCTGTTTGAAAGTTCCATTTTCCTGCCCCCTCATGTGGTGAGTGTTGAGGCCTTAAACAGACCCATTGAATAGCAATGTCAAATTCCAAATGTCACATAACAGATTACAGGTTCAAATGCCAGCGTAAGTCTGTGGTCGGCCTTTGTGGACGCAATTAATTTTGCGTCAAAGCCCACGAAGTTATTTGAAATTCGAAAAGTTTAGTTTGGAATCAGGCTCCTCTCCCTTCGCCTGTATGGAGGTTATGGCGATGACGTTGACGATGTCCTCGACCCTGCATCCGCGCGACAGGTCGTTCACGGGCTTATGGAGGCCCTGGAGGATGGGGCCTATGGCCCTGGTATCCGCGAGGCGTTCAACAAGCTTATAGGCGATGTTCCCCGAATCCAGGTCGGGAAAGATCAGGACATTGGCCCGGCCTTTGAGCGGGCTGTCGGGTGCCTTTGTGCGAGCAACATCCGGTACGATGGCTGCGTCGAGCTGGATCTCACCGTCCACGATGATATCGGGTATCCGAGCCATCACTATTTCAGTGGCCTGACGAACCTTGTCAACTTTCGGATGGCTGGCGCTGCCCCGGGTGGAAAAGGAAAGCATGGCCACCCTTGGTTGAAAACCAAGGAAAAAAATCCCGCTCCGGGCTGAGGAAATGGCGATCTGAGCCAACTGGGAAGCCGACGGATCGGGGACGATGCCGCAATCGCCGAAAATAAAAACACCATCTTCGCCATATTCCCTCAACGGCATGACCATGATGAAACAGCTGGAAACAACCTCTACATCCTGAGCTGTCCCCACGACCCTCAGAGCCGTTCGAACAACTTCACCGGTCGTGGTCGCGGCTCCAGCCACGATGCCGTCGGCCAACCCGTTTCTCACCATCGTGGCCGCAAAGGCAACCGGTCTCGCAAATTCATCGGAGGCCTGTTCCGGTGTCACGCCTTTGGGGGTTCTCAGATCCGTGTAGGAGGATTTCAGGTCAAGGTATTCCTGGAGCGCCCGTGGATCGAGAACGCGGACGCGGTCGGGCGGCAAACCGGCCCGGATGGCGGCGGTTCTGACAGCGCCCTCCTCTCCCAGCACCGTTGTGCTTGCCAGTCCCTCCTCTTCGGCAACCATGGCTGCTTCGATGACTCTGGGATCTTCACCCTCAGGAAGGATGATCCTCGATACGGTTTTCCGTGCCCGTTCCTTAAGAACACAGATGATGTCCTCTCCAGGGCACGCCGGAACATCAGCGGAGTCTTTACCGCCGGGATCTTTCATTTCTCCCCCTCATATAATTTCCCACCGCCATGGGTGGATTCCCTGCGCGATGTCCCTTTCAGGTTCGCTACCAGTTTATCAAACTTTGAAAAAGCGCTTTCTGAGCTCTTTATCCACGCCCGCCGGGACCATGGTGCTCACGTCGCCGCCAAGACCGGCGATCTCCTTGACGAAACTTGAGCTCAGGTACGCGTATTCCTCACTGCTGATCATGAAAAAGGTCTCGATCCCCTTCTCGAGTCTCCGGTTCATCAACGCCATCTGGGATTCATATTCAAAATCGGATACAGCCCGAAGGCCGCGGAGGATGATCTTGGCGCCGTACTTCTTGACGATCTCCACAAGGAGCCCCTGGAAAGGTTCCACCTGAACGTTGGGACACAATTTGTCGACCCCTTCCCGAACCATGTTGACCCTTTCGTCCATGGTGAACATGCACTCTTTCCTGGTGTCGGCGGCGACGAGCACGATCACCTTCGGGTAGATCGAGGCGGCTCGTTTGATAAGGTCAACGTGACCATTCGTAATGGGATCAAAGGTCCCCGGATAAACGGCTACAGTCTTCACAAAGTCCCCCTGTTCGCTGATTGAATTCGAGGAAAGTGATGCCAACGTTGCCGTATTTTCTGACATCGACCATGTCCATATTATCCGGAACAGGCTCGGGAGGGTTTTCCGGGGCGTGTTCCAGAATAATAAGACACCTTTTCAAGGGTTTAGCATGTTTGGATATGGCCAGCAAGGTCAAAGTCCCCAGGTCGCCCCCATAGGGGGGATCTGCAAAAACGAGGTCGAATCCGTGGAAGGAGTCCTTGGTTTTGAGAAAGGACAGCACCGGCTGGTTGATCACGGTGGATCTGAGGCCGTATCCGCAGGTCTGGATATTCGCCTTGAGGGATTGGAGAGCAGAGGCACCCGTCTCGACGAAAACGGCGCATGCGGCTCCCCTGCTCAAGGCCTCCAGTCCCATGGCACCCGTTCCGGCGTAGAGATCCAGGACCCTGGCCTCCAGCACCTTCTCACCCAGGATGGAGAAGACCGCCTCCCTCACCCTGTCGGAGGTCGGCCGGGTCCTTGTGCCTTTCGGAGAGTTCAGTTTCCTGCCTTTGGCGGTTCCGGCGATGATGCGCATGGGAAACTTAAGCCCAAAGACCAAAGCCCAAAGGCCAAAGGGAAAACCTTACTGCAGCGGTGTTTTTTGATAAGAGGCCGGTTTTCATCGGTGGTAGCAATACCGCCCTATTCTTTGGGCTTTGGACATTGGACCTTGGACTGCCTTTCAGAACGGTATCAGATCCTCTCCCGGCTTTAAGGATTCGATGTAGTCGGCTAGCAGTTTGGCCGCATTCTCCAGGTCAGAAAGGTGGACCATCTCCACGGGTGTGTGCATGTACCGGTTGGGGATGCTTAACAGGCCTGCGGCGACACCGCTGCGGGTCAACTGGATCACATTGGCGTCGGTGCCTGTGGCCCTCGGAGCCGGTTCCACCTGGAAGGGGATCTTCCCCGATTCCGCTGTTTTGACCAGACGGCTGAACACTTTGGGGTTGATGTTCGGTCCCCGCGCGATCACAGGTCCTTTGCCGAGGGTGATCTCGCCCAGCTGTTTCTTATCGGTATCAGGATGATCGGAGGCAAAGGTCACATCGATGGCAATACCGATATCGGGATCGATGCCGTAGGCGCTGGTTTTCCCCCCACGGAGCCCCAGTTCCTCCTGTACGGTTGAAACAGAGTAGACGGAAGCCTCGATCTTCCGGCCCTTGAGAAGCCTTAGAACCTCCGATGCCGTAAAACTTCCGGCCTTGTCATCAAAACCTCTCCCGATAACACAACTGCCGCTGAGGACCTCGAATCCGTCAGGAAAGGTTACAGGATCGCCCAGGGCGACCTTTTTTTCAGCCTCTTTGCGGTCCTTGGCCCCGATGTCGATCCACAGCTGATGCCATTCAAGCTTCTGACTGGCCCGGGCCTGGGGATCCATGAGGTGGATGGGCTTCTTGCCGATGACC
>CP070698.1:17031-19984 GCA_020349685.1 bacterium
TCAGATGGCCTTAATCGCTCAGGCATTCAGGGACGGGGGACCTTTCATGTACCCCATCCTGGCGACTTCCGTTTTCGCTCTCGCCATCATCGTCGAACGCATCTTCTTCCTGGCCATAAGGTTCGGGATCGACGACAGGGCCTTTATCAGAAAGATCCAGGAACTGGTCGACAACGGTGACCCGCAGGGCGCGCGCAACCTCTGCAACGACACCCCCATTCCCAGGATCGTCAGGGCCGCTTTAGAATGCGAAGGCTGCTCGTCGAGAGAAGTCCAGAACGCGGTGGACGAAGCCGCCATGGACGTTCTGCCCCTGGTGGAAAGACGGGTCCACTATCTTGCCATGGCGGCCAACGTGGCCACTCTGCTTGGCCTCCTGGGCACGATCATCGGGCTGATTCAGTCCTTTAACGCAGTGGCCGGAGCAGAAGCCGCACAGAAAGGGGCCATCCTGGCCAAGGGCATCGCCATCGCCCTGAACACAACAGCCTACGGGCTCACCGTGGCCATCCCCTGCCTTTTCTTCTACGCCTTCATTCAATCCAGGGCCAACAACCTGGTCGAACAGATCGACCGGGTGGCCGTGAAAATGGTCAACATGGTCTCCTCCAGGGGCTCGGCGGTCTGAATGGCCTTTAAACCCTCTCACCGCAGGAGCAGGCCGAGCTATATCCTGGACCTGAACATCGCTCCTCTCCTGAGTCTCTTCGTCGCCCTGATCCCCATGCTCCTGCTCACGGCCATGTTCCAGAAGGTGGGCATCGTCAACCTTTATCTACCTACCCTTGAAGAGGCGCTCCTTCAGGAAAACACGGGCGGCACCTCGAAAGACTTCACACTGGCCGTCTCGGTGACCTTGAACAGGCTCACCCTCCTGAAGGACCAGGAGGTGCTCCTTGCGGAGGACATCGGTGACGGACTTGCTCTCGACATGCTGGCGGAGGAGCTCGCCGCCCTTAAGGATCGATTCCCGGACAAACGGGACGCGGTCCTCCTCCTGGACGGGGAGATCCTGTATGAGACCATCATCGATGTCATGGACGCCATGCGCATTGCGGGGGACAGGGAACTGTTTCCGGAAATATCCCTCGCCGACAGGGTGCGTGAGGTAAATTGAACATGGCGTACGCACCGACAAAGAGAAGGGCCGCAAGGGCCAGGAAACCCTCCCTCCTGATCCTGAACATCACCTCCATGCTCGACATGTTCACCATCCTGATCATCTTCCTGCTTAAAAGCTATTCCGCCGAGGGCATCATCCTCACCATTCCGGCGGACCTTCACCTTCCCCAATCCACAACCCAGACCTCCCCGGATCCGGGCCTGGTCGTCGAGGTCACGAAAAGCACCCTTCTGGTGGATGGAAAATTGATGAACATTGACCTGAACGAGGTGCAGGAATCAGAGCAGCTTATCATCGGTGAGCTTTATGATTACCTGACGGCCAAGACCAGGCAGTACGAGGCGATCTCACGGATCAATCCTGAGGCGGGGTTCACGGGACGGCTGGTTCTCGAGGGCGATCGTGAAATACCCTTTAAACTGTTGAAAAAGATCCTTTACACCTGCGGACAGGCGGGCTTCATCAATCAATCCCTGGCTGTTTTCCAGAAAGAATGACCTTGCCGCCTCGAAACCTGTTCATACGCCTTCTCAGGGACGGACGCACTGTAGCCCGCGCTGCGGTGAAGGGGAGGTTCGTCTGCGCAGGGCACGACTGGAAATGCCAGCTCACCGATCCGGGAAGCCCCTTTCAGAGGCAGAAAATCCTCGTCCGCACCCTTTCGGGATATCGCCTCGACCTCCCGAAGGAGGCCGAAGCCACCTTTACCTACAAGGGATCAACCCTCGACATCGACGGCATGGTGGCCTGGGGCCTGGCCAGGACCACGAGAAAGGGGTACCGTCTCCATCACCGCAAAGGGATGTCGGGGGCCATCCGTATGGGCAACAGCACCTACATCCTCGAGTACTGGCAACCCGATGCTCCCGGCACGGCTCTTTTGGCGGCCGGATCAGGTCACCTGCCTTTCAGGTACCGCCTTCTCATACCGAACAGAACCGACCTGACCTTTGTGGCCATCCTCACCCTCATCCTTCTCGTTCACATTGCGGGCGTACGCAGCCTCAGGAATTATCCCATACCGGAGGTGACAGCTATCCGGGAGCTTCCGAGGCGGATCTCCAGGTTGATCCTGGAACCTGTTGCGCCGCCGCCCCCGGCAGTCGCCAGAAAGGGGGAAGCGGGGGTCAGGGGGGAAGGACCGGCCGCCGGGGAGGAGAAGGCAGAACCCGAAAGGAAGGAGGCCCCTCCGGAACCCGAGGCGCCTCCAAGGGCCGAGGCTCCTGCCCCGGCCGCCCGCGAGGCGATTCGCAGCCAGGTGTCGAAAATGGGCGTCCTGGGAGTCCTTTCCGGGAGGGGAACGGCCGGGAGGGCGACAGCCGGGCCCGGGATCTCCATACTGCAGCTGGATGCGGAGCTGCAGCAGGATCTTGACAGCGTTCTCGGCGAGATCAGCGGTATCACAACCACAGCTTCCGCTGCCGGGACTGGAACAGGCGTCGGCTTCGGGGGGACGGAACCCGGAAGCGGTCTCATCGGGATCGAGGATCAGCTGAGCGACGCCAACGTGTCGGCTCTGGTCCAGGTATCCGGTTTAGGAACGAGTGTCGGCCGGTCTCCTGGCTCCTTAGATGGAACGGGATCGGCAGGAATTTTAAAGGGGGCGCAGGAGTATGTGGCCCCCGAGGAGAGGGAGGAGCGTTCCACCAGGACGATCGCGCGGGTCGTTGCAGCCCACACGGGAGCAATCCGCTACGCCTACAACCGTGAGTTGAGGAAAAAACCGTCGCTGAGAGGGAAGATTGTCCTGACCTTTACCATCTCCCCCGATGGCGAGGTGACCGAGTGCCGGGTGGAGGAATCGGCCATGAACTGGCCTCCACTGGAAAA
>CP070698.1:20084-24677 GCA_020349685.1 bacterium
GAGGACCGCAAGGGAACTGTCGTAATCGGAACTTCCCGTTATGGCCTTTTCAAAAATGGTGGGGTTGGAGGTCATGCCGGTGACCCCGGCCTCTATGAGCCTGGCCAGTTCGCCGGAATTGATAAAGGATCTCCGGATGTAGTCCAGCCAGATGGACTGGCCCAGTTCGTTTGTTTTCTGGATGGTATTCATTGTGCTCCTTAAGAGCGGATTTGAGCTGTCTGCTGGTTGCAGCTGATGGCTGAATCTGTTTCAGCCGCCAAAAAACACGGTCATATCTGCAGAATAGTCCAACTGGGGAGGGCAGGCAAGGATGTCCCGGTCAAGTTATAAAATTATTATTGAAATTTCCCGGTAACTTGAAGTTTTCCGTTTATCTTGATTTCATCGGGCGTGACATATAACCTTTAAAAAAAGGATGTGTACCCCTTTTAGGGTTTGGATCCACCTAAGGCATACAATCAGTCTTCATCGGGAGGTCCGGATCGATGAACCGGTTTGAGAAGATGGTTTCCGGAGGGAAAAAGGACGGCCTTTACGCCTGTGGTATCGAGGTGATCCAGGTCAACGTGGGGCTCTGGTGCAACCAGTCGTGCGCGCATTGTCATTTATCATCTTCGCCTCAAAACAGGGAGATGATGGAGTGGCCCATAATGGAGAAGGTCCTTGATGTCGTCCGCTCAGCCGGACCCGGCAAGGTCGACATCACAGGGGGAGCCCCCGAACTCAACCCCAACCTGAAGGCCTTTGTCAGGGAGCTTTCGAAAGCGGGGGTGAGCATCCAGGTGCGTACCAACCTGACGGCCATCCTGGAGCCTGGAAATGAAGATCTGGGGGAGTTCTTCCGGGACCGCAAAGTCAAGCTGGTCGGGTCCCTTCCCTGCTACCTTGAAGAAAATGTCACAGCACAGCGCGGAGAGTCGGTCTATGAAAAAAGCATAAAAGCCATAAGGACGCTCAATGCGCTGGGATACGGTATCGACCGGGACCTGCCACTGGACCTCGTTTACAACCCCGGAGGGGCTTTCCTGCCTGGCGACCAGGCCGCCCTGGAAGAAGCTTACAGAAAAGAACTTCACGACCGTTTCGGTATCTCTTTTACGAATCTGCTGACCATGGCCAACATGCCCGTCGGTCGCTTCGAGGAGCGGCTCAAAAGGGAAAAACATCTGGAAAAATACGAAAAACTCCTGTCAGACTCCTTCAATCCGCAAACTGTCCCAGGGCTGATGTGCAGGCACCAGATAAGTGTCGGTTGGGACGGTGCTCTTTACGACTGTGATTTCAACCTGGCCCTCGACATGATGATGAACCACGGGGCTCCGAACCACATCGACAGGTGGAACCTGGATGATGTCGTCCACAGGAGGATCGTCACCGGCATGCACTGTTTCGGTTGTACGGCTGGAAGGGGATCGAGCTGCGCCGGGGCTTTGGCCACTGAGCCGCAATAAACGGCCATCTACTTCGTTCTCGATCATCACCAGTCCTCGACGTATTACATATAAGCCTCCGGCTGGTTCTTCTCTCGGGCCTCGTATCGGACCATTTCTTGCGGCCCAGAAAAAAATCAGATCCTGATTTATTCAAAAGGGACGATCATTGGGTAACCAGCAGAAAAGACACATACCCGTCAAACCGATATTGCTCCTGCTGATCGTTGTCGCCGTCATCTTTGTCTCAGCAAGGATGGGTGTGGGTGAAAAGCTGGGGGCTCTGCAGGACTGGATCAGGTCCCTCGGAATTCTGGGCCCCCTTGCCTTCCTGGCCGTGTACGCGGCTGCCACTGTCGCGGCCCTTCCCGGATCCGCGCTTTCCATCATCGCCGGAGCCATCTTCGGTCCTGTGCTGGGTGTGATCACCGTTATCTTTGCGGCCACCTTGGGTGCCAGTCTGGCCTTCCTGGTGTCCAGGTATTTCGCCCGCGGTTCCATAGAAAGGTGGCTCGAGGGCAGCGACAAGTTCCGCCGCCTGGATGACCTGACCGAGCGGCACGGCGATATCATGGTGGCCATCACCAGGCTGGTGCCCATATTCCCTTTCAACCTTCTCAACTACGGATTCGGTCTTACCAAGGTCGCCTTCAGGACCTACGTGATATGGTCCTTCGTGTGCATGCTTCCCGGGACCATCCTTTACGTGGTCGGTTCGGCCGCGGTGGCCGAAGCATTGCGCGAAGGAAGAGTGCCGTGGGTTCTCGTGGCGATCGTAACAATGATCGTTGGCATCATCATTTTTCTGGGACATCAGGCCAGGAAGAGGCTGAGGGAAGGGGAAGAAGGGGAAGGGAGAGTGGAAAATGGATAATAGAGATTGGAAAATAGAAAAGGAGCAGATGGTGATTTGCTCTCCCTCATTTTCTGTTCTCCATTTTCGATTCTCTAGATCAAGAGGTTGTTATGGATGATAAACTCAGAGTGCTCCCGCAAGATCCCTTCAACATTTCACTCGAGAACAACGTTCACCCTCCCGACTGGGTGAACCCGGAACCGGCCCCGAAATACAATCTCGTTGTTATCGGAGCCGGGACAGCTGGCCTCGTTACCGCCGCTGGAGCCGCCGGCCTTGGCGCCAGGGTTGCCCTCGTGGAAAAACACCTTATGGGCGGCGACTGTCTGAATGCAGGCTGTGTTCCCTCCAAATGCCTCATCCGTTCGTCACGTGCCGCGGCAGATGTCCGGGACGCTCGGGACTACGGGATCGATGTGCCCGGCGGTTATGAGGTTGATTTCGGTCGGGTCATGGAAAGAATGCGGCGCCTGCGGTCCCATATCAGTCTCAATGATTCGGTGAAACGTTTTTCAGAAGAGCTCGGGGTGGACGTGTTTCTCGGTGAGGGGAGATTCGCCGGACCCGATTCGGTTTTGGTCGATGGCCGCACGCTCCGGTATAAAAAAGCTGTGATCACGAGTGGAGCCAGGGCCTTCGAGCTGCCCATCGAAGGGCTGGCTGAGGCGGGTTACCTCACCAACGAGACCGTTTTTTCCCTGACCGACAGGCCCGCTCGCCTGGCCGTCATCGGCGCCGGTCCCCTGGGATGCGAACTCGCCCAGGCTTTCCAGCGCCTGGGCAGCCAGGTGTCCCTTCTGGAGGCTGGCCCCCAGATCCTCTCGAGGGAGGACCCCGACGCGGCGAGGATCGTCCAGTCCTCCATGGCAAAGGACGGTGTCGACCTGGTCCTGCCATGCAACATCAGGAGGGTCGAAAAAAAGGGCGGGGAGAAGGTTCTTCACCTCGAGTGTGATGGACAGGCCAAACAGTTGGCCGTGGACGAGATCCTCCTTGGTGTGGGGCGCGTTCCCAACGTTGAAGGCCTTAACCTCGAGGCGGTCGGAGTTCAGTACGACCAGCGCGCCGGAGTCAAGGTTGATGATTTCCTGAGGACTACGAATCCCAGGATCTACGCCGCCGGGGACATCTGTTTTCCCTTCAAGTTCACCCACACGGCCGATGCCCTGGCCCGCATCGTCATCCAGAACGCTCTTTTTGGCGGGCGAAAAAAGACCAGTGCCCTGACCATTCCCTGGTGCACCTACACGGATCCCGAGATCGCCCACGTGGGGATGTACGAGGGGGACGCGGTAAGGGCGGGGATGCAGGTGGACACCTTCACCGTCCCCCTGTCCGAAGTGGACAGGGCAATTGCTGACGGAGAGACGGATGGGATGGTACGGATCCACGTGAAGAAAGGGTCGGACCGGATACTGGGGGCCACCATCGTGGCGCGGCATGCCGGCGAGATGATCAGCGAGATCTCCGTGGCCATGAAGAAGAAGCTGGGGCTCGGGGCTCTGTCTGGAGTGATCCATCCCTATCCCACCCAGGCCGAGGCCATCCGCAAGGCCGCCGACGCCTATAACAGGACGAGACTGACACCGGGAGTGAAACGCTTGTTTGAAACATGGCTGAAATGGCAGAGGAGGGGATAAGTGGTTCAGGAGCCAGGAGGCAGGAGCCAGTAGAGAGGTCAGCGATTACTCTTTTCAATGCCCTTTATGTAGGAATCAAGCATTTTGCTCACTTCTTCAAGTTTGCTTAATATATCTCTGGTTTCTCCATAGCCTAGATCACCAGCAAGCAAAAGAAAATATCTCCACTCTTCCAGGGAACTCTGAGATATATTCAAAAAACGTATTTTTTCAGCAGATGTCCTTTTTTTAAATCCTTCAGCTATATTAGCAGGGACTGAAACGGAAGCCCTCCGGATCTGTGATGTCAGGCCGTACAGTTCGTACTTGGGGAAATTTCGGCTCAATTTGTAGGTAACAAGAACTAAACTATGGGCCTTTTGCCACAAAATAAGATCACGAAACTCCTTTGCTGGTGGGATTCGCATTACTTTATCCTCCTGATGGTTGCTGTGTGTCTCCTTTTTTCAAGTGCCACTGTCGGCAGGGCTCCAGCTGCAATAAACTTGCCGCTTTTTGGGAGTATGGTTTGGCATTTAATGCAGGCTCCAGGCTCCTGGCTCCTGGCTTCTGGATACTTTTCATGAATAAATCACGTCTCATAATATTCACCCGCTTTCCCACTCCCGGCACCACCAAGACCCGTCTCATCCCGGCCCTCGGTCCGGAGGGGGCGGCGGACCTC
>CP070698.1:24777-29277 GCA_020349685.1 bacterium
AGGGAGTGATAGACGGCTTTTCCATGACAACCTCCTGGGCTATATGGCAATATAGCCACATAGCCAAGCTACAGTCAAGCACATCCTTTCCATGCGGTGTCGGAGCAAAATTCCGCTTTCAGCCGGAAGTTTGAAGGACTGGGCCTTGTGGTGGGTGCAGATGGACAGGGAACGTGGTCCGGTCAGGGATAAGGTTTTTCGGCAATGTAGCGTGGCAAAGGCTCGAAACGGGGGGAGAGAATATCACGGGCGGAGTCGTAATAGTCCCCTTCTATCCCCATCAGCCCCAGCAGGGTGTGATCGATCAAATCTGTCTGATAGGGTCGGGACTCGAATCCGGACTTTTCAGGAAGTCCTTTTGGAAACGCCTCCGATCTCCAGAAAAGGAGTGGTATCTCGAACATGGCCGGGACCCTGTTGTTGTGACCGACAAAATTGGAATAGTGACCCACATCCTCACCGTGGTCGGGCGCGTAAAGCCATGCTATGGACTGGTCCGAACGCTGCTCGCACAGGTCGATCGTGGCCCTGAGAATGTGGTCGGAATAGAGCATGGCGTTATCGTAATAATTTCTCATCTTTCTGGCACGAAGGCTCCGTCCCTCAGCTTTGAGGGACCTGGCGACCTCATCATCCGCGTTGTCAAAACGGGCAAAGGATTCCGGATACCGGAAATAGAACGCGGGGTGGGCCTGGAGAAGATGGAGGACGATGAATTTGAGCGGTGCCGGATCGTCCAGTGCCTCTTCAAGCACGGGGAGGATCACCTCGTCGTGGGATCCCTCCCCTCTCGACCCTCCACGGTTCACGTTGACGGTTACGTCAGCGTGTTCGGCCAGGATGCTCAGTGCCCCCGCCATATCGGTGCTGTGGTTGGTGATCCAGAAAGTCTTGAAACCGACCCTGCCGGCCATCGTCAGGATATCCGGTTTGGAGGAGTACAGCTCCGGCTGTTCCCTTGTGCCGGGACCCAGCATGAGCCTAATATCGCCGACTGTCGAACCGAGGGTGGTGATGACATCGGTAAATGCAACCAGTCGTGACCCCAGCGACTCGAGCTCGGGAGTGGTGCGCCTTTCGTAGCCGTACAGGGACCAGTTGAGCCGCGTGACGCTCTCCCCTATCAGGAATACAACCGTTCTCGGTTCGGTTCCGGTGTACCTTAAAGTGGCCAGAGAGCTGTCCACTGTGACGGCGGTGGAGATCTTTTCCTGCAGGGCCCTCGTGGACTCAACGCTCCTCTCCCATTTGGCGTGCCGGATCGGGAAGTAAAGGAGGGGGTTTTCCTTCCTCATGGTCGGGTTCACATGCAGCAAAAGGAAAAGCCCCGTGAAAAGCACTGCCGGCAGCCCGATCCCTCTTTTCCGCACCTTTATGTCCGACTTTCCGGATCCGTCAGCGTGTTTTGCAGACGGCAGCCTCAAACCGGTCAGGAACCAGTAGAAAAGGGAAGCCGCGAATATGACCAGGAGGTGTTTCCCGATGGACCATACGTGCTGGATAAGGAACTCGGAGGCCTCGCCGCCATCGGTATTGAAAAGGGCTTCCACAACGATGAGATCATCCTGTGCCACACCGAACACGTCCCTGAGGAAGGATTGAAAGCCGCAGATGGCCAGGAAGAGGAACACGACCAGCAGGTTGAGCAGCCGACCGGCTTTACTCTCATGTCCTTCGTGAACCGTCCAGGATGACAGGGCCAGGATGGACAGGGAGCCGGCGAGGGCTGACTTGATCGCCTGGAGAAAGTTCAACCAGTCCATCGCCCAGTAAAGGGTGAGGATCAGAAACCAGCCCAGAACGCGAATGATCAGTGCCAATGGGGTCTCCTGAAGTCTGAATCTCCTACTGCGACACCGGCAGCAACATACCCAATCCGGCAGGTCCGGTCAACGGGGGTTAAGCCGCGGCCTGTCAGCATTGAGCTGCTTCTGACCTTGACGCAGGGGTGCTCAGTGGGCATTCTTGTAATTCAATCCATTGAAAGGAGGGAAGGATAACGATGATCAACAAGGAACGCGACATCGAATACCTGTCTTACGAGGAAGCCCTGGAATTTCAGACGACCCGCATCAGGGAGCTTATGACCGGTGACTGGCAAAAAGCCCCCGGTTTTGTAAGCCGGATAAGGGCGGCCGGTGTTGTGCCGGAGGCTCTGAGATCACCCCAGGATATCCGCCAGTTTCCCATTCTGAAAAAGTCTGAACTCCCCGGGATCCAGGGTTCCGACCCACCCTTTGGAGGGCTCATAACGGTATCGCCGGGCCATCTCAGGCGGATCTATTCCTCCCCCGGCCCCATATACGATCCCGACGGACACCTCCCCTCCTACTACCGCTGGGAGCGTTCCTTCGCCGCCTGCGGCTTTCATGAGGGGGATATCGTGCTGAACTGCTTCGCCTATCACCTTACCCCGGCCGGCGCCATGTTCGAGGAGGGGGCGAACAATCTCGGGTGCGCTGTGATCCCCGCCGGCATCGGCAACAGCGAGATCCAGGTGCAGGTGGCCGCGCACCTCAAGGCCAACGCGTACGTGGGACTTCCCTCCTACCTGAAGGTCCTCCTTCAGAAGGCCGAGGAAATGAAGCTGGAACTCCCCCTTGAAAAGGCCTTCGTTATCGCGGAAAAGCTGCCGGAAAGCCTGCGCGCCGAGTTTCAGGACAGCTACGGGATCCGTACACGCCAGGGATACGGAACCGCCGAGGTCGGGGCCATCGCCTATGAATGCGAAGAGGGCAAAGGCATGCACTTCGATCCCTCCGTGCTCCTGGAGATCCTCGACCCTCAGACACAGGACCCCGTTTCTCAGGGCGACCCGGGTGAGGTCGTGGTGACGGTCATAAATCCCATCAACACGCTTCTCCGTTTTGCCACGGGAGACCTGTCCTCAGCGGTTTACGATGCTTGTCCTTGCGGCCGCAAGAGCCCCCGCCTGACGGGTATCCTGGGCCGGGTGGACCAGATAACCAAGGTCCGGGGACTGTTTGTGCACCCGGGGCAGCTGGCGGAGGTCATGGCCCGGTTTTCGGAAGTCAATCGTTTCAGAGCCGTCATCACCAGGGAGCGGGCCATGGACGACATGACCATCGAGCTCGAGAGCGCACTCACCCTGCCGGGCAACACCCTGGAAGACATCGGGAAAAGGCTCAAGGAGGTCTTAAAACTCGGCATTGAGGTCGTCCAGATCCCATCGGGAACGATCCCGGAAGATGCGGGCCCCATAGATGACAGGAGGAAATGGGATTAAGCCGACCAAGGGAAGACGGAGCGACTCAGCGACGGAGCGAAAAAGGACGGAAATTAGACTTCATCTTATTGGCAACAAACCTCTCTGAGAGGTCGGTAGGATACTCTTAAATATACTTTTCCCGCATTATTAGGAGCACCGGTGTGGCTAACCCATGGGACGAGGAAAACTATATTTCGCTTAGTCTCTCAGTCGCCCAGTCACCAGGTCGATCAGGATGAAAATCCTTGCTGACATCCTGATGCTCCTCCATTTCCTCTGGGCCGCCTTCATGGTCATAGGGCTGCCGCTGGGCCTCATCCTGAGATCGCCCACTCTGCGGTGGGTTCATTTCGGGGGAATGATGGTCACGGCTGCCATTGCCGCCGTGGGTTTATACTGCCCCTTGACTGTCTGGGAAGAGATGTTGCGCTGGAAAACGGATCCCGCTTTCCGATTTGACAATGGATTCCTCGCAAGACATTTATCAACGATCCTCTATCCGGGGGTCGACCCATGGATCATCCGAACTGCAACGGTCGCGTGGGGTCTGCTGACCCTGCTTTCCATGATTCTCCGATGGCCAGGGCTGCCTTTCCCAATTCAGAGATCCACCAGGTAAATTAAAGGGAAAGGGTTTCCCTGTAATCAGGCATTCTTTTCAAAAGCTGCTTTTCGAACGGCAAACCTGTTCATTATCAGCCGGATGCAAGCCACGATGACAACGAGACCCAAACCGAGCCAGATCTGGTGATAATTCCCCTTCACGCCCCCGCTCCCAAACACAGCGAATACGATGGTCAGAGGGATAAAACCAAGGGAGGAGGCGGCCAGATAAGCCTGAAACGGTACCTTAAGGCTACCGAAAAAGAGGCTTTGAACAGTGGAATTTCCAAATGGAAACAGCCGCAGATAAAGGACCCACCAGAAGGCTTCGCGCTGAACAAGATTTCTGAATTTTTCCATCCGACCGCGGGAGCGACGTTCCACCACGGAACCCAGAAAAGTGGACCCTGCAAAAAAAAGAATGGTAGCGCCCACGACAGCAGAACAGAGACTCAACCCCGCTCCAAGAGCAGCACCATAAACGGCGCCGCCGAGAGCGGATACCCAGATCCTTGGAACCCCCAAACTTACCAAGAGACCGGTGATGGCAATGAACGCCAACCCACTTCCGGCCAACCCTCCGGGAACAGCCTCTGATTTGAGAAACGATCTGACCTTATGAACGTTCTCAAAAACTTCTCTGGACAGGTCGCTTCTGAATAAAAGAG
>CP070698.1:29377-35006 GCA_020349685.1 bacterium
ATTGAGCACCGCTTGTTTGATCTGGCGCTCGTCCAGCTCCAGGACAGGCAGGTCCCTCCCAAAATGCCGGAACAGATGGACCTTTTTCTTCTTGAAGTTTTCCCGGAACAGCTCGGCGCATTCCGACAGGAGGCCGTAGAGAGCTACCGGCCTTTTCTCCATGATAGCGTAGCTTCTGGAATAGGACATGACGTCGTCTAAGGTCCTCTCGAGCCGGTCGACCTCCTGGATGATGATGTCAGCATATTGGATCCCGCGATCATCCCCGGTGAGCGACTTTCTCAACCTTCGCGTAAAACCACCGATGGAGACGAGGGGGTTCCTTATTTCATGGGCCACGGAGGCTGCCATCTCACCCAGCGCAGCCATCTTCTCCCACTGGATCATCCGGTTCTGCAGGTCGATGAGTTTGCTGTTGACGAGATCGAGGGCCTCGGCCTGAAAAGAGCGTTCCACAGCCAGACCCGCCTGGGCTGCCGCCGATACCAGCAGCTGGAAATCATCGTTGCGGATGGGCCGCATGGTGCGGAGGTTGTCGACCCAGATCACACCGAGCACCCGATCCTCAGCCTCGAGGGGAACGGTGGCAAAGGAGTGGACACCGCCCAGGTACTGGAGCATCTTTTCACCCACCAGATCCCTGTCCCTGGGGAGCCTGATCTTGAAAGAGCGTTTCTCGAGAACGGTCCTGGGCACCACTCCGCCGTCCAGGTTGACCTCGATGGAATATCCTGAAATGAGTTTGTCCAGTTCCTTGTGCATGACTCCATCCGTCAGATCCCCATCGCCGCCATCACCAGTCTGGACCGGAAAGGCTTCAACACCCAGAAGTCCCCTGAGGGTCCTGCCTTCCTCAATGTGGAGGAAGAGGAACGCCCTGTCAAAACCGAACCCTTCAACGTTGGTGACCGCTTCGAGCAGAGAGCGCAGTACCGATGTCACCTCCTTACGGTCCAGAACGGCTCTGCTGATCTGGTGAAGCAGAGTCAGCTCCTTGACCTTCATCTCGAGGGAGCGGGACATCTTTCTGACCTCGGCCTCTTTCCTGATGTGGTACACCGCCATGAGCCCGACACGGGTAAGAGCCCTTGCGACCTCCCGCTCCAGGCGCCCGAAATGAACAGGCACGTTTTCCCTCCTTCTGTCGAAAAGGGTCAACACGCCGCTCATGCCGGCCTCATCGGAAAAAGGGACGCACAGGAGGTTCCTTTTCACCGGACCTGGGGAACCGGAAGGATCGAGATCGCGGGCCGAGGCGATGAGGGAGCGCCCCTCACGATAGGCCCTTTGGGCCACCGGCAGATCGTTGGGTGTATCGATGGCGTCTACCCCCTTCAGATCCCTGGTGAAAAAGCTCTGGACCTTGAGCGTTCCACCGAGGGATGTCCTGAGCATGGCGCCGCCGGCATCGGTCAACTCACAAGCGGCCCTGGCTATCTGGGAGAGACACGTACGAACGTCGGGAGAGGCGCTCAGATTCTCGGAGATCCGGAGGAGTTCACCGGCGACCTCGTTTTTTCTTATCTGATAAAGCCTTGTGATATTGCTTCTGATCAGGGTGGCGAGGGTCGGGGTAATGGCCTTAACCGCGTGGACAATGCGTCCCGGTACAGTTTTTCTCGAAACGTATCCGATCACGAGCAGTGCAACCGGTCTCTGACGCCAGGTGACGGCGTGAACCAGGGCCGAGGAGAGGCCGGAACCAGTCAGGACAGATGAAGCCCCAGCGGAAATGTGGGAGGAAACAGGTGACTCCGCTGACAGGGAACGTGCTATGAACTCTTCCGCCTCCGGACCCTCGGGCCAGAGGGAAGGGTTGCCCGAAACACCCTGCAGGAAAACCGTATTGGGATCCCCCGCCAGAATACGCACCAGGCAGAGATCGGCATCAAGTTGACCTGCAAGCACCTGGGCTGTGCGGGTCAACTGGACCGCAGGATCAAAGGTGCCCTGGAAGGCATTGAAGATCTCTTCCAAAAGGAGTTTGTGCCGGCGCCGGATCAGCATTGATAAAACCTGGCGAGGGTAAAGGCCGGTGAGGGGAGGGAAAGAGGTCCGTCCGGGAACAGAGACATCAGGGTCTGGCGATCAGGGCATCAGCCCTTCTGCATCTTTTCCTCTTCCTCCTGGATCGTCTTGCACTCGATACAGAGAGTGGCCACGGGCCTGGCCTCGAGTCGCTTGAACTCAATATCTTCCCCGCACTCATCACACAGTCCGAAGGTACCATCTTCAACCCTTTCGAGGGCTTTGTCGATCTTGCTGATGAGTCTTCTTTCCCGGTCACGGATGCGAAGCTCAAAGTTCCGATCGGTTTCCATGGAGGCCCGGTCGGTGGGATCTGCAAACTGAGCCTTTTCGGTGGTCATGCCATCCACCGTCCTGTTGGCTTCCTGGACCAGTTCCTCTTTCCAGGCCTTCAGTTTCTCCGTGATAATCTTAAGCTCTCTCTTGTTCATCGCAGACCTCTGAAACCCCTCCCTTGAGACAACGTTTTTTGATACTGCATTTAGGGGGAGGTGTCAACAAATCAGGAAGGTAGGTTATTTACAGCACGCAGCACGCAGGACGCAGCAAACATTAAAAGCCTTCCCAGGACCATAAGAGATTTTCTGTTCAGTTCTACTGCGTACTGTGTTCTGCGTTCTGCGTACTGTTCCCTTGACACCCGCCCCGTCCCCATATATCTAAAGGAATCATGAAAACATTGACGC
The DNA here is from genome assembly GCA_020349685.1 of bacterium. GTDB lineage: Bacteria > BMS3Abin14 > BMS3Abin14 > BMS3Abin14 > BMS3Abin14 > JALHUC01. The sequence continues at coordinate 32,092 of CP070698.1, forward strand.
GCCTACTGACCCTTTTATCCGCCGCCACCCTTATCGTCTGCCCCGCTGTCGGTGCAGACCCGTCTTCCTTCCCGAGGAGCGTGGACGCCCAGTCCCTGGGCCGGGGGGGGACGGTCATCGCCGGTCTTCCGGGCGCATGGAGCGTCTTCGGGAACCCTGCCACGCTCACTCCGGCGGGCTTTTCGCTGCTGGGCCTGGATTACGTCGATCAGCGCGACACCTCGGAATCCTCCTGGAGCCTGTCTGTTGTGGATACCAAGTCTGCCATCAGAGGCGCGCTGTCCTATTTCAAGGACCCTGAATTCGCAGGTTTTAAAAACAAGATGTGGGGGGTGTCCTTCTCCCAGACACTCATGCCCTCCCTCTATCTGGGAGAGAGTTTTCACATGGGCGATTACGAGCCGGATTCCGATCCTGGAGGTGAGGAGAGCTTAAGATCGGTGGACGCCGGACTGCTGTACATGTTAGGGCCCAAAGTGTCCGTCGGTTACGTCGCCCGCAACCTCTTTCCCAGTGACAAGGACCTTCTGGAACAGTACAACGGGTTCGGTATAGGGCTGCAGCTTCCATGGACCATTTACTTTGCGGCCGACTACGAGGAGGACCCTGTACTGGGCGGGGAAAACAACTTGAGGGCTGGGGTGGAGTTCAACCCCGTCAAGAAGATCGTTGGCCGCGTGGGGTATCAGGACCTTGCCGAGGGAGACACATACCTGACTCTGGGCATAACCTACAAGGACATAAACGGCACCCTCGACGCCGCCGTCCTGTACAACGACAAGACAGACAGGACGGACAGGATCGCCCTGGGGCTGTCGATACAGATGTGAGAGAAATACAGAAGCCAGGAGCCAGGAGACAGGAGTCAGGAGAGCGGCTCCTTTAATCATCTATATGCAAAAACAGATCTCATAACCACTGATCGATAAAATTTTATCAGTTTCTGTCGTCGGCACTTCCTCTCCATCATGTCAGTGTGGATTGATCTAATTCTGACTACTGACTACCGGATCCTGATTCCTTATCCTCGATTCGTCATACCTGCAAGGCAGGTTGCCGTCTTCTTGTACACATCTCCTATGTGTAGTATTTTGTAATGTTATGTCTCAATAAGGAGAATCGAGGAAACAGCATGCGCATCCACGCCATCTCCATAAGCGACACGAAGGGGGTCAGGAAGGACAATGTGGCGAGAGCTGTCCTGCGGCCTGAACACGGCATTGTCAGCGACGCCCACGCCGGAGAGGGACACCGGCAGGTCAGCCTTCTGGCCAGGGAGAGCATAGACAAAATGGTCGAACGGGGAGTCGATGTGAGCCCCGGTGACTTTGCGGAGAACATCACAACGGAAGGGATCGATCTCACCGCCCTCCCGGTAGGGTACCGCATGCGCCTGGGAAAAGAGGTCCTTGTCGAGGTGACACAGATCGGAAAGGAGTGTCACGACCGCTGCGCCATCTATTACCAGGCGGGCGACTGCGTCATGCCCCGCGAGGGGATCTTTGTCAAGGTGATCACCGGAGGCACCATCAGCACGGGAGATCCTATCACGCAGGTGGAGGGCGATAACCCGCATGAAACTTAAGGCAGGCGTCCTGACTTTGAGCGACCGGGCGTCCGCGGGCCAATACGAAGACCTGAGCGGTCCGGCCATCGTGGAGTGCCTGGAGGCCAGACCGGAATTTGATGTCGTCTGGAGCCGTGTCGAGATCCATCCCGACGATGAACAGACGATCTCAAGCCTCCTGAGGAGCTGGTCTGACGAGGATGGCCTCGACCTTATCCTGACGACCGGCGGCACAGGACCCGCACCCCGGGACAGGACCCCTGAAGCCACGGCTTCAGTGCTTGAATTCCAGATCCCCGGGATACCGGAAGCCATGCGGGCAGCGGTTCGTGACCGGGTTCCCACGGCGGCCCTCACACGGGGCATTGCCGGGGTCAGAGGACAGACCCTCGTCATCAATCTTCCCGGGTCCCCCAAGGCGGTTCGCGAGAGCATGGAGGTCCTCTTCGGTTTTCTCGAGCACCTGCTCGAGAAGATCAAGGGCGATCCGGGGGAATGCGGAAGTGATTGATGCAGGAGACAGTAGCCAGAATGCAGAAGCCAGGAGAAAAACCCACTATCGTGCTGCCGTGTGCATTTGTGAAGCCAATACTGACTCCTGACTCCTGGCTCCTGACTCCAGGCAGCGGGGAAACCGCTTAATGCGCGGGATTTTCATCACCTTCGAGGGTATCGAGGGGTCGGGGAAATCGACCCTGCTCTACAATGTGGCGGCCGCCATGCGGCGGTCAGGGCTCGACCCTCTCATGACGAGGGAGCCGGGCGGCACCTCCCTCGGCGTGGCCTTGCGCAAAGTCCTGCTGGACCCTGACATGGAGAAGATCGGGCCCATTGCCGAGCTCATGCTCTTTGCAGCGGACCGCGCCCAGCACGTCTCGGAGGTCATCCAGCCTGCACTGGAAACCGGTCAGATCGTGCTTTGCGACAGGTTCTCCGACGCCACCGTCGCATACCAGGGGTATGGAAGGGGGATCCCTCTGGATGTCATCACATCCGTGGACGAACAGGCCAGGAGCTTTATGGTACCGGACATGACAGTCCTCCTCGACCTTCCGGTTGAAACCGGGCTCGGACGCGCCAGAACCAGGAACGACGAACTCCTCAATGCAGCCGAGTCAAGGATCGACGAGGAGGAGGCGGCCTTTCACCAAAGGGTCAGGGATGGCTACCTTACGCTCGCCTCAGATGAGCCGCATCGTTTCCTGATCCTCGACGCGAGGGAAAAACAGGAAAGGCTCTCGGAACTCGCCATGGAAGAATTCAGAATGAGGTTCCCGGATGCTTTTTGAACCGATCCTGGCCCAGGAGGGGCCGGTTTCCATGCTGAAAAAAGCCCTCGAACGCGGCC
>CP070698.1:35106-38072 GCA_020349685.1 bacterium
AGCGCTCCATGGTGTACACCTCCCTTCCAGACTTTTTTTCAATAGAAACTTCGGATCAGCACAAACTTTACGCAGATGTCCCAATTTAACGCTTTTCCCGCGGTTTTCAAGCCCCGGGGAGGGAAAAAAGTATCTGGTCTTCGGACCGGGCACCAGGAACCAGTTCCTGTGTGTTCGTCAACAGGTTGCCAACGGGTATGGCCTCCACTAAAATTGCTGTGTATGGGGAAGGTACAATCTCCTGCTGCGGCCTTTCCATTTTGCACACGGGGGGTGGGGAATGCCTGGAGAAAAATTTGAAGTGGTGGAAGAGTTAAACGATGAAGAGTTAAAAGATAAGGAAGCGAAAGGTATCAGCGGCAAGCTGGACGCCGTCAGCTGGAGCCTCTTCTTCATCTGGATGGGGGTCGTCATGATAACGCGCGCGGAAACCGCCGTCGCGTTTTTCGGTATCGGCGTCCTCATCCTGGGTGCGCAGGCGGCCAGGAGCTATTTCCTGCTCAAGATCGAAAAGTTCTGGATCATCGTCGGCATCCTCTTCATCGCCGGCAGTCTCTGGGACATCCTTGACCTCAACGCTCCCTTCGGCGCCGTTGTGCTCATCCTCATCGGTGCGGCCATCCTGGTCTCAACCTTCCGGAAAAAAGACCGGGAAAAGACCTCTGAAAGGGGAGCAGCGGAAAAATCATCTCCATGACCTCGGGTCAAGTGCAGCACAGGCCCTGAACCCTTCGACGCGCCCGCCCGATCCCCTCGACATGCTCCAGGCAGGGCAGGCCCGGTACTCCATTATCTGGACTCCGGACTCCGGACTCCGGGCACTCATTTTTCGGGAGTATTTATGAAAGCCGTCCTCTGTGAAAAATACGGACCGCCGGAGGTCCTGAAGCTCAGGGAAATGGAAACGCCCGTCCCCGGCGACAGGGAGGTCCTCATCAGGGTCCACGCGGCGACGGTGACGGCGGCCGACTACAGGATGCGGAGTTTTGACGTTTCCGGCCTGTTCTGGCTCCCCATGCGGCTGTCCCTGGGTCTTACGCGGCCGAAAAGGGGGATCCTGGGGACCGAGCTCGCCGGGGAGGTGGAGACGGTGGGAAAGGAGGTCAGTCTTTTTAAAAAAGGCGACCGGGTCTTCGGGATCAACACCGGGGGTAACGGCGCCTATGCCGAGTACGCGTGCCGGCCCCAGGACAGCGCACTGGCCGCGATCCCCACCGGCATGACCTTCGAACAGGCCGCCGCCATTCCCTTCGGGGCTCTGGCGGCCCTTTATTTCCTGAGGGACAAGGGACAGATCCGCAGCGGCCAGAGAGTCCTCATCTACGGCGCATCCGGAGGGGTGGGGACAGCCGCCGTTCAGCTGGCCAAGTCCTTCGGGGCCCATGTGACCGGTGTCTGCAGTACCGGGAACATCGGGATGGTCCGTTCCCTGGGGGCGGACCAGGTCGTCGATTACACGAAAGAGGATTTTTCCAAAAGGGGGGAGACCTGGGACATCATCTTCGACACTGTGGGCAAGACCTCCTTTTCACGCTGCAGGGGCTCCCTCGAGAAAAGGGGGCGGTATCTGTTAACCGTCTTTTATCTTCCTCAACTGCTGCAGATGCTGTGGACCTCCATAACAGGCGGCAGGAAGGTCATCTGCGGCATCGGGACGGAAAAAAGGGAAGACCTGCTCTTCATCAGGGGGCTCATGGAGGAGGGAAAGATCGAGCCGGTCATCGACAGGCGCTATTCCCTGGGGCAGATCATCGAGGCTCACAGATACGCCGAAGGGGGGCACAAGAAGGGAAGTGTGGTCATAACGGTGGACCAGTAAGGGAATCAGTGCATGGTACCTGGTTCTTGGTCCAGGCACCTGGAACTGCTTCCGGTTTTCCTCCGAGCCCTCCATCGCGAATCGGATCAGCTTTTATCGCTAAAAATCCTTTATCGTGGATTACCACAAGGCACTCCAGTCAGGGGCCCCGGTGCCGGCGTCTCACTGCCTCAGTGATGGGCGTGACAGTCCCGGCAGAGCTCTGTCCATGTTGCCCCGTTCTCTTTCAACGTTACGATCCGGATCATCTTGTAATCCCCTCCCTGCGGGGTTTTCCTGTAGTGGCAGGTCATGCAGGTGATATACCCGTCGTAGAGAGGCAGGCTCCGGGGATCCGTGAACTCCTCCTCGTCCCAATGGTCGATGTTCGAGATGTGGTTGGTCCCCTGGCTGAGGCTGCACTTTTCGGTGTGGCAGAGGCAGCAGGTGTCATCGATGGAATCACCGAGCAGCTCGACGGTGCCGCCGGCAGGGTCCCGGGTATGGCAGCTGCTCCACGCGCACAGGTCATTGGTGTGGGGATCGGATGCACGGGAAAGGTTCATGCTCACGGACAAGGAGAGTATGAGGAAGAACGATCCGAACTGAAGGAGAGCTTTCACCCTGGACCCCCTTTCTCTCGGAGTCCAAGCGGCCCCTGCACCCATCAACTGATCTTATCGCCTGGTGACAATACAATTATACCCCGGGTTTCCCTTCCCGGTCCCCGCTCGACCTGGCGGGTCAGACAATTTGGCGGGTGCATTTGCATTGTCGTAAATGTCGAGGTAAAATTTAAACAGGCACCTCCATAGAAGGTTAAGACCGATAGAAAATTGTTGGAATTAACCTGATATGAAGAGGTGCCTAACTGTGTGGTGACGGGGAGTTGGTGGATCAGGTCTCCCGGGGCGTTCCGCAAAAAGGCGGGTTGGGAAGGAAACTCTCGCAGGCTTCGGGCCTGTGCCCCTGGCCGAGGTGGTACACGGCGCACCAGTGCTTCCGGGTCTCGGGGCAATAATAGAGAAGGGGACAGATCCTGAGCCTCACACCGTTGTGGAACCATCCCGCGTACCAGCTCTCGTCGGCGCTGGGGCGCGCGACCTCCCTGAAAAACAGTCCCGTCAAGGTCCCCCCGGATATCCATGCTTCATACCTCTCCTGGTCG
>CP070698.1:38172-43495 GCA_020349685.1 bacterium
AGAGCAATATCGTCGATGCCGTGCGATGGGCCCTCGGCGAACAGAGTGCCAAGATGCTTCGTGGGCAGATGATGGAAGACGTCATCTTCAATGGGAGCGACAAAAGGAAGCCTGCTTCGATGGCTGAGGTCGCCCTTGTTTTTGAAAACGACGGATCTCTGGAAAATCAGTGGCGGGATTATTCCGAGATTTCCGTGAGCCGGCAGCTGTTCAGGACCGGTGAGAGCGAGTACCTCATCAACGGCGTCTCCTGCAGGCTCAAGGATGTTCGCGAACTTCTCGCTGATGCAGGGGGCAGCAGCCGCGGATACTCCATCGTCGAGCAGGGAAAGATCTCCCTTCTGATCAACTCCAGGCCTGAAGAAAAAAGGGCCCTCATCGAGGAGGCTGCAGGTGTCCTGAAATACAGGATGCGCAGGCTCGAGGCCGAGAGGAAGATGGACAGGACCCGTCAGAACCTTCTGCGGGTCAGCGATGTTATCCGGGAAGTCCAGCGTCAGCTCAACTCCATGAAGAGGTCGGCCGCCAAGGCGAGGCGGTACAGGTTTTTCAGGGATGAACTGGCAACCCTCGACCTGAGGCTCAGGTACGAGGATTTCACAGCTATCCAGCATGACCTGACAGTGCGGGAGGCGGAACTGGCGAGCAAGAAAGGGGAGATCCAGGATCTTGCTGGCCGTCTTTCCGTTCTGGAATCTAACGAAGAGGCTCTCCGAAGCGATCTGGTGTCCGGGGAATCGAACATTACGGACTGCTTCGAGGCGGTGAGGAAGGCGGAGGGGGAAATAGCGCGCATCGAAGGTGAGATCTCCATCGGCGAAGCGGCCCTCAGTTCTCTTACGGAAAGGATCCAGCGACTCGAAGAAGACGAGGCCGCGCTCGCCAGACAGACGGAATCGGATCGGACGCAGCTTCAGCAGCTCGAACTGGAACTGGCTGCCATTGAAGATGAACACGAAAAATTTGCCTCCCGGCTCGAGGAGGCACAGGAACGGTTCAGGCTTGCGGAGGCCAGGCTGACAGAAGCAAGGGCGGATCTGGAAAATGCGCGGAGCCAGCTTTTCGATATTGGCTCCGATCGCAACAGGATTGAGATGCAGCTGGATTCGAGCCGTCGATCGAGGGAAGGCCTTGCCAGGAGACGATCCGACTCGACCCGGAGATTGTCCGAGACCGAGGGCAGGATAGAAGTTTTTGAAAAGGACAAGCTTCTGAAGGAAGAGGAGTATCAAAAGACGGACAACGATGCCCGCACAACAGCCGCCGCGCTCACGGAACTAAGGGAATTCATAACTCTCACGAGGTTATCCATTACCGAACTAGAAACAGCACTGGCCGACCTTTCGGAAGCGCAGGCCGAAGCTAGGGGCCTGCGGAAGACCCTCATAGCTCTCGAGGAGCAGATGGAAGGGCTCCCGGAAGGCGTGCGCCACGTGATGAGAGGCTACGCTGAGACGGGCCAGGCAGGGGTGCTGGGGGTCGTGGCGGATCATATCGACGTGCCCCAGAAGTATGAAAAAGCGGTCATGGCCGTACTCGGAGAGAGGCTGGACCACATCATCGTCGATGGTCCGGACAGCGGTCGTTCCGCGGTGGATTATCTCAAGGAACAGGCGGGCGGCCGCGGAAGCTTCATCCCCAGGACACCGAGGGCCAACGGAAACGGTCAAAAGGATCTGGAGCAGGTCGAGGGAGCGGGTGTGATCGGCCCTCTTGCCGCCCTGGTAAAATTCTCCCCCTCCCTGAACGGCGTCGGGGAGTTCCTCCTGGGGAACGCGCTCCTCGTTGAGGACTTGAAATTTGCCATGGATCTCTGGCGGCACAACGGTATCACGGCAACCCTCGTCACCGTGGACGGCGATGTTATGGAACCCACGGGCGTCATCACCGGAGGCAGTCAGGAGATCGATGAGACCCCCCTTGCCAGGAAGAGAAAAATACGCGAGCTCGACATTCAATGCAAAGAACTGGAGGCCGAGCTGGACAGCGCCAGAAAGACGAGGGAGAACCTTCAGCGTAAACTTTCCACTGGTGAACAGAAACTGGTCGAAATGGAGGAGCAGGCTCGTGAAACGGAACGGACCCTTCTTGTCCGCCAGAATTCTCTGACCATGACGGTCTCCGAGCTTGACCAGCTAAAGTCAACCAGGGAAGACCTCCTTTCGGAGGCGGCGTTGATGGATCTCGAGGACCGGGAGCTTGGCGAAGTGATCGAGCAGTCCCTTGAAAGGCTCAAAGATCTGGATTCCAGTGAAAAAGACGCTCGTCTGAAGATCAAAACGCTGGAGGAGGAGGTCCCCGGACTTAATGTGAAAGTGGAAGAGTGCCGCGGCGACCTCGAAAAGATCCGCATCATGGTCAATACCGTCGGATTGAGGCGGGAGAGTTCCCAGCGAGCCCTTCAAACAGCAGAAAGCAGAAACCGGGAGATCGAAGAGAGAAAAGTGCGCATATCCGGAGAAATGGCCGATGCGCATTCCAGGGTCAGGATGCACCGGGAGGAGATCGAAAAGGGCAGGGAACATGTTCTCGGAGCGGTCAGCGATCTTGAAAAGAAGAAGGAAAGCCTTTCCCAGCTGAGAAAAAATCAGGACGAATCCAGAGGAAAGGCCGATGAGTTGGCATCCGAGGCCAGGAAGTTAAGGGCCCAGGTCGTTGATCTGCGTGAGGAAGCTTCCGCTGTCGACATACGGATTCACGAAATGAGGTCCGAGCGGCAGCATATTCGGGAGAGGGTTCTCGAGGAGCATCAACTTGATGTCGGTGCGCTGGAAGCAGGCAGGTTCGAAGGGGCTGAGTTCGACCGCAAGGCCGCCGAGGAGAGGATTGCCTTTCTCAGAGGGAAGATCGTTCAGATGGGTGAAGTCAATCCGGGAGCTGTTGAGGAGTTCGAAGAGCTTAACGTGAGGTACGAGTTCCTCACCTCCCAGAAGGCCGATCTTGAGGCCGCAATAGAGTCGCTTCAAAAAGCCATACGCAAGATTAACCGCACCAGCAGGGAGCGGTTCATGGAAACCTTCAACAAGGTTTCCGGGAATTTCATGAACCTCTTTCCCAGACTCATCCAGGGCGGCAGCGCCGAGATGATCCTTCTCGATGAATCCGACCCGTTGAATACCGGCGTAGAGATCCAGGTCCAGCTGCCGGGCAAGCGTTTGAAGAGCATGCAGCTCCTGTCCGGCGGAGAAAAGGCTCTCGTCAGCCTGACCATGATCCTTTCCATGTTCCTGGCCAAACCGAGCCCTGTCTGCATCCTGGACGAGGTCGACGCTCCTCTCGATGATGAGAACCTCGGCAATTTCGCGAGGATCATCCGTGAGATGTCGGAGAATTATCAATTCCTCGTCATCACCCACAACAAACTGACCATGGAGGCCGCTGATGTCCTTTACGGGATCACCATGAGGGAACCGGGTGCTTCCCAGGTCGTTTCGGTGCATCTCAAGGACGTCGCCTGATGCCCTTCAAGGACGTCCTCGGCCTTATCGTTGAATCCGTCAGGGGCGGTGTGGGGGCGGTCCTCGTCGACGAGGAAGGCGAGGCCGTCGACGTTTTCACCCACGGGGACAACTACGAGATCCGCCTCGCCGGGGCCCACCACGGTATCGTCCTCACCCTTCTTCATGAGACCATGAGGAGATCCGATAACGGGGATCGGATCCAGGGGCTTTCCATCAGCTCCGAGCGATTCATCTATACCATCATGCCGGTGCAGGAGGGGCTCTTTGTCGTTCTCATGCAGGACGAAAGGGGCATCCCCTCCCAGGCTATGAAGGTGTTGAAGGATGCTGTTAGCGATATAGCCGCATTGATCTAATTCCAAATTTCAGATTCCAAATTCCAGATAACATCAGAGCTAATCAACCACAGGGTACACAGGGTGACACAGGGTAAAACCGTAACTTCATGGGGATGAATTATGCTGCAACTCACAAAAACCAGAAATGAACTGTGGATAACCTGGCCACATTGAAAACGATGAGATTCTTTTTCGCTCTATTTGGATCTCTCGGAATATTTCAGGGGCTCTATTGATCCTTTTTCCGTGTAATGTCGCCAGATGCACTCTGATTGAATTTCTCGTTATCTTTTGTATCATCAGGTCCACCAGGAGTTTCTTTGTTGTTGATGCAGGCTTATTCCATAATCGAAAAACTCAAGTGCAAAGATCAGTTCATTCCTTGATCGACACCGGTTATATTTTCCCTCTGTGAACTCTGTGGCTCTGTGTGAAGCAGCCTTTATGAAATTTGAATCTTGAAATTGTCCTTACAGGAGTATCCATGACCACACCCAAAGAACACGACCTGTACCAGCGCGGCCTGCTGAAGACGCGGGCTTCCCTCTGGGGGCGCATCAAGGGCGTCTTCGTAGGAAAGGCGTCCGTGGGTGAGCCCGAGCTCGAGCAGCTCGAGGAGATCCTCATCACCGGTGATGTCGGGATGCACTACACCATGAAGCTGGTCGAGGACCTCCGCCGTTCGGTCTCTGAACACCTCACGGACACGCAGCTCAGGTCCTATCTCCAGGGTTGGATAGAAGGCGTTGTGAGCATTGAGGGCGCCCGGAGGAAGGACCAGCGTTCTCACCCTGCCCCAGGTCAGCCCAGAGTAACTCTTGTCGTGGGCGTTAACGGAACGGGCAAAACCACGACCATCGGAAAGCTGGCCCACCGGTTTAAGGGAAGGGGTCTGTCCATCATGGTCGTCGCCGCCGATACTTACAGGGCTGCCGCGGTCCAACAGCTCCAGATCTGGGCTGAACGTTCCGGCGCACGGTTTACCGGCGGGCAGGAAGGCGGAGACCCTGCGGCCGTGGTCCACGACGCTCTTACCAGCGCTTCCAGGTACGGTATCGACGACGTTATCATCGATACTGCCGGCAGGCTCCACACGAAAGAGCCACTCATGAGGGAACTCGAGAAGATAAGGACCGTCGCGGGGAGGATCGTGGGCGGAGCACCTCACGAGGTCCTTCTCGTCCTGGACGCGACGACTGGACAGAACGCCCTCGTACAGGCCAGGGAATTCGTGCAGGCCGTGGGCGTGACGGGGATCGTCATTACGAAGATGGACGGTTCAGCCAGAGGGGGCATACTCATTCCCATTGCAGGAGAACTGGGGATCCCGGTTCTTTATGTCGGGCTGGGCGAGGGGATCGAAGATCTTGTTGAGTTCGACCCGAAGGAATATGCGCGGGGATTGATAGGGGATTGAGGGAAAATATGGAATTCAGGAACCGGAATTGAGTTGCCAATGGTGGGTGTCATCAGCATCAACGCCCCGGATACATTCGCCCAGATCAGCATGTTTAATTACAAAAA
>CP070698.1:43595-47703 GCA_020349685.1 bacterium
AGGTCCTCGAGACGCCCGTTGGTGCACGATCCGATAACCACCTGGTCGATGACCACGTCCTTCGCCTCACCGACAGGCCGGGCGTTCTCCGGGAGGTGGGGGAAGGCGACCTGAAGGTTCACATCGGCCGCCTGGATGCGGATCTCGTCCAGGTATTGGGCATCGGGGTCGCTTGCATAGACCGTCCACTCCCGGGAAGCCCGCTCCCTGACATATTCTTCGGTTATCTGGTCCGGCTCGATGATGCCGTTCTTCGCCCCGGCTTCGATGGCCATGTTGCACATGGCCAGCCGGTCGGCCATTCGGAGCGACCGTATCGTGCTGCCGGTAAACTCCATGGACTGGTAGAGGGCGCCGTCCACGCCTATCTTTCCTATGATGTAGAGGATGAGGTCCTTGCCGCCCACCCAAGGGCGGAGATCCCCCTCGATGACGAACCTGTAGGCTCCCGGCACCTTGAACCAGGCTTTGCCGCTGATCATGGCCCCGGCCAGGTCGGTGCTTCCTCCGCCCATGGAGAAGGCTCCCAGGGCGCCGTAAGTGCACGTGTGGCTGTCTGCGCCGATGACGAGGTCGCCCGGTAATACGAGACCCTTTTCGGGCAGGAGCGCGTGTTCTACGCCCATCTCGCCCAGCTCGAAGTAGTTGGTGATCCCGAAATCATGGGCGAAATCCCTGAGCTCCTTGCACTGCTGGGCGGAAGCGATGTCCTTGTTGGGCGCGAAATGGTCCGGCACCAGGGCGATCTTGTCCCGGTCGAACACCTCCCTGATCCCCTTTTCCCGAAGGATCTTGATGGAGATAGGGGCGGTGATGTCGTTACCCAGCGCGAGGTCGATGTCGGCCATGATGATCTCGCCCGGGTGCACCTCCTCCCTGCCGCAGTGGGCCGCGAGGATCTTTTGAGTGATCGTTTGCGCCATAATAATTCTCCCGCAATAATCTCAAATCTCACATTTCAAATCTCAGATACAACCGTTTCAGGTGCTGTTTTGAGATCTGAGATCTGAGATCTGAGATTCGTTTTACAGGCTCGGTTTCTCCGCCTCCGCCGTCTCCTGTGTCCTCTTGCGGTACTCCAGCTTGTTCAGGGCGTTGATCAGGGCCCGGGCGGAGGCCACAACGATGTCGGAAGCAGCGCCCTGCCCGATGATGGTGTACCCGTTCTCCTTGATGCGCACCGTGACGCCGCCCATGGCATCGGCTCCGCCGGTGATGGCCGATACGGTAAACCTCAGAAGCTTGGCCCTGCTCTTGCAGATCTTCTTGATCGCCCTGAAAACGGCATCTACCGGTCCGTCTCCGAACTCGGCCTTCGTTTTCACCTTGCCGTCAACCTCGACCTCAACGGTGGCCGAGGGGACGACACCGGTGCCGCTCGTGAAGTTGGCGCTGACAAGCTTGAACTTGTCGGGCAGCCTCAGGATCTCCTCGGCGATGATTGCTTCAATGTCCTCGTCGTAAACCGTTTTCTTCTTGTCGGCCAGGTTCTTGAATGCCACGAAGGCCGTCTGCACCTGGTCGTCGGTCAGCTCGATCCCCATCTCCTCCAGGCGGTTCCTGAAGGCGTGGCGACCCGAGTGCTTGCCCAGGACCAGCGAGCTCTCCTTGATCCCCACCGACTCGGGGGTCATTATCTCGTAGGTGCTCTTGTCCTTGAGCATGCCATCCTGGTGGATACCCGCCTCGTGAGCGAAGGCGTTGGCTCCGACAACGGCCTTGTTCTGTTGTACCAGGATACCGGTGATGCCGGAGACCAGCCTGCTCGCCCTGTAGATCTCCTCGGTCCTGATGTCCGTGTGGACCTTCAGGTGATCCTGCCTTGTCCTGATGGCCATGACCGTCTCTTCCAGAGAGGCGTTGCCGGCCCTTTCCCCGATGCCGTTGATGGTGCACTCGACCTGGCGGGCCCCCGCCTGGACCGCGGCGAGGGAATTGGCCACGGCCAGCCCCAGGTCGTTGTGGCAGTGGACCGACATCACGGCCTGGTCGATATTGGGCACGCGGTCGCGGATGGTGGCGATGAGGTTTCCGAACTCATCGGGTATGGCGTATCCCACGGTGTCGGGGATGTTGACCGTCTTAGCCCCCGCCTCGATGACGGCCTGGATGACCTCGCAGAGGTAGTTGACATCGCTCCTGGCCGCATCCTCGGCGGAAAACTCCACGTTATCCGTATATCCCGCCGCATGGCGGACGGCGTCCACCGCGGCCTGCCTGACCTGGTCGTGGGTCTTTTGCAGCTTGCGTTTGACATGGATGTCCGAGGTGGCTATGAAGGTGTGGATTCTTGGCTTTTTGGCCTCCTTCAACGCCTCCCAGGCCCTGTCGATATCCCTCTTGCTCGCACGGCAGAGGCTGGCTACGGAGGCTTTCTTTACTATTCCGGCCACAGCCCGCACCGCCTCGAAATCTCCTTCCGAGGCGATGGCAAAACCGGCCTCGATAACATCGACATTCATGCGCTCGAGCTGCCTGGCTACCTGGATCTTCTCCTCCAGGTTCATGGAGGCCCCTGGCGACTGCTCGCCGTCCCTCAGCGTCGTGTCAAAAATAATGATCCGTTCAGACATTTTCCACTCCTTCCGTTCCCCGTCCCCGGGGTCAATTAACCGATCTCAAGCCTCCGGTTCCGGGGGGAAGGTCCAAAGTTAATAGGCCTGCAGCCTACCTTCCTGCGGCGGCGTCACCACGGCCGCTACCGGTACCGGTCCTGCTCACTGAAAGGTCGCTCTCGCTAAGCCCCATGGCGCGCCACCACCTCCTTTCAACTTTCCTCGAGGATGTCCTCATCCTCCAGGGTGAAGATCTCGATCTTATCCGTATCCAGAATGCCCATCTTCATCAGGATCCAGGGTCCGATGATCGGGCTGACCACGATGTAGAAGACCCCGAACCCGAAGAGGAAGTATATGGGGTAATTGGCCATGATCACCAGGATCAGGACCACCATGGCCAGCGTCTGGAAAGCCTTCCGCCTCGGTATGACCACCTGTTTCAGGCTGGGGTAGGGCACGGTGCTCACCATGAGGAAGGAAAGGGCGTACACACCGGCGATAAAGGTCAATTTGACGATCTGCGGCTCGAACCCGCTTTCGGGAGCCAGGTCCATGACAAGGAGGACCGAAATGGCGATCATCCCGCCAGCGGCCGGGATCGGCAGCCCGGTAAAGTGTTTCTGGCCCACCCTCTGGGCCTGGACGTTATACCGGGCCAGCCGCAGCGTACCACAGGCCAGGAAAAGGAACGCCCCCAGCCACCCGAAGCGGCCCAGGGGGTGAAGGACCGCCGTGAAAACCAGCAGTGCGGGCGCCGCCCCGAAGGCGAAAACGTCGCACAGACTGTCGTACTGGACCCCGAAAAGAGAGGAGCTGCGGGTCAGTTTTGCGATCCTGCCGTCCAACGCATCGAACACACCGGCGATGATAATGGCAATGGCAGCCCGCCTGTAGTGTCCGTCGATGGAAGCGATCACTGAGATGAAACCCGTAAAAAGGGACATGGTCGTGATCATGTTGGGCAGAAGATAGATCGCCCTCCGGTTTCGACCGTCGTTATCCATTGCCTACCACCTTTGCAGCCGTCTTCAATGCAAGCGGGCCAGGACGCTCTGTCCGGCCCTTACCCGATCGCCGATCTTGACGGCGGCCCTGGCCCCGACAGGCAGATACAGGTCCACCCTGGAACCGAAACATATGAGACCGAACCTGCCGCCCCTCATGACCTCATCACCCTCCTTTAACCTGCAGATGATCCGCCGGGCCACCAGCCCGGCTACCTGTACCATGAGGGCCTTTCTGCCGGAGTCGTCTACCAGCATCACCTCGGTCCGCTCGTTGATGGCGCCGGCGGCATCGAGGTGGGCCATGGCGAATCCACCGGGCACGTGTTTGACACCGACCACCGTTGCATCCATGGGTATCCTGTTAATGTGGACGTTAAAAACGCTCATGAAGACGCTGATCCTCAGCGCTTCGGCCCCGAGGCGTTGGTCCTCAGGCACCCTGCCCACAGCCACGATCCGCCCGTCGGCCGGTGAAAGGATGTCTCCTTCCGCGGCATGATGTTCTCTTTCCGGATCCCTGAAGAACAGGGCAGCCGCTAACGC
>CP070698.1:47803-50987 GCA_020349685.1 bacterium
CAGGACCGCTCCATCAAGACCCTCAACACCCTCGAAGAGATCGGCGCCATGTTCAAGAACGAGGGCGTGACGGTGTGGGGGGTCACGAGCCAGACCGAGGACAGGGCGGCCATCCAGGCCCTCGTGGGCAAGCTGGACCTGCATTACCCCATCCTTCTGGACGAGGGTGAGAAACTCTATGGCGAATATGGGCTTTTCACCTTTCCGGCAACCATGATCATCGATCAGGAGGGGAAATACGTCCACGAATACGCTTCCTACAGTACCGACTTCCAGGAGACCATCGTCAACGAAGTGAAGGTCCTCCTGGGGATGATGACCGAGGAGGACTCCAAAAAGGCTTCCGCCAAGCACGAGATCGTCCAGCAGACACCCGAGGAGAAGGAGGCGGAAAGGAACCTCCAGATGGCCAAGGTGCTTTTAAAGAGGGGCTTCGGCACCAAGGCGCTGCCCAAGCTGGAGGCGGCCCTGACGCTCAATCCCGCGTTGCTGGAGGCCAGGCTGCTTTCCGGCGAGGTCTATCTCGAGGATGAGCAGTTCGACAAGGCGAGGGAACAGTTCGAGAAGGTGTTCGAGACCGATCCCAACTCCAACGACGCCAGGGTCGGGATCGCCTCCGTCTACATCGCGGAGGGCAAGCTGGATGATGCCGAGGCGCAGCTCCAGAAGGCCATCACCCTCAACCCCGATCCCGCCCTGGCTCTGTACAGGCTGGGCCAGGTCTACGAGAAGAAGGGCGACGTCCAAAAGGCCATGGAGACCTACAGAAGCGCCCTCGAGCGGCTTCTGAAGAAGAACGGGAAGTAACGGTTTTACGTAACTACGTAACCAGGTAACTAGGTGTCTAGGTAAGGTCGTACCCGATTGAAACCGTAATCAGGACAAGCTGGATTTACTATTACATAAACACGTAGACACATAGACACGTAGACACCTAATTAATGTATGTACGTATGTACGTATCTAAGTATGTAGGTAGAAACCTGGACACATAGACACCTGGATACCTTGATATCTAGACACGTAGATACCTGGATACTGTATGTACGTATGTACGTAGAAACCTGAACACATAGACACATAGAAACCTGGACACGTAGACACGTAGATACGTAGACACCTAGACACCTAGATAATTAGACACTTAGACACCTGGACACTTAGTCACTTAGATACTTAGACACGTAGATACATAGATACATAGATACATGAACCCCTGGGAGTCAACATGAGAAAGATCCTGTGCCTGGCAATCGTTCCCATCACCGTGCTGGCGGCCTCGACCTGGAGTTTCGCGGCCGCCCAGTTCCATGTCCTGGCGCCGGCGGAGGAGTCCTTCATCGGGATGGACCAGGTGCTCATCATCGGTGAAGTGACAGGTTTTAACGAAGCCAAGATGGTGGAGATCTCAAGCAACGGTAAAACCCTGGGATTCGCTCCCCTTCAGAACGGCAACTTCACCTTCAAGACCAAACTTGCCGATGGCAGGCACGAGATCACCCTGGCCGCGCCGGGGGTGGACCGGAAATCGATCCGGGTGTTCATCGGCAAGCAGGAAGGGTACAGGTACCATACCGAGCTGGACATGAAGTATTGTAATAATTGCCACGAAAAGGCCGCTGCCAGCAATTACTCGGTTAAGCCCATGCAGGCGGAATTGTGCCGGCAGTGCCACGATCCGGTGGGCACCATGGAGATCGTCCACGGACCCGTGGCCGCCAGCTCCTGCACGCCCTGCCACGACCCCCACGGGTCCAGGTACGATAAGTTCCTGGTATCTATCGGGAAGGAGCTTTGCCTTGCCTGCCACAGCCAGAACCTGAGCAGGAAGCACATCGAGGAGAGAAAGAACGCCGACTGTGTGAAATGCCACGATCCGCACAGTTCCGCGAAAGAGTACCATTTGCGCTGACATACCGGTTCCGGTATCACCCCCCTGTGCCGGTCCCGGGCTGGTTGCGGTTTTGACCGCGCCAAAACCCCCCTGTGAGAGGTGCGCCCATGGATAGCGCCGTTTTCCGCAGAGTTCTTCGCCACAGCCTCGTCGCCCTTACCCTCATCAGCCTCACGACCTTCTCGGTATCGGGCGCGGCCGCCGCTTTCAAGAACATCAAGGTCGGCGATCAGGCCCTGCCCCTGAGCCTCCAGGACCTAGAGGGACAGGAACACTCCCTGGCAAAGTACAGGGATTCCGAGGCGATCCTGATCTTCTTCTGGGCCACCTGGAGCCAGAGGTCCCTGACGGAGCTAGACGACCTGGAAAAGTTCCAGGCCCAGTACGGTGAAAAGGGGCTCCAGATCCTGGCCGTCAATGTCGAGAACCAGACCATGGGGGATGAGGACCTGGCGAAGATACGGTCAGCCCTCGGGGAGAGACAAATAGATTTCCCGGTTCTCCTCGACAAGGGACTCAAAACATACAACGAATGGGGCGTCATCGCCACACCGACGACGGCCATCGTGAGCAGCGAGGGCGTCGTGACCTTCGACCTGTCGAGCTATCCCACCAGCGGCTACCTCGACATGGACAGGGCCATCCAGAAGGCCCTCGGCCTGTACGTCGAGGAGGAGAAAAAGGCCGAAGCCAGGCCGGGGTACGTGCCCGCGCGGGAAGCCATGCTGCACCTCGGGCTGGGCAAGCGCCACGCCGAGAAGGGTTTCATGACCAAGGCTCTGCCCGAGCTGGAAAAGGCCGCGGTGGCCGACTCGGCCTGGGCCGATCCTCACATGTATCTGGGCTTCGTGCACTTCCGGCAGGGGGACGCAGAGAAAGCTGCAGCGAGCCTCGAAAAGGCGGCCCAGCTCGATCCCGGGCGCGCCGAGATCATGTGGCTCAGAGGGTACCTCTTGACCGCCGATGAAAAGGTTGACGATGCCCTCGCTTTATTGCTAAGTGGTGAGTCAGTCGAACCGCAGGGTGAAGGGTCAGAAGAGCCTTCGGGAGATGAGAAGGCGCTGGATCTCACCGAGGTGCTTGCCCTCAAGGAGGAGGGTAAAACCGCCGACGCCGCCATGGCCCTGGAAGATCTTCTCGCGGCCAGGCTGGGCGAGGCGGGGTTCGCCATGGCCAGGAAAAAGCAGCTCAACGCCATGGAAAAGATGAAACTCATGATGCAGCAAAAGCAGGGACAGTAGATGAGATACGTCACCTACGTCATAAGGTTCGTCATGGTCGGGGCCGCTC
>CP070698.1:51087-63288 GCA_020349685.1 bacterium
AGAAAGAACGGCTTATTTTTTTGGCAACACATTGATAATGAATATCAATTTCAAATTATGCAGAACGGAGGAACCCGTGAAGAAGAACCTGCCTTTATTGTTGACCCTGTTTCTGCTGCTGGGCCTTGCAGTGCCCGTCAAGACCCTGGCCCGCGAACTGGTGATCTACTCGGCCCGCAACGAGCACCTCATCGAGCCCCTTTTCAAAAAATATGAGAGCGAGGCAGGCGTCACCGTCCGCTTTATCACCGATAATGCCGGCGCGCTCATCCAGCGGATCAAGGCGGAGGGCCGCCGGTCTCCGGCCGACGTGCTCATCACCGTGGATGCCGGCAACCTGTGGTACGCCGCCCAGCAGAAACTTCTCAAATCCGTTGACTCGCCTGTCCTTCGGGAGCGGATCCCGGAACATCTCCGGGATCCGGAGGGCCGCTGGTACGGGATCTCGGTCAGGGCGCGCACCATCGTGTACAGCACTCAGCGCGTCCAGCCCGCCGAGCTGTCGACTTACGAGGCCCTCGGGAACCCGGAATGGAAGGGGCGCCTGATCCTGCGCACCTCCAAAAAGGTCTACAACCAGTCCCTGGTGGCCATGCTCATCGCCGAGCACGGTATCGACAGGACCGAGGAGATCGTCAGGTCCTGGGTCGGGAACCTGGCCACGGGACCCTTTTCCAACGATACCAAGGTCATGGAGGCGATCGTGGCAGGTCAGGGCGACGTGGGCATCGTGAACACCTACTATTTCGGACGCCTGTTGAAAGACAACCCCGAGCTGCCTCTCGCCCTCTTCTGGCCCGACCAGGGCGGCGCGGGTGTTCACATCAACGTATCGGGCGCCGGTGTGGTAGCCACTTCCGGAAAGGCCGACCTGGCCCTGCATTTCCTCGAGTGGTTGGCCGGGGCCGAAGCCCAGAAGGTGTTCGCCGAGGCCAACATGGAATACCCCGCCTCGCCGGACGTCCAGGTGCACCCCCTCGTCAGGTCCTGGGGAACCTTCCGCTCCAGCAGCATGAACCTCGCCCGGGCGGGTGAACTGCAGACGGAAGCGATCAAACTCATGGATCGGGCCGATTACAGGTAGATGCCGTGAACTTGCCCCTCCGCCTCAGGCGACCCGACGGCTGGACCGTCACAGCCCTTGCCGCCGCCGCTCTGGTGGCGGTTCCCATCGCGGCCATTCTTTCGGAATCGGTCAAACCGTCCGGGGAGGTCCTGGGTCACCTGGCCTCCACCATGATGGTGCGCCTGGTCCTGAACACGCTCGCGCTGGCTGGGGGTGTCGCCGTCCTGACCACCATCATCGGTGTCAGCCTCGCCTGGCTGACCGCCGTTTGCGAGTTCCCGGGGCGGCGGGTGCTGTCATGGCTCCTGCTTCTCCCCATGGCCATGCCGGCCTACGTCCTGGCCTTCACTTTCCTGGGCCTCATGGATTTTTCCGGTCCGATTTACCGTCTGCTCCAGGCCGCCGGACTGCCGGCCCCAGCCGACCCGAGGTCGGTGTGGGGCATGATCCTCGTCATGTCCCTTTGCCTTTACCCCTACGTCTACCTCATGGCGCGCAGCGCCTTCCTGTCCATGGGTATCCGCAGCATGGAAGCGGCACGTTCCCTGGGACTCAGTCCGGTGAAAGCCTTTTTCAGCGTGGCCCTTCCCATGGCCAGGCCGTGGATCGCCGGAGGGGTCATGCTGGTGGTGATGGAGGTCCTGGCCGATTTTGGAGCCGTCTCCATCTTCAATTACGATACCTTCACCACAGCGATCTACAAGGCCTGGTTCGGTTTCTTCTCCCTCTCGGCCGCGGCCAAACTCTCCGGGATCCTCAGCGTGTTCGCCCTCACGGCCCTCCTCACCGAGCAGCGGGTGAGGTCCAAGATGCGCTTTACCGCCATGGGCAGGGACCAGCGCGACTCCGACCGGTTCGTGCTGTCGGGAGCTTGGAAGGTCACCGCTGTCGTCTATGCCATTTTCATCCTCGCGGCGGCCTTTCTCCTGCCGGTGGGGCAGCTCCTCGTATGGTGCGTGTCGTCCTTTGCCAGCGAGTTCGACAAGGGGTACCTGGCGGACCTGCGCAACACCCTGCTGCTGGGGGCATTGGGCGCGGCCCTCGTGTGCTCGGCGGCCCTCGTCCTGTCCTACGCCGCCCGTCTTCACAAGAGGGGTCCTGTGAGGCACCTCGTGCGCATCTCGACCCTGGGCTACGCCCTGCCCGGCACCGTCCTCGCCGTGGGCGTGGTCATACCCTCCGCCGGTTTCGACAACATCCTGGCCTCCATTGCCGGGTTCCTGGGCCTGCCGCTGGCGCCGGCGATCCAGGGCACCGTTCCGGTAATGCTGGCCGCCTACATGGTGCGCTTCCTGGCGGTGGGGTTTAACCCCGTGGACAGCGCCATGCACAGGGTAACGAGGAGCATCGACGAGACGGCCCGCACGCTGGGCTCCCGGGGGCTGGGTCTCCTGAGGCGGATCTACGTTCCTCTTTTGAGGGGGGGTATCATGACGGCCGGCATCCTGGTCCTCGTGGATGTCATGAAGGAGATGCCCATCACTCTCATGACGCGCCCCTTCGGTGTGGATACCCTGGCCGTCAAGATCTTCGAGCTGACCTCCGAAGGCGAGTGGCACAGAGCTGCCCTTCCCGCGGTAACCCTGGTGCTTACCGGCCTTATCCCGGTGGCCCTGCTGACAAGGTTCTCAGAGATGTCCCTTTCCAGGAGAAAAGCAGATGAATAGCGTCCTTGATGTAAAAACGCTCGAGGTGGGTTACGGCAACGGCCCGGTGGTGAAGGACCTCTCCCTGAACCTGTCCAGGGGTGCCATCGGCTGCCTCCTGGGCCCCAGCGGCTGCGGCAAGACCACCGTTCTGAGGACCATCGCCGGTTTCGAGAGAGCTTCCGGCGGGAAGATCTCCCTGCACGGCAAGAGCGTGGATCACAACGGGACCTATATCCCCGCGGAGAAAAGAAGGACCGGGATGGTGTTCCAGGATTACGCCCTTTTCCCCCACCTCACCGTCAGGGAAAACGTCTCCTTCGGCATGAGGAACCTTCCGGCCCGGACCAGAACGGAACGGGTCAGAACCCTGCTGGACAAGGTCGGCCTCGGCAAGCTCGGGGATTCCTACCCCCACGAACTTTCCGGCGGTCAGCAGCAGCGGGTGGCTCTCGCCCGGGCCCTGGCACCTCAGCCCGAGATCCTCCTCCTGGACGAACCGTTCTCCAATCTCGACGTGACCCTCCGGGAGTCCCTGGTGCACGAGGTCCGCAGCATCATCAAGGGCACCGGAGCCACGGCACTCCTGGTGACCCACAACCAGAGCGAGGCTTTCGCCATGGCTGATGAGATCGGCGTCATGTCTGCCGGCAGGCTCCTGCAGTGGGGCCCCGCCAGGGACCTCTACCACCGGCCCGCGTGCAGGGAGGTCGCCGAATTCATCGGAAAAGGAACGTTTCTCGAGTGCGAGGCCCTGGACGACAGCCGGGTCCGCACCTCCCTGGGCGTCATCGAGGGGGCCCCGGTCCACCCCATAAAACGCGGGGAGCGGGGCATGGTCCTCATCAGGCCCGAAGACATCGTCCACGATGATCACAGCCCTTTCAAGACGGTCGTCACCGACAGGATCTACCGGGGCCCCAACATCCTGTACTTCCTGAGGCTCGACAGCGGGGAGGAGGTCCTCTCACTGGTGCCGAGCCACCACGACCACCCCGAAGGCGGAAAGCTGGGCATCCGCGTGGAACTGGAGGAGTTGGTGGTGTTTGTTAAAAACAGGAGTCAGGAGACAGGAGTCAGAAGACAGGAGGAAGCCGCCAAGACCGCAGTGGCGTGAAAACTTTTCTGTTTAAGTATTTGTAATTATGGGAAATAACCATAATGGTCAATAGGATACAACCTGTTTAGGGAGTATTATTCCAGGGGCTTTTCTCCTGATTCCTGTCTCCTGACTTCTGGCTCCTGCCCTTAATGCGCTTGCGCCCAGTTCTTCCCCCACCCCACCTCCACGACGAGGGGCACCGCCAGATCCATGACACCCTCCATGATCCCGGTGACGCAGGCGGCGGCCTCGGAAGCCTTCTCCACGGGCACTTCGAACACCAGTTCGTCGTGCACCTGGAGGATCATCTTCGCACCCGGTATCACCCCCCCCAGCGCGTCGTGAACCCGGAGCATGGCGACCTTGATGAGGTCCGCGGCCGTCCCCTGAATGGGCGTGTTCACCGCCATGCGCTCGCCGTACTGACGTATGTTGGGGTTCCTGGATGCCAGTTCCGGAAGGTACCGCCGGCGGTTCAGCAGGGTCTGGACGTACCCGAGCTCCCTGGCCTGGGCGAGGGTCTGGTCGTTAAACTCCTTCACTCCGGAATACACGTCGAAGTACCCCGCGATAATGGCCGCGGCCTCCCCCGGCCCGATGCCCAGCTCCCTGGAGAGCCCGTAGGCGCTCATGCCGTAGATGATCCCGAAGTTGACGACCTTGGCCCTGCGGCGCAGCTCCGGCTCCACCGCTTTCTCGTCGGCACCGAAGACCTGGCGCGCGGTCCTGGCATGGATGTCTTCGTTGGTCTGGAAGGCCTCCAGCAGGTTCCGGTCCCCGGACAGGTGGGCGAGGATGCGCAGTTCGATCTGGCTGTAGTCCGCCGAGAGGAGCACGGTCCCCGGTGGTGAAACGAAGGCCTCCCGGATGCGCCGCCCCTCTTCGGTCCTGATGGGGATGTTCTGAAGGTTCGGATCGGAAGAGGAGAGCCTCCCCGTGGCGGTGGCGGTCTGGTTGAAGGAGGTGTGGACCCGGCCCGTTTCGGGGTGGATCAGTCCCGGGAGGGCGTCCACGTAGGTGGACTTTAATTTGGCCACGGTCCGGTAGTCCCTGACCATGGCCGGCAGGTGGTGCTTTCCGGAAAGTTCGAGAAGAACGTCGTCGTTGGTGGAGTACCCGGTCTTGGTCTTTTTCACCGGAGGCAGGCCCAGTTCGGTGAAGAGCACCTGCGCCAGCTGCCTGGGGGAGTTGATGTTGAAGGGATGCCCGGCCTCGTTGTGGATCTTCCCCTCCAGATCCTTGAGCCGGGCGCCCAGGTCCCGCGAGATACGCGACAGCATGTCCACGTCCAGGAGGATGCCCGCCATCTCCATGTCGTTGAGAACGGTGACCAGGGGCATCTCCACCTCTTCGAACAGCTCCACAAGCCCCTTGTCCCTCAGCCTGGACATAAGGGGGCCTGCGGCCCGGAAGGTGACGTCGGAGTCCTCGCAGGAATAGTCCGAAGCCTCTTTAACAGGGACCTCGGCAAAGGAGACCTGGTCCCGCCCTCTTTTCGTGAGCTCCTTGTAGGAGATCATGGTGTGGCCGAAAAGTTCCGAGGCGATCTCCTCGAGGCCGTGGCTCCTTCTGTCGGGACTGTCCAGCCAGGAGGCGACCATCGTGTCGAAGGAGATCCCCCGGACATCCCATCCTGCCCTCTTCAGGACTTTGAGGTCGTACTTGATGTTCTGTCCTATCTTCTTCTTTCCGGGATCGGCCAGGAGGGGGCCCAGCTTTCTCCTCACAGCCTCAGCCTCCAGCTGTGCCGGCACTCCGAGGTAGGAGTGCTTCAGGGGAACGTAGGCGGCCTGGCCCTCCGCCCAGGAAAAGGAGATCCCCACGAGATCGGCTCTCATGGGGTCCCGGCTGTCCGTCTCTGTGTCCAGGGCGAAGCGGTCCACGGATCCCAGACAGGCAGCCAGGTCTTCGAGATCCCCGGCGGTGATGACGGTGCGGTACCCGGCCCGTCCCAGAACCTCCCGGGGCGCCAGCTCGTTGACGAGCTTCACGAACTCGAGCTCCTCGAAGAGCGCGCGGACGGCATCGGTATCGAGCCCGGACAGGGCGAGATCGTCAAGGGCCAGGTCCAGCGGGACGTCGTCCTTGAGCCTGACGAGGGAAAGGGAGGTGATCAGCTCCTCCGCCTGCCCGGGCAGCTGTTCACCGACCCTGCCGCCCACCTCCTCACTGTGATCGAGGAGCCCCTCGACGCTGCCGAACCTGGCGATGAGCTTTCCCGCCGTCTTGGGTCCCACGCCTGCAAGGCCGGGGATGTTGTCGGAGGGGTCGCCCATGAGGGCCTGAACATGGACCACCTGGGCCGGCTTGACGCCGAACTTTTCACTGACCGCCTCCTCGTCCACCCAGCGGTCCTTCATGGTGTCGAGCATGAGGACCCTGTCGTCGGCGACGAGCTGCATGAGGTCCTTGTCCGAGGAGACGATGACGACCCTGTCCACCTTGTCGGCGAAGGCGCGCACCATGGTGGCGATGATGTCGTCGGCCTCCACGCCGGCGATCCTGACGGCAGGCACGTTGAAGGCGGTGACCAGATCATCGATGCGCGGCAGCTGGAGGGCAAGGTCCTCCGGCATCGGGGGCCTGTTGGCCTTGTACTCGGGATAGATCTCGTGCCGGAAGGTCGGTCCGGGGGAGTCGAGGACCATGGCCGCGTAGGTGGGCCTGTGGTCCCTGAGCACCTTGAGGAGCATGTTGGCGAAACCGAAGATGGCGTTGGTGGGAAAACCCGAGCGCGTGCTTAAGGAACGGATGGCGTGGTAGGCGCGGTAGATGTAGGAGGAGCCGTCGATGAGAAACAGGGTGCGTTCGCCCGGATCCGGAGTTTGAGTCAAAACATTGCTCCCGGGAGTGGTGTCTAGTGTCTGGTTCTAGTTTCTAGCTGCAGGCAATTAGTTTCTCACGTATTTTATCTAGACACCAGAACTAGACCCCAGACACTATTACTTAACCACCGTCACCCACCCCATGTGCTTTTCGTCCTCCCCGTGGACGGCCTTGAAATAGGCATCCTGGATGGCCTTCGTCACCGGGCCCGGCTTTCCCTCTCCAATGGCCCTGTCGTCCACCTCGCGGATGGGGGTGATCTCGGCCGCGGTTCCCGTGAAGAAGGCCTCGTCGGCAATGTACAGCTCGTCGCGGGTGAACCTGTCTTCCACCACCTTGTAGCCCATCTCCGCGGCAAGGGTGAAGACGCAGTCCCGGGTGATCCCGCTGAGGATGGAGGTCAGATTGGTGGTTTTGATGACTCCGTTCCTGACCATGAAGAGGTTCTCACCGCTGCCCTCACTGATATACCCGTCCGTGTCGAGCATGATGGTTTCCTGGTATCCCGCCTGGATCGCCTCCCTTTTTGCCAGGATGGAGTTGACGTAGGCGCCGTTGATCTTGGCCTTGGTCATGATGGCGTTGACGTGGTTCCTGGAAAAGGAGGAGATCTTTGCCCGGATACCGTTTTTCAGGCCGTCCTCCCCCAGGTAGGCCCCCCAGGCCCATGCGGCGATGAAGACGCCCACGGGGTGGTCCTCGTTGACCAGCAGGCCCATGGGCCCGTCCTTGAGGTAGACCACCGGTCTTATGTAACCGTCGGCAAGGCCGTTGGCGCGCACGATCTCAAGGTGGGCCTCGTAGAGGGTGTCCCAGTCGTAGGGCACCTTGATGCGGCACACGTGGCTGGAGTCGTAAAGCCTCCTGAGGTGATCATCCAGACGGAAGATGCCCGGCCCCTTCGGTGTCCGGTAAAAGCGGATCCCCTCGAAAACACCCAGCCCGTAGTGCAGGGTGTGGGTCAGGACATGGACCCGGGCTTCGTCCCAGTTCACCATCTCCCCGTTCATCCAGATCTTCGACACTGGTGCCACCATTCAACGGTCCTCCGTAATGATTAATTTTTCAGGCCTTCGCGTCGGCATCCGCAAGGGAGGGCCTCAAGCCGGAAACGATCCCCTCGTAAACCTGCCTGACAGCTTCCCTGTTCCGGACCACCTCATCCAGGAACTTCCTCGCGCCCTCATCGTCGTTGCGATACCCGAGCCCCCGGGCCAAAGGCCTTGCCCTTACAATGTCACTGGGTATCCTCGGGTCCGACCGGTCCTGATAGATCTGGGAGCGGTTCTCGATCTCGCGGTAGAAAAGATACGCGCGGCGCAGGGTATTATACTGCTTTTCGTTGACAAGTCCAGCTTCGGACATGGCCTCGAGCGCCTCAATGGTGGAGGCGGTGCGGACCGTTTCGTAAGATCCCCCGTGGGCCAGCTGGAGTACCTGCACGGCGAACTCCACGTCCACGAGCCCCCCCGGGCCGGCCTTGATGTCGTAATGGTCGCCCTTGACCTCCCGCGCGATCTCCTCCTCCATACGGTGCCTGACCCGGACGATCTCATCCAGGTCCCGGGCGCTGAAGGGCCGGCCGTAGGTCAGGTCGCTGATGAGGGCCGAGACCTCCTCCCTGAAATCCCCGTCACCGGCCACCCACCTGGCCTTGGTCAGCGCCTGATGCTCCCACACCATGGCCCTTTCCCGGTGGTGGGCCTCGAAACCTTCCAGGGTGGCGACCAGGGGGCCGGCCTGCCCCGAGGGCCTGAGCCTCATGTCGATGCGGTACAAGATCCCCTCCCCCGTGGGGCTCGAGAGCACCGTGATGACGCGCTGAGCCACCCGTGTGAAGTACTCCCTGCTGGTCCCGGGCCCCTTGTAAAGGAAGATCATGTCCAGATCCGAACTGTAGTTCATCTCCGCCCCGCCCATCTTCCCCATGGCCACCACGGCAAAACGCCCCTCCCGGGGCGCTTCGTCCCTGGCCGCCTCCCTTCGGGCGATGGTCAGAGACGCCCCCATCAGGACCTCCGCCAGAGTGGAAAGCTCCTGGTTGATCTGCAGCTGGTCCTTCATGCCGAGGAGGTCGCCCAGCCCGATCCGGAGGATCTCCCCGTTGCGGTACCGCCGAAGAACGTTGAGCTCATCCTCGAGGGAGGGGCTCGAAAGGAGCATCCCGCGCACCTCCTCTGCCATGACATCCCTTTCCTTGACGAGGGAAAGGTCGGTCCCCCCGACGACGACGTCCAGGAGGTCCGGGTACCTGATCACCGAGGAGGACAGGTAGGGGCTCTGGCCGAACAGCGCCACCAGGAGCCTCACGGCGTCCGGGTTGGCCGCCAGCATGGAGTAGTAGGAAGCCCGCGACCCGACACGGCTGATGAACCGTTCGAAGTTCACGAGCACCGCGTCCGGATCGGCGACCTCGCCGATGGCGGCGAGCAGTCCCGGGGCGATCTGCCGGAGCAGGTGCCGGCAGTTGTCCGGGAAATGCGACTGGGGTGGGCCGTCCCTCAGGAGCATGAGGTTGCCGTAGGCGGCCTCGGGGCGTGCGAAACCCTTTTCCCGGAGTCTGGCCACAACCTCCTCCTTTTCGAGGGTCTCGTCCAGGAGGTCCTCGCCGGCCACTTTCCCGGCCGGGACCGCCACCTGGTTCCTGGAAAAGAACCGGTCGAAGTGCTCCGCGACCCTGTCCGTCGTGGAATCCAGAGCGGTCTCGAACCCCTTCCGGTCGGGAGACCCGTCCTTGATGAACCCCATGGACCAGGCCAGCTTGTCCAGGTCCTCGGCAGACCTGGGGAGGAGCTGGGTCTGACGTTCCTCCACCAGCTGGACCCTGTGCTCGACCGTACGCAGGAAGATGTACGCTTCCCTGAGTTCTTCCGCGTCCCTCTCGGTGAGGAAGCCGTTCTGCATCAGGCGCCGGAGGCTGCGGAGCGAGTTCCTGCCCCGGATGGAGGGTGTTTTCCCGCCGTTGATGAGCTGGAGGGTCTGGATGAGGAACTCGATCTCCCGGATCCCGCCCCTTCCCAGCTTGACGTCCCTCGCTCCCCGGGACCTCTGCCTCACCTGGCGGTCGATGCGCTCCTTCAAGAGCCCGATCTCTTCCAAAGTGTCGTAGTCGAGCAGGCGCCTGTAGACGAAGGGGGAGACGGCCTTGAGGAACTCCTCCCCCAGCGCCCTCTCCCCCCCGATGGCCCGCGCCTTGAGGAGGGCGAGGCGGTCCACGGTACGCCCCCAGGACTGGTAGTAGGTCTCCAGGCTCGGCATGGAGTAGGCGATCTCGCCCGATTCCCCTTCGGGCCGAAGGCGCAGGTCCACCCTGAAGACGATGCCTTCGGCGGTCCTGTCGCCCAGGAGGCTGGTGACCATCTCCCCCATGCGGACGAAGAACCGGTGGTTTTCGATGGCGTCCCTGTACCCCCCCGAAGAGGAGGGGCGTCCGGTGGTCATCCCGTCGTGGGCGGTGTAAAGGTACATGAGATCGATGTCGGAGCTGTAGTTCAGCTCCCCGCCACCCAGCTTGCCCATACCGAGCACGCAGAACCTGCAGGGGCGGTTCATGCTCTGGTCCGTGGTGTAGATGGGGATCCCGTGCCTCTCCTTCATCTCACCGTAGGCCTCCTCCACGGCAAAATCCACCGACACCTCCGCCAGGTTGGAGATGTCCAGGATCGTCTCCTCCAGGGTGGCGGTGCCCAGGAGGTCCCGGACCCCCGTACGGAGCATCTCCCTGTATTTGTTCCGGCGCAGGGCCACGCCTGCGTCCGCCAGGTCCGGTTCTGTCTCCGTCCGGGTCATGAGGTCGAAGCGCATGTCGGCCATGGTCCTGTCCCCGGTGAGGCCCACCTTCCGCATGAGCCAGATGTAGTCGCCCGGGGAGCGCATGATGAGGGAGGAGAGGAAGTTGCTGTACCCGAGGATGACCATCAGGGACCGGATGCCGTCGGGGTCCTCCAGCAGGGAGTAGAAATTGGGGTCGTCCACCGACGACAGCAGCCGGGCCGTGCGGGCCAGGGCCGAGCGCGGGTCGGCCGTTTCGAGGGCGCTCCTGACCGCGGTGCGGGGGAACAGGGGACCCAGGCCGCGGGTTTGGGACTGGTCAATTATGGAGGACAGGAGCGACGGGAGACCCGATGGATCACGCAGTCGGCCGTTCGCCTTGATCTTCTGGACCAGCTGGTTGACCGTCTTTGACATCGTCTCTCCGCTACCTTTGGATGTTCGCGATGGCCGGTGCGTAGGGCGGCATGAGAATGCCCCTCTCTGTCACGATGGCCGTAATCAGTTCGGCCGGTGTGACATCGAAGGCGGGGTTGTAGATCCTCATCCCCTCGGGGGCCCACCTCTCGGAACCGTACCCGGCAACCTCCTCCGGATCCCTCTCTTCGATGGGAATCCCATCCCCCGATGGGATTTCAAAATCGATGGTGGAAACAGGAGCCGCCACGACAAAGGGGATGTTGTGCCTTCGAGCCAGAACGGCCACAGAATAGGTCCCGATCTTGTTGGCCACGTCGCCGTTGGCCGCGATGCGGTCCGACCCTACAACGACGAAATCCACCTTACCGGCCGCCATGACAGCCCCGGCCATGTTGTCGGTGATGAGGGTGGCGGGGATCATCTCACGCACCATCTCCCAGGCGGTGAGTCTCGCCCCCTGGAGGACCGGGCGCGTCTCGTCCACCCAGACCATGGAGACCTTGCCGTCGCGGTGCGCCGAGCGGATGACGCCCAGGGCGGTCCCGTAGCCGGCGGTGGCAAGAGCACCGGCGTTGCAGTGGGTGAGGATCCTGGCGTTGCCCGGCACCAGGCTGGCCCCGAAGTCCCCCATGGCCTGGCAGGCCGCCAGGTCCTCAGCGAAGATGCGGACCGCCTCGCCCTCCAGGGCCTCCCGGACCTCGCCGCAATCCCGGCCTTCGAGAGAGTCGAGAAGTTTCTCCATGCGGTCCAGCGCCCAGAAGAGGTTCACCGCCGTGGGACGCGACCGGGCCAGCACCCCCATGGCGTCGCGCACCCGGGCATCGAGCTCCTCGAAAGAGCTGCCGGTGTACTGAACGGCGCCAAGGGCCGTGCCGAAGGCCGCGGCGCACCCGATGGCGGGAGCACCCCGCACCACCAGACCGCGGATGGCCCCGGCCACCTCCGTTGGGTCCGTGTAATGGAGGTGGGTTTCGACCAGGGGCAGGCGCGTCTGGTCGAGGAGGGTCAGGACTTTGCGGTCGGGATCCCATTGGATGGGCTGGATGGGGGACATGGGCGGCGGTCCTCCGCGTATCAATGGACACGGGGACACGGAGTTTATTGTGTCTACGTGTCAACGTATCTACGTATCTAAGTTCCCAGGTAAAATCCCATTAACCCTCTACCTAGATACTTAGTTACCTACATACCAAGTTAAAGGAGCACAAAATCCCGTGTCCCAGCGTCAAACGGTTAGGGACATCGCTGCCGCCATAATACCCACACACGCTCTGAAGGGGAAGGGGGGAAGGGCAGTGTCTGGTGTCTGGTGTCTGGTGTCTCGGGTCCGGCATATCGCTCCAAAGTGGCAAGATCGCGCTGGCTGATCC
>CP070698.1:63388-66179 GCA_020349685.1 bacterium
GGTCAGGATCCTGCCCGAGGACAAGGGAACCGCGGCGACCACACGGGTCATCATCGAATCGGGGGACGGGGAGAGCAAATGGTCGACTGTGGGAGTGTCGGACAACATCATCGAGGCCTCCTGGCAGGCACTGGTGGACTCCATCGAGTACATGCTACTCAGGGAAGAGGAGGCAGGGATGCTGTAGCGGCGTCTGTCGCCCCCGCCCCTGAAGGTAGTGGGGGAGTGGGGGGGAGGGGGCGGTGGGGAGAAAAGGCTCACTCAAGGTACAAATAATCTTTTTTTAATTTCGTACAATTATCCTTAATAATACATAATAAAAACACCGGTTTTACCGGTGTTTTTATTATGTGAATAAGTTCTCAAGTAATTCGGTGTGGCTTACACTTGACGAAAGTGAAATATTGTGCGAAACGAAATAGTTATATTTTTATGGAGCCATACATCTATTTGTGAACAATATTACGTGAAAGGGGAGGCGGATCCATGACCGAGGATAAGAACCTGTTCGAGCGGGGTTTGTGGCGCATCCCCATGGGCTATCTGGGGCTCGCCATGTCAGCCGGGGCGGCTGTCGTCATCGCTGTCCTGCTCGTCATCGACATGCTCGCCGCCATCCATTCGCCCTACCTGGGCGTTCTGCTTTTTTTCATCCTGCCCGTCTTCTTCATGGCGGGGTTTGTCCTCCTGGGATGGGGGATGTGGGACGAGCACAAACGACGGCGAAAGTCGGCTGTCGTGGAGATCCCCAGGTTCCCCATCCTCGATCTCAACATAGGTGCCCACAGGACCCGGTTCCTGGTTTTCATCGCCGGGGCGGCCTTCACGGCCCTCCTCCTCACGGTCATCGCCTACGAGGCCTACCATTTCACGGAGTCCCTCACCTTCTGCGGGGAACTCTGCCACGAGGTCATGGAACCCGAGGCCACAGCTTCCCAGAACTCGCCCCATGCGCGGGTTTCCTGCGCGGGATGCCACGTCGGTCCCGGGGCGGGGTGGTACGTGCGCTCCAAGCTGGCGGGTACGCGCCAGATGATCGCGGTGGCCCTGGATACCTTCCCGAGGCCCATCCCTCCGGCCATCCAGCACCTGAGGCCCGCCAGGGAGACCTGTGAGCAGTGCCACTGGCCCGAGAAGTTCTACGGGAGCAAGCTCAAGGTCCATACCCACTTCGGGTTCGACGAAGACAATACGCCCCACGACGTCTCCATGCTCGTCCGCATCGGCGGCGGTGAGAACACCGCGGGCGAGGGCGGTTCCGGCATCCACTGGCACATGCTGTCCGACAAGGAGGTGACCTTCAAGGCCGCCGACCCGGGGCTGCAGGTGATCCCCGTCGTATGGGAAAAGCACGCGGACGGGACGGTGACGGAGTACCGGATGGAGGGGTACGAGGAGAACGCGGAGTCCGGGCCCGAAGGGGGCCACGCCGGCGAGGAGCGCCTGGTGGACTGCGTGGTCTGCCACAACAGGCCCACCCACATCTACCGATCCCCGGATTCGGCCATGGACAAGGCCCTTTTCGAGGAGGCCATCGATCACAGACTCCCCTACATCAAGAAGCTCGGGGTCCAGACCCTCCTTGGCGATTACCAGAGCCACGAACAGGCGGCGGTGATGATCGAAGAGGGGATCCTGGATTTCTACCGGCGTGAATACCCCGGCAAGGTGGACGTTCTCGCGCCCTCTATTCGACAGGCGATTGAGGTCATCACCGGCATCTACAACGACAATTTCTTCCCGGAGATGAACGTCAATTGGACAAAGTATCCCGACAACATCGGTCACTGGATCTTCCCCGGTTGTTTCCGCTGCCACGACGGCAAGCACGTGAGCGAGGATGGCAGGGTCATCCGTCGGGAATGCGTGATCTGCCACACCATGCCTGAGAGCTCCCCGAGCACCCACTGGACCGAGGCCGTGCCCCGGGGCCGGGATTGGGAAACATGGCACCCCTGGGACCTGAAGTACCAGCATGCCGAGATGAACTGCAATGTCTGCCACGACGGCGGTCTGCCTCCCTCCATCGACTGCGCCACCTGCCACGAGGAGAAGGGCGTGTCCGATTACGACGAGAACGTGGGCATGGGCGATTTCGCCTGCTCCGAGTGCCACCTCGACCTGCAGAAGGTCCAGCCGGTCATGGACTGCCTGGACTGCCACGACGGTGAACTGACGGGGCTCCACGTGGATATCGAGGACCACGTGGACGCGGGGTGCCTGCAGTGCCACACGCCCCACACCTGGGCGGTCCAGGGGCGGGAGACCTGCTACGAGTGCCACGACGACAAGGAAGACCACAACCCGGAGGACAACTGCTGGGAGTGTCACGATTTCAAATAACGTCCCGATAACAAAGCAAAAAAGCCCGGCTATATTGTAGCCGGGCTTTTTTTATCAGCGGACGCTACAGGACGCAGCACACAGTACGCAGCACGCAGGAGGAAGCGCGTGATTCCTGTAAAGAGGGCAAGAGCTGACTCACGCAGGGACGCAGGGAACGCAGAGGAGAAATACGGATTTTAAATGATTGTCATTCCGGACCCCGATCCGGAATCCAGGGATCAATAGATCAGGCCCGTGACTAGTCAATACAGAGGCATGAGCAAGTAAGATACGGCTTACCACCTTTCTCCCACGTTCTAAGTTCTCTGTTCTACACTCTGGATCTTTCCAATCACGAGTCACGAATTACGAATCACGGTTTTTTTCCGCTATCGCTATTATTTCACAAGGAAATCGTGTAAAAACCCTTTAATTTCAATCCTGATGTCCCTTGTGACACCAGGAC
>CP070698.1:66279-70947 GCA_020349685.1 bacterium
AGTTCCAGGACTACTTGCTGGTAGGTTATCTTTTTCATCTGTGTTTATCCCTTTTTGCGGAAAGAGTTTAAACGTCCGGCTGCGACAGAAAGACTAATAAACAGCGAAACTGCTGCGATGTCAAGGGAGAGCGGAACAATCCTGAATAGGGAAGGAGGAATAGGGAAGATGGAAGCAAACATCGGTTGTGCTTTTATTCCCTATTCCACATTTAATATTCCCCTTCCCGCTTTATCTCTCCAGCATCCCCAGCGCCTTTGCTTCGTATCCCAGATGGTGAACCGAGAACGGATGTAGAATACGGAAAATGCGCATGGCGTCCTCTTCCCTGACCGAGAGCCTGGACACCGCATCAAGATCGCATTTTGCCAAGTACCCGAGAATGGCCAGGTCCCCGGCGGTAAGAACTCCCCTGTATTCCATTGATGTGCACCGGCGGTGAAAGATCCCGCCTCTCCCGGGGTCGAGGAAAACCTCCCCGCCCGCCTCAACACCGCACTTTTGGCAGCTCTTCAATTCGGGAAGAATGCCCATCTGCCTGAGCAATTTCACCTCGAAAAGAAGCATCACGCCGTAAGGAGCAGCTCCGGAATCGAGCTTCCGGAGGCAATAGAGGACAAGGTCCCAGGTCGCCTCCGCTGGATCGTCCTCCTGGATACAGTGGGCCACGGTCTGCCCCACGTAGGACGCTGCGCACAGACGCCGGTAATCGGATCGGATGCCCAGGAAGGGGTCGATCATCGTGGTCGAGACGACCCTTTTGAGCTTGCCTTCTTTCACGGGCGTCCTGACGGTGAGGTTGGTCCGGACGAAAAGGTCCAGAGGGGCCGCCCGTCCCTTCTTCAAGTTTCTGGCTGAGGAGGCTGCCGCCCTGAGCAACCCTCTCCCGGGGGTCAGGAAGGTGATGATGCCGTCCTCTTCCCCGACAGCCGTTGACGCCAGGACAACGGCCTCCGTGTTGAAGGTGGCTGCAGCCATTAGGTTCCCGGGCGCTACATGAGGATGGCCGTGGCCAATCCCATGTATATGAGAATCCCCAGACTGTCGACAGTACTCGTGACAAAGGGGCCCGTTGCCACGGCCGGATCGACCTTCAGGAGGTGGAGAACGATGGGCATCAGGCTTCCGATGGCAGCTGCCATGAGCATGGATATGAGCATGCTCATCCCCACGACGAACCCGAGATAGTTCACGCTGCCGAACTGGAAATAGGCAAGCGTTGTGAGGAACAATCCGTACACAATACCCAGAAGGAGGGCAACGGAAAGTTCCTTTAAAATAACCACCTTGAGCTGTTTCGCCGCGATCCTCCCTGTGGCAAGACCCCGCACGACGATGGTCATGGAGGTGGCGCCGATGTTGCCGCCCATTGCAATGATGATAGGCAGGAAGAAGGCCAGGGCCACGATCCTGTCCAGGGTCACGTTGTACATGTGCAGGAACTGTATGCCGATGACTTCGCCGATAAAAGCGGCCAGCATCCATGGCATCCTCATGCGCGCCCTCCGGAACACGGAACGGTTGAGGTACTCGTCGCCGGTACCCACCATCTTCATGATATCCTCGGTAGCCTCGTGCCTGATGACGTCGATGACATCGTCCACCGTGACGATGCCGAGCAGTTTGTTGTCGTCATCCGTAACAGGAACAGCCAGGAAGTCGTACTTCTCCACGAGCCGGGCCACATCCTCCTGGTCCGTTTCCGCCCTGACGCTTACAACTTCGTGGGCCATGACGCTCATGACGGTGGTTGACGGGGGGACCAGGAGGAGCTGCCTTAGGGAGCACACGCCGACCAAATGGTTCCTCGAATCCACAACGTAGATGTAAAAGACCATCTCGGTCGCCTCGGCCCCCCGTTTCTGGATCTCGGCAATGGCTTCCGATACGGTCACATCTTCCTGGAGAGCGAAATAGTTGGTGTTCATGATCCGTCCGGCGCTGTCCTCCGGATACTGCATGATCTCTTCGATGCTCTCCGCATCCGACTCCGAGAACTGCGAGATGATCTCCTCCCTCACGTCCTCGGGGATATCCTCCAGGATGCTGACCTGGTCATCGGGGTCCATGTCATGAAGGATCTCGGCAGCCTTTTCCACCTCCATCCTTGTCAGGATGCGTGCGCTGGTGGGCGTGTCCACCTGGCTCAGAATATCGGAGGCCATCTCTGTATCGGCGATGATACTGAAGATCTTGACCTGCTCACCCTCGTTCAGGTACCTGAAAAGATAGGCCACATCGGCTGCGTGAAGCTTCTCGAGGATCTTTTTCACGTTCTGGTAGGCGCCGCGCCTGGTCAGTTTCCTGATCGTTTCCAGCAGTGTGTCGACTTTGCTCGCGAACATGATTGCTTCCTTTAAATTCCGTGATTCGTGATTCGTGATTCGAGCCCCGTTTCAAGCACATTACGAGTTACGGGTGACCAGTCACGGCCCTTTATTCATAGCCCATCTGTCTCAACAGCCCTTCCCGATCGGTCCACCCTTTTTTCACTTTGACCCAGAGTCTCAGATAAACCTTCCTGCCCAGCTGGCTTTCCATCTCGCTCCTGGCCTCCGAGCCGATCTTTTGAAGCATGCTCCCCTTTTTCCCGATCACAATACCCTTCTGGGATTCCTTTTCGACATAAACCGTCGCACCCACTTCCACCAGACCATCCGACCTTGCGGAAATGTCTTCCACGACAACAGCTGTGGAATAGGGTATCTCTTCCTTGGTCATATCGAAGAGTTTCTCCCTGACGATCTCCCCGAGCCGGAAGCCCAGTGGCTGATCAGTGACCATGTCCTCCGGGAAATAGGGATGCCCCTCTGGCAGCAGGGCGGTGATCCCCTCCAGAAGTTTTTCCAGGCCTGCCCCTGTCTTGGCGCTTATGATGAACGTTTCCCGGAAGTCGTAAAGGCCCTTCAGCAGCTCGACCCTTGCCTCAGCCTGACCGGCCTGTGCCAGATCGGCCTTGTTGACGACGAGCAGAACTGGAACAGTCGCATCCTCGGGCATCATGGAAAGGGTTAAGGCATCCTCCCGTCCATGGGATCTGGTCGCATCCACCATGTAGACCACGATGTCCACGTCGGAGGCAACCTTTGCTATGACCTGCTGCATATATCTGTTTATGGCCCGGTCGGTTTCATGCATTCCAGGCGTGTCCAGAAAAACGATCTGGGAACCAGGCCTGTGAAGAACGCCCAGAATGCGGTTCCTGGTCGTCTGGGGCTTTGAAGAGATGATCGCCAGCTTCTCACCGCACAACCGGTTGAGCAGGGTCGACTTCCCCACATTGGGCCGCCCGAGCAGGCCCACGAACCCGGATCTGAACGCGCTCACTCATCCTCCCTGAACTGTTTGAGAGCCTGAAGCGCCGCAGCCTCTTCCGCCCGCTTTTTACTCCTGCCTGTACCGGAACCGAGATAATGGTCCCTGTGATAAACGCTCGCCGAAAACCTTTGATCACCGCTGGCCGATTCGCATTCCGCGACCTCGTAGCGGGGGACCTCCCCGTTAAAACGTGCCTGGATGAGCTCCTGGAGGGAGGATTTGGATCCTTTCAGCTGCGCGCCCGGTTCCGGAACGTCCACGAACAGTTCCTTTATGAGCTTGAAGGCACTGTCCCATCCCCCATCCAGGTAAACGGCTCCCAACAGAGCTTCCAGCGCGTCCGCTGCCACGGTTCTCCTGGCAACTCGCGGAGCCGATTCGAGACTGGGCCCTACCTCCACCACGTCCATGAGTCCCACCTGTGAAGCCACATCGGCCAGGTTTTCCCTTCTCACCATCTCGGCCCTCAAAAAGCTGAGATCGCCCTCCCCGGCTTCGGGAAACCGCTCCATGAGAAGATGCGATACTGCCAGCTGCAGGACTGCGTCGCCCAGGTATTCCAGGCGCTGATTGTCGGGCCCGGAGCGCCTTCCCTCCTTTACGGCTGAGGGATGGGTCATGGCTTCGATCAGCAATTCACGACTTCGAAAGCGGTATTCCACTCCCTCCACGAAAGTGATGGAACCGGATGTCCGTTCAATCAAGGTTCATCACCTCTTCCACAGCTGCTCGCCAGCCCCTTGGTCCTGCTCCCCTGACCTTTACGGCAGCACCTTCAGGAATGGCGGGATCATAAGTGCCGTCCGGTTTCTGTACGAGAAAGGCCATGTCCACGGCCTCAAACATGGGCAGGTCGTTGAAACTGTCACCGATGGCGACGAATACGGGATCGGGCTGTTTGATCCTGTATAGTTCAGTTAATGTTCCAACTGCTTTGCCCTTGTGACAACCTCCTGTCAGATGATAGAACCGGCCTCCCCGCGTAAAATGAAAACCCATTTTGTCGGCTTTTTCTGCGATGTCCGCCTCATCCCCATCACTGTCTATGACAAAGGGCAGGTCGTACTCTCTTATCAGGCTATCCTGAAGCTCGTCGCCTGTGAGGCCGGTCAGGGATGAGAGCTCTTCAACCGACATCTCGTCAAAAGAGCGGTATGAAAATCCCGCCTTGCCCGAAAGGATTTTGAGCCCCTTTCTAACCTGTTCTATGCCGGTGCCGAGAGAGATCCTCCACTCACCACCGATCTCCTGCGCCATTTGCGGTTTTTCGTCGAAAGTGCCAACAGGGATGACAACGCCGCAGCCGTTCTCGCAGATAAAAGGCCCCTGAAGGGTGAGAAGCCTGATCCA
>CP070698.1:71047-80459 GCA_020349685.1 bacterium
AGCCGTTCTTGGTCAGGATGATCCTCAACAGCTCCTGGATACTTGTGTCGTCGTCCACGATCAGAATTTTTTTCGCGTTGCTGCTCATTGTTGGGCGACCTCGCCAGCCGGTTGACTATCCAGGATCCTCCTGAATAGCTCTCTGAACATTTCAGTTCCCTGTTTGGGAGTCTTCCCCGATTCCTTGATATTCCTGACGACCAGAGGTCGTTTGAGATTATTCTCAATGAAGGATTTTACAGCCTTGAGGGAATGATTGTCATCACCCGAATTTTCCCCCTCCAGGAAGAAGGCGCCCACTGTGCCCTCTGAAAAAGCCTGCCAGAGAGGAAGGTGGTGCTTTGATGAGGGAAGGAGGAAAACCTGCAGGTAGGTGTTTTCGGAGACCTCCAGGGTTCCCATGCCGCCGAAAGCGGAGTTGATGATCTCCTGATTGGAAAAGTTGTCCCTGGAAAGTTTGAATTCGGCATCCTCGCTGATCCGGGAGATAAAGAGTGTGATCAGCTCGATGCTGGATGAAAACACCAGGATCTTACCCCAATGGTAATCACCGTAATCCCCCTCGCCCGGCCTGAGGATCCTGTGGATGGTGATCGCCTCCTCACCCGTAATGAGCGGTTCCCCCCTGGGCACAGGAACACTTTCCCCGGCACTCGTCGTGATGATCCCTTTCTGCATGAGACCGAGGATGGACTGGCAGACGTCGTAGTCCGTATGGGTCGATTTTTCGACGATATCTTCCAGAGTGCTGTAAAATTCCATGAGCAGGAGGATCTCCTGGGTGACGGGGCGCATGTTCGTCGGCAGTTCATCCCTTGACTTGGATAGTCTCAGTACCGTTCCCGGGTGAGGCATCTGCTTGACCAAAGAATCCCATTCGTCGAGCTGCCGCATGCCTTCCATGAGAAGCGCATCCATGGTGCGCGCGATGTTGCGGGTCACGTTAGCTTGACCCGGACTGTACCTGAAGCTTCCTTTCTGCCACCTCAGGATCCGGTACAGGGCCTTCTCGCCGGTGGTCTCTCCCAGGACGGAGTTTATGACGGAACCGTCTTCCAGGTGTATCCTGCCTTTCTGTTCCTTGTGCTGCAGAAAGAGGGTTCCGGTGCGCCGGTTGAGACCGAAGATCTGGAGAAGGTCCACCAGGGACACTTCGGAGAGGCTGCCCTCAACGCCTGTTCCCACCGGCTGCGGCAGCGGTTTCTCCGCCTGGGGATCGAAAGTTTTCTGGATCTGGGCCTCCATCTCCTGCCAGCGGAACGGCTTGACCAGAAAATTGTCCCGGTCTCCGCCGATGGATGCGAGAACCTCATCGTGGCTTCTGTCCGCGTTTATGAGGAATATGAACGGGATGTGGGTCGTCGTCGGGTTGTTCCTCAAAAAGGCCCTCAGCCGTTCCCCGTTGAAAAGGGGCAGGTGGTAGTTGGTGACGATGAGGTCCGGTTTTTTCATGAGGGCCGACTCCAGGGCGCCGGACCCGTCCGAGGCCGCATCGACCTCATACCCGGCTTTGGAGATCCTTTTACCGAGCTTGTTCAGAAGGCTCTGGTCGGCGTCTACGAGCAGTATCTTCTTCATGGGCCTGCAGGTCTCAGATCTGGTCCTGGAGGGAGTATTCCTCCCTCAGTTTGAAGATAAGCCTCTCCACAAGCTTGCCGTGGGAGGTGTGAAACCCTTTCCAATCATCGATCCGGTGGTGAACGCCCATAAGAGCGTAACCGACCTTGTCGGTGAGCAGCAGGATGAACTGGAAACTCTTGGAGTGCTCGGGCGGGATGGAAATGGTGTTGATGTTCAGGCTGTTCAGGATGTGCGCTCCCGCGAGATCGCCGAAAACTCCAATACTGGTGGCAGTCTTGGGGAGCAAGGTGTTTTTGGCCAGCAGAGCTTCCGTTATGAGCACGTTGTCCGTACCGATGTAAAAGAGGCCGCGCCGGTCGGGATTCTGGATGATGTCGTTGACGATAGCTTCCTGCAGAAGGTAGGTAAAGCTGGCCTGGAACATCATCGGCTCGGTGTTTTTGAGCGTTCTCAGGATCTGGTTGTCCGCGCCGGTAGTGAACTGTTCCACAACATCCCAGAATCCCCTCCCCGACCACTGAAGATTGTTAAAAGAGTCCGAGCGGCTCTCGATGGCTCTCTTGAGCGCTCCGCTCAAAAGGTCGTCAGCGGTATTGCCGTCTTCAGGATAGCACGCGAACCCGAAATGGGGCTTCATGCCGTAACGTGTAAACCGGTCCCCCAGGTAGCTCAGCCTGGCGAACCCCCGACGGATGCGCTCGATGGTGATCCGGCACCCGATGCTGTCTGTTTCGGGCAGTCCCATGATGAACCGGAAATTGCCGACGTGGGCGACCACGTCGTAATCCCTCAGGATTCCCTGCAGGGTTTCCGATATATCCTTGATCATGGCCTGAACAAGGCGGTAGCTCTGGCTTTTCTGGAAATGCTCGGCTCCTTCGTATTCCAGGCTGATGAGCCCGACCCTCCGCCTGAAGCGACGGGCCATGGTGACCTGGCGTTTCATAAAATCCAGAACGAAGGATTCGTTATAGGTGTCTGACTCCAGATCCTTGAGAGGGTTCCTCCTTATGCGGTCCAGGGTCTGGGCGTTGTTGAGAAAGGTCGCGTAATCCTCGGCGATACCTCTGACCGCGTCCATCGTTTCATCGTCGAGGGCGGATTCGCTGTAAGTGCTCAGTTCCAGATGGACCAGGGCGACGAGGACCCCGAAATGCAGGATCGGCAAAAACATGCTGTTGAGGATGACCTTGCCGCGCCTCTGCTCGAAGAAAGGAGTACCGCGGAAGATCTCTTCATGCCGGTGGATGATCTCTCCCGGGTCGATGGTCCTGTTTCCGCCTTCGGTGCCCTCCCTGGTCACCAGCCGGAAGACCTGGTCGTGATCCAGGACCCACAGCGAACCCGACGAGGCGCTGGCCTTGTCCATGAGACGCCTGAGGAGGTCCTCGGAGAGCTTGGTGAGATCCTGCAGGTCCTCGGCGCGCTGTATGATGGTGTTCTCAGCCATCTGACTCCCGGGTGGTGACGGGCCCTGAGCTGATGTGGTCAGCTTTCAGATTCCTGAGGAGGATAAAGGAAAGGGATCCGAGTACGGTCCCCAGGGTATCGAAAAGCAGATCCATGACGTCGAACATGCGCTCGGGGATCAGGAACTGGTGCGCTTCGTCCAGAGCGCCGAAGGATACGCATACGGCCGCGGTCCATATCAGCAGGGCCGTGACGGTAAGCCTCCGGCTCAGATACAGTGCCCTGGCGAGGAAGAAGCTCAACAGGGCGAATTCCACCAGATGGGCTAGGTTGTTGAGCGTATCGGGATGATCGGGAAAATAGGTGCCGGGTGTGGAGGAAAGAAGCAGAATTACGATCGCCACTGCGAGCGGAGGGAACCAGATCTTTCCCATGGAGGGCCTGGTGCCAGGAACTGCCGATCCCATGCGCTCGCTCAATGCGGACAGGCTCCTTGTTAAAAAAGTGCAGAGTGTAAGGTGTAGAGTGCAGGGTATGGGGTGCGGGGCCAGAATGTGGAGATTGTGCACTACCTGGACCACTGGTGATCCAATTCTCCTCTACACTCTGAACTCTACACTCTAAACTATCCCTTACATTTTGTACTTGCTGTAGTCCTCGGGATCCATGTTCTCGAGCATTTCGAGCCATTCATCCCTCTCCGAAGAGGTTGTCTCACCCTGGATGGTCGACATGTCCACGGCGGAACTGTTGAGCACCTCCTCCATAACGAAGATGGGGGCATCCGATCTTACAGCCAGGGCCACCGCGTCCGAGGGCCTCGAGTCCAGTTCCATCGCGCCCGAGCTGGAGGTCAGATGGATCACCGCGAAGAAAGTGGTTTCTTTCAGTTCGGTGATGACCACCCTGGATACCTTGAATCCCGCCTTTGCGATGGTGTTCAGAAGAAGGTCGTGGGTCATGGGCCGGGGAGGTTCCATTCCGGCGAGGCTGGTAGCGATGGCATTGGCCTCGTACATCCCTATCCACACCGGTAGTGCCCGCTGCACACCCTCCTCTTTGAGGAGCAGGATCGGGCTGTTGTTTTTCGGGTCCATTGCCAGACCGTGAATGCTAACCGGTTTTTCCATCAGTTCACCATCTCTCCGACCAGGTGGATGGTCCTCGAATCCGTGATTCTGACCCGGACCGTCCGGCCTGTTAGAGCGGCGTCACCGGGGAAGTGAACGATGTAATTGGTCCTCGTCCTTCCCTCGATCAAGCCGCTTTTCTTTTTATCCACACCTTCCACAAGAACCTCTACCTCCTTACCTACCATATCCCTGTGTTTTTCGGCAGTGATGCTGTTCTGCAGCTCCTGAAGCTCCGGGAGCCAGGGGCGTTTGACGTCGGCATCCACGCAGTCCTCCATTTCAGCGGCGGCGGTCCCGGGCCGCGGTGAGAATCTGAAGGAAAAAGCGTTCTGGTACCTGACCAGCTTCAGGATGTCCAGTGTACCTTCGAAGTCCTCCCTCTCCTCTCCCGGAAAGCCGACGATGATATCGGTGGTGAACTCCACGTCGGGTACGAGCTGTCTTAAAAACTCGACCTGCTCCAGGTATTCCCGGGAGGTGTATCCCCTTTTCATGGCTTTCAACACCCTGTCCGACCCGGCCTGGACCGGCAGGTGGATATGTTCGCAGACCTTGGAAAGGTCAGCCATGGACCGCGCCAACTCCGGGGAGAAATCTTTCGGGTGGGATGTCACGAAGCGAATTCTCTCGATACCGGATAGAAGTTCCAGAGATTCGAGCAGAGAAACAAAACCGGCCCCGGTAACGGGATCCCGGTAGGAGTTGACGTTTTGCCCCAGAAGGGTTATCTCGCGTACGCCGTTCCCGGCGAGGAATCCGGCCTCATCGAGGATCTCCCGGGCGGACCGGCTGACCTCACGCCCTCTCACTATTGGCACAACGCAATAGGCGCAGTAGTTGTCGCACCCTTTCATAATGGTGAGAAGGGAGGTCGGCCCCGCCGATCCCATTGCCCTGGGGGCTCCTGCGGCAGGCACCTTCCCGGTATCTTCCTTCACGCGGCAGATCCTTTTCCCCTCCCTTATGCGTTCGGCGAGAAGCAGGGGAATTTCATCCACGTTGTGTGTGCCGAAAACGATGTCCACGGCGGGCGATCGACTGAGGATGCGCTCACCTTCCTGCTGGGCGACACATCCCCCCACGCCGATGAGAAGGTCCGGGTTGACATCCTTCAGCGGTTTGAAACGCCCGAGGAGGCTGTAGACCTTCTGCTCCGCCTTCTCCCTGATGGAGCAGGTGTTGAGGATGATCACGTCCGCCTCCTCTTCGGAGGCCGCGGGGACGTAACTGTCCTGGAGAAAGGCGTAGATCTTTTCGGTGTCGTAGACGTTCATCTGGCAGCCGAACGTCTTGACGTAGAGTTTTCCTGGATCCTTCATTTCACCTTCCGGGGGACCCCTGGCCACCCCCTGCGCTGCCTTCCCTGCACAGATCGAGAGCCAGGGTGACCGCCTCCTGCGCGGTGGCGGCCGCCCGGGTTCCCTCGATCTTCCAATCTCCCAGGTCCACCACCGGCTTGCCCACATTGAGAGCCAGTGCTATCTCTGACAATGTTCCCGGTCCACCGGGAAGGGCGACCAGGGCATCCGCGGTCCTGACGACCAGGACGTTCCTCGCGACCCCTAATCCGGTGGGAATGGCAATTGTGATGTGCGGGTTTGCTTCACGATTATCGGAGCCGGGGAGAATTCCGATCGTAGTGCCTTTCTCCTGTGCTGCTCCCCGGCTGGCGGCTTCCATTATCCCTGAAAGCCCGCCGCAGACCATCATCGCGCCATGACGGGCGATAAGTGAGCCGACCTCCATCGCCAGTGGGTCATGACGCTTATCGGTATCACCGGATCCTACGACTCCGATCACGAAGGCCAAGGTTTACTTCCTCTTATGTCTGCTTCGGGCCAAAAGCTTCTTGTGTTTGTGCTTTCTCATCTTCTTGCGTCTTTTCTTTATAACGCTTC
This sequence comes from bacterium, assembly GCA_020349685.1. Lineage (GTDB taxonomy): Bacteria > BMS3Abin14 > BMS3Abin14 > BMS3Abin14 > BMS3Abin14 > JALHUC01. Next base: position 77,070 of record CP070698.1, read on the forward strand.
CCAAGTCCTCGCCCTCCTTTCCTTTGAGAATTCCCCTCCGCGGGGTCAGTCAAAAACATGCCCTTATACGGGGTTTTTTTTATATTGAACACTACAAACTATTATAGGGACTGCAAAAAGGCAAGAGGGGCATCTAACTTGACGCGGAGACGCGGAGAAGTATCTCACTCCGTGTCCCCGTGTCATGCCGCTTTTCTCGAATAACGAGTCACGAATTACAAGTTACGGCCTTTTCCTGGAAACAACAGCAGCTGTTCCCCCACCATTGCTGCTTTCTCGATGAGGGTTGTCACATACTGGATAGACCTGGCCACGGCCTTGTCCATGGGCAGCCCTTTGCCGAGGTAAAAAGCGATGGCGGTGGAAAGGGCGCATCCGGTACCCCTGGGTGCACGATTTCCTATCCTGGGATGTTTGAAGACCTTGGCTTTACCAACCGCCGTATAGAGGATGTCCGTACAGTGATCTTCCGTCGTATCCCCTCCCGTGACGAGGATCCCACCGACGCCAGTCTCCAGGAGGCGGGCAACCTTGACTGCTTCCTCCCCATCGCGGGTGCCCATCAGGGTGCTCATGACATCCAGTTCACCCCGGTTGGGTGTGAGGAGGGTCGCCCTCGGCAGAACGTTTTCCAGGATGGCCGCGGCTGTGTCGCCGGTGGAGAGTTCTGAACCGGGTGTCGACCTCATTACGGGATCGACGACCACGGGAATCCCCTCGGACTCGAGGGCTGACAGGGGGTCTCGGAGGGCCAGGGCCGCGGCCTTTTCGCACAGCAGCCCCACCTTGACCGCCCCCACACCGGGTGCGTCGGCGATGGCTGTATTTATGGCCTCCCTGATGATCTCAGGTTTGACAGGGTTGATGCTTCTGGCTCCCCCGTCCCCCTGGACCGTGACGGCCGTGACCGCGCACCGCGCAGCCGCTCCGAGATCGCTCAGCACCCGCAGGTCCACCTGTATCCCCGCGGCAGCGCTGCTGTCGGAGGCGGAGATGAGAAGAATCGGCTTTTCCATTGTAGAGTTTAGGGTGTAGGGTGTAGAGTTATTTTTCAACATCAACCTCAAACTCAAACTAAATTTAGCCCTTTTATCCTTGTTAAAATCTTATAACGTCTTATTTGTAAAGAAATCATGGATGCTGCTTTTCCAACGTTCCACCTTCTGCATTCTACATTCAGTCTTTACCAATCACGAGTTACGAATCACGAATCACGGATTTTCCCTGAAATGATCGAACCCGCCAACCTTGCCGGTGTCCATGGGGGAGCCGTCACGATAGACGACGATCCCCTCACCTCTGACCATGCGGCCGATGGGAAAGGCCTCGATCTCTTCCCTTTCAAGAACCGTGATAAGCTTCTTTTCCTTTTCCTCTTTCACCGTGAACAGAATGCTGTAATCTTCGCCGCCCTTGAGCGCCCACATGTAGGGGTCCACGCCGTTGGCGGCGGCAAGCTCCCTGATGGGCCTGCTGAGCGGGATACTCTCCAGTTCCAGTTCAGCGCCCAGCTGGCTGCACTCACAGATATGCCCGAGATCCTGGAGAAGACCGTCGCTGACGTCGATGGCGCAATGGGAGATCCCCGTCTCGAGAAGGATCCTCCCCATGCGCAGCTGTGGCAGCGGCCGGTTGTGCCTTTGGATGAGGAAATCGGCGTCCTCCTCGTTGACCTTCCTGGACTCGCCCAGCAGTATGGACAGGCCCGCGGCCGAGTCTCCGAGAGGGCCGCACAGCCAGACCGTTTCCCCCGGGGCGGCCGCATCCCTTCTCAGGACCTTTCCGGCCGGGGCGACCCCTATGACCGTCACGCTGATGAGCCAGCCCTCCCTGGAAGAGACCGTGTCGCCACCCGAGAGGGGGACCCCTTTTCCCGCTTCCAGGAAACCGTCCATGAACCGGTCGATGATCTCGACATCCATGTCAGGCGGAAGTCCGAAGGAAAGGAAGGACTGGACGGGTGTTGCCCCCATGGCCGCGATGTCGCTGAGATTGACCGCATGGGACTTAAAACCCAGGTCGAAGGGGTCGATGGAGTCCCGGAGAAAATGCACCCCCTCGACCAGCATGTCCGTTGTCGTAACGGCCTGGTTGCGGGAACCCACATCGAGGACCGATGCGTCGTCTCCGATTCCGATGATGACGGGATAGGAACTGCGGCCCGCCTTGGCGTGGATCCTGTCGATGAGTCCGAATTCACCGATATCCTTAATTTTCATGAAACTCCTTTTGGAAATTTGAAATTGGACATTGGAAATTGGAAAAAGCTCTTATGCATTTTTAAATCTCTAATTTCCAATCTCCATTTTCCATTCTCTATTTTCTAATTTCTAATCTCCAATTTTTCTTATCCATGGTCATTTACCGAGTATTTCCAGCAGTTTCCTGCATCTTCCCTCTATGTCCTCCGCGCTGACGATGTAGGAGACCACGGCCACGCCGTCCGCGCCGGCCGAAATGACTTCGCCCGCGTTACTGTCTTTAATTCCCCCGATGGCGACCATGGGGAGGGAGGTGGCCGAGGCGAGCATGGAGACGCCCTCGAGGCCGAGGGGTTCTCCCAGGTCCGTCTTGGTACCGGTGGGGAAGACGCCGTTGGCCCCCAGGTAATCGGCCCCCGCCGCCTCGGCCTGCATGGCTTCCTCCACCGTTGTGACCGAGATCCCTATGATAAAGGCATCTCCGGCTATGCGGCGCGCGTCGGCAAGCTCCATGTCGTCCTGGCCGAGATGGACGCCGTCCGCACCGCCGACCAGGGCCACGTCAAGGCGGTCGTTGACGACGAGAGCGACGCCCGTGTCCCGGCAGATGGCGGCGAGCAGGCGTGTTTTCTCGATCCTCCGCCTCGTTGTGGTGCCCTTGTCCCGGTACTGGACCATGGTCACTCCGGCGGAAACGGCCCGCCGCACGACCTCCTCCTCCGGCCGCCCCAGGGAAAGGTCTGGGTCGGTTACTAAGTAAAGCAATGGGTTAAAAGGTGTCTTCCGTCTCATGATATCCACCATGGTACCAAGTACCCAGTACTCAGTACCCGGTACCCAGTAACAAAAACTTACGAATTGGCTCCCTGGCACTGGGTACTTGGTACCGGGTACTATATCTCTTTAATGCGCAGCCTTGCTCCGAGATCTCTTGAAGGCGCATTAAAGAGCGCATCTAAGATCGCCACCTGGAAGGAACCCGGTCCCCTGGAATCTTCTGCCGCCAGTTCCCCGCAGGCGCCGAAGACGGCAAGCCCCATGGCGCACGACTCAGCGGTGGCCCCTCCGGCGGCGCAGTAAACAGCCACGGCGGTGGAGGAGGAACATCCGGTCCCCGTCACGTTCCCCATCATGGGGTGCCCGTTCTCGATACGGTAGACCTTTTCGCCGTCCGTGACGTGGTCGATGG
>CP070698.1:80559-83336 GCA_020349685.1 bacterium
ATCGAGAAGGCCTTCGGGTCGCCCACCGTCACCAAGGACGGTGTCACCGTCGCGAAGGAGATCGAACTGGAAGACAAATTCGAGGACCTGGGAGCCCAGATGGTAAAGGAGGTCGCCAGCAAGACCTCCGATGTGGCCGGCGACGGCACCACCACAGCCACCGTCCTGGCGCAGGCCATGTTCCGTGAAGGGATCAAGAACGTCACAGCGGGCGCCAACCCCATGGACGTCAAGAGGGGCATCGAAGCCGCCGTTATCGCCGTCGTGGCGGAGCTGCACAAGATCAGCAAGCCGACCAAGGAGCAGAAGGAAATTTCCCAGGTCGGCACCATCTCCGCCAACAACGATTCCTCCATCGGTGAGATCATCGCCCAGGCCATGAGCAAGGTCGGCAAGGAGGGTGTCATCACGGTCGAGGAAGCCAAAGCCATGGAGACCTCTCTGGAGGTCGTGGACGGCATGCAGTTTGATCGCGGCTATCTGTCCCCTTATTTCGTTACAGACGCCGAGCGCATGGTGGCTGAACTTACGGATCCCTATGTTCTCATCTTCGACAAGAAGATCAGCGCCATGAAGGACCTCATCCCCATTCTCGAGCAGGTCGCGAGGTCCAACAGGCCCCTTCTCATCATCGCCGAGGACATAGAGGGCGAGGCCCTCGCCACCCTCGTGGTCAACAAGATCCGCGGAACCCTCGCAGCTGCCGCTGTAAAAGCTCCCGGCTTCGGTGACAGGCGCAAGGCCATGCTCGAGGACATCGCCGTTCTCACCGGTGGCCGTGTCATCTCCGAGGATGTCGGTATCAAGCTCGAGGCCATCACCCTGGAGGACCTCGGTCAGGCCAAGCGCATAACGCTGGACAAGGAGAACACGACCATCGTTGACGGCGCCGGCTCCAAGCAGGCCATAGAAGGGCGGGTTGGACAGCTCAGGATCCAGATCGAGGAGACATCCTCCGACTACGACCGCGAAAAGCTCCAGGAGAGGCTGGCCAAACTCGTCGGCGGTGTGGCCGTCATCAAAGTGGGCGCCGCTACAGAGACCGAGATGAAGGAGAAGAAGGCACGCGTCGAGGACGCCCTGCACGCCACCCGCGCGGCTGTCGAGGAGGGCATCGTTCCGGGAGGTGGGGTCGCCTACCTGCGCTGCCTGGGTACTCTGGACAAGCTGAAGCTGGACGAGGAAGATCAGCAGATCGGCATCAACATCGTCCGCAAGGCCCTCGAGGAACCCCTTCGCCAGATCATCACAAACGCGGGCCTCGAACCATCCATCATCGTGGACAACGTCAAAAAGAACAAGAAAACCAGCTACGGTTTCGACGCCGCCAAGGAAGAATATGCCGACCTCATGGAGGCGGGCATAATCGACCCGACCAAAGTGGCTCGCTCAGCCCTGCAGAACGCGGCCTCCATCGCGGGTCTCCTCCTCACCACGGAAGCCAGCGTCGTGAACAAGCCCGAGGAATCCGGAGCGGGCGGCATGGGCGGCGGAATGCCTCCCATGGGTGTGCCGGGGATGTAATTCATCTCAGATCTCACATCTCAGATCTCAAAGAAAAGCCCGGAGCGAAATGCTCCGGGCTTTTTCTTTCAAAGCTGTCAACCGCAGAGTACGCGAAGGGACGCAGAGGAAATCTTAAATCTGATGGAAGAGCGGTTCCTGTAAAAGCGGTAAAAGCTAATGAACCGAAGGGTACGCAGGGTTAAAAGGCAGGGAAAAAGATTGCTTGCCACCCGTAGCTTTAGCGAAGGGTGGTCATTCCGGGCGCAGACCCGGAATCCAGGAAAACGGTTCCCGTAAAAGAGGCAAAAGCTGAATCAACAGGGATGAAGGGGATGAAGGGGGTAGATACCAGTACCTGTGAAAACGGCAGGAATTGCCCTGCGGCTCTGCGAGAGGCTACCTTCCGAATTTGCAGTATCCTGGATTGCTTCCGCCTTCGCCAACGGCTGCCGAACGGATATGGCGAACAAGTCACCCGGCAACGGTTGGCAATGACACCGACCGGTGGTCGAAGTTCCACGTTCCATGTTTCAGGTTTTTCCCCGACACTCCGATACCCCGATACTCCGATACTATCGCTTTTTCCTCCGCCCTCCGCCCTTCGCCCTTCGCCCTGAATCCGAGTCAGAGTCCGCCACGGTCGCCCCAAATCTTCCTTGAGCAACTCGGATGTCCAATTCATCCCCTGCCTTGACCTGTGCCGGATCGCGGACAAGGACTCCGTTCCCCTTCATCACCACTGCGTAACCGCGGTCGAGCACCGCCTGGGGTCCCAGGGAGGTGAGGAGGCCGGCAAGGTGCTTCAGGTCGGCGCGGGCTTCGGTGAGCCGCAGCCGGGCGTGGCTCGCCAGGCGGAAGGACAGGTCGTCCAGGCGCATCTTGCCCTGTTCCAGGAGGTAACGGGGGTGGACAAGCCTTGAGCTTACAGCGGCCAACTGGGAGCGTTTGCCACCCGTGATGAAACGCGTTGCCGCTGCCAGGCGTGATGCCAGATACGCCAGGCCGCCCAGCAGCCCATCCCGCCCCTCCGAAACGATCTCTGCGGCAGCCGAGGGAGTGGCGGCCCTGAGATCGGCCGCCAGGTCGCACAGGGTGATGTCAATTTCATGGCCGACGGCGGAAACGGTGGGAACGGGACACGCGGCAACGGCCCTGACAACCCTTTCATCCGAAAAGGCCAGCAGGTCCTCGAAGGAGCCCCCTCCCCGGCCGATGATGATCACATCGGCCTCACCGCTCTCGGCCAGAGCGTCCAATGCAGCCACAATGGA
>CP070698.1:83436-86324 GCA_020349685.1 bacterium
CCATCTTCATGGCCTCGATGTTGGCGATCTCCTCCCCCTCGTGGACGATGTCCCCGACAGCCACATCTCCTCGCTTGGGGTTCCCGAGACGCCAGACGGATCCTGTGATGGGTGAGCCCACTTCATTGGAAGCCTTGGCCATGCGGATCTCGGCCTTGACCACGCGCGGCGTTTCCACGGTAAAGACCCTGGTCTGGTTGTTGATCCTGAGAACCACAGGGATGTATCCGTCGTACTCTTCCCCTACCGAGACCATCTCAATGGTGTGGGGTTTGTCCATCATGGTGAAGTCCACCTTTTCCCCCGGCCTTTCCAATCCCGAGTGCCAGACGCTGGTGGGGAGAACCATGGAAGATTCTCCGTAATCCTCACGGAACATGATCATGTCGACCGTGTCCTTGGGATGCATGAGGTAAAGAATGAACTCCTCCTCGGAAGGTTCCCACTCCAGTTTGGACGCGAGGTCGGCCCTCATCGCTTCGAGGTCCTCGTCCTCCAGGGAGTCCAGGGGGGAAGCGTCACTCCTGGAGGCCAGCTTCTCCTTCCACTGGTCACCGAAGGCGCTCTCGTAGATCCAGTCGGCCGGCCAGCCGGCAGGGAGCCTGCCGTATCCGCCCAGGATGAGGTTCTTGAAGTCCCCTGGTGCCGTTGCGAAAAACTCCATGAGCTCGGCTTTTTCCTCCGGCTCGAGCCTGCTCATGTCCTGGTCCACCTCTTCCGTGAACTTCGTCAGAAGGGAAATGAGGCCGTGTACTCCCGAAAGACCGAATTCCTTGGCATAGCGGTTCACTGTGCTGCTGCAGGTGACCCACGTCATCTGGGATCCTGGCGTGACATCGAAATAATGCACGATGCGGTTGTAAAGGGACATGACCTTCAGGATCATGGGCATGAGGTGAAGAAAACCGCCCTGCTCGGCCTGTTCGAAGGAACTTGGAAAGGCGCCACCGGGCATCCGGTGCTGGACCACCGTGTGGTCCGTGCCCTTGAAGGGTGATTCCGCCCATCCGTACTGGCGGATCCAGTTCCTGGCAGCCTGGACAGCCACCTCGGTCTGGGCGCGGTCCAGATGCACCGGGATGCCCGCCTCCTCCAGATAGGCATGAAGGGAGAGGATGGGGGGCTGACCGTAGAACCTCGTCAGGGAGTCCTCCTGGGCATCAAGCAGCTTCGCTCCGGCCTGTGCCGCCGCGAGCAGTGCCGGAAGACCCAGGCCGTCGGTGGAATGGCGATGGTACTGGATCACCATCTCAGGATATTTCTGCAGCATGGCGTCCACCAGCTGCCGGATCCTCTCGGGGCTTCCGACACCGGCCATGTCCTTGATGCACATGATGATCTCCCCGACGCCGCCACACAGGTCAACCATTTCATCGACCACATTTAGGTAGTACTCGTCGGTAGCCCAGTCTGCCTGGGTAAAGGAAACAGCCGGTTCGAAAAGAAGGCCTCTTTCCATGACCACTTCGCATATGGTGCGCATGTTGCGGACGTCGTTGAGGAAGGAAAAGCAGCGCCAGACATCGATGTCCACCCTGGAGACCACATAATCGATAACGTTTTTTGGATAGGGCCTGTAACCCCAGAGGCTCGTTTCGCGGACGAGGGTCTGGAGGAGGACGTTGGGCATCCTTTCCCTGAGGATGGCAGTCTCCTCGAAGGGGCTTTCCCTTCTGTTCATTATCCCGACGTGCCACCTCGCTCCGCCATGCACCTCGGCGCTGAACAGTCCCATGCGGTCGTAGTGGGGGGCCAGACTGGCGAGGTCGTGGATCCTGAGACGGTTCTTAAAGTCCGATTGCCCGGCGTCTCTCATGCCCGTGGAGGTGATAGCCACCCCCTCCAGGGTGCGTGCCTTTCGAACGATATCGCCCGGGGACATGCCGGGCCGGAAAAGGATATTCTCACTCATGGTCTTTCCTCACACCCAGGACCGTGGTCCCAGGGCAGATACTTCAGCCAGGTACTGGGCGATCTTCAAAAGTTCGTCCTCGGCTGTGGGTTCGCGGAACGCCTTCACGAGATCCTGGATGTTGTCGTCGATGAACCTGGTGTTAAAGTCACCTGATCGGAAGGCCGGGTGGCGGATGATGCTTATCAGGAGAGGCTTCAGTGTTTTGACCCCCTCTACCCTGAGGCTCCGCCCCAGGGCACGATCCATGACGTTGAGGGCGTCCTCACGGTCGTGGCCGGCGCTCATGATGAGCATCAGCAGGGAGTCGTAGTAGGGCGGTACGGAGGCCCCCTGGTAGATTCCCGAGGCCACCCTCACGTTGGGGCCTTCCGGCGCGCGCAGCCGGGAAATGGTCCCGAAAGAGGGCGCCAGAGTCTCGGGGTCCTCCGCGTTGAGCCGGACCTCCACAGCCCACCTGTTGGGCTTGATGTCATCCTGACTTATCTCGAGGGCTTTCCCCTCGGCCACGTCGATCATCAGACCGGCAAGGTCGAAACCGGTGACCAGCTCGGTTATGCCGTGCTCCACCTGCAGCCGGGTGTTGACCTCGAGGAAGTAATACCTGTTGGTCGCCGAGTCCAGGATGAACTCCACCGTTCCGACGGAGTAATATCCCATGGCCCTGGCCAGGTTCACTGCCTGAGTGCAGATCTCCTCCCTGAGTTCCTGCGAAAGGGAGGGCGAGGGCGCTTCCTCCAGAACCTTCTGGTTCCGCCTCTGGATGGTGCACTCCCTTTCGTAAAGATGGAAGGTGTTGCCGGCCTGGTCGGCGAGGATCTGGACCTCAATGTGCCGCGCGTTCTCGATGAACTTTTCAAGGATCAGGGCCCCGCTGCCAAAGGCCTTTTCCGCCTCGGATCTGGCCTGGTTGATCGCCAGTTCGAGGTCTTCGGCGCGGTCCACCCGAACCAGGCCGCGTCCTCCGCCGCCCGCG
>CP070698.1:86424-89701 GCA_020349685.1 bacterium
CGGAGGCTGATCCCTTGTACGAAACCTACCTCTTTTTCAACTTCATCATCTTCATTGCCCTGAGCATTCCCCTCATGGTGGCCGATGCCATGTTTGTCATGCACCTCAAGCACAGGTGGCCCGAGGCCTGGGATAGCCTGGGGAAACCAGGCTACATCCTGAGTCCGAAGGTGACGAACATGATCCGCGGTTTCGTCCGGCACGGCGATCATCCCATCCTGGACGACCCCTACGTCAAGCGGATCACCGTCATCCAGAGGATCCTCGCCCCGATACAGACCGTTCTTTTCGCGTCGTTTATCGTGATCTTTTTGTTGATGATAATAAGCAGATAGCAGCAAGCTTCCAGGAGCCAGGAGCCAGGAGCCAGGATAAATAACACTGCGTTGTGCTCACAACTTCGCTTGTCGCTCGCGGTGACATAAAAAAAAGCCCATATGGGCTTTTTCTTTGGAATCTGGAAGTTGGAATCTGGAATTGTTTTTCCTGGGCATCGCCCCGGCCACTCATTTACCAGACACTAGACTCTGTTTCTTATCCACTCCCTTGCCTTCTCGATCCTTTCCAGTGTGGTTTCTCTTCCCAGCACCTCCATCACTTCGAAAAGTCCCGGGCTGTCCTTGCGGTAGGTAAGAGCGATGCGCAGGGGCTGGGCCAGATCCTTCAGCTTCCGGCCTTCCTCCTCCAGCCAGCCGCGGATCTCGCTGTGGAGGGTCTCGTGGTCGAAGGGTTCGACGGTGCTGATAAGGGCACCTGCCTTCCCCATGAGATGGTTGATCTCGGGGGTGAGGAACTTTTCGGCAGATTCCGGCTCATAGTCCAGTTCCTTAAAGTAGAACCCGGCCCTGTGGGCCATTTCCACGAGTGTGACGGCGCGTTCGCGCAGGGTGAGGACCACCTTCGTGAGCCATCCCGGTTCCGGGCTCATGGTGATCAGTCCCTCTTTCTCGAGGAAGGGCAGGAGCCTCCGGGCGATCTGCTCCGGAGGAACGATCTTCATCCACTGCCCGTTGAGCCACTGCAGCTTGTCGTGGTCGAAAACGGAAGGAGATTTGCCCTGATCGTCCAGGGACCAGAGTTTCAGGACCTCCTCCACACTGAAGATCTCCTGGTCCTCGTGGGACCAGCCGAGGCGGACAAGGTAGTTTATGAGGGCTTCGGGCAGATAACCCATGGACCTGAACTCATCCACGGCCGCGGCTCCGTGGCGCTTGCTCAGCTTCTCCCGGTCCGGTCCGAGGATGAGGGACATATGCCCGAACCTGGGCACGTCGTATTCGAGAGCCTGGTAGAGCTGAATCTGGCGCGGAGTGTTGGAAAGGTGGTCCTCGCCACGTATGACGTGGGTGATGCCCATGTCGGCGTCGTCCACGACGACCGTGAGGTTGTAGGTGGGGCTTCCATCAGAACGGCGGATGATCAGGTCGTCCATCTGGTCCTCGTCGAACATGACCATGCCGCGGATCATGTCATCGACGAAGATCTGACCCTCCTGGGGCGCCTTGAAGCGTATCGTGTGCTCCCCATTCCTCTCCCCGTCCTTCAGGTTCCTGCACTTGCCGCTGTACTTGGCTGCCGTCCCCTTGAGCATCGCCTCCTTGCGGCTGACCTCCAGCTCCCCGGGGGTGCAGTAGCATCTGTAGGCCTTGTTCTGAGCAAGCAGGCGGTCGATGTGCTCGTTGTACAGGTCGAAACGCTCGGTCTGCCTGTAGGGCCCCTCGTCCCAGTCAAGGCCGAGCCATGTAAGGCCGTCCAGGATCCACCCGATGGCCTCGTCAGTGGAGCGTGTCAGGTCCGTATCCTCAATCCTGAGGATCATAGTGCCGCCCCGCTGGCGCGCGAAGATCCAGTTGTACAGTGCCGTCCGGACGCCTCCGATGTGCAGGAAGCCGGTAGGGGAAGGAGCGAAGCGGACACGAATGTCGGAAGGTGCCATGTCTTCCTTTCTAATTCAGAAGTCAGGAGCCAGAAGTCGGGAGTCAGTAGATTTACCGGAAAAACCTTTACAAGGCAATTTTGTATTTCTTGCTTAATTTAAGGATTTGTTTGCCAATAAGGGAAACTGAAGCGTTTTTTCTTCTGACTCCTGGGTCCTGACTTCAGACTCCTGTTTATCAGTTTACGATTATCCCCGCGTATCCCACCACCTGGTCATAATCCCCGCTGACCTCGCCGGAGGTGGCGTAGCGGACAAGCCTGGCTTTCGTGGCACCCAGTGCGATGGCCGCATAGAGCATGACCGCTGTCGGGATCACACCGCACATGGTGATGCGTCGGCGGCTCACGATCTCCAGCAGCCCGTCAGGGTCAAGATCCAGGATCCTGGAGATGGCATCGGAATCCTTGGCCTTGGCCGAATCGTGGCTCTCGTAATGGGTCATGTCCGAGCTTGAAACAATGAGGATCTCCTCCCGGCACCGGGCGATAACCCTTGAAAGAGCTTCACCCAGGATCCGGCACTCGTCTCTGCTCATCATCGACAGCGTGATGGGTACAAAGGACAGATCGTCACCCCTCCTGTAATGGAGAAAGGGCAGAATGACCTCAAGGGAGTGTTCTCTCGCGTGCGCCGTTTCATCCAGGACGGGGAGATCACTCTCATCGGCGATCTGGCGCGCCAGGGAGCCGTTGACAGGAACATCCCCGAAGGGCATGTGCCAGTGTCCTCCCGGGTAGACCGAGACACCGGGTCCCAGTCCCGTGTGGTTGGGGCCCAGGATTATGACAACAGGGGGAACTGTCAAGCTGGCGGCCGTCACACCTGCAACGGCGCCAGAGTAGATATATCCTGCATGGGGCATGACAGCACCGATGGCTTTAACCGCACTGTGTTCACCTGAGAGGTAGCCGGCAACCTCCCTCTCCAGGTTCTGGGCGGTACCGGAATAGAATCGGCCCGCTACAGCTGGGTAACGTAAAGGTTCACTTCCCATGAGGTCCGTCCCCGGTTTCGATCCATGGTCAGGTCAGAAGACCTTGCGGTTTCCCTTTTGCAGGGCGGTCAATTTTCGCCGCCGATCACCTTTTTGAGGATGCCGGCCGCAGCCAGGGCAGCCAGAGCCTCGCCTTCGATCCCCAGTTCCCATGGGGTCGGGTTTATGATGGCAGCCCTTCCCCTCAGTTTTGTCGTTACAGCCATTCGACCAATGATGCCGGGGCTCCACCCGGCCACTCCGGAGGGCAGAGCCCTGGTTATTTTATACTCCTCTCCAGGTACGAGATCGCTTGCCACAACCGTCAACCCTTCATCTAGAAAGGGTATCACAGCTTCGAGTGC
>CP070698.1:89801-98691 GCA_020349685.1 bacterium
GGTAAGAGAGGGAAGGGTGTCAAGAGCGGTACCCAGCACCTGGTACTCAGTACCAGGCAGGAACGTCCCTTAAATACAAATTCCATGCCCGGGAAAACAGTGCAGGGTTAAAAAGGTCAGTCACCCCTGATAATTGAGTTTACCTAACAGATTAAAACGGATACTGCTATGAATTCACCGACCACCTGCTGGGTACTGGGTACTGAGTGACTCCTTTCATTTCATTGACACAGAAAATTAACCGATGGTATATTTTCCACTCCTCGGGAGGGTTCGTGAGAGATAAAGCCGAAGCAGTTCAGGTCAAATGCCCAATCTGTGATCACACCGAGATCATTTACATTCCAAAGGAAGAAATTCCCAAGTGTCCAGTCGACAAGGTCCGGATGATCATCTGCGAGCTTCTGGATGAAGGGAAATCCTACTGAGGCCGGGTCCCATTTTTAGACACCGGCAATTTAAAGGGACTTTTTAAAAAGGAGGAAGCATGAAACGTTTTACTCTTATCTTTGCAGTTGCCCTCACAGCCTGCCTGGTGGCCCTTCCCGCTATCGCAGCAGACACCAGCCTGGCTGAAAAATCAACGGTGCAGTCCATCCTGAAGTCAGGCAAGCTGAGGGTCGGCCTGGAACCGGGCTACATGCCTTTCGAGATGCAGAACAAGGAGAGCAAGGTCGTCGGTTTCGACGTCGACATGGCCAAGCTGATGGCAAAGGAGATGGGTGTTGAGCTTGAACTGGTTCCCACTGCCTGGGACGGCATTATCGGCTCTCTCCTCACCGACAAGTTCGACATTATCATGAGCGGTATGACCGTTACCCAGCAGAGAAACCTGAAGGTCAACTTCGCCGACCCCTACATCATTGTGGGCCAGACCATCCTCATCAACAAGAAACACGAAGGCAAGATCACTTCCTACAAGGACCTGAACGACAAGAAATACACGGTTACCTCAAAACTCGGAACCACGGGTGAGCAGGCCGTGAAGAAGATGATCCCGAGGGCCAATTACAAGAGCTTCGAGACTGAGCCCGAGGCTGCCCTCGAGGTGATCAACGGGAAGGCCGACTCTTTCGTTTACGACCTTCCGTACTGTGTCGTTTTCTACGCCCAGAAGGGCGCTGGCAAACTTGTCTTCCTGGATAAGCCCTTCACCTTCGAACCCCTCGGATGGGCCATCAAACAGGGCGACCCCGATTTTCTGAACTGGCTCAACAATTTCCTGTCCCAGGTCAAGGGCGACGGCCGCTATGACCAGATCTACAACAAGTGGATCACCGGAACGGACTGGATCCAGGACGTTCAGTAAAGTGTAAAGATCGTTCATGTGGTTCGGGGGGCTGGCAAAGCCCCCCGAACCTTGTTCCAGAATAATTTTGGAGAGAGCTTTTGGAAATCTTTAATGACCTCCTTCATAGCGAACGGTTCCGCCGTTCCCTGTCCTGGGCCGCCCTTGTCCTGATCATCGTCGGCCTGATCATCGGCACGGTCCATACGACCAACAAGGTCGATTACATATGGCGGTGGGAACAGATCCCCAGATACATCTTCTTCCAGGAGACCATAGAGGTCACCGTTGAGGAGGATGCGACGGTGACCGCTGTGGAGAGGGATGGGGCCGATACCTACATCATTGCGCTGAATTTCCTCGACGAGGAGCAATATTACACCGTTCCATCCCACATGGTTAGCGTGAAGACCGGGGATGAACTCCAGCGCGGACAGGTCCTGGCCGAGGGCAGGAGGTGGAAGCCGGGCCTTCTCCTGACAGGTTTGATCCTGACCCTTGAAATCTCGGTCCTCTCTATTATCCTTGGCGTTGTTATCGGTCTCATAACGGGGCTTGCCAGGCTGTCGTCGAGCCCGGCGCCCAAATGGCTCGCCATTGGATACATAGAACTCATCAGGGGGACACCTCTCCTGGTCCAGATCTACATCTTCTACTTCTTCGTCGGGCAGGTCTTCAGGCTCTCAAACTTCATGGCCGGGGTTCTTGCCCTCTCCTTTTTCGCTGGGGCATACGTCGCGGAGATCATCAGAGCAGGGATCCAGTCCATCCACAAGGGACAGATGGAAGCGGCCAGGTCCCTTGGGATGAACTACCCGCAAGCCATGCGTTACATCATCCTTCCCCAGGCTTTCAAAAGGATCCTCCCTCCCCTGGCCGGGCAGTTTATCTCCCTTATCAAGGATTCCTCTCTCGTCGGGGTCATAGCCCTTGTGGAGCTTACAAGGGCGGGACGGGAAATCGGGACCAGCACCTTCAATTATTTCGAGGTCTTTTTCACTGTGGCGGCCCTTTACCTGATCTTGACTTTCAGCCTGTCCATGCTCGTCCAGTTCCTGGAGAGGAGGTTTGCGGCCAGTGATTGATGTCAAGGGCATCTACAAGACTTTCTATTCCAGACACAAGGTAGAGGCTCTCGTCGACGTGTCCCTCCATGTGGAAAAAGGAGAGGTTGTGGTCATTTGCGGCCCTTCGGGCTCGGGTAAAAGCACCCTGCTGCGGTGCTTGAACCACCTGGAGACCATCGACCAGGGCGAGATCCTGATCGACACCATACTGCTAAATGATTCACGCACCAACATCAACAAGGTGCGCGCCGAGGTCGGGATGGTCTTCCAGAGTTTCAACCTTTTCGCGCACATGACCGTGCTCGAGAACGTGAGCATCGCCCAGATAAAAGTCCGGAAAAGATCCCGCCAGGAGGCCACCAAAATAGGCATGGAACTCCTCGAGAAGGTCGGCATCCCGGAAAAAGCGGGATCCTACCCATCTCAGCTGTCAGGAGGCCAGCAGCAAAGGGTGGCCATAGCGAGGGCCCTGGCCATGCAGCCCAAGATCATGCTTTTTGACGAACCGACCTCCGCCCTGGATCCCGAGATGATCGGAGAGGTCCTGGATGTCATGAAGACCCTGGCCAGGGAGGGGATGACCATGTGCTGTGTCACCCACGAAATGGGCTTCGCCCGCGAGGTCGCCGACAGGATCGTTTTCATGGACGAAGGCCGTATCGTGGAGATCGGAACGCCGCAGCAGATCTTTAATGAACCCCGGGAGGACAGGACGAAGGCGTTTTTGGCACAGATACTGTAAAAGAAAGTACCCAGTACCAAGTACCCAGTACCAAGGTTAAAAGCCAAATACCCTTTTACAAGAAAGATCCTGAGTCACAACACGGATTATTTCGGTTCCTCTACTGAGTACCGGGTACTGAGTACTGTGCACTTAAAAAAGGAATTTCTAATGAAAAAGCGCTCAATCAATCCTTCCACCTACCTCACTCCTGTTCCGGCGGCTCTCGTCACATGCCAGGACAAGGGCGGCCGCCCGAACATCATCACCATCGCATGGACAGGGGTGGTCTGTTCCGAACCCCCGATGCTGAGCATCAGCATCAGGCCTTCCAGGTATTCCTACCGCCTCATCAAAGAAACCAGGGAGTTCGTTGTGAACATCCCCACTGTCGACATTATCCGCATGGCCGACCACTGCGGTATAACCTCCGGGAAAAATACCGATAAATTCGCAGAGACGGGGTTGACCGCGGTGAGCGCCGAGAAGGTCTCCCCTCCCCTGATCGCCGAGTGCTCCGTTTCCATGGAATGCAGGGTGACGGAGATCGTTCCCCTGGGGATCCACGACATGTTCCTCGGGGAGATCGTTGCGACCCACGTGGCCGACGAGGCTTTCGATGCCGAGGGGAACATCCGTATGGAGATCATAAACCCCCTCGGATACAGTCCCATGGACCGGAGCTACCGCGCCATGGGCGACCCGTTGGGATGGTACGGGTACAGTAGAAAGAAGTAAAACCAGCGTCTGGTGTCTAGAGTCTAGTGTCTGGCAGTCACAGATCTGAAATACCGTTTCAGGTATTTTGCTTGACACCAGATACTAGAAGCAAGACACTCGTCCGCGCCGTGCGCGTCAATCCCTCGCCCACTCCGGCACTTCTTCCATTCCCCTTTTCACCTGGCTGTTAAAGATCCTGTAATCGGGTTCGATACTGGCCAGCGTTTTCCAGAAGGACCTGGAATGGTTCAGGTGGATCGTATGGCAGAGCTCGTGGTTCAGGATGTACCTCACCAGGTCTGAGGAGAGGAAAAGCAGCTTGTAGTTGAGGTTGATGTCCCCCCTCGAGGAACAGCTCGCCCATCGGGTACGCTGCCCCCTCACCGATACGGCCCCGTAAGGCATCCGGGCGAGAACGCTCAGCTCCTCAAGCCAGGGTACCAGGGACGCCCTGGCCTGCCTGACGAGCCAGCGCCTGAGCCCCTTTTTCACTTCCATACGGTCCGAAACGCACCCGCTTACGACCAATTCACCACTCCCGTTACTGCGCGCCTGGACGGACCGGCTTGGCGTATGATGGTATGTGACACTTAAGGTCTCACCCAGTGCCGGGAGGTGGATCTCGAGGGGCATTTCGACCTCGTCAGGGCCTTCGATCCATCTTCTTATATGTCGTAAAAGGGTTTTCAAGATAGTCCTTTAGGTGGACCCGGGATCCAAAATCCGAGGTCAAAATTGGCAGGAGGTAAAAATTTCCGATCCCTCTCCTCCTCAACCCTGAAACCTTTATCCCACACCACCGCTTTTCTCGACAAACAGCGTCTGTGTCGGATAGGCAAATTCAATCCCCTCCTCCTCAAACTTCCTGTACAGCGCGAGGTTGATCTCCTGCTGGATGTTCCGGTAGAGCAGGTAGTCCCTGTCGAGAACCCAGTACACGATCTCGAAGTCGAGGGAATAGGCCCCGTAGGAAGCGAAATGGGCCCGGTCGAAACGGACGTTCTCCTGTGCTTCGATGATCTCCTGGATCATCCCCGGTATGCGCTGGAGCTTTTCGGCAGCCGTCTGGTAGGTCACGCCGATGGTGAAAAGGATCCTTCTCTCGTCCATCCGTCTGTAGTTTCGTATCCTGCTTCCCAGGAGATCGGTATTGGAAAACACGATCTGTTCCCCGGAGAGGCTCCTGACACGGGTGGTCTTGAGCCCTACATGCTCGACGGTACCCATCTGATCGCCGACGATGATGAAATCCCCGATAACAAAGGGGCGATCCAGGACGATGGAAAGAGAGGCGAAAAGATCACCCAGGATATTCTGGACCGCCAGTGCCACGGCGATACCGGAGATCCCCAGGCCCGCGACGAGGGCTGTGATCTTTATCCCCAGGTTGTTGAGGGCCAGCAGGATGATAATGGCCCAGAGGGCGGCTTTGGCTAGCCAGGTGATCACCGAGTAGGCCTCCAGATTGAGCCCTTCCTGACCATCCCTCGCTGCCCTGCGCGTAACCAGGAAATTGATGACACCGTTGCCCCAGAGCCCTACCTGCACAAAGAGGAGCATGAACACCGCTCCCAATAGGATCTTGTCGGCGTTTCTGGGGATCACAAGCAGCAGGGATGACCCGTATACAGCCAGGGCAAGGAACAGGATCTTTTTCGTTCGCACCCTGACCAGATCGGAGACGAAATCGACGATCTCTGCCGAGGTGCCTTCGGCGATCCGGTTCAGACGCCTTCCGACCCACCGCCTGAACAGGGTCAGAAGAATATAGATCGCAACGGCTACCGCAAGGGCGACCGTCCATTTGAGAATGCTGTTGCCAAAATAAACCTGATCCAGGATGAACACGTCCTGTCCTCCTCCGTTTCCCCGGCCGCCCTGGCCATTCAGGGTCCGGCCTTCACAAGCCCCTGTCCGTGGTGGTCCTCAATGCGGCAAGTATTGGTCAATCAGGCTCGCGCGTCAAGGACATTGCCCGGATCGGTCGTAACATCGCGGGAACATTTTCTTTGAACGAACGGAGCAAATGGTATAATCTCTAGCACCTTCATTATGGCCGTCCAACAGATGAACAAAAAAGAGATCATGAAAAGTTCTTTAACCTCTGGATCTTCGATAGTGGCAGGAATTTCCCGTACAAAGCCGGTCAGGTATGCCCTCTCAGGGTTTGCCCTCGGGCTTTTGTCGCCGCTTGGCTGGCTGGTGCTGGACCTCATCCTTACCAGACCGGATGGCGCACCCGTATCCCATTACCTGAAAACCTTTTTCACCCAAAATCCCCGCAATCTGATGACGGTCCTTTACATGTTCCTGGGCACTTCATCCGTCATGGCCCTCTTCGGTTACCTCGTCGGGCGCAAGGATTGGAAACTGATGGAGAACCAGAAGAAGATGTCCGATACTTACGGCCTTTTCATGGCCAAGGAGGAGATGTTCGAACAGAGGCTTTTCACCCTTCACAGTCGAATGAGGGAGATCCCCAACGTCAGCACGTCGATCCAGAGATCATCCAGTCTTGAGGAGGTTTTCACGATCGTGGCCGACGGTATCCACGATATCCTCGGTTTCGACAGGGTGAATATCTTCGTGGCCAACCGCGAGAACAACATGCTCGAATGCGTCGAAGCCCGCGGCAACCTCGATGAACCCGTAGAAAATATCCGTGTTCCCATGGGAGATGAGGGCGGGATCATCTGGCATACGCTGAGGGATGATAAACCTCATATCATCAAAGAGGAATCGGACCTTTTACCCGAGCACCGCATCTCCCCTCCCTACGACAGGATCAAGGCGATACGGAGCATATCCTTCATGCTCATCCCCTTTCATGACGGAAAGGAAGCCGTCGGCCTTTTCGCCGTCGACAACAAGTTCAAGAAAACACCTATCAACGACGAGGAGGTCGACATAATCAAGGTCATGGCCGACCAGACCTCCGTAGCCATCTCGAATATAAGGCTCATCCAGGGTATCCGTCGCATGGACAAACTGATGGAACAGATCTTCGTCACCATCCAGGAGAAACGGGACCGTTATTCTGGTGAGATCCAGAAGCTTGCCGAATCGACGATCCAGCTGCGTGAGGCCGCTGATTCCCTGGCCGCGGACGGGGAGCAGATCCTGGCTTCAGCCGACCAGGGCACAGCCACCGCAAAAGAGCTCGACATTAGCGGGAACGAGGTCAACGAGGGCATGGACGAACTGGTTTCCTCCATGGAGGAGATCGCGGTTGTGGCGCGCAACATGGAACAGGTCCTCGGTGAGATCCGCAAACGTTCCGACGAATCCGCAGGAGCGGATGACAGGGCCATGATGGAGGTCGAAACAGGAAAGAATGTTTTTAACGACGCCCGTGAGGGCATCCAGGCCCTTGACCGTTTCACCGGTGAATTTTCCCGGACGATGTCGGACCTGAAGGAGCGTTCCATCGCCGTTAAGGACACCGTAAAGGTTATCGACGAGGTCATGGACCAGACACGCCTGCTGGCCTTGAACGCCAGTATTATTGCCGCCCAGGCCGGGGTTCATGGGAGAGGTTTTGCCGTGGTGGCGGAGGAGATAAGCAAACTGTCCAGGGATGTCGAGGGATCCACCGGCGCGATCCGCGAGGCCATGGATCAGTTTGAAAACGACATCGAGCTTGTCATGAGCGGCACGGACCATATCCGGGAGGCTGTAGGTTCAACCGTGGAAAACACCGGGAAGGTAGCGGATGTCCTGAAGCGCATTGAGGACAGTTTCAGGCATTCTCACGATATCAGCATCGCCATTCGCGACGAGACCATGAAACAGGCCGACGCAGCCGTAAGTGTTGTTGACACGGCAGTGAGCGTCAACGAGATGGCGGGACGACTCAAAGAGGGCGCTCACCGGCAGAGCGAAAAATCGGCACTCATCTCCGCGTCGGCTGAAGGCATGACAGAGATCAGCTATCGACTTACCCAGACCGCCAAGATCAACCAGAACGGCAGCCGTGCGCTTCTTCTCACCGTGAGCGAATCGGAACAGATCTTCGAGACCCTTTTCGTGAGTCTGGCGGAATGGAGGGAACTCGGTAAAGAGTTGCTGAAAGAGCTTGAGACCTTCGGGGTGTGACTCTTTTCCGAGAGTCCAAAGCCCAAAGTCCAAAGACCAAAGAAAACCCGGAACGATGTTCCGGTCTTCGAATTTCCAGCCAATCGTTAAAAGCATTAAACGCAAAGGGCGCGAAGGAGCGCAAAGGAGGATCAACGACAGGGGGGATCCGTCATTCCGGGCACCGACCCGGAATCCAGAGTAACGGTTCTTCCAAAAGCGGCATTATTTACAGGGATGAAGGGGAAAAAAAGGGATAAAAGGGATGAACACCGGTTTATATAAATGCGGTTAAAAGCGGATTCTCGCAGGGGCACAGGGAACGCAGCGAAGGGAAAACTCAAGGCGACCGGCTTTTAGCATATACTCCGTGTCTCCGCGTCACCGTGTCACACGGTCTTTCTCCCATGCCCCCATGCACCCAGGCCCGCATGCTCAAGCTATACCGCCGTCACACCGGCACCCGATACCCCGACACCCCGACTTGTCCGCCCTAGCGGGTCGAAAGGCGTTCGCGACGGCGGATACCCCGGTTCGATCCTTTACTCCCCCTCACAGGTGCATCAGATCATTCAGGGAAGCGGGTTTGCTGTCGTCCGCCCAGTAGATACTGCCCCCTTTATCCTGGAAATCCTTAAGAAGATCCTTGACGAACTTCACGGCCAGCATGAGCGCCTGGAAAGAATCCACACCGAAGATGGGACCGCGTTGCTTGTAAAGACCCTCCATGGAAACCGGGCAGGCCCACTCATCGTGACCGACCTCGAAGGGAAGGCCGATCACGATCGTAAGATCGAAGGTCTTCCCTGTAAAATCCACAGCCTTCACCTTTCTTGACGCCACAATATTCTTGATCATGATCCATCCCTCGCATCCCGCTACCAACTTGAGTGGTATCCCCGTTCACTCCCTCGAGGCGTGATTTTCAAAATTCTGAGATTCGAGATCTGAGATTTGAGATGGTTTTCCATTGCGCCCTGCGCCCTATTCCTCCATCCCATCCAGTATGTTTTCGAGCAC
>CP070698.1:98791-103488 GCA_020349685.1 bacterium
CAAGAAGCGGCAAAACCCGACTCTCGCGGAGAACGCGGAGGACGCAGGGAAGATCGAATGTCATTGCGAACTGACATCGAGTGAAGCAATCTCAAGCTATGAGATCTGAGATCTGAGATCTGAGATTTGAGATTCGCCTTCTTTCCCCTTCACCCCTGTGAATTAATGCCTTTTATTGCGAGGAGAAACGATGAGCAAAGTTGTTCAGATCATCGGTGTCCCCATAGACCTGGGCTAATGGAGCCGCGGGGTCGGTCTTGGTCCGGGCGCCCTGCGCAACGCGGGCCTGTCCAGGCGGTTGGAAGAACTCGGCTACACCGTCCACGACGCGGGCAACCTGCCTGTCCCCGTGCGGGAATCGCAGGCCAGGGAAGCCCCTGATCGCTATCTGCAGTCCATCAGCAAGGTTTGCGAGGCGGCGTGCGCCGCCGGCCGTCAGGCTGTGGATGAGGGACGGATCCCGGTCTTCCTCGGCGGCGACCACTCCATCTCCATCGGCACCGTCGCAGGCGTCCGGTGGCAGGAGCCGAGCGGAGTCCTATGGATCGATGCCCATGCCGATTTTCACAGCGACACGACTTCCCAGTCAGGAAACATCCACGGCATGTCCCTGGCGGTCCTGCTTGGCGAGGGATACCCGGAACTGGTGGGGATAAGCCGGGAGCAGAACAGGTTGAGGCCCCAGGATGTCGTCATCGTCGGGGTGCGACATCTCGACAGGGAGGAACGGGAGCGTCTGCGCGGCAGCGGCGTGAAGGTCTACACCATGCGCGACATCGACGAGCGGGGAATGGGCGTCGTTGCCAGGGAGGCCCTCCAGGCGCTGGATCATCTCCAACGGCTGCACGTCAGCCTGGACATCGATGCCCTTGATCCCCAGACGGTGTCGGGGACCGGCACCCTTGTCCCGGGCGGCCTGACCTACCGCGAGGCCCAGCTCCTGATGGAGATCGTGGCCGACTCCGGGCGCCTGAGCTCCCTCGATATCGTCGAGATCAACCCCATCCTGGACGTTCACAACGCGACCGCGAAACTGGCGGTAGAACTGGCCGCCTCGGCCTTCGGCAAAAGCATCCTCTAAATATAGGTGGGTGTCAGAGTAAAAAAATCAGGAGAATGGAAAAAGGTTAAAGGGGAAAGGTTTAAGGGGAAAGGCGGCCCGGGTCTCCTTTAACCTTTATCCTTTAACCTTTAACCTTCAATCTTTAACCTTTAACCTCGAAGGAAAAACACGAAAGGCCGCCCGGGGGCGGCCTTTCCAATTTTATTCCCTCTACTGTTCCTACTTCCCGTGGGCTCTGGACAGGTACTCGATGATAGTCTCGGCTTCCTCGTCACTGAACCATCCCGCCATTTTGCCCTGCATCCGCTTGACAGTGGAGGACCACTCGTCCCTGGTCTTGCTCTTGCCTTTGGGCCTGTCGACCGAATGGCATCTGGAACATTTGGCCTCGAACAGTTGGGACGCCGTTTCCATGTCGAAATCCTGCGCAACTGCCAGGCTTCCGGCGGCAAAGAGACCGACCGCAAAAAGAACCAAAAAAACCTTAGCTCTAACCATAATTCTCTCTCCTTTTTCGTTTGATCAGTTAACCACCTGTCACCGTAAAATGCGCTTTCCGATTCCTCCAGGGCTTTCCTCCCGCCATCAGGCGAGATCGAAGCGGTCAAGGTTCATGACCTTGCCGAAGGCCGCCGCAAAATCGCGCGCGAACTTGCCCAGGGAATCTTCACTGCCGTAAACTTCCGCGATGGCCCGGAGCCGGGAGTTGGAACCGAAGATGAGGTCGACACGGGTGCCGGTCCACTTGAGCTTGCCCGTCTTTCGATCGCGGCCCTCGAACAGGTCGCCGTCCTCGGAAACCGCTTTCCACTCCGTGCCCATGTCGAGCAGGTTCACGAAGAAGTCGTTGGTGAGGGTTTCCGGCCGTTTGGTGAAGACACCGTGCCGGGACTTCTTGAAATTGGTATTGAGGACGCGCATGCCCCCGACGAGGACCGCCATCTCGGGGGCGGTGAGGGTCAGCAGCTGAGCGCGGTCCACCAGCAGCTCTTCCGCCGTTACGGAGTACCTGGCTTTTTGATAGTTGCGGAACCCGTCCGCGGCCGGTTCCAGGACGGCGAAGGCCTGCACGTCGGTCTGTTTCCGGGACGCATCGGTGCGCCCCGGTGAGAAGGGCACCGTCACCTTGAAGCCTGCATCCTTCGCCGCCTTTTCCACGGCGGCGCACCCTCCCAGCACGATCAGGTCTGCCAGAGACACCATCTTCCCCCCGGACTGGGCGCTGTCGAACTCCTTCTTGATCCCCTCGAGGGTCTTGAGCACCTTCCTCAGCCGGGCTGGCTCGTTGACTTCCCAGTCCTTTTGCGGCGCCAGACGGATGCGCGCCCCGTTGGCCCCGCCGCGTTTGTCCGAACCGCGGAATGTGGAGGCCGACGCCCAGGCGGCGGAGACCAGCTGGGAAACGGACAGTCCCGAGGCCAGGATCCGGGCCTTGAGGTCGGCGATGTCCCGTTTGCTGACCGGCTTGTGGGTGACGGCGGGGACGGGGTCCTGCCAGATGAGCTCTTCCGCGGGAACCTCGGGGCCGAGATAACGCGAACGGGGTCCCATGTCGCGGTGCGTCAGCTTGAACCAGGCCCTGGCAAAGGCATCCGCGAACTCCCCGGGATTGTCCCGGTAGCGCCGCGCGATGGGCTCGTAGACAGGGTCGAAGCGCAGCGACAGGTCCGCGGTGGTCATAATGGGCGGGTGCTTTTTGGACGGGTCGTGGGCGTCCACCACCATGTCCTCTTCGGCTACGTCTTTGGCGCGCCACTGGTGAGCGCCGGCCGGGCTTTTGATCAGCTCCCACTCGTATTTGAACAAAACCTTCAGATAGCCCATGTCCCAGCGCGTGGGGTTCGGCTTCCAGGCGCCCTCGATGCCGCTGGTGATCGTGTCACCCCCCTTGCCGCTGCCGAAGCTGCTCTTCCAGCCGAGGCCCTGCTCCTGGATGGGGGCGCCCTCGGGTTCGGGACCGACCAGGGCGGCATCGCCGGCGCCGTGGCATTTCCCGAAGGTGTGCCCGCCCGCGACCAGGGCGACGGTCTCCTCGTCGTTCATGGCCATGCGACCGAAGGTTTCACGGACGTCCCGGCCCGATGCCACAGGGTCCGGGTTGCCGTTGGGCCCTTCCGGGTTCACATAGATCAGCCCCATCTGCACGGCGGCGAGGGGGTTCTCCAGTTCCCGGTCCCCCGAATAGCGCTGGTCACCCAGCCAGGTGTCCTCGCTGCCCCAGTAGATGTCCTCTTCCGGCTCCCAGAGGTCCTCGCGTCCACCGCCGAAGCCGAAGGTCTCAAAGCCCATGGACTCCAGGGCGCAGTTGCCGGCGAGGATCATCAGGTCGGCCCAGGAGATCTTCTGGCCGTATTTCTGCTTGATGGGCCAGAGCAGCCGGCGGGCCTTGTCGAGGTTGGCGTTGTCAGGCCAGCTGTTGAGCGGGGCGAGACGCTGGGTGCCGGAGCCGGCCCCGCCGCGGCCGTCGCCGGTGCGGTAGGTCCCCGCGCTGTGCCACGCCATACGGATGAACAACCCCCCGTAATGGCCGTAGTCGGCCGGCCACCAATCCTGCGAGTCGGTCATCAACGCGTTAAGGTCCCGCTTCACGGCAGCGAGATCGAGACTCTTGAACTGATCGGCGTAGTTGAAATCCGCGCCCATGGGGTTGGACCTGGAGGAATGCTGGTGGAGAATGTCGAGGTTCAACTGCTTCGGCCACCACTCCCGGTTGGACGTCCCTCCGCCGGCTACCTGCCTTCCCGTTCTGCCCGTAACCGGGCACCTGCTATCATCTTTCATGTAGCTGCCTCCTGATCCTTTTCTCGCCCTTTTTCATGGCGGCCTCCCCTTCCGATTTGGATGCTTTCTTCCAGTTTACTGCCAAACAGGCCGAGGACAACAATTTGAAAATAAAAACTTAAAGAGAACGGCTATCGCATTGAGCGTAAAAAATTTTTACCTATCCCTCCCCTTCCTGGCACTGTGGGCACAGCCCGTAAAAATCCAGCCGGTGATTGTTCACTTTAAACCCCGTTTGCTCAGAGACCTCCGCCGTCATGGCGCTCAAGCTTTGGAGATCGGGATCGACTATGTTTTTGCACATGGTGCAAACGACATGGGGGTGGGGGAAGGGTTTGCTCCCGTCGTAGCGGTTGCTCCCCTGACTGAATTCCAGTTCCAGGACCTCTCCGAGATCCTTGAGGAGGGTGATCGTCTTGTACACGGTGGCGAGGCTGGTGGTGGGGAAATCCTTGACCACGATGCTGTAGATCCCCTCGACGCTGGGGTGACCTTCGCCAGAGGCCAGGATCCTCAGGATCGCCAGGCGCTGCGGCGTGATCCTCTGCCGGCGTTCCCTGAGCTTCGAGAGCATGTGATCGAGGCGCGCTTCATCAGGCTGCAATGCAAGTCATCCTTTTCTTATGGAAAACCATTATTAAAAGATAATTATTATTCAATTTTACCCTGTCAAACACATTTATCAAGGCCATTTCGGAATTTTAGACATCGATGGCTGGTATCCTGATCCCGGAAGTTCCCAAGGAAAACAGTGCGCGGGTACAGGGGTGTTAAAAAGAGAGAGTCCAGATTCTGACTTTTCCTTTCCCCTTTGCCCTTTAACCTTTTTCTTTTGAAATGCGGTGTCAGAGCG
>CP070698.1:103588-113409 GCA_020349685.1 bacterium
TCGTCGCGGTCTATCTCCTGACCATCTTTTTCGCCGCCATTTTCAACCAGGTCGAGGACCTGAACAAATTCGCAGGCTATCAGGTCGGGACCGATCTTTTTCTTTACACCCTCATCGTTTTCTTGACGGGCGGGCACCACAGCCCCTTCCCCTTTCTATCCCTCTTCTCCATCCTGTGGGCCGCTCTGGCCCTCAGGGGCGGGGGGGGCTACTGGACGGCCCCCATCTCCGCCATCTGCTACGGCGGCATCGTGGACCTCCAGTATTACAGGATCCTCATGCCGCCTTACGGCAGGGAACTTGCCGATATCCTCCTGGTCAACCCATGGGACATCATGGGAAGGATCTTCCTGCACATTATCGCCTTTTACGCTGTCGCCTTTCTGGGACATCAGATCGGACACCGCTACCGGACGACCAGGGAGGAACTCAGCGAGAGAACGGAGGACCTGGAAAAGCTCCGGTCTCTGAGCGATGTTGTCTTCGAGAGCATGTCGAGCGGGATCGTCGTGCTGGACGAAAAGGGAAAGATCCGATCCATGAACTCGGCCGCGGCGCGGATGCTGGGCCTGAAGGAGCCCTCCGTAAGGGGGTCGGCGACTTCGGAAGTTTTCCAGGGCATCCCCATGGACCAGCTGCTTCAAAAATCCCCCGAGAGGGGTCTCAACAGGTGGGAAGGGACTTTCACGAACGAAAACGGGCAGGAGAGGACCCTGGGACTTTCCATCTCTCCCCTGAAAGAACCGGAACTGGGAAATGTGGTGATC
Source organism: bacterium (assembly GCA_020349685.1). Classification (GTDB taxonomy): domain Bacteria; phylum BMS3Abin14; class BMS3Abin14; order BMS3Abin14; family BMS3Abin14; genus JALHUC01. The sequence continues at coordinate 104,356 of CP070698.1, forward strand.
TTCACCGACCTGACCGAATTGCGGGAGATGGAGGACAAACTGAGGGTGACGGAAAAACTCTCGGCCATCGGGAGGATGGCGGCCAGCATCGCCCACGAGGTGCGCAACCCTCTCGCCTCCATGAGCGGGTCCATCCAGATGCTCAAAAACGGTCTTGAACTGAACCGCGAGGATCTCAAGCTCATGGATATCGTCCTGAGGGAGACGGAAAGGCTCAACCTCCTGGTGAGCGACTTTCTGGCCTACGCGCGCCCACCCGCCCCCCAGTTCGAGGATGTGGACCTGAGGGAGGTCGTCAGCGACGCCGTAAGGCTGCTTCGCAACACATCTTTGGGTCCCGGGGTTCAACTGAACACGGAACTTCCCGGGGAAAGGGCCATCCTGTCGGTGGACAGGTCCCAGCTGCACCAGATCATCGTCAACCTGGTGAAGAACGCGGCGGAAGCGCTGGACGGGGAAGGGGATATCACCGTATCCCTCGGCAGGTCTGAAAACGGTTCCACTGGTGAGACCGTCCTCGCGGTGTCTGACAACGGCCCGGGCATCCCCCACGAGGTCCTGCCCAGGATCTTCGAGCCGTTCATCACGTCGAAAGTCAAGGGGACCGGCCTGGGGCTTGCCATCGTCTATCAGTTGGTGCAGATTCATAAGGGAACCGTGGACATCCAGACACATGAGGGGCAGGGGACGATGGTGTCGATTCGCCTGGCGCCCTGGAGGTCTTGAAGACAATGAGCACCCGGGGAAGGATCATGGTCGTTGATGATGAGCGTTCCATGCGAGATATGCTCGAGATCTTTCTGGGCAGGGAGGGGTACGAGGTCGACGGGTACTCGGCGGCAAGCGAGGCGCTGGAGGCCCTTCAATCAGACCAGGATTTTGACCTGATCATCACCGACATCAACATGCCGGGACTCACCGGCCTGGACCTCCTGAGGAGCGTCAAGGAACTGGAGGAGGACCTGCCCGTCATCATGATCACCGCCTACGGGTCCCCGGATTCGGCCGTGGAGGCCATGAAGCTCGGGGCCGCGGACTACATCACCAAGCCCTTCCGCATCGAGGAGGTCAAGGCCCGCATAAGCGCGGCCGTGGAACGCAGGAAACTGGCAGAGGAGAACGTCGAGCTCCACCGGCTCCTGGATCAGCAGTTCGGTTTCGACAACATCGTGGGCAGGAGCGATGGAATGCAGAGGGTCTTCGAGGTCATCCGCCGGGTCGGGCCCATCGACAGCACGGTGGTGATCTCCGGTGAGAGCGGCACGGGCAAGGAGCTCATCGCCAGAGCGCTTCACCACCATGCGGGCAGGAGAAAAGGACCCTTCGTGTCGGTCAACTGCGGCGCCCTGGTGGAGACCCTATTGGAGAGCGAGCTGTTCGGCCACCGAAAGGGCTCCTTTACCGGGGCCGATTCGGACAGGAGCGGCCTTTTCGTGACCGCCGCCGGAGGCACCCTCTTTCTGGATGAGATCTCCGAGACCTCGGGCAACCTCCAGGTAAAGTTGCTCAGAGCCATTCAGGAGAGGGAGGTCATCCCGGTGGGGGGCACCACCCCCGTCAAGATCGACGTCAGGATCATCGTGGCCACGAACCGCGATCTCTCCGTCGAGGTCCAGGCCGGCCGGTTCCGTGAGGACCTCTACTACCGGCTCAATGTGATCCACATCCACATCCCGCCCCTGAGGGAACGCAGCGAGGACATCCCCCTGCTCGTGGAACATTTCCTCGGGAGACTCGCGGACCGTCAGGGAAGGACCTTTACCGACGTCGCCCCGGATGCCATGAAGCATCTCATGCAGTACCTCTATCCCGGTAACGTTCGCGAACTGGAGAATATCCTGGAAAGGGCGGTGGCTCTGGGCGATGGCGATACCCTCACAAAGGACCTGCTGCCGGAGGAGGTGCTCCAGGCCCCCGCGTCGGTACCCGCGACCGCGGAGATGCCCGGCAGGGGAAAGGACCTCGATTCCCTCCTCGAGGACTACGAGAGACGCCTCATCGAATCGGCCCTGGGTCAGACAGGGGGGAACAGGACGAAAGCCGCCGAGGTCCTGGGCGTGTCCTTCCGGTCCCTGCGCTACCGCCTGAAGAAATACGGTTGGGCCGATGAAGAGACATAAGTGGGCACCAATCTGACGATTTTTGTCACATATGCGGCCTGGCTCTCAACGCCAGGCCTTTTCTTTTTTTAAAAATATGTAACGTTTTCAATAATATAAAACTTTTATGGCATTTTTTTTATATTTGGCACGGGCCATGCAACCTGACAGGCCGTGGAAACAATAACCAACTAACCATTCCCAATGGAGGACAAGAAGATGTTGATGAAAATGAGAAAAGGCGAAAAAGGTTTCACCCTGATCGAGCTGATGATCGTCGTCGCGATCATCGGCATCCTGGCGGCCATCGCCATCCCCAACTTCCTGAACCTGAAGGACAAGGCCATCTTCGGCACCGCCAAGGCCAACGTGGACGTGCTCCGCTCCGTGCTGGCCTCCTACGCTGCCGACTCGGATACCAACAAGTATCCCACCGGTACCCTGGACTTCGCCGCGATCAAGACCCTGCTCCCGCAGGCCAACCTGCCGGGTCAGCTTGCCGATGCCAAGTGGACGAGCTTCGCCTACGCGGGCACGGACGGCACCACCTTCACCATCACCGTGAACGCCGCCGACAGGTCCGACGATACGATCATCGGAAGCCCCTCGGGTATCTCACCGAACTCCTATCCGCACAACTAATTACCGGCTCATTGGCCGCGCATTGTGCGACAACGCAAGGAAGGAAGACGGCGGTTTTAACCGCCGTCTTCCATTTTCCACGGAGAGCAGCGTGCAAAGACCGGTGGCAGTTCCATTCATCCTGCTCCTGACGGTTCTTATTCTGCGTCCCCATTTCTCGGGGGCGACCTACGCCTGGTCGCAGGGTCCTTTTCTCTGTCTGGTCCTCATCGGGCTCGCCCTTGTTCTCCTCTCTCCGCGTCTGGAGACAGGTCCTCCGGAGGATCGCCTGCGCCGGGTCCTCATCCTGCCGTGGGCTCTTTGCGGCTGGTCCTTCCTGAGCATCCTGTGGTCCGCCGACCAGGGCCGGGGGGTGGAAATGAGCTTCGCCCTGCTTCTGAGCGTGGGCGTCTTTGCGCTGACCTACTCCATCACCCGCCGTTGGACCGGGGAGGAGCGGTCCTGGGCTTCGCTGCTCCTCCTGGTTCTGGTGCCCGTTCTGGCCCATTCCCTTTACCAGCACCTGTTCGGGATGGCCCGTCTCAGAGCCCTGCTCACGGAGATGGGAGCCAGCGGTCAGAACGTGTCCGAGCTCATGGGGATCATCTCCAGGGGGCGGGTCTTCGCCGGCTTCCTGAACGCCAACATGCTGGCGGGGTTCCTGGCCGTTTTCATTCCCCTCACCCTTGACCTGGCTATCGGCTCCGCCCAGCGGAGCCGCCGTTTTCTGTTAATCATGCTCACCGTGGGCCAGACCCTTATCCTCATCCTGACCGGCTCCGTGGGGGGGACCCTCGCTGCTGTCGGCGCCGCAGCCTTCGTTTTCCTTGTCAGGAGGGGCGTGAGCCGGCGCGAGCTGGTGTGGATGGCGGCCGTGGGTATTACCCTGTTTGCCGGGATCATCATGGTGCGGGGTCTCTCCCTGCTTCCTGGACCCGATAATTCCATCGTGCAGCGGATCGGCTACATGAAGGCAGGGATCCTCATGGCTGCCCAGAAACCCCTGGTGGGCTGGGGGGCCGGGTCCTCACCCGGTGCCCTCATGGGATACGTCGGTGAGGGCATCAGGCCGGTGACGGACCCGCACAACTTCCTCATCAGGTCCTGGATAGCCTGGGGTGCTCCCGGTGTGGTGATCCTGTTGTTCTTCCTGGTGCAGTGGGCGAGAGCGGTTCTGCATCCCATCGCCCGGAAGGGCTGGAAAAAAGCGCCGGCCGGATATGCCGGGCTCTGCCTCGGCAGCGCGGCCTTTCTCCTCCACGGCCTCATGGATATGGATTTTAACGTACCCGAAACGGCCCTTTTCGGGTGGTTCGCCCTGGCCGCGACCCTGGGGACGGCGGCCGTACAAGACGAGGGACAAGATCTCAAGGGATCCCGGTCAGGGGCAGGTCTCCGGTGGACCCTGGCGGGGGCCTGTCTGGCTCTGGTCCTGCCGAGCCTGGTTCTGACGTGGGCGGAATTCAACGCCTTCAGGGCAGACAGGGCTGTAAATGACGGGCGGGTTGAGGAAGCTGCCGGACTTTACAAGGAGGCGGGCAGGTTTCTTCCCTTTAGTGGACGGCTTGTCCTCGAGGAGGGCAGGACCAGGCTGGCTGCCGGACAAAGGGAGGAGGCTCTGATGCTCTTTGAAAGGGCCGACCGTCTTTTAAGGTTCAGTCCCTATCCCTCCTGGGAACTGGGCCGTGCGGCGCAGTTGAAGGGCGACTGGAGCGGCTCCATCCCGTACCTTCGAAGGGCCCTTGCCAGGTATCCCACATCTCCGCGGATCCTCATCGACCTGGCACAGGCCCACTATCAGCTGGGAGATTACCGGGAGGCGATCCGGATCCTTCAGGAGGTCAAGCGCCTCTCCCTCTTTGATCCCGAGGCCGGGCGTGTGGCCGACAGGGCCCTGGAAAGGCCGGGAGCCCTGGAAGGGATGGATGGGCAGGAGGACGACGGTCCCATACCGGCCCATTAAGGCCCGCGTGAGAACCGATCTCGAGGGGATCTGCGGGGGGATCCCTGCGCTGCCGGCCGGGCGATCCCCGAAGGCGCGCATCTCAATAGATGACCAAGACATGAACCATGAGTAAAAGAGGTTTACATAGGTCCGTCGCTGACCTTCCACTTCTTCCGGCCGTTGTTATCGTGCCCTTCATTAGCTGGGGGGCTTCGCCCTGGCTCATGGGTGTCTTTGTGTTCCTCGTCGTGGTTGTCTTTTTCCTGGATCATATGAAAGTACGGTCAGCTGGGTCTTATCCCCTCTTCATCACGGCCGCATGGATCCCCTTCCTGGCTTTATATGCCCTTACCCTTTATCACATGGCCCGCTCGCCGGTCCCCTATCTCAGCCTGCTTTTCCTGACTCAACTCACCCTTTCCCTCGTTTTTTACCATCTCCTCCTTGCCGCCGGGGCAAGGATCCCGACGCTGTCCATTGTCCTCGTCTGGGTGGGCGTCCTGGTCCCCTGGGTCCTGTTTCAGGGGCTGGCGGCCGGCGTCCGGTCACCGGGCGGACCCTTCTTCAATCCCAATTATCTTGCCACCGTGGTGCTGTCGTGCCTTGCCTTTATCCTGGGGCTCAGGACCGATACGCGTGAGAAGGGACGCGTGGTGTGGCTTTCGTCCGCAGCGGCCCTGATGTGCACGGCGGCTTTGCTGCTCATTGGATCGCGCTCGGCGGCCATCGGGACCGTGATCGTCTGGGTTGTCTTTTCCATAAGGAGCAAAGGCCTGAAAAGGTGGATCGCTCTCGCCGTGGTCGCGTTCGTGTTCCTTGCGCCCAGTACGGTAAGGCACCGTGTCACCCAGGAGTACAGGGTCGATCCCCACGCCTTTACCAGGATCGACATCTGGCAGGCCGCCCTGAGGATGGGGGCGGATCACCCCGTTTTCGGGGTCGGGCCCAACCTGTTTTACGAGTACGCCCCGGTTTACGCTTTCCCCACCGACGACCTCCCGGTCAGATATGGCCGCATCGTCAGGAAACCGCACAACGAGTATCTCCGCGCCTGGGCCGAGGGCGGCATCGTGGGGGTCGCGGCGGCCCTGCTCTTTCTCCTTGTCACCCTGCGCCTCCTGGTGAGGGCCTGGGTCGAAGGAAGATCCGGTCCGGCCATGGCCATGGGGGCCATTCTTTATCAGGCTCTTTTTCACGACATCACGGAGGTCTTCGCCCTCATGGCGCTGGCCGTGTGGTGGCTGGCTCAGCTGACGCCCGGCGGAACACGGAGGATGGAGGTCGAGGGAAAAAGGAGTCTCTTGCCAGCGGTCATCGTTGTCCTGCTCCTTACCGGATCAGCTATCTGGCTCAGCCTTGACGTCGCCTCCCGGGCGAGGTGGGTTGCGGCGCAGCGGTTGATGAGCACCCAGGCCGAGAGGGCGGCAAGCTCTCTTACCGGGTCCCTTCACCTGAACCCGCTCCATCCCGGAGCGGCCCGGGACCTGGCTCAAGCGCACTTTGACAGGTTCAGAAATACCGGTCTGCGCCAGGACTATGAGCGGGCCGAGGAGAGTATCCGCAGGGCATGGAAACTCGATCGGATGGACTCGGTGCCCCTGAGGCTTCAGGCGGCTCTCTACGTCGAACTGGCCCGGCAGGCAGGTGACGGCAAGAAGCAGGTCCTGCCGGAAGCGCTAGGCCTTCTACACCGCGCGGCCGCGCTGGAGCCGCACAATGCCCTGATCATGTTGAACGCGGCCGACCTCTACTGGGAACTTGGCCGGCGGCAGCAGGCGTTGGACCAGATCGAAAAGGCGCTCACGACAGAACCCAATTACCTTGCCGCCCACCGGAAGAGGATCGCCTGGCTGGCCGAACTGGATCCGGCCAGGTTGCCCTGGGCTCAAGGGGAGCTTGAAAAGGCTGCGTCCAGAGCGACCGGTTACACCCCGAACAGCCTTTTCGAGGAGATCATACTGAGGTAGCCGCCATTGATAAACGGAGGGAGGGATGGCGGTCGGGCCTCACTTTCCTCTCCCGCCTCCGGTCCATTGCCAAGTCCTGTGCTCCATGGCTGCCAGAAGAATATTCGGATGAAACAGCATTCTCCGGGCCTTGTAGAGGGGGCGCATGAACACCCGGTCGAAGAGGTTCCTGTCCCGGCCCATGTAGTCCCGGAAGGCTGCGTCGACCTCACCGCCCCGGCGGCGGCCCACCTCTCCGGAACCGGTAAGCCCACTGGCATGGACCCTGAAGGCGGAGAGGAAATGGGGGATGCGGCACAGGCGGGCCCCCGCCCGGTACATCCGGTACGTCATATCGTAGTCCATGGCGTATCGGAACATCTTGAGCCCGCCGATCCCCCTGAAGAGATCGGTACGCCACAGGGCCGATTGCTGGTGAACGATGATGTTGATCTCGTAGAGGAAGTCGTTGATGTCAAAATCAACGGTGTACAACCTTTTTATCACCCGGTCCGATGCATCGATCTCGAGCTGGTTGCCGTATATGAGATCCGCTTGCGGGTGTTCCTTCATGGCCCTGGACAGGGAATGCAGGGCGCCCGGCAGAAGCAGGTCGTCGGAGTTGATCCAGGTCATATGAGACCCCGTGGCATGATCGGCTCCGATGTTGATGGCATCGCTCTGGCCTTTGTCCGGACCCGACTGCCAGTGGTGAAACCGGTTTGCGTACCGCCGGAGGATCTCGAGGCTTCCGTCGGTGGAGCCGCCGTCGATGACGATGTGCTCGAGGTTGGGATACCCCTGGTTGTGGATGGAGATGATGGTGCGTTCGAGAAAAGGGGCCTGGTTGAAGGAGGGTGTGATAATGGAGATCCTCGGCCAGGCGGGGTCCGCTTCCGGGGGTGCCGAGACGTCGAAGAGGGGAGCACCGATAAACTCCCTCAGCAGCCTTGTGTGTTTCGTGCTGGATGGGGAAAAAGCCATCTGTTTCAAAGCCCTCATCTGTGGTGACAGGGGCCGGTCAGCATGGATCTGAAACCGGCACTTTACACTTTTCACTTTTCCTTTTCTTGTTTATACTATGAAAAATGTTCATAGCTTGGCATTTCAACTGTCCCGCCAGCCGGGTGATGTGCGGATGGGGAAGTATAGGAGAATTGGGTCTGATGGGTCAACCGGGGAGGGATCTTGAAAACGTCCGATCGGGTTGAGGTTCTCCACGTGATAAGCGGTCTTGGCGTCGGAGGCGCCGAGCGGCTCCTTCTCTGGGCCGCCCGGTACCATGACAGGGAGCGGTATCCCCTGGGGATCGTCTCCCTCATGTCCGGCTGTGAGCTGGCGCCCCGGATCAGGGACACAGGGGTGCCGCTGGTGGAACTGGGCCAGAGACGGGGGCGGCTGACACCGGCCGGTTTCAAACGGCTCTTGAGAGAACTGCGCAGGTTCAAGCCGAAGATCCTTCAGGGACACATGTTTCATTCCAACCTTCTGACGCGGTTCGCCCGCCCCCTTGCAGGTTTAAAGAGCCTGGTCGTAAACACGGTACACAACGAGTGGCAGCCCTGGTACAGGCAGATCCCGGATACGGCCACGGCGCGGTTTGCCGACGGGTATATCACCTTCTCTCCGAGGGGGGAGGATGTTGTTACCGAGCCCGGACCGGCCGGGCGGCCGGTCTGTCACATCCCTTACGGGATAGAGATACCCGCAAGGTTTGAGGGGGACCGGACAGCCCTGCGCACCCGGCTCGCGCTGCCGACGGATCGATATGTCTGGATCGCGGTGGGCAGCCTGACGAAACAAAAAGCGTTCGGTGACCTTGTCGAAGCCTTTTCCACCGTCGTGAAGAGAGATAAAAACCCCCTCCTTCTCATCGCCGGAGAGGGGGAGGATCGGCCCCGCCTCGAGGGGATGGTCAGGGACAAGGGGCTCACCGAAGAGGTCCGGCTCCTCGGACTCAGGCAGGATGTGCCCGATCTCATGGCGGCCAGCGATGCCTTTGTCCTTTCCTCGCACTGGGAGGGTGGTCCCCTCGTCGTGCTTGAAGCCATGGCGGCTTCCCTTCCCGTGGTGGCGACCATGGTAGGGACGGTGGCCACCATGACGGGAAACGGGAAGACAGCCATCCTCGTGGAGCCCCGCCGGCCCGAGCGCCTGGCTCAAGCCATGTCGGACCTCATGGAGATGGGCGACGGGGCCAGGTTGATGGGGAAGGCCGGAAGAGCCCGGCTGGAACAATACTACGACTTTTGCCGCATGCAGCGGGACGTGGAGAATTTTTACGATGTGCTGACCGGGGCCGCGAGATGAACGGGGCCTGGAGTTATGCGGTCTTACCGCTCACCTTTGCCGTAGCCCTGGGTGTATCCATGGCCCTCACTCCATGGGTGGCGAGAACCGCCAGAGCCATAGGAATGGTGGACCGCCCCGACGGCGATCTGAA
>CP070698.1:113509-116416 GCA_020349685.1 bacterium
CGAATCACGGCTTTTTCATGAGGTGACAGTATGGACAGCACCGCCCTTCACAATCTAGCGACCTTCGCCTACCTCTTCGCGACCTTCTTTTACGTCGCCTACCTGGCGTTCCGGTCCCGCGCCGTGGGCAATATCGCCACGACCCTGGCGGCCCTGGGCGTCGTGGTCCACACGGCCGGCAAGATCCTTCGCTGGGTGGAATCGTACAGGATGGGGATCGGGCACGCTCCTCTCTCGAACATGTACGAGTCCATGAGCTTCTTCGCGCTGTGCACCATGGCCGCCTACCTCGTCGTGGAGTGGAGGTTCAAGGCCAAGACCCTGGGTGCCGTGGTCGCTCCCATCGCCTTCATCATCCTGGCGGCCAACGCCCTCTTTTTCCCCGATGACATCCGTCCCCTGGTGCCTGCCCTCCAGAGCGACTGGCTGCTGTACCACGTGATCACATCCTTCGTCAGCTATGGCGCTTTCGCCGTTTCCTTCGGGATCTCGCTGCTCTATCTGGTTAAGATGAGGGCGGAAAACAAGGGGCTGAGGGAAGGCTCCCTCCTCGGGATGTTCCCCGATCTGAAGGTCCTCGACGAGGTGAACTACAAGTCCATCGCTGTGGGGTTCCCCCTCCTCTCCCTGGGCATCATCACCGGCGCCGCGTGGGCCAACTACGCCTGGGGCACCTACTGGAGCTGGGACCCCAAGGAGACCTGGTCCCTCATCACCTGGTTCATCTACGCGGCTTATCTCCACGCGAGACTGACCAGGGGCTGGCAGGGCCGGCGCGCCGCCTGGCTCTCCATCATAGGATTCGCCGCGGTTGTTTTCACCTACTTCGGCGTCAACTTCCTGCTGTCGGGACAGCACAGTTACGCTTAAATCGGAACACCTCAAGGCTACCGATTTAAGCGTAACTGTTAATGTGTCTACGTACCTAAGTAACTACGTGTCTATGTGTCGAAGTAAGTACATAACTGCATGCCTAAAATACCCAGACACCCAGATACCTGGACACCTGGACACCTGGACACCTGGATACCTAAATACCTCGACACCTCGACACTTCGATACCTCGATACCTCGATACCTGCCCCCTCGCCCCTGCTCCCATGCCCGGAAAAGCCCCCTCTCCCGCGTTTGTAACTAATAGAACCCTTTACCTTTCCCTTCTCGTTCCAAAACTGTAACCTCTTCGTCCCCTGGCCCGTAGTAGGACCATGTGGACCGTATAAAATCTGTATACTGTATCCCGTCTTCTGTTGACAGCGATACAGCCGGTCAACTATTATATCCAATGTTTCACAAGCTATTGTGAAAATTATCCCGGATGTGTCAGGTCTGTTGTCCTGCTTCCTTAGGTGGAGGGTATCATGAAAATGAATGGTAGAACTTCCGTTGTCATCTTGTCCCTCGTCACGCTCTTCCTGTTGGGTATGGCGGCTCAGGCAGACGCCCAGGAGTGTGTCACCGCGGAGTGCCACGCCAGCATGGGGAAGGCAAAGTTCGTTCACGGGCCGGTGGGTGTGGGCCAGTGTGTGGTGTGCCACACCAGCGGCAATCCCAAGCATCCCACGAAATCGGTCAAGGCGGACTTCAAGCTGCAGGCGACGGGCAAGGATCTTTGCTACCTGTGCCACGAACCCAAGGACGCCCTTCCCGTGGTCCACGGACCCATCAACACGGGCGACTGCATCTCCTGCCACGACCCCCATCAATCCAATACCGAGAAGCAGCTGACCAAGGAAACAACCAGCCAGCTGTGCTTTTCCTGTCACGAGAACAACAAGACCACCATGAAGATGGTCCACGGACCGGTGGCGGCCGGTGACTGCAACATCTGTCACAACCCCCACTCCGCGGAGTTTCCCGGGCTGCTGGAGATGCAGGGCTCGGACCTGTGCTTCCTGTGCCACCTGGACAGGCAGGCCCAGTTCGAACTCAAGTACAAGCACAAGCCCGCCGAGGAGGCCTGCAACAAATGCCATAATTCGCATTCCACCGATTTCTCCTACATGCTCATCGCGGAAGGCGAGAACCTCTGTTTCGAGTGCCACAAGGACATGGAAAAACACCTGGGCGACTCTTCGGTCAAGCACAGCGCCCTCGACAAGAAGCAGTGCACTGTGTGCCACACCGCTCACGCCTCGGACTACCCGAGACAGCTCAAATCGGCAGCCAAGGAGATCTGTTACACGTGCCACAAGGAGATGGGGGTCCAGGTCAAGAAGGCCACCTACGTCCACGGCCCGGTCAAACAGGACGACTGCTATGCCTGCCACGATCCCCACGGGTCGGGCAGCACCAAGATCCTGAAAAAGGCTTTCCCGTCCGAGTTCTACATGCCCTACGCCACGGAGAACTACGCCATCTGTTTCGACTGCCATAACCGGGACATCGCCATAGACAGGTTCACCACGACCCTCACGGGGTTCAGGAACGGCGACACCAACATGCACTTCCTCCACGTGAACCGGGAAAAGGGCAGATCATGCAAGGCCTGCCATCAGGTCCACGCCGGCAACCAGGCCAAGCACATCCGGCAGGAGGTGCCCTTCGGCAAGATGTGGAGCCTTCCGGTCAACTACACGCAGACGAAGAACGGCGGCAGCTGTGTCGTGGGGTGCCACAAGCCCAAGGAATACGACCGGGCCAACCCGGTGAAATATTAGCGGGCCAGGAAGAAGCTGATGAACACCCGCCGTCGCCAGCGTCAGTCGATCAGCTGTGGCGGGCAGGCAGCGCGGCCGGCTTAGGGCCGCACCACAGGGGAAAAGGGCAGTTTCTAGAGTCTAGATTCTAGATTAACCCTGTGTACCCTGTGGTTAGTGACTTCTGGTTTTATTGGATTGGCATGGTGCGGGTAGGTACTGATCCAAATTGCCCGGATTGATTGTTTTACAGAAGTTCCTGATCGTA
>CP070698.1:116516-123470 GCA_020349685.1 bacterium
AGCTCTCCAAACTTTCGGACACCGTAACTTTCGGGGGCGAAATGTCCTACATCCAGCAGCCCGATGCCCTTCTCTTCGGCTCGGCGCGCATCGTGGTACCTGACGTCCCCGGTGATGTAAAGCTGCGCTCCGGCTGCGGCCGCGCTGTCGATAAGAGACGCACCGCTTCCGGCGCATACGGCGACCTTTCCCACCCTGATCCCTTTTTTTCCCACAAGCCGCACCGAACCAGCCTTGAGGGTGGAAACGACCCTTTCCACGATCCTTCCCACGGTTGACCGCTGCGGGAGATCGCCGACGATTCCCAGGCCGGTGCTGTTGTTACCCGCGGCCAGAGGATAAACGTCGACAGCCGGCTCCTCGTAGGGATGAACCCTTCTGACCTCGGACAGAACCGCTGCCAGGGCACCCGAAGGTACCGTTACCTCGAGACGCACCTCTGGCACCGTCTCAGAGCGTCCGGTCTTTCCAATGACAGGGGAGGCACCGGCTTCGGGATGAAAGCTGCCCGTGCCCTCCGTCGCAAAGGAGCATCCGCTGTAGTTCCCGATCCTGCCGGCCCCGGCATTAAACGCCGCGGTCTGCACCCTCCGAAGATCTTCATGGGGCACAAAAACAACGACCTTGAAGGGCTGCTGGCCCCCTTCCTGGAGGAACACCCTGCGACGCAGGTCGAGCATGTCGGCAAGGGAAACATTGATACCCTGCGGGGAGGCATCCAGATTGGTGTGCGCAGTGTAAACGGCAAGTTCTTCCAGGATGGCCCTGGTGAAGGCCCTGCCATCGGGGCCGTGGATGTTTTTCGGGGTCAGCGGTTCGAAGAGAAGGGGATGGTGTGTGACGAGCAGGTCCGCTTTGCACTCGGTCGCCTGGGCCACTGTTTCCAGGGTCGCATCCAGAGCCAACATCAGGCGCGCCACAGGCCTGTCCGGCTGACCACACTGAAGGCCCACCGGGTCCCCGGGCAAAGCGATGTCCGGGGGTGCGATCTTCTCGATAATCTCAATAATCTCTTTAACAGTAGGCGCTTTCTTCACTTCTTAAAACCGGTTTAACGGCAGAGGGGGCCAGGAGGAAAAAATGAGGGTTGATCGTCCGGCGCGTTGAATGCCCAGACCCCGGGAACTTTCCTCTCTGCCCAATGTATGGCCTGGCGTTCCCTGCTGTATCATTGGCTAAAACCATGTGGCGAATAAAAAAGGTGCACTCCTTTTGGAGTGCACCTGGTCCTGTGGTGTCAGGGCTTGAAGGGCTCTGCCAGGCCTTCGAATGGAACCTTCACGGCCGGCCCCCCTTCAGAGCGGGGTCTTTTCTCACACCCCCATCTTCTCTTATCCTGAACAAAACCGCCAAATCCGTTTCCTCTTTTTTGGTGGGCCCACTCCGACTCGAACGGAGGACCTACCGGTTATGAGCCGGTGGCTCTAACCAACTGAGCTATGGGCCCGAATCAACCTTAGTATCCTGATTCGATAATTCTGTCAACACTCACGCTTTCAGCTTTTTTCCTCGAATCAGGATACCCATGTATCGGGGTATGGGTGTATCGGGGTATCGGGGTAAAATGCTTCTTTGACTTTTCTCCGTTACTCCGACACCCCGTCACTCCGATACGCCATTTTATGGAGATCAAGTGGCGCTCCTTTGCTCATCAATCTTCGTAAAATGGCTTGAGTTTTTTACACCTGCTCGGGTGCCTGAGCTTGCGCAGGGCTTTGGCCTCGATCTGCCTGATCCTCTCCCTGGTGACACTGAAATTCTGTCCCACCTCTTCCAGGGTGTGGTCGGTCCGCTCATCGATGCCGAAACGCATCTTCAGAACCTTCTCCTCCCTGGGGGTGAGGGATTCAAGGACACCCCTGACGTGCTCCTTGAGGCTGGCGTGGACAACTGCATCTCCGGGAGAGATGACCTTCTTGTCTTCGATGAAATCCCCGAGGTGGCTGTCTTCCTCTTCCCCTATGGGAGTTTCCAGGCTGATGGGTTCCTTGGCGATCTTGAGGACCTTGCGCACCTTGTCGAGGGGAAGGTCCATCTTCTCGGCGATCTCCTCGGGCATGGGCTCCCGTCCCAGTTCCTGGACCAGCTGTCTCGAGGTCCTGATCAGTTTGTTGATCGTCTCGATCATGTGGACAGGTATGCGGATGGTTCTGGCCTGGTCGGCAATGGCCCTCGTAATGGCCTGCCTTATCCACCAGGTTGCGTAGGTGGAGAATTTATATCCGCGGCGGTATTCGAACTTGTCCACCGCCTTCATGAGACCGATATTCCCTTCCTGGATAAGGTCCAGGAACTGCAGTCCCCTGTTGGTGTACTTCTTGGCGATACTCACCACAAGGCGCAGGTTGGCTTCTACAAGCTCCTGTTTGGCATCCCGGGCCCTGATCTCGGCAAGACGGATCTTTTCACCGTCCACCACGATGTTCCCGCAGGGCATCAGGGCTTCCCTTTCTATCTCCTTGAGCTTCTTTCGGGCGTCCCGGACCAGCTGCCGATAGCTCTCGAGCTGTGCAATGGACATGCCCGCCTCGCGGGCCGCCGATTTGGCGCCACCCTCCCGAGCCTTTTTAATGAGCTGGCTCATGCGCCACTCGGTCAGGCCGGTCCTCTTGTAGATGTTGTCTATGCGCCCCTGGTAGAGGAGGATCTTTTCTCTGAGCGCTGTGACCCTGGAGGAGAACCTGGCCACCTGCCGTGTGTTAAGTCCGAGGTTTTTAATGTCGCGGGCGTTGTCCTTCTCTGCTCGCTGGACCCTCTTGGCGATCTCCTCGGCCTTCTTGGCGGAGGCCCTGGCAGCCTCCTTTTTGAGCTGCTCGATACGCTGGACCCTGCGTTCGATCCTTTTGATGACCTTAACGGCCTCTTTCAGGTTTTCGGCTTCTCGCTCGAGAAGGCTCTCCCTGTTGGCCTCGGCAAGCTCCTCCTCCGTCGCCTTGTCCTGATCCTCTCCGTTTTCGTCCTCGGTCTCAGGCTCTTCAGATTCATCCTCCTCGAGGGTCTCTTCTGTGTCGTAAAGGCTCTCGCGGAGTTTGACATCCCCTGATTCCAGCTTTTGACCGAGGGTGATAAGCTCACGGATGCAGATAGGGTTGCAGGCGACTGTTTCCAGCACTTCCAGCTCGCCCTGCTCTATCCTCTTGGCGATCTCGACCTCACCCTCCCTGGTAAGGAGGTTGATCTGCCCCATCTCCTTCAGATACAGCCTGACAGGGTCGTCCGTACGTCCGGTGAGGGCTCCTGCGGCAGCTTTTCCGGAAGTCACCGGTTTTGCTCCTGTCTCGAGCTCTTCGTCTTCGCTTTCGTCCTCTTCGTCCTCGCTTATCTTGCTCTTGACATCTTTAACCTGAATGCGCCGATCCGAGTCGACGATCTCGATGTCCATGTCTCCGAACATGCCGACCACATCGTCGAGCTGATCCGATGACATCAGATCGTCGGGAAGGGCGTCATTTACCTCCTCGTAGGTCAGGTAACCCTGTTTTTTTCCTTTTGTGATAAGCTCCTTGATCTCTTTCTGGCCTGTTGTATTGTCTTTCATTCCCCGTCTTCACCTCCGGATGTATTCCCCCCCCCTGAAACAGCATACAGCCCTTTCCGTGAGACGAGATCACGGAGTTGGGCCTGCATGGTCTTCCACTCCTCATTAAGCTCCTGGCTTTTCTCTGAATCGCCTCGCCGCACCGCTTCCGTCAGCCGATCACGAACGTGCCGGATCTCTTCTTCCAGCC
Organism: bacterium; assembly: GCA_020349685.1. Taxonomy (GTDB): domain Bacteria; phylum BMS3Abin14; class BMS3Abin14; order BMS3Abin14; family BMS3Abin14; genus JALHUC01. The sequence goes on from CP070698.1 coordinate 120,245, forward strand.
TTTCCCTGGCATAATGGAGCAGAAGATCGTCGAGGGCTTTCTCGGTCCCCTCCAGGGGGTCTTCCAGGGCCCATCTGGAGAGCTCATTCTTCCAGCGGTCCTCTACCGCATCAAGAAGAGTTGTAAGATTAACACCGGAAAAAATTTTTTCAACTATTTCCGCTATCTCGGGGCTTTTTATGTCCCCGGGCCGGACATGGTCCATGACCCTCGGCACGACCTCAGGCTCTCGGACAAGGATGTGCACAAGAAGCCTGTCTCTCCTGAGCTGTTGGGGCGGTTCCTTCTCGTCCTTGCCTTCTGTTTTCCTCTTTTTCAGACTCGCCAGCCGTGCCCTGAGATCGTGTTGCTCTATGCGAAGGGTATCTCCGATCTCTTTCAGATAAGCTCCCAACTTTGCTCTGTCTTCTATTTTAGCCAAATATGGAACAATTGCATCAATTACTTGAAACCGATCGGCTATTTTGTCACCGGGGTGGGTCCGGCGGGCCTGATCGAGGGCGTACATCACCACATCAGGCGCCTGGGCAATGCTCGCCATCAATTCCTGAGCACCTTTTTTACGCAGGAAGCTGTCCGGATCCTCTCCGGGCACCAGGGGCGCGACGCGGCAAACAAAGCCCTCGCTCAGCAGGATCAGGCCGCTTCTAAGGGCCGCCCTTTGCCCCGCTTCGTCCGAGTCAAAGAGCAGCACGCAGTTCTCCGTCAACCGGCGAAGCCTCCTGGCCTGATCCTCCGTAAGCGCCGTGCCCAGAACACCGACGGTGTTGGAAATTCCTCCCTGGTGCAGGGAGATGACGTCCAGATACCCTTCCACGAGGATCACCTCGGCTCTTTTCCTCACGAAAGGGGCGGCCACATCGAGACCGAAAAGGGAGTCCCCCTTCCGGTAGACAGGCGATTCGGGAGTGTTGATATACTTGGGGAGCTCGTCTCCCAGCACCCTTCCCCCGAAGCCCAGGACTCTCCCGCTCAGGTCTCTTATGGGAAAGACAACCCTGTCTCGGAAGCGGTCGTAGGGGTCCTTGCCGGACTCTCCCTGAACAAGCAGGCCGGCCGACACACTCACCGGGTCGGGCACACCCTCCTGGCGCAGACGTGCGGCCAGGTTCCTCCAGCCTTCGGGGGCATATCCCAGACCGTAGGTTCTGCTCACGTCTGAATGAATCCCTCTTTGACCCAGGTATTTCCTGGCTTTCTCCCCCTCTTCGGCTTTCATCAGGAGTCCCGAATAGAAGTCCGCAGCGACCCTGTTGGCTGTGAACATGAGATCCTTTTGGCTCTTTTCGACACCACCTGCCGAGGGCGTTTCCGGAAGGTCAATGCCTGCTTGCACGGCCAGTTTTTTCAGCGACTCCACGAAGGGAAGGCCCTCGTATAGCATGACGAAGCGGATGACGTCCCCACCCGTGTCGCAGCCGAAGCAGTGAAATATCTGCCGGGCCGGGTTCACCATGAAGGAGGGGGTCTTCTCCTGGTGAAAGGGACACAGGGCCTTGAAGGCAGACCCTGACCGCTTCAGTTCGAGATGCCGGCCGATGACATCGACGATGTCGCTGGCCTCCTTTACGCGGGCTATGGTGTCTTCGTCGTAACGCAAAAGATCAGTCCAAAGGCCAAAGACCAAAGACCAAAGTAAAGACAACTAAGTATGTTTGACTTTTCTGTATCACTGTTCCCTTTCCCATTTGTTACACTTTTAAAAAATATTACCTTGAAAGAGGGTGCATTATTCCTCAAATCTGGCAAAAAACGCTGCTGTGGGACAAAATTCCTTCTCTTTGGGCTTTGGCCTTTGGACTTTGGACTATCCTGTCAGTTCCACGATCGTCACCCCGGCGCCGCCCTGCTCCAGGGGGGCCGGTCCGAAGGCCGACACCCTCGGATCGTCCTTGAGAGCCCTTGTAATGGCATTCTTCAGAGCTCCGGTCCCCTTTCCGTGCACGATGCGCAGGGTGCGGCCGGGTCCGAGGAGGGACCGGTCCAGAACCTTGTCCACGGACTGAAGCGCGTCATCAACCGTGGACCCTATGAGGTTTATCTCCGACGGGGCCTCTGGGCTTCCCAGGTACGAAACGCTTCCGTGATCCGGAGGTCCGGCGACTCCTTCCTCCTTTCCACGGACGGTCTTCAGGTGCTCCGTGGGCACCCTGATCCGGATGCCCCCCGAGAGCACATCGGCCTCACGCCCTCCGGCGAAAACCTCCGTGACCGTGCCGCGAATGCCCAGGGACAGCACCTCAACAACCGCACCGGGCCAGACCGGGCCATGATCCTTTTTCACCGGAGGCAGTGGAAGCCTCGCGGCAACCTCCCTTTCCATCTCCCGGATGTCGTCCCCGAGGGCATGCCTTGCTGTTTTCGGCCCCTCTTCCTCGAGCTTTCTCAGCAGGCTCCTGCCCTTTCTCTCGATGTCCCTTATCAGCGCCCTGGCCTCCCGGCGCGTGGCGTCGCGGATCTCCGCGGCTTTGAGGCGTATGTCACCTTCCTTCGCCTCGAGCTGTTCGCGCTCGTTTTCCAGCTGCCGCATGATCTCCTCTGATCTCTGCCGGGCGACAGATTCCCTGTCGACCTCTTCCGAGAGCCTTCCAAGGAGTTCGTCCACCTGAACGGCACCGCTCCCCATCACATCCCTTGCCCTGCTGATAACCTTGCTTCCCAGCCCCAATCCTCCGGCGACCTCCAGGGCGTGGCTCCTGCCCGGCGAGCCGAGCCTGAGCTTGTATGTCGGCTCGAGAGTTTCGCTGTTGAAAACCGTTGAGGCGTTGAGCGCAAAGGGAGCCCTGTAAGCGAACTCCTTGAGGAGGTTGTGGTGGGTAGTAACGGCAACGCAGGCCCCGGAATCGTGAAGGGCCTCGAGGATCGCGATCCCGAGAGCCGAACCCTCCTGGGGGTCGGTCCCCGCGCCCAACTCGTCGAGGAGCACCAGGGTTGTGCTGTCTGAAGATTCCAGGATCTGGGCGATGACCCGGATGTGACCGGAAAAGGTACTCAGGCTCTGCGAGAGACTCTGTTCATCGCCGATGTCCGCGAAAATACGGCCGAAGACCTTGAAGCGGCTTTCTTCGGATACCGGAACAGGTATGCCGGACTGGGCCATCATGGTGAGCAGCCCAAGGGTTTTCAGGGCAACGGTCTTGCCCCCCGTATTGGGTCCCGTTATGACGAGGGTAGGGTGGGCACCGCCGATCCGCATGTCAATGGGGGTGCACTCGACGCCCTTTTC
>CP070698.1:123570-128610 GCA_020349685.1 bacterium
GGGCACCGAAGCCTTGGCGAAGGTGGCTGGCAAGCCATAAAGGCATTTTGAGTGAAGGGTGTCCTCCGTCTTGTCACCCGAAGCTTTAGCGAAGGGTGAAGCTCGTTCTCCTCCCTAATCTGGGTTTTAAAACGAGCGTAGGTGGACACCCTTATGCAAAAGCTCCCGGCCCTGTTTTGACAGCTACGGCTGGCAGGCCACCGATGTATTTCGCTGGACATTCGTCAGCTTAAAAACCGCTCTAAAGTGCGGTCTTTTCTGGTAGTTAAGGGCTTTTAGCGTTTACTGATCACGAATCACGATTCACGAATCACTGATTTTATCCCGCAATCAGGTTGATCCGGTCCACGATCTCAAACTCGGCCCAGTCGGTGCTCATCATGGTGGAACCGTCCACGTTGACGGGGAAGACACCACCCCTCTTCAGTTCGATCGTCAGTGTTTCCCTGATGGTGTAGCCCGTAAAGCCCCATTTTTCAGGCTCCTCGACGATGGAGCCGTCGAAGGCTTTGCGGAACTGCTTTGCCAGCTTGAACGTCCCGAGGTCGCGGATGGCGAACATGTAAAACTCCCCCGAACCGAGGGGAGCCCCCTTCGCGAAGGGCAGGTCCGGACCCAGTTCCCCGTTTACGATGATCATGGCCTGATACCGCCCCTCGTTCTCCTGAACGCCGTCCACCGTGATGCGACAGTGCCTCCGGCTGCCGAAGCTTTCCCTGACAACCCTCTCCAGGGAGGCCAGGGAGGCGCCCGTGAAGAAGGGTCCCAGGTCGCCGAAGAGCTGGCTCAGGATCCCCTTGTAATATTTCGTGTAGCGGTTCTCGGTATAGTAGGGGATCCGACCGAAGATCCCCGCGCCCCCGTAGCCCACGAAGTGGCGGGGTACGGCACCCTTTGTTCCGCAGGTGGCCTGGATGACATCGCAGGGGACCGTGCGTTTACGGGTGATGGAACGGTCAAAGACCTGTACGGCCTCTACAATGTCGTCCGGCATGTGCAGCGTCTTCCCGATGAGGTCGGCCGAGCCCTTCCTCAGGAACCCGAGGGTTATGGCCGAGAGCTCGACACCGGAATCGATGCACCCCTCCAGGACGGCGTTGAAGGTCCCGGATCCCCCTGCCGAGATAATGGTACGGGCGCCTTTCCTGACCAGCCTGGCGGCTTTCTTCCGGGCCCTGGCGTGACTGTCCACGACGTGAAGGGAAACGTTCTCCCTGCCAAGCTCCTCGAACAGGGGAACGATCTTCCCCACCTTTCCCCAGTCCCGGATGGACCCTGAGATCGTCGTGGCGATGACCTCAATGGGTTCGGTTTTCACCTTCAGTCCCCTCCGATCATGCATAGTTAGAAATCTTTTAAACAGGGATGAAGGGATGGAAGGGATGATGAAAGGGAGACTCTAATTACAGTAGAAAATTAGAAATTAGAAAATGGAAATTGGGAAGATCGCTTGTTTGTGCTCCAATCTCCAATTTCTAATCTCCGATTTCTGATTTTCGGTTTTTATCCCCTTTATCCCCTTTATCCCTGTTAAATCAAGCTCTTGCGTTGTGAAACATGGCAGCACCCACCATGAGGTGCTCATCCTCCTGATGAGAACGTTTGATTAATGAAATCCAGGGCCGAAGCCTTGACGGCCTCAAGGTCCTGTCCGCCGTCGATGATCGCGACCGGTCGGCCGAACATCCTCTCAACAACGCCGCAAACCATGAGGTACCCCTCCCTGAGCCTGGCGAGTTTCTCCATCGACTCGTGGGCCTGGACCCTCTGTCCCCGCGAGGCGATCCTTTCAATGGACACTTCCGGCGGAAGGTCCAGCAGGATCACCGCGTCGGGCATGCGCATGGCGGTCAATTTGGCCCGCTTCAGGGCCTTGAGCTCGGGGAACCGGTCGTAGATAGCGTCGCCTGTGCCGGGAGCGTCCTCCCCCCCGGAAAGGATCCTCATGGCGTCGGCGCAGACAGCATCGTCGACGGCGTCGCCCTTGTAGAGCACGGACCAGGCCGTGAGGTTGAGCAGCGGGGACCCGTCCTGGAAGATCAGATCCGGCGCGTACCACCTCTCCACCTGCCCGATGAGGTGGTTGCGCAGTAAAAGCTCCGTGAGCTTGGGGATCTTGTAGTTCTTGAGGGATTTGGCCTCCCTGGCGTACTGCCCCACTGCTTCCCTCACCTTTTCGGTCAGAAGCGGCTGCAGCTCCAGCCGTTCACCGCCCTCGTAAAACTCCAGTTCATCGGTCACCAGGCACACCCTGGCCCTATGGGAAAAGTTCCTGGCAAGCTCCCGGGCAAGGGTGCTCTTGCCCGACCCGTCTATTCCGAGCACGGCCAGGCTGAAGGCCTCGTCCCGTGCGTCAGGGCGGGTGTGCCTCCCGGCAGCGAGCGTCTCGGCCAGGGATCGTATCGTCATCTCCAGCCCCAGGGTGATGTTGTAGCAGTCGCCGGCGCATACGTGGGGTGGGCCTATGATCACCTCGTTCCACAAGGGGAGAGGGAACCAGGCGCTCTTGGGATAGGCCTTCTCGGGGCCGGCCAGGAACACCGGGATGATGGGGATGTTTCTGAAGCTCTCCGAGAGCCTTCCGATGCCGGTCTTGAAGCTGGCGATGTGACCGGGCTCGCCACGCGTCCCCTCGGGAAACAGGATCACGTTCTGGCCCTCGACCAGGGCGCTGCGCATCTCGCTCAGGGGATCGGCTTCCCTGTCTGGCCGGACGATCCAGATGGGATCGAAGAGGTAGCTTACGGCACGAAAGAGAAAACGGTTGCGGGAGAAGTACTCCTCGGCCGCCACAGGCCGCGTCCGGGAGATCTGCCCGCGCGGGAGGGAGGCGAAGAGGAGCAGGATGTCCAGGTGGCTGTTGTGGTTGGCCACCATCATGAACTGCTCGAGGCCGCCGAAGTGCTCCCGGCCCATGATGTTGACCCCGAAAAACAACTTCAGAAAAGGCCTCAGAAGAAAAAGGTGCAGGGCGACGCACAGGGGCGACTTTAAGCCCTGCGCTTTCATGTGAGGAAGTACCTAATGTAGTGGAAGACCGCCGGAGCCGCGTACAGGAAGGATCTGAGGTTGGCGATGACCTGGCCCCTGCCGGGCCTGAGGCTGTTTTCGTCCACACCCAGATCGAGGATGAGAAAGTCCATGGTGTGTCGTCCCATGGCCACGAGAAAGGGGATGAGAAAGCCCAGGACGACGGAATGCTCGTAAGGGATCCCGGCCCACGACGCCAGGATCCAGGCCAGGATCACCGTCTGGGGGGCCGCTACGGCGTAGAGGAGGATGAACCGTTCCGCCGGGGGTTTCCTGCTGACCTTCAGAAAGTGGGCGTTGATGTCGCACAAGGCCACCGCGAGGATGAGCAGGACTGCCTTGAAGGTCGCGAAGAGAGCCAGATAGCCGATGTGCCCGATGCAGTAGACGAAAAGGAACAGACCAAGGTCGATGATCCCGGTAGAGAGGATCGACCCCCGGACCTCCTTCCCGCCCAGCGTGATGAGGAAGGGGATCACGAGGAAAGCGTAGACCGGGATGGTGATTATGAACAGGCCGTACCAGGCGATCTGGATGTAGTAGGTCATGAAGGGGATGGAAAGGTAGGCGCCCAGGACGGCCCACCGGTCCTGCAGGCGGATGTCCACCATGGAGAAGTATTCGCGCAGGGACAGGAAGGAGATGGCGGCGAGGATCCAGATGCCTGTTTTAAAGGAGATGAACTCGGAAACCGTGAAAAACAGGAAGAAGGCCCACAGGTAATAGACATAGGAACCCTGGGGCAATTTGATCCTGCCCGTCCGTATGAGAACAGAGAGAACCGTGAGCAGCAAAAAGCAGCTCAGGATCACAGCCTGCTGGATGTTCATTAACATGCGCCCCCCCAGAGGATGTGGGAATAATGATATTTTAAGGCCAACCCTTCTGTTTGCGCAAGGGAGAGGGCAGCTTTGAGCAGGGAGCTGTGAGCAGTGGGCTGTGAGCAGTGGGCTTTGAGCAGTGAGCTATGAGCTTTGAGCTGTGAGCTTTGTTCTCAGTGCTCATTGCGGACAGCTCCCCCGCGCGCCTTTTGCCTCTTCCCGGTGTCAGAGACACCAGGGATGTTGTTTTGAGACCTAATCCCGGTGTCAGAGACAAATGGTGATAAAAGAACGTCTTTGGTTGACCACTGCCTTCCATGGCCTTCATCGACCTATTTTTTTCGGGTGTTCATAGTTTTCCTGGGAAACTAACGGAGATTAATCCTGAAAAGCGGGAAAAATGACTTAAGAAATGCCCTTGTCAAAGAGACTCTAGACAAACCTGTCCGGTGAAACGGTGTTTTCCGGGAGATGAAGCCTATTGGGGGCAGCAGTAGGTGGTGTACATCTGTTGCACAAAGTCGGCCGATCCAAAGAACATGCGGCGAAGCCCCTTCTTTACCTCCTGATCGCTGATCCAGATCTCCTCACTTAAGACCAGGATCCGGAAATATTCACCCACCTGCCCCTTCTTCCGGCCCCACCTCATGACCAGGTGATCCTCCACCACAGCCACGTCGATCTTCCGGCCGAAGGCCCAGAACTGGAAAGAGGAATCGGCATACTCTTCCAGGTCGTCCACTATCTTCGCTCTTTTGGGGTTCCTGTAGACGTACCGGACACAGGCCAGGTAGTGCTCGTCGGTGTCGATGATACAGGACCGGTACCGGTCCCCCCACAGGTGTCCGGAACGGCCGACGTGTTTGTTGTACCTGACCGCGACCCTTGAATTGAAGTACTGCATGGCGCGATGGAGGTTCTCTTCGGTTGCGGTGGCGATGATGTGGTAGTGGTTGGACATGAGGACGATGTGATGGACGAGGAGGTTGTACTTTTCCATGGTTTCCTTCAGGGCTTTGAAGACGATGCGGGTGACCTCTCTCTGGTTGAACCGGAAGGATCTATTGTTGGTTCTGCAGACCAGGTGGTAGGGGTAGATGTTCTGGATGATGCGCAGAGGCCGTCCCATGCGGTTAGCCTTGCAAGGGCGTTGCCAAAACCCCTTAACACTCCCCGTAAAGTGCTCTGA
>CP070698.1:128710-132710 GCA_020349685.1 bacterium
ATAAATCGGGAAAATGGACAATAGAAAATGGAAAATATTAGGATCAACATACTTATCGTTGTGTGCTGTTGAAGATTGATTCTCCATTCTCCATTATCTATTTTCCTCCTCTATTTTCCACAACTCCTTCCAAATACTCCACCCACTCTTTCACCCTGTCGGAGGCCGGGCCTCCCAGGAGAAGGTATTTCCTGTACTGCTCCAGGGCCTGGGCCTGGTTCCCCCGGTATAGCTCGTAAAGCACGCCCAGGTTAAGGTGAAGGTCCGGATGGGGCGCCCTGGCAATCCCCTCCATGTAAACCTTTTCTGCCTCCGCAAACCTCCCCTGCCGGCGCAGGGTGAGGCCCAGGTTCAGATAACCTTCATGGGTCGAGGTCCCGGCTGCGACGGCCGAGCGGAATTTGTCCTCGGCCTGAGCCAGGTTCCCCCGCTGGAGGTCCGCTGTGCCCATGAGCAGCCACTCCTCAGGGGAACTTGTCTCGTCAAGAACGGATTGCAGGTCTGCCGCGGCGCGATCGGGGCGCCCTTCCTTAAGCTGCAGGAGGGCCCTCGTTCGAAGGAGGTGAGGATCTTTGACCTCCCGTGTGTCGAGGATGCGGATGCCTTCGGAAGTTTTGCCCATCATGTCCAGGGCGAGGGCCAGGTTGTTGCGGGTCATGACATCGTCGGGGTATTCCTCGAGGGTCCTGGAAAGGACCTCTCTCGCGGAATCCAGATGCCCGCCCTGGATCCTTAACAGGGCCAGCCTGTTGGCTGTCACAGGTGTCTTACCGATAGTGTGGGCCTTGAGATAGAATTGTTCGGCCTCATCGAGATCCCCTGATTTCGCGGAAATATCCCCCAGGGCCGAAAAGGCCGCACCCATGGAAGGGTCCAGTTCTGCAGAACGGATAAACTGGTCCCTGGCGCTGTCGATCTCTCCGTTACGCAGGTAGATTGAGCCTGCCAGGAACCGGCCGTAGGAACTTTCCGGTGCCGTTTCGATCAGGTGCTCGGCCTGCTGGATCTCCCCCCTTTGGCCCTTTTCGAGGCCGCCCTTCACCTCCGCCATGAGCCGATAGGCAACCTCCTGCGAGCCCTGGTCTTTCGAAGGAGCATCACTCCCGGGGACGAGGACCTGTGGCCTGTCACTCCCGGACTCCGATGGGGGTAGCGGTCCTCTGACGGTGGACGGAGAAGGGGCCGTGGCACAGCCGGTGAGGGCGAACAGGCAAAGGAGAAACAGTGTCCCTTGCAGTGATCTCAAGCCGCGAGGCATCACAGGGTCTCCTCCCCGGGCGCGTGGCCTTTCAGACTCACGGCTCCTGGTTGGACCGGTTCGGGCAGTGGAGGAAGGGCGGGGGATGGCGGCTGGATCAGGGTGGAGGGGTAAGCGATGGATTCGCTCCTCTGGTAGGACCAGGGAGCGAGTTCCGCCATCCGTTCAAAGGTTCTTTCGATCCATTCATCCAAAAGTTCGAGCTTGACCGATCGCTGAATGTTCACCCTGTAGGCATCCAGGGCTCTCTCTTCAAAGGGAAAGGCCATCTCCTGGAGCAGGAGTTCGTATTCCTCGAGCTCGGTACCGGAAAGGCCGTCAGGTCTCGGCGAGGAGAGGATGTCATCCTTGAACAGCTCCAGCGCTCTCCCGATAGAGTAATTGGCAGCTGTGATGACATCGGCGGTCCTGTAATTCCCGGCGGCTACGAAATCCCTGATAACATTCTGGAGCATCTCACGCTTTTTCACGACTGTCTTGTCGACAGGTGGAACGATATGGTAGTCGACATAGTTCGCGAAGGATCTCTCCGCTATACGGAGCTGGCTTCTGGCGGCGAAAGCAGTCAGGGTCTGATTCTTTTCATCTTTCCTCTGAAGGGTGGTGATCCTGGTATAGGCGGCAAGGGCCCCGTCCCAGTCCTGGATGGCCTCGAGATCGCTGCCCAGCATGAAGAGCTGTCTGGACCGCTCTTCCACCGGATCCGGGAACTCGGTGATGTAAGCCGATCTGGCCGAAGCAGCCCGTCCCGGCTGGTCGCCTGCCGCGTACAGCTCAGCGGCTTTGAGCAGAGCCGCTCCTCTCTTTCTGCCGCTGGACCTGGCGGCGAGAGCCATGCTGTCTTCGGCCGCCCTGATGGGGTCGCCCAGGGCTTCCAGGATGAGCACGGACATCTGGAGGGCTTCGTTGGCCAGCTCGGAATCGCTGTATCTGGCAGCGAGCGTTTCAAAAAGGGTGGTGGCTTTCCGCTCGAGCCCTGCGGTCCTGTAGAGCTTGCCGGCGTTGTACAGGGAGACCTGTGCGACATCCGAATCCGGGAACCGGCGGTGCAGGGCCTCGAAGCGTTCGGCGGCCTCCATGGTCTTTCCCGTAACGGAAAGTTCCTCCGCGTACTTGAAAAGACTGTAGACATGAAGACGGTGAGCCTCCTCCCCGATCCCGGCGTCACGGGTCTTTCTCCAGGATAGACGGAACCAGGCTGCCGCCTGCCTGAAATCAGCTTCCTTGAAGAAGGTTCGGGCCATGAGCAGCCTCGCCCTGTCCGATTGGTCTGTATCCGGGTAGCTGCGGATCAGAAGGGAAAAATGCGAACGGGCTCTGGAGAGTTCGCCGGTGTTGAGGCTGATCTCCCCCAGGGCCAGGATGGCCCTGGGGGTGGCCTGATTGTCCGGATAGATTTTCATGAGGATGTCAACCGTGTTCTCCAACAGGTTCAGGGCCACCGTTCCGGACCTTTCGTAGAGGTTGATCTGGTAGTTCGTGGAGGACAGGATGGCGTTTTGAGCCAGCAGCGTGCAGCTGTCCAGGACTGCAAGGTCGTTGAGGATATGAACGGCATCCGGGAACCTGTCGAGTTCCGTAAAGATGACCCCCTTGAGATAGGTGATCCGGCACGGGGTGCTGCTGCGCGCCGCGGCCTCATATGTAGCAAGGTCCCTCAGCGCCAGGTTGAGCTCTTTTTCCCTTCCCGCTGTCTGGGACCGGGCCCGCCTCCTGTTTGCCGCGGTTTCAAGGTTGCTTAAGATGGCGGAAACGGCCTGTTCCCGCCGCTTTGCCGAGGCTTTTGCGAACCACGGACTTCCCGGACCGATGTGAACGATAAAAGCCTCTGACAGCTCGAGAGAGGCGAGGGTGTCGCCGCGGATGTGGTAGGTTTCGCGCATGTGCTCGAGAACTTCCGGCATGCTGTCGCCCGAGGGAAAAAGTTCGATGTAGGTGCGGAAGGTCCCTATCGCTTCCGGGAAAAAGGAGCGATCCCTGTACAGCTCCGCCAGTTTGTAGAGGATCAGGGGTCCGTAGGGATCATTCTCCCTGACCCGGATCCTCTTTACCAGAGCAGGCGTGCCACCGCTCTCGGCGTAGGAACGCGCGATGATATCCATGCTCTCACCCGCGAGGCTGTCAACGGTTTGCACACCTCCCTCGTTTAGATCCAGCACGGCGAAGAAGGCGTCGACGGCCTCCTCGTAACGGTCGAGGTTGTAGTAGCACCACCCCAACTTGTAAAGGGCCTTTTCAACGTATTCGGGTTCGCCCTTGTCGATGACATAGCGATAGTAGCCGATGGCTCTCTGGAGATCTTCCAGCGCGAAGTGGTGCTCACCGAGACGCATGTTGATCTCCACCGCATACCGGGTTTGGGGAAAGTCCCCGATGAGCCTGGCATAGCCGTCGGCGGCACGATCCGGATCACCCTGCTCAGTGTAGCAGTAGGCCAGGCCGTAAAGCGCATCCTCCTTGAGGGGGTGTCCCGGGAATTTCTCGATGACATCGTTATAGGCATCGATGGCCTCGTTAAAATCGGGAAATATGGCTGCCGTGTCGCCCTCGGTTTCGAGGACCAGCCGGATCCGTTCTCTTTCCGCTTCGAAAAGGAGTTCGGCGAGCCGGAAGGCCGCTTCCGCCATGTAATCGCTGGTATTGTCCGGATAGGAAGCCAAAAGGGTCCGGTACAATTTTATGGAACGAATCCTGGACTGGTGTTCCTGCTGTGCAAGAAATTCCCGCCCGCCTCTCCGGGCC
>CP070698.1:132810-137878 GCA_020349685.1 bacterium
AGGATCGAGGTTACCCACATCAACCTTAACGACCAGACCGTAGAAGGGATCAGGCATCTTGAGATACCGGCCTTTTCCGTCCAGTACCATCCGGAGGCCGCCCCCGGCCCCCATGACGCACATTATCTTTTCCATCGTTTCGTGGAATTGATGGAACAACATAGAGTCTAGTGTCTAGGTCTGGTGTCTAGCAAGGATTGCATCCTCTACTTGAACTAGAACCAGACCCTAGAAACTCAGGAGAAAATTTTTGCCTAAACGCACCGACATAAAAAAGATCCTCATCATCGGCTCGGGTCCCATAGTTATCGGCCAGGCGTGCGAATTTGACTATTCTGGGACGCAGGCCTGCAAGGTCCTGAAGGAAGAGGGATACGAGGTCGTCCTGGTCAACAGCAACCCCGCCACGATCATGACCGATCCCGAGTTCAGCGACCGGACCTACGTCGAACCCCTGCTTCCGGAGTTCCTCGAGAGGATCGTCGAGAAGGAGCGTCCCGATGCCGTTCTGCCCACCCTTGGCGGGCAGACAGCCCTCAATCTGGCCATTGCCCTGGACAAGAGCGGGGTCTTTGAAAGATACGGCGTGGAGATGATCGGGGCTGATCGGGAGGCTATTGAGAAGGCCGAGGACAGGGACCGCTTCAAGGCGGCGATGGAAAAGATCGGACTGGATCTTCCCTCAAGCGGTTACGCGAAGAACATGGACGATGCCAGGAGGATCCTTAAGGAAGTTGGTCTGCCGGCAATCATACGGCCCTCTTTCACCATGGGAGGAACGGGGGGCAACGTCGCTTTCAACATGGAGGAGTTCGAGCGCTATGCGGCCTGGGGCATCGATCTTTCACCAACTGGGGAGATCCTTGTCGAAGAGAGCATCCTGGGTTGGAAGGAGTTCGAACTTGAGGTCATGAGGGACCGCATGGACAACGTGGTCATCGTGTGTCCCATCGAGAACTTCGACCCGATGGGCATCCACACGGGTGATTCCATTACCGTGGCGCCAGCCATGACCCTGACGGATCGCGAATACCAGATGATGCGGGACGCCTCCCTGGCCATAATAAGGGAGATCGGTGTGGACACGGGCGGGTGCAACATCCAGTTCGGTGTCCATCCCGGGACAGGACGCATGGTGGTCATCGAGATGAACCCCCGGGTTTCCCGGTCCAGCGCCCTCGCTTCCAAGGCCACAGGCTTTCCCATCGCCAAGATCGCGGCCAGGCTTGCCGTTGGATACACTCTGGATGAGATCACCAACGACATAACCATGGAAACGCCCGCCTGCTTCGAGCCCACCGTCGATTACGTCGTCGTGAAATTTCCCCGGTTCGCCTTCGAAAAGTTCCCCAGGGCCGATCAGGTCCTGACGACGCAGATGAAATCGGTAGGGGAGGCCATGGCCATCGGGCGGACCTTCAAGGAGGCCCTTTTAAAGGCGATCTCCTCCCTGGAGATCTCTTCGGCAGGTCTGGAGGGACGTACCGCGGCGTCGGAGGAGGAGATCCTCGACAAGCTCCGGAGGCCCAACTGGGAACGCCTCTGGTACCTTGCCGAAGCGCTGCGCAGGGGGATCTCCGTCGAAAGGATCGGGGCGCTGGCCTCCTTCGACCCCTGGTTCCTCGAACAGGTTTCCCAGCTCGTGAAAGCGGAGCAGTGGCTCGATGCCCGGTCCCTGGAAAGCCTCTCCGCCGAGGATCTTCTCATGGCCAAACAGGCGGGGTTTTCTGACCTGAGGCTGGCTCAATTGACAGGATCGGACCATGGTAAGGTGCGCCTCAAGAGGCTGAGGGATGGAGTGAAGCCGGCCTTCAAGACAGTGGATACCTGCGGAGCCGAGTTTGTGGCCCATACCCCATACCTCTACTCCAGCTACGATAGCGAGGATGAGGCCATTCCCGGCAGCAGGAAGAAGATCGTGATCCTCGGCGGGGGGCCCAACCGGATAGGGCAGGGTATAGAGTTCGACTACTGCTGCGTCCATGGTGTTTTCGCCCTCAGGGAAGAGGGTTACGAGACGATCATGGTCAACTGCAACCCCGAGACCGTGAGCACGGATTACGATACGTCGGATCGTCTCTACTTCGAGCCTTTGACCCTTGAGCATGTTCTGAATGTCGTGGATGTGGAAAGGCCGGACGGCGTTATTGTCCAGTTCGGGGGTCAGACCCCGCTCAGTCTTGCACTGGGACTGGAAGCGGCCGGAGTTCCCATCATCGGTACCTCTCCGGAAAAGATCGATCTCGCAGAGGACCGGGAGCGATTCCAGAAGCTCCTGCGCCAGATCGGCCTCGAGCAGCCGGACAACGGCCTCGCCACCTCGGTTCGGGAGGCGAGGGATGTGGCCGCTGCAATAGGTTATCCTGTTGTGGTGAGGCCTTCGTATGTCCTGGGCGGAAGGGCCATGGAGATCGTTTACGATGAGGAGCGCCTCGAAAGATACATGACGCAGGCGGTGACCGCGTCACCCCAGCACCCGGTCCTCATCGACAAGTTTGTCGAGGATGCCATTGAGGTCGATGTGGATGCCATCAGCGACGGCAGTCTGGTCGTGGTGGGCGGCGTCATGGAGCACATTGAAGAGGCGGGGGTTCACTCAGGTGACTCAGCTTGCAGCCTGCCGCCAGTCAGCCTCGGCGAAGAGCTTGTGGGGGAGATCATCCGCCAGACGAAACTTCTCGGCAAGGCCCTGGAGGTGAGGGGGCTCATGAACATCCAGTTCGCGGTGAAGGAGGGAAAGGTCCTCATCCTGGAAGTGAACCCGAGGGCCTCGCGGACGATCCCTTTTGTCAGCAAGGCCATTGGATTGCCCCTCGCGGGAATGGCGGCCCGGGTCATGGTCGGGCGCACTCTGGAAGAGCTGGGATTCACCGAGGAGATCGTACCCCGTCACATCGCCGTCAAGGAGGCCGTTTTCCCTTTTATCAAGTTCCCGGGTGTGGATGCGCTGCTGGGCCCGGAGATGAGGTCCACCGGGGAGGTAATGGGTATCGACAGCGATTTTCCCATCTCCTACGCCAAGGCACAGTTGGCCGCCGGCATGCGGATCCCCAAGGAAGGTACGGCTCTTCTCTCCATCAAGGACAGCGACAAACCGGGAGTGGTCCAGGTGGCAAAGAAACTTCACGAGATGGGTTTCAAGATCAGGGCCACCGGCGGCACGAGGGATTACCTTACCGGCGCCGGGATCCCGGTCCAGTACGTGAAGAAGGTCAGGGAGGGGAGACCCCACGTCGTGGATGCCATCATCAACGGCGAGGTAAACCTGGTGATCAATACCGTGGAAGGTGTCCATTCCATCGCCGATTCCTACACCATCAGGCGGTCAGCCATTGAACAGAACGTAGCCTATTTCACCACGGTTCCGGGTGCCAGGGCCGCGGTGGTCGGGATCGAGGCTCTCAAGAGGGAAAATTGGGACGTAAGGGCTCTTCAGGACTTTCACTCCTCCTGATCACGATCTGTGTCCTCGCGGCCGGGTACGGCTGCGAGGCTCGCTCACCCGCAGGAGACCTGGCGGCCAGTTTCGCGCCATCGGGAGAAGAAACCATCCGGGAGCTGGGCATCTACTCCGGCAGGGAAAGGGTGGGAGACCTCCACTCCAGCCGGCAGGAGGGAACCTGGAAGGGCGGGGATGCTGTGGTGCGGTTCGTCGAGAAGGTGCACCTTCGACTCTCCTTCCGCGGCGATCGCTTCTCTATAACCTCCAGCCAGACCTCCTACGTGGACCGGAAAATGGAGCTGGTGGCCAGCAGGGGTGTTATGGATTTCGGCGCAGGCGCCTGGGAGACCGTGGCGGTGCGGTCAGGCGACGGCGTCTACCAGCGGGAGCAAGTCGCAGCCGGCTCCCGGAACATCGATCGTGTCTCGGTTCCCGGGGACACCCTGGTCTCGGATGCCCTGCCCATGTATCTTGAAAAAGCGCGTTTGGAAAAGGGAGCCAAAGTTAGACTCGGGGTGTTCAACATGGCCCTGGGGCAGACCTTTCCCCTCACCCTGGTCTTCCGGGGTGAAACGGAAAGCGGGAGACTCTACGCCTTGACATACTGGGGTATGGAAGAAAGGATCTGGATCGACGACAATGGTATGGTTGTCCGGGAGGAGATGGCCCTGGGTGTGAATGCCAGGCGGCCCGAGGAGCCTGAGAAGACCGGCCACCTTCCGCTGGAGTCGATCCTGTCCGTGACGGCGGTGCCCGGTATTGGAATACCGCCGGATCTGGGGGAGCGTGAAGAGGCCCTGGTCGTGCTTGAAGGTTCCTTCCGGCCACCGCCCCAGACCCGCTGGCAGCGCGTGCAATCGGCGGACGATCATGCTCTGGTCACCCTTCTGAAGCCGGCTGTTCCGCCCTCGAACCAGAGACGTCCGGATAAGGCACAGATGCCAAAGGATTCTTTCGGCCTCGATCTGGATTCGAGCAGGATCAGGGAGATAGCGTTGGAAATAGCGGGAACAATTGATGATCCCTGGGAGAAAGCCCTGGCTATCGGGCAGTGGGTTTACGCCGAACTGGGCAAATCCATGAGGGAATGTTTTACGGCCCTACAGGTCCTTGAAGCCGGCGAGGGCGAGTGCCAGTCCCACAGTCTCCTGACGGTATCCCTTCTGCGTGCGTCTGGTCTGCCGGCTCGCTTCGCCTACGGGGTTGTTTACCTTCCGGAGAGGAAAGCTTTCGGGTTCCACACCTGGGTCCAGGTCCACGTGGGGGAATGGATTCCCATGGATCCCACCCTGGGCAATTTCCCGGCTGGTGTGGACCACCTTACCCTTGCTGTCGGCGGTTACCAGGATCAGTTCCGTCTGTTCCCCTTCATCACGGGCCAGGGAGGATGGAGGATCAAATTCCGTGAATCGTGATTCGTGATTCGAAATACCACGTTTGACGTTTGAAGTTTGAGGTTGAAACTCAAAACCCGAATCTAAAACTCAGAACTGATCTTACCTGGAGGTTAAAAGGACCATGTGCCAGAACATTAAAATCCCTTCAGCCCTCACTTCAGCGGTCGTTACCCGGAACGAGCAGATAGCGGCGGGCACGTGGCGTCTGGTCCTGTCTGTGCCGAATTGG
>CP070698.1:137978-145735 GCA_020349685.1 bacterium
ATGATTTTTCTTCGATTGTTATGGTTATCGGTGACTGCCGCCGTCCAAAAATGACTTAACTGACAGAAATATCCCCTTTTCGTCCCTTTTAGATTACAAAATTGTGCTTCAGGTATGAATTTTTTGCAAATTCTTCATAGGCATATTTTCAGATCTTATTGTTTTCAATGACTTACAGAGTCTGAAATACGGCATTGTTCTTGCTATCTCTCCTGCGCGGTGAAATTTAGCATGCTATTTAACCGGTTAAATAGATCAGGAGGGTAGAATCATGAAAACGATGTCGAGGAATTTAAAGGTGCTGATGGTGGTCGCCATATGTGCCGGAATGTTGGTGCCGGCGGCTGCATCTGCTGCCTGGAACAGCTGGATCAATGGGGGCCAGTCCTGCACGAACGGAATTTTGGTGTGCAAATACATTAACGTGGGGGATTATTCAGAAAAAGTAACATTACCTTGGAATTGGAGAAGGAGTCTGAACTTCGAATTGAGAAACGGCCAGGACGGAAAAAACATGGTGTCGAGCGTGCGCATTGTCATTTCGGATTTGGATGGCAATGAGGTGGCTGTCCCCATTTCACCTGACCAATTCAATCAGAAGGAATTCAGCAACGCTCGCGGGTACATCGGTGAGGAGCAGGTATCCAAACTCAACGGACGCAAGTTTAAAATGGACATCAAGGTTAGAGGGCCCAAGAAAGGTAAAATCTATCTTGAAATTGACTAGACATCCCTCGACGGTTTTTCGATGAGTGTTCAAGGGATCATCTGGGCTTCAGGTTCGATTATGCTTTATTGAGATCTAGACACCCTATTCTTTTAAGGGCGCCCGCAAGGGCGCCCTTTTCCTTAGCGGCTTTAAGTCGGGTTTTTTGTTCGGTCAGTAAAAGGGGCATGTGTTTTTTCTGAAACCGGGCAAAGGGTCGTTCTCATGTCAGGGACGATCATTCTCGTGGTATACTTGGGACCGGACAAGGGCCGTGCACCTATTGGCCGTGCACCTATTAACCGGCGGTAAGGAAAATAGATCGGGAGCATACCATGGATCGAAAAATCATCAGCACCGAAAGGGCCCCCGCGGCCATAGGGCCCTACAGCCAGGGCATAGGGTGGGGGGACGTTCTTTTCTGTGCGGGGCAGATACCCCTGGACCCGATCACGGGGAAACTGGTCGAAGGCGACATCACCGCCCAGGCAGCCCGGGTCATGGAAAACCTGAAGGCAGTCCTGGAGGAAGGGGGAAGCGGCCTGGACCGCGTTCTGAGACTGGACGTCTACCTGACGGACCTTGCCCAGTTCGCCAAGGTAAACGAATTTCTGAGCACGGTCTTTACCCAGGCGCCTCCCGCACGGGTAACCGTGGAGGTTTCCGCTCTTCCCATGGGAGCGGAGATTGAGATGGCGGCTATCGCGGCAAGAAAGGGGAAAGGTTAAAGGTGAAAGGTTAAAGGTTAAAGGTGAAAGGAAGGAGTATAAGAGCACTCTTTCCCCTTTATCCCTTACCCTTGTCCCTGTCCTAAAAAAAAGGCCCCTTCAAGGGGCCCAATAACCTCCGGGATCTTCAATATCAGGGAGGATGTTTTCAGTTCTCCCGGAGGGTAGAAGCAGTGTCTAGTGTCTAGTGTAGTGTCTGGTTCTAGTGTCTAGAAAAAACCTCAAACATCAGACATCAAACAATTATTAAACAGATTTCTCGAAGTTTCCGGTACGGATACAGCGGGTGCAGACGGTGGCCTTTTTGACGCCGCCGCCCTCCTTGATCCTGACGGTCTGGAGGTTTGGCAGATACCTGCGCTTGGTCTTGTTGTTGGCGTGACTGACGTTGTAGCCCACCATGGGGCCTTTTCCACAAATGTCGCATGTGCGGGACATGTTAACCTCCTGGTATTCTTTTGTCCCTCCCGCGTCTCGGCTTTTGTGTTGCGGGAAAAGACTTGGATTGCTAACATAATCAGAGATAAAAAGCAAGCACGCTAAACCAGGTTAAAGGAGAAAGGTGAAAGGTTAAAGGGAACTTCCACGGTCGCAGCCATGGGTCTTTCCCTTTTCCATTCCCCTTAAACCTTTCCCCTTGAACCTTTTTCTTCATCCGCTGAGGTTGCGCCATGCCAAAAAAAATAAACAAGGACATGACCTTTAACGAGGTCCTCCGAAAGTACCCGGATTCCGTCAAGGTTTTCAAAAAATACGGTATGAACTGTTTCGGATGCCTGGGGGCGGAGGCCGAATCCCTGGAGTATGGGGCTATTGCCCACGGTGTCGACCTCGATGCCCTTCTCAAGGACCTCGACAAGGCGCTGAAAGGCTGACCCGGCCTCCTTTTCCTTTCAGCAGGTGCGGACGCCGGTAATTCATAAGGAATGCAGCTGACAGAGCTTCCGGGCATCGGAGACAGGACTGCAGCCAGGCTGGAGGCCCTCGGGATCAAAGAGGCCCTGGACCTGGTTTTCCTGTTGCCGAGAGCTTACCAGGACCGCACCAACCCAAGGATCATACCGTCCCTTCAGATAGGACAGTTCGCCACGGTACGAGGCCAGCTTATCTCCCTGAGCGAACGGCGCTACCGGACCAGGCGGACCCTGGAGGTCGTCGTGTCCGATGGACGCGGTGTCATTGTTCTCAAGTGGTTCCGTTACGGTAAATGGTTAAAGTCGAATCTGGAAAAGCGGTTCCCTCCCGGATCACAGGTCCTGGCCAGCGGCAGGGTCACAAGCTTCTCTGGAACCCTGGAGATGCACCACCCGGATTTGAACGAGGCTTCCGAGGGGAGCGGGGGAGGAATCGTTCCTGTTTATCCCCTTTCGGAAGGTCTGTCGCAGCAGACAGTGCGCAGGGCGGTCAGGACAGCGCTGGCGAACATTGGAAATGGGATCAGGGAAGTTATCCCCGATGACATCCGTCGCGTGCATGACCTCCCGGACCTCAAGGAATCCCTTGCCAGGCTCCACGAACCTCTGGAAAGTGATGATGTCCAGGCCCTGAACCTGGGTGAGAGCCCCTGGCACAGGCGCGTCAAGTTCGGGGAACTCCTGGCTTTTCAGCTGGGGCTGCTGATAAGGAGGCGCTCGCTGGAAGGCAGAACCAGCCTCCCGGTACCTCCCTTTTCTTCCCTGGGGGAGGAACTGATCCGGCACCTGCCCTTTGATCTAACGCGATCCCAGGTCCAGGCCCTCTCCGAGATAGGAGCGGATATGGACCGGGACGTTCCCATGCACCGCCTCCTGCAGGGTGACGTCGGTTCCGGAAAAACCCTCGTGGCCTTTATCGCCATGCTCAGAACGTGGGAAGCAGGGTACCAGGCTGTCATGATGGCACCTACCGAGGTACTGGCCGAACAGCATTACAGGAATATCTCTCACTGGTGCGACATACTTCAGATCCGGGCCGCTCTGCTTACAGGGAGTGTGGACGGCCTCAAGAGGAAGGAGGTCCTTCAGGAGGCAGCCAGCGGCGAAACAAAACTTTTCGTCGGAACCCACGCCCTTATCCAGGAGGGTGTCCGGTTTCGTGATCTGAACCTGGCCATCGTGGACGAGCAACACCGCTTCGGTGTTCTCCAGCGCCTGGCTCTGGGCCGGAAAGGAACCAGTCCCCACTTTCTCGTCATGACGGCCACACCCATACCGAGAAGCCTGTCCATGGACATCTACGGAGACATGGATATCACCACTATCGATGAGATGCCGGCAGGTCGGACACCTGTGGAAACGCTTGTTTTCAAAGAGGCCGACCGCTCCAGGATGCACCTGAGGGTCTCCAGGGAAGTTCAGGACGGCCGGCAGGTGTTTATCGTCTATCCTCTCGTCGAGGAATCCGAAAAGGTGGAACTCCTCGCTGCACGCGAGATGGCTGAAAGTTACAGGAACAGGATCTTCCCCCACCTGAACGTCGGACTTCTCACAGGCCGGATGTCCTCCCGTGAAAAGGAGGAGGTGATGGAGCGCTTCAGAACAGGTGATTACCATATCCTCGTTTCCACGACCGTTATCGAGGTAGGCGTCGACGTGCCCAATGCGACCCTTATCGTTGTGGAGCACGCCGAACGCTTCGGTCTTTTCCAGCTCCACCAGTTGAGGGGCAGGGTTGGACGCGGTACGATCCGGTCGACCTGCATCCTCATGGAGGGCAATAACATCACGGAGGAGGCCAGGCAGAGGCTTGAGGTCATCGCGCGAACCAACTCGGGGTTCGAGATAGCAGAAGCTGATCTGCAGATCAGAGGTCCAGGAGATTTCCTCGGCGTCCGGCAGGCCGGCATGCCGGATTTTCATTTCACCGACCCCTTCCGCGAAAGAGAACTCATGTCTGCGGCCAGGGAAGCAGCTTTACGGATGCTTCCAGGCGGAGGAGAACTGGATCCCGATATGGCCAGGGAGGTTCGGAGGATGTGGACCGATGGTCTCCTGGCAACAGCATCAGGATAAAGCTTTATCAACAGGCGTTTTTGTGGAATAAATAGGAAAAACTCATCCAAATGACGCTCGGGTGCACTTATGGTGATTCTGGTCGGAAAAGGTTATAGAATAGCGTAAGTAACTGTTTTTAAACGATATAGTACCATGATTAATTTTTATGCAATTTGGAAAAACCCCTTTTATGACGTTCATGGAACAAGGTTTTGCACAGGGTTTTCCACGCCCTTTCCACATTCACTGTGGAAAAGGATGATCAACCATTATTTTTCGGTAGTTTATGGTGCCGGGCAGCGGTGTCAGGCTTCCGACCAAGGCATGAAAGAGAGGTCCTCTTATGGCACGGATTGAACGCACACTTTCCATCATCAAGCCCGACGGAGTCGAAAAGAATGTCATCGGTGACGTGCTGTCCAGGTTCGAATCCGCCGGGCTCAGGGTCGCGGCTATAAAGATGATCCACATGAATGAAGAGGAGGCCGGCGGCTTTTACGCTGTCCACAAGGAAAGACCCTTTTACCAGGACCTGAAGAAATACATGTCTTCCGGTCCTGTTGTCGTTCTTGTCCTGGAGGGTGAAAATGCCATCTCCAGGAACCGCGATATCATGGGTGCTACGGATCCGAAAAAGGCTGATCCCGGTACCATCAGGGCCGATCACGCCCAGAGCATCGAGCGCAACATCGTCCACGGCTCCGATTCCCCTGAATCGGCCTCCTTCGAGGTCCCCTATTTCTTTGATGACAAAGAGATCTTCTAGTGACCACGATTAAGGACAACGGCATTCATGGGAAAAATGTTAATCATCCTCCCTGGAAGAGCGGCATGGCCCCAGTTTGCCGATCACTGATCACGGATCACTGATCCCCGGATTTTTTATGCTCAACTTTTTCGACCTTTCCTTCGAAGAAATCGCCGGACGCCTTTCCGATCTCGACACAAGACCTTTCCGCACCGACCAGGTGCTGCGCTGGGTCTACACCCTCGGCGTCGATGATTTCATGGAAATGACCGACATGCCCAGGGCGCTCAGGGAGTCCCTGGCCGTTTTGTGGGATCTCAGGCCCATGAGAGAGGTCGAAAGGACCCAAACGGTCGATGGGACTGTAAAGTTCCTTCATATCCTCGATGACGGCGAGATGATCGAGTCGGTCCTCATTCCGGAGGAAGGTCACAACACACTTTGCATCTCGACACAGACCGGGTGCACCATGTCCTGCGCCTTCTGCGAGACCGGCAGGGAACCGGGAGGCCGTGATCTGACCAGCGGTGAGATCCTTGCCCAGATCGTGTACGCTGTGAGGTATACCGGTGAAAGGCTCAAGGTGAGGAACCTCGTATTCATGGGCATGGGAGAACCTCTGCTCAACATGGACTCCCTGCTGGCAGCTCTTGAGGTGATCCTTTCCGAAAGGGGGCTTGACTTCAGTCCGAGAAGAGTGACAGTCTCAACCTGCGGGTGGGTCCCGGGAATAAAAAGACTGGCGGCGGAAGGTCCGGATGTGAACCTGGCGGTGTCTCTGAACGCTAGCGACGATGTCACCAGGTCCACCCTGATGCCTGTGAACAGGAAGTATCCTATAGATTCTCTGATGGAAGCGGTGAAGGCCTTTCCGGTAAAGGCCAGAAGGAGGATCACTTTCGAATATGTTCTCATAGAAGGAGTCAATGATACGCGCGAGGATGCCAGGAGATTGAAAAATATCCTCCAAGGTGTCCCTTCCAAGGTCAACCTTATTCCATGCAACAGGAATTACTCTGGACTCAAAGCGCCCACCCAAGGACATATCAGGACGTTTCAGGAATGGCTTCTCGAAGACGGTGTTCTGGCGACCATGAGAAAGAGCAGAGGACAGGAGATAGGCGCGGCCTGTGGCCAGTTGAGGGCGGCAGTCGGCGGGAAATAGTATGACGGAACCAGGAAAGAAAAAGACAGCAGGAAAGAAGGGCGGCAAGAGGGCTGACGCCGGGTCCAGGTCCGAAACCGGCACCAGATCTGAGGCGAAGTCAAAGATCGGGCCGAAAAGCAGCGCCGTTCCAGGTACCCGGTCCGGGAAGAGGACGGAGCCCAGGGCCAAGGCCAGGCCCAGGACCGGAGGGCCCTCCCGATCCAAAACCCGGTCCGAAGAGCAGAACATGGAATCCGTATCCCCCGACGAGATCATCCTCGGTGATGAGGAGGCCGCGGGGGAGGAGGTCCTTGTTGAGTTGAAGGAAAAGGGGGATTTGAAGGATACTTCCGATAAACCGGTTATTTATGACCCGGTATCGGCCTATTACCAGACCATCCGCCACTATCCGGTTCTCACCCGTGACGAGGAGAAGGAGATCGCCATCCGGTACCTTGAAACGGAAGATGTGGAGGCGGCCTACACCCTCGTTACCTCAAACCTGAAGCTGGTCATAAAGATCGCCCTCGAATACAGGCGCCTCTGGAGGGAGATCGTCGATCTGATACAGGAGGGGAACGTCGGTCTGATGCAGGCGGTCAAGAAATACGATCCCTACCGTGGTGTCCGTTTTTCGTCCTATGCCGCCTGGTGGATCAGGGCCTATATCATCCGCTACATTATGAACAACACGAGAATGGTGAAGATCGGGACCACCCAGGCCCAACGGACGCTTTATTTCCAGCTGGGCAAGGAGCGCGAGCGGTTGAAAAAAATGGGAATAGAACCCGACTCCAGCGCTATTGCCAAATCTCTCAATGTCAAAGAATCCGAAGTCGAAGAGATGACCATGCGTCTGAGCACCGGCGACCTTTCGCTGGAAGCCAAGCGCGGACATGACGGGGATTTCTCCCTCTACGATACGATCCCCGCTTTAGAGCCGAACACAGAGGACCGGGTCGCCGACGCGGAGACGAGGAAGATCTACCTGGAAAAACTTTCCGAGTTCGTGGGCACCCTCGCCGAACGCGACCGGAAGATCTTTACCATGAGATGGATGCGGGACGACCCCCTGACCCTTCAGGAGGTCGGTGAAAGGCTTGGGATCACAAGAGAGCGCGTGCGTCAGCTTGAGGCCAGGATCATCAAGAACCTGAGAGATCACCTGGAAAATGAGGGACTCAGTGCCTCGGATTTTTTCAGTTAAAGATATCTTCTTCGTTGCGACCGCACTTTTCTACCTTCTGGCGCTTGCAAGCCAGGCGGTGCCACAGAGTCTCGACAGCGAGACCCTCGCCCTTAAACGGACCAGCCAGGCCTTCGTACGCATCAGCCGGAGCGTCACCCCTGCCGTAGTAAATATCAAGACCTACAGAAGGTCCACCTCCAGAAGCTACGATCTGACGGACCGCCTGTTCGGCGAAATGTTCGAACCTTTCAGGGAGTTTTTCGGAAA
>CP070698.1:145835-151079 GCA_020349685.1 bacterium
AGGTGACCGATAAGACCTGTCGGAACCTCCAACCTGGCCACGTCGCTGTGGACGCGTAGCCTGAGATCCTTAAGTCCTTCGGATCGCAGGATGGACTCTCCTTTATTTACCATCTGAAGATCCCTGTCGGTGATAGGGTGATCGTAGGGAAAACGCGTCGCAAGACAGGGGGCAGCCGGCTTGTCCCATGTTGGAAGGTCCTCCGCCCTGCTGTTCGCACGGATCAAGTCCTTGGTCATACCGGCTTCCCGGAGAGGGCTCCTCACGCCCAACTCCTCGAGAGCCCTCAAACCTGGCCTGTACCCCGAATCATCGTCGGCATTGGTACCATCGAGAAGCCATGGTATGCCATGCTGGTCCGCAAGCTCTCTAAGGCGGGAAAAGATGAACTTTTTACAATAGTAGCACCTCAGGGAGGTGTTGCTGGCAACCTGCTCGATCCCGCGGGGGTCGAGATCGAGGCTGTGAACCCGCGCGCCCAGGCGTCGAGCAAGCTTAACAGCCTCCTCCGCCTCCCCGTCGCTGAGGAGCGGATGATCGACGACAACCGCCGAGACGGCATCGGCGCCGAGGTTCTGCAGGCAGAAATTCAGCAGATAGGTACTGTCCACCCCGCCCGAACATGCAACGAGGACGCGACCCATCTCCCGGACGATGGAGCGCAGCTTCCTCGCGGGATCAGCAGGACTGGAAAACTTTTCGGAACCGCTATCAGACATAGGGATAAAAGGCTCTTGCGTCAACAGATTGAGAGGTTTAGAGCCGTTTCAGATCGCGCAGATCAGATGTGGTAGGTGTATGGGTGATCATACTCCCTCTGGACACCGGCCTCACGGGCCCTGTCGCAGAGATCGTTTATGGAAATGGAGTTGAAGAAATCCTCTATCCTGCTGCTTATGTCCATCCACATGTCGCTGGCAACACACTCGTCCTTGCGGGGACATTTTTTGCGCGGTGATTCGCCAACGCAGAATACGAGCTCAAAAGGACCTTCCGTTGCGCGGACGACATCGCCGAGGCTTATTTCGCGCGGCTCCTTGAGGAGATAATATCCGCCGTTGGGACCGCGCTTGCTGCCGAGGATCTTTGCCTTCTTGAGTTTCTGGAAGATCTGCTCAAGATACCTTGGGCTGATCTGCTGGCGTCGGGAAATATCCTTGATCTGGGTGGGCAGACCCACCGAGTGGTAAGCGATGTCGAAAAGAGCTCTCACACCGTAACGGCTTTTGGTTGATAGCCTCATTTTAATGCTCCCTTTTGTGGTGTTTTCATGAACTCTGAGATTATTTTTTTACAGTTATTCTGTCAAGTTTAAAAAAGCGACCGGAAGCCATCGATCACAAGCTCCAAGCCCGCCCTCAGAAGATCCCCTCGGCCCGCTCGAGGCTGAAGACATGACGCCATCGCCAAAAAAGACAACAGCTGTGTTAATATGATTTTAAATCCGTCAACCATCATCGCGACGAGGCACGCTGATGAAACTTCACAATATCAATCCATGGAACCTTTCCCCCGCTGAAGCGGTAGCCATCCAGAGGGAACTGGCCAGAGAGGTCAGGGGAGGTCAGATCCCGCGGCTCAGGACCGTGCTGGGGCTTGACGTGTCCTATCAGCGCACTGAACAGACCTTCACGGCATGCGCAGTCCTTCTGAAAATGCCTGAACTTTCGCCCATGGATTCGTGCTGCGGCGTGGGGGACGTATCCTTTCCCTATGTACCCGGTCTGCTTTCCTTCCGCGAGATCCCGCCCCTTATCCCCGTCCTGAAAAAGGCCCCGCGGCCCGACCTTATCATCGTCGACGGACACGGCATCGCCCACCCCAGAAGGTTCGGCCTTGCCTGCCATCTGGGTCTCGTCACAGGTGTCCCCACCATCGGGTGTGCCAAAAGCCTCCTGGTGGGAACCTGTCAAAAACCCGGCCCGGAACGGGGGGACATGACGCCCATAACCTACGACGGAAACCTGGTGGGGTACGCCTTGAGGACCAGGAAGGGCAGCAAACCCCTCTACATTTCACCCGGGCATCTGCTGGACCCCGAAGAAGCGGTCAAGGGAGTCCAGATGTGCCTGAAAGGGTACCGCCTCCCCGAGCCGACGCGGCTCGCCCACAAGCTGACGCAGCGCGCTAAGGACCTTGGTGTGTAAAGACCGGAGTCCAGGTCCAGCCACTGGCTTACCCCTGAATTCCCTTTGGCTCCATTCAACCTAACAGCCGCCATCGGCAAGCTTCTTTTCCAGGTCAATAATTCCACACAAAATTGAAGGGAATATCCTATTTAGTGGTACACTTTAGGTGTAGGGAGAGGCTTACGGCCGGAAGGGAGCGGCAGATGAGACTGGTCCATATCAGCCAAGTCCTGCTTCGCTTACCCGAAGCCAAGGCGAAGGAGAGCGTTGCACGTTTCCACAACTGCCTGGCGGTGTGCATCGGAATTTTTTTTGGTCTTCTCATGGGTATGACGGCGCTGGTCGCCATACTGGGTCCCAGGGGCGCCAGCGAAGCCGGCCAACCCGGGATGTTCATAGTAAAGGGGCTTATCATCGGAACTTTCATCATCCTGTCGGTTTTCCTCTTCACCCGAGGATCCGACAGCGAGGAAGAGGAAGAGGAGGGTTGAACACAGGTGATGTCCTCCCGACATCCACGGGGAACCCTCTTGTGCACCAGCAAACGAGTGCACCTGTGTTCAGTGATTCCTGACGAGAGACATCATCAGCGCGGCTCTTGAATCAGAGCTTTAACTCAAGTCGGATGCCGAGAGCCGCGTTTCCGTTCTGTTCCAGCACCGGCACAACAGAAAAACGCCCATCCCCGTTTCTGGAGCGCGCAGCCACAGTTCTGCCGATGGCAGTACCGAGAATGGAGCCGATAAGGACGTCCGATGGCCAGCTGTCCTGGTAGTAAAGGCGGCTGTAGGCGGTGCCTGCAGCGATCCCGTAATACAGCGCAGCTTCCAGAAAGGACTTTTCGTATGAATATACGCTCGCAACGGAAAAGATGAGTGACGACGTCATGTCGGGCATGGAACGGTATCTGTTGAACGGCTCGAACTCATCGGAGCTGAGGCTGTCCTGCGGTCCCTTGTGACCGATGACGTATCCTGAGCCCGCCGTGATAAGGGCGGTAAGGGCCAACGCCTCCAGACTTTCGAGGGAGCTGGACTTTAAATTCCTGCTGTCCATAAAGTATCCCAGCAGGTACAATCCCGCCGCCGTACTCGGAACATTGCGGCCCAGGACCCTGAAATGCTCGAACACATCGTCCGAACTCTTGTTCCTGGTGTCGCCTATATCGGAAAGGTACTCTTCGTCTTCATTGAGTAAAAAGAGGGTTCCCAACAGCGTCAGCCCCGCTATGGCCGTTCCTTTTGGAGTCAGGCGCAAAGGCGACGAGAGTATGTGCCTCAGGTCGCCATCGATCTTTTCCATGATCATCTCGAAAGCTGGGTCCAGGCGCCGGACCTCTTCCTCAGGTTCCAGGACCCTGAGCTTTCGAACCGGCTCGGTACCGGACTGGGCCTGAACATGGGGGGTCATCAGACCAAGAGACATCCCGATAACTACGACAAGGGACAGCACCCTTTTCATGAAGGTTTCTTCTCCTGCTGCTCCTCTGCGAGAGCCATGGCGCTCCTTTCGAGCGCCTCTTTGAGTTCCGGTACCTTCGCTTCCTGTCCGGGCATGATCACTCCGGCAGAGACGATGAATCGAAAGGCTTCGTCCACGCTCCAGGTCAAGGGTATCGCCTCCGATTCGGAAACGACCACAAGATAACCGGAGGTGGGGTTCGGAGTGGTCGGAACGAAAACCGTGTAGGACCTGGGCACAATATTCCGAAGCTGCTGGCTCGTCTCCCCTGTTATGAAGCCGATGCTGTAAATACCCTTACGGGGATACTCGATAAGAACGGCCCTGCGGAAACTGTCCTGGCTGGTTATGAACACAGCTTCGATGATCTGTTTGGAGGAAAAATAGAACCATCTGAGAAAGGGTATCTTGATGAGGATCCTTTCTCCCGTGGCCACCAGTTTTCTTCCCACAACGTTCGCCACCAGGGCACCGATGACAAAAACGATGGCCACCGTCATGATAAGTCCAAGGCCCGGAATGGGAAAACCGAGGATCTCCTCGGGCCGGTAAGCGCGGGGGATAAGGCTCAATGCCCGATCGGTCCAGTTAAACAGAGCCAGGAGAACCCAGCCCGTGAGGAAAACGGGTATGAGGACCAGTAGACCCGTAATAGTGTATTTTCTGAAGGCCGCTTTCATGATCTTATTCCCATCCCCGACGACGGAATTTTAAAGACAACGTTATGGTGCACCGATGCACCTGCGCACTGATCTGATCCTGGATGGTTTGTTCGAACTGTGGGTCTAGGATCGCACTTCCCCAACCGACCACCGATAACTGATTACCGATAACAGGGCTTTTCCCCCGTATTTTATGAGAGCGCCGGCCTGTTTACAAGTGCTGATAAGACACGGGCAAAAAAAATTGCATTTAGACCCTTGATTTTTCAAGAGCGGAGGTTATATTAGCGCGTTGTTGGCACTCCCAGGGTTAGAGTGCCAGAAAACCTGAAATGAGGGAGCCATTTTCAGGATCAACCCGATCAAACATCAGGGTCCAGTGGCAACCCAGCAAACCTTTCATTAAAAGGAGGAGGATCAGAAGATGAAGATCAGACCACTGCAGGATCGAATTCTCGTTAAAAGGCTGGAAGAGACAGCCAAGACCAAGGGAGGCATCATTATACCCGATACAGCCAAAGAAAAACCCCAGGAAGGAAAGGTTGTGGCTGTGGGCAAGGGTCGTGTTCTTGAGGATGGCAGCCAGCGCAAACTGGATGTGAAGGTGGGGGACAAGATCCTTTTCGGCAAGTACGCCGGTACGGATGTCAAGATAGACGACGAGGATTACCTCATCATGAGGGAAGACGACATACTCGGCGTTATCGAGAAGTAACTTAAAAACGAATCCGGTTTTCAAGGAGGAAACATCCAATGAGCAAGATTATCGAGTTCAGTGAAGATGCCCGCAAGCACCTGCTTGCCGGCGTAAATGCCCTTGCCGACACGGTCAAGGTCACCCTCGGGCCCAAGGGCCGCAATGTCATCATCGAGAAGGCCTTCGGGTCGCCCACCGTCACCAAGGACGGTGTCACCGTGGCGAAGGAGATCGAGCTCAGGGATCCCGTCGAGAACATCGGCGCCAGGATGGTTCGGGAAGTGGCCAGTAAGAC
>CP070698.1:151179-154666 GCA_020349685.1 bacterium
ATCGAAACCCTCGGCGTACAGGTCGTGAAAAAAACCCGAGTGCCCCAGGCGCTCCAGGGCTCTCACGACCGTCTCGGCGATAGCGTGATTGAAACTGCCGGGAGTGGGATGGGCGAGGAGGACGAGCACGTTCATAAATACCTCCAGTGCTCAAGTGTGAGTGTAAAGTGTAGGGTGTAGAGTGAGCTGCTTTCCCTCAAATGCGTTAAAATTTTAAAGAAGAGTGCAGTGAGGAACTCAGCGATATAAAAAACATGGTTAGTGGCCTTTCTTTGTACCTTTGTAACCCGGTGAGAGCCATCGTATGTCGGATTCACAGGGACATTGTTTTCTGGATTCCGGGTCGTGGCCCGGAATGACTCATCGACTATACTCGGGGCAAGCGGGCAGTCCTTTCTTATCCCTTTCATCCCCTTCATCCCTGTAAAAACAGTTCTCACCGCTTTTATGAGATCCGCTCTTCCCCCCTAGAATTTGTTTTCCCCCTGTGCGTCCCGGAGTTTATCCGCCATAGCTTCAGCGGCGGCGGACGCACTCTGCGGTTAGCCAGCTCTTGATTTTATTCTGCGTGCTGCGTCCTGCGTTCTGCGTCCTGACTTACCGCATACAGGTCCCGGAGGAAAAGACCGACATCCGGCCGATCCGTGAAGATCCCCCCTATCCTTTCGTCCGTGATCATGCTCCAGAGCTCCTTGCGATCATTGACCGTGTAAACCCACACCGGCAGTCCCAGCCTGCGGGTGGTCCGGAGAAAACCGAACCTCAGGAGCCTGCTGCTCACCACGAGGAGGTCCGCCCCTGCCCGCCGTGCCCTCCGGCCGGGATAGAGCTTGGTAATGAGCTGATTGCGTGGACGGCTGCTGATGATGAGCCCTGTCCTGATATCAGCCTCGAGGACCTTTATCTTCCTGATGACCGAGTCCAGGACGGAGGTTATGATGAACTGCCGGGGCCCGAGGATGGACAGGACCGTGTCGAGCACCTGGTCTTCGTATCCCGCCTCTTTCAATTCAATGTCCACTGGAATTTTGTCGTTGCAAAACTCCAGCACTTCCTCGAGGGTAGGGGGGGAATAGCCGGCGGATTGTGTTCTGAATTCGAACTCAGCCTTTGTCATATCCATGATTTTGACCCCGTCAAAATCATGGTCGTGGTGGACCACGGGCACACCGTCGGCCGTCCGGCGTACATCGATCTCCATCATCTCGGCCTTCATCTGGACGGCCGCCTCGAAGGCTTCCATGGTGTTCTCGCGCTGGTAGAAGGACGCGCCGCGGTGAGCGATCACCACAGGCCGGGGCTGGCGCCCCGATATGAAATCGTCGATGGTTCTCATCTACGTGTCACCTCGCCATTGTGAGAGGGAGAGAGGGTGAGCGGGAGAGCGGGGGACAACACGCTCACGTTCCTTCCCCCTCTCGCCCACTCTCCCCTTCCCCCACTCCTGCGATCTTCTGAACCGTTTCCGCCAAAGCCGCCCTCACCCTCTCCCGTTCCTCCGCCTGGACGCCATCCTTGAAGATCCCCAGAGCCGACTCGTAAAGCTTGACCGCCCTGTGCAGGTTTTCCCGCCTGTCCTTTTGATCCGCATACCGCGAAAGGGCATCACCCATGACAGCCATGGCCATGCCCTTTCGAATGGGGTCCTCTTCACCTCCGGCCGCCTGCAGGGCATCGCGCAAGTATCTCAAAGCCTGCCGGAGGTGAGCCGGGCTCTTTTCACTGTCGTAGATCTCCAGGAGTATCCGGCCCGCCTCCGTCAAAACGACTCCGCGCTCTCTCGGATATTGCCCTTCGCCCATGAGTGCAAGAACGCTCTCGTAGGAGCGGACAGCCCAGGCGAGACTGTCCGCTCTCTGGAAATAGGCCGCCAACTCGACACAGGTGTCGCCCAGCACTTTCAGGATATTAATTCTCTCTCTCAGGGCAGCCTCTTCTTCCACATCTTCAAGGGCAGCGGCGGCCTTCTTAAAGGCGTCAGCCGCCTTCCTGAGGTTTTGCTGTGCCTCACCGTAGGTGGCGAGCTTTCTGTAAGCGCTGCCTGACCGCGCCAGAAACATGGCTTGGGGAAGGTCCAGGCCGCCCTGGGAGGCTGCTTCCGCGCCCGTTTCGCAGGTCCTCGCAGACTGGGTGAGGTATTCGACAGGATTTTTTTGCCGCGCCAGATCTTCGTAGAGCCCCGCGAGTTCACCGAGGGCGCGAAGGTAGTGAACACGGTAGCGGGCAGGTGCGAAAAGACGCACCGCTTCCCTCAGGGCCTCTCCTGCCTTGAGCAGATGCTGGATCTTATCCCCCCGGGTTGCCAGGCGGCTGTGACAGGCTCCGATCCTGAAAAGGACCTTTCCCATGGTCTCGCGGTTTTCCGTCGGCGAAAGGTTCTCGACCATCTGCTCGAGAGACCGAAGCGCCTCGCTGTAACGACCCTGCCTGACCAGATCGTCGGATGCTGCAAGGAGGGGATCGCCCTCGGACAGGTCACCTTGTTCCTTATTCCTGGCGGGCATCGGTTCAATTTTGATCACAGGTCTGTCCATGGGTGCTTCGTTCTGGATCGTTCTGAGCTTGAAGAATATCCTCACGACGCTGATGATCATCACGGCGATGAAAAGGTAGAGCCATCCCACTGATAATATCTGCGGCATGAGATTTATTCTCCTCCTCCTGTCAAATCTTCCTGACAGTCTACTGCATTGTTTTGCCTCATTCCAGCTCCAGAGTCCACCTCCCAGTGTGATTAATTATTATGCAAAACGACAATCTCAGGCTGGGCCTGACCTGTTATTGTGCAATAAATATATGCAAACGTCTTTATGACTGTTCAAACAAGCACTCCAAGTCATCGCAAATAAAGAGAAAAAAGTGCCAGATTTTTTCCATTGAAAAAGTGGCATACCATTTGCCCTTGGTCCCGGAAAGAGAGGTTTATCTCCCGAAAGGAGGAACATCCCATGAAGTACATCATCAGCATCATCAAACCAGGGAAACTGGAAGAAGTGCGCGAAGCCCTTTCCAGCATAGGCGTTACCGGCATGACCGTTTCCGAGATCAAGGGCTTCGGCCGGCAGAAAGGGCACAAGGAACTCTACAGGGGCGCTGAATACACCATCGATTTCCTGCCCAAGGTCAAGGTGGAGGTGGCCGTGGACGATGCCCTGGCAGATCAGACCGTCCGCACCATTTCGGCCGCGGCCAAGACAGGGAAGATCGGTGACGGCAAGATCTTCGTCCTCGACCTTACGGAGGCTATCCGCATCAGGACGGGTGAAGCTGGATCAGAGGCGCTCTGATCCAGAGTCTAGTGTCTAGGTCTGGTGTCTAGAACGACCGAAAGATTATACCGACCACTGATCACCGATCACTGATCATCACTAAATTTACGGAGGAATTGAAAAATGTTCACCTCATTGAAATCCATATTTTACAGATCGAGGAGCGCTGCCCTGGCCCTTATGCTCCTGGCCATTCCGGCGGTGGCTCGCGCGGATGC
>CP070698.1:154766-161940 GCA_020349685.1 bacterium
AAGACCACCGGAAGAAAGCGGTGGTCTTATTCTACTAGCCTGGGAGAATGGAATATGGAAAATAGAGAATAGTATCTTGACAGTAGATGCAAGCTCACGGTTTGGTCCCCCTCCATTTTCCAATTTCAATTTTCTATTTTCCGCCCTTACAGGCTTTCCTTCAGCATCTTCTCCACATCTTTGATGGAGGACCAAAGGCTGCCCACGATCCCCTTGATGACCTTCAGGGCAATAGCGGGTTCCTCCTTTGCGAAGGCGTCAAAATCCTCTCTGGCAAGGACCAGGACCTGGGCTTCTTCGATCACCCTGGCAGCCACGGAAGTCAGATGCGGCGGGGCCAGTAAAGACCACTCCCCGAGGGAATCACCCTCGCCCAGGAGAAGTTCCGGCCCATCGCTTTCCCTCCCCGTTACGACAGCAATCTTTCCCTTCTCAATAAGGTAGAATTTGTCGCTTTTCATGTTCTCCGCGACAAGGACGGTTCCCTGGATGTAATCCTCCTCGGCCACCACCCTTGAGAACAGGGCCAGCTCACGGTCGCTGAGGGAAGAGAAGATAGGGCTTTGTTTGAGGGGTTTGATCTTGGCCATGGGGAACTCCGGTAATCAGTGAACGGTAGTCGGTGACCACCTTTTAATACGTGATTATAGACCAATCAGCCAGCCTGTTAAACCTGTATTTACACATACAATTAACTTCAAGTTAAACCTTAAGAAATTATTCAAAACTACCTTTTTAAATACGTATTTTTAAGGTCGACATAACGTTCGGCGGTGTGGATGATCCTTTTTCTCTCCTCCTCCGTCACGGGCCGGATCACCTTCGCCGGGATGCCCATGACGATGTGACCCCCGGGGATCTCAGCCCCTTCCGGAACCAGGGCCCCGGCCGCGATAATGGAGCCCGGCCCCACAGTCGCTCCGTCCAGCACTGTTGCCCCGATCCCTATCAGGCAGTCGTCGCCGATGGTGCAACCGTGAACGATGACGCCGTGACCCAGGGAAACACGACAACCGACCGACAAAGGATGTTTTTCTGTCGTCACGTGAAGCTTACTCCCATCCTGAATGTTGCTGCCCGACCCAATGCGGATCCAGTTCACATCACCACGGGCCACGACACCGTACCAGAAGCTGACATCGTCTCCGGCCGTAACATCGCCGATCACGGTTGCCGTGGGGGCCACAAAGACCTTCCGGCCGAAAACGGGTTCCTTTTCGAGGTGGGGGAACTTCAAGCCCAAAGTCCAAAGGCCAAAGGCCAAAGTGTCCTGACTAACTGCGCTATATTTTTCATCTTAATTAATTTTCATCATGCAATTTGACCCAAAATCCTTGGTCTTTGGTCTTTGGGCTTTGGGCTGCTTTTACAGTCCTATCTCCTCCGCGATCCCTTTCATGGCCTCCAGGCTGAGCTCGAGGAACTCATCCAGCTCCAAACCCAGCTCCTCACAGGCACTGATCTGATCCCGGTCGGCTCCTCTTGCGAACTGTTTTTCCTTAAAGCGCTTTTTCAGGCTTTTCAGCTTGACCGGTTCCAGTTTTTTCTCCGGGCGAATGAGGGCAGCCGCCACAACCAGCCCTGTGACCGGATCGGCGCAGTACAGGGCCTTATCGAGCAAGGTGAGCCTTTCCCTGTGTCCGGCATGGGCCACGACGGCGTCCAGGATCTCCTCGGGGAACCCCATTTCCCGCAATATTTCCGAAGTGACGTATCCGTGCCTGGGAAAATCGTCGATGGTCTCATCGTAATCGAGGTCATGGACCAGTCCCGCCAGACCCCAGTAGTCCTGATCCTGGTCGAAACGCCGGGCAAGGGCCCTCATCACAGCTTCCGTGGACAGCATGTGGTTGCGCAGGTTCGGTTCGCTTACCCTTTCAAACATGAGGTCCAGAGCTTCCTGACGGTCCATGGTGCCCTCCCGGGATTAAATCTCAGATCTCATATCTCAGATCTCAAAATTATTCGATCATCTTACAGGCAGCCAGTCTAAATCCAAGAAACGTTCTACGCAACAACAAAGCGGTACACATTACCGAGAGCCCTCAGATCCAGGTTTGTTTCCATAGGGATTCAGTCGTGATAAAAGAAGGTTGTTTTGAGATATGAGATATGAGATTTGAGATCGAAAAGGGCCGAACTCATTTAATGACCACCTCTTCCAAATACAAGCTCTGGATCACCCTCCCCCTCATGGGAGCCCTTATTATCGGGGTGTCCCTGGGGACCCTCCTCGCCGTAACCCAGGACCTGCCGCAGGTGGAGAGCCTGCAAACTTATGAACCCTCTTCCATAACGAGCATTCTGGACGAAGAGGGGAGACCGGTCCGCTCCTTTTTTGTCGAACGCCGCATACCCATCCCCATTCAGGAGGTCCCCGACAATCTCATAAAGGCGGTCATCGCTGTGGAGGACACGCGCTTTTACAGGCATTTCGGGCTCGATATCAAGGGTATTTTAAGGGCCCTCTGGCGGGACATCACCTCCTTCCGGCTGGTGGAGGGGGGCGGTACCCTGACCCAGCAGCTGTCAAAGGTCCTTTTCCTGACACCGGAAAAGACCCTCATCAGGAAGATCAAGGAAGCCGTCCTGGCCATCAACATCGAACGCCGGTATTCCAAGGATGAGATCCTCTCCCTGTACCTCAACCAGATCTACCTGGGTGAGGGCGCCTATGGAGTGGAAACTGCGGCGAGGACATTTTTCGGCAAACACGCCCGGGAGCTGACCCTTGCCGAGTGCGCCCTCATCGCGGGCCTGCCCCGCTCACCAAGCATGTATTCGCCCATCAATCATCCTGAAAGGGCGAGGCAGCGTATGAGAGTCGTCCTGGAGCGGCTCCTCGTCGAGGGCTATATAAGCCAGGGGGAGCATGACGACGCTGCTCAAAACGGATTCTCCCTGTCTCCAGCCATAGTCCCGGAGGATCCGGCGCCCTATTTCACGGAGATCATTCGGAGGATGATCGAGGAACGACTGGGAGCCAACCTGCTTTACCGGGGCGGGATCGTGATCGAATCGACCCTGAACCTGGACCTCCAGAAGGCCGCCACGGAGGCCTTCAACACGGGTGTCGGGGCCTATGAAGCAAGACACCCCGCCAAGGCCGATACACCATCAGTCCAGGCGGCTTTCGTCGCCCTTACCCCTTCCAGTGGCGAGATCAAGGCACTCATCGGGGGACGGGATTTTTCCTCCTCCCCTTACAACCGCGTCACGCAGGCAAGACGGCAGCCGGGTTCCGCTTTCAAACCAATCCTGTATTCAGCTGCTATAGCTTCCGGACTTACTCCCACCAGCCTGCTCAAAGACGAACCCTTCGAGGTGCCCATCCAAGGCCTGCCCAAATACGTGCCGGTCAATTATTCGGGTGACTACAACGGACCTGTCACCTTGAGGACCGCTCTGGAAAAATCCCTCAACGCGGCGTCCGTGGACCTCCTTCTCCGGCTGGGCTATCAGCCTGTCCTGGAAATGGCCAGGAACCTGGGAATTCAAACCAGGCTCAAACCTTACCCCAGTCTGGCTCTCGGTGTTTTCGACGTGAGCCTGCTGGAGATGGTTTCCGCTTATGGAGCTTTTGCGAACCGCGGGATCCTCGTAAACCCGCGGTTCATACGCCGCGTTCTCAACAGGCAGGGACAGGTTCTATGGGAACCGCCACTTGAGCTTTCGGATGCCCTTTCACCCGATGTCGCCTATCTCACGACCAACCTCCTCGAGGGGGTGATCAAACAGGGAACAGGAAGGCGAGCCTCGAGTCTCGGCTGGCCCATGGCGGGCAAAACGGGCACCACCGATGAATACAAGGATGCCTGGTTTATCGGTTACACACCCAACCTGGCCGCCGGTGCCTGGGTAGGGTTCGATCAGCCGTCGAGCCTCGGGCGCGGTGAGGCCGGTTCCGTGGCGGCCCTTCCCATCTGGATGGATTTCATGAGAAGGGTAGGCCCGGGAGCACCTTCGGAAGACTTTACGGTCCCCTCAGGAATCGAGGTGGTCGAGGTGGATCCGGAATCGGGACTGCGCGCCGGTCCTCTATGCGAACAGAGGATCACCGAGGTCTTTCTGACGGGAACAGCGCCGGAAGAGGTATGTGGGATACATGATGTTTCGAAAATGGAAAATAGTGAATAGAAAATGGAACAGGGGACAGAGAAAGGGTAGCGAAGGAGCGATTCATCCTCCTTGAAGGGGCTGTTTCCCGGGAAAGTCACAAATCATTCTCCATTTTCCATTCTCCATTCTCCATTTTCCGCCTATTCTGGTTGACAGGATATTTTTACTTTTATAATCATATCTGGATGCGCTGTCTGAGGATCTTCATCTGGATGGTTATTCTTTTACTGCCCGCGCTGCACCCGGCCTCGACAGCGGAGGCCCAGTACCGCCACAATACCCTCCTGTCGGACCGCTATATCCATTACCCAGTGGAAAATGAGGACTGCACCGTTTGCCACGACCTCCACTTTCCCAAGGCTCAGGGGCAGGTATCGGCAGACGTTCCCGACCTCTGCTTCCAATGCCACAAGGATCCCACTGAGGGGAAAAATCAAGTTCATGCACCTGTGAAGGAAGGGCGGTGTTTTAACTGTCACTACCCCCACTCGGCTCCCTACAAATCGCTCCTGAAGGCCGATCCTAAGAAACTCTGCGCAGGATGCCACACCGACAAGGAGAACGGTCAGCATGGAGCTGCGAGATTCGAAGGCGAGTGTCAGCAGTGCCACGATCCCCACGCTTCCAACTCCGAGGGCCTATTAAAGGCGATGTCCCTTGACAAGTGCGACGTGTGCCATCAGGAAATCGGTCAGGGGGCCTATACCCATTCAGCCCTCAAGGAATTCGGGTGTCTGGAATGCCACAACCCCCACAGTTCGCCCCCCGAACCAACGACCCGGTGTGACGAGTGCCACGACGACATGGGGTCGGAAGCCAACGTCCATCCTGCCCTGGAGGAGGGGTGCGATTTCTGCCACGATCCCCACTCCAGCTCCAACGGAAATCAGCTCAGGGACCAGATGCCGGAAATTTGCGTGCAGTGCCACGACGACATGGCCTCCGGCAGGCACGGAAGGGCTGATGTGGGATCGAACTGCGTTCGGTGCCACGATCCCCATTCCACTCCCGGAAAGGGGCTGCTGAAACTGACAGCATTGTCCGCACCGTGCGCATCGTGCCATGTGGATATCATCAAGACCAAAAATCAGCACACGCCGGTCAAGAACACCCAGTGCCAGCGCTGCCACAATCCGCACTCACCCGACCCTTCCGATACCCTTGGCTGCCTGGACTGTCACACCACGATCATGGACGCGCGCTACCACCATCCTCCGGCCGAAAACGCGTGCGACAATTGCCACAACACCCATGGATCAGATTTTGAAAACCATCTTATCGAGCCGACCCCTGCCCTGTGTCTCGAGTGTCATCCCGAAAGGTCAGGCGGCAGCCATGGATCCGTTGTCCTGGGAGAGGAGTGCAGCCGGTGCCATGATCCCCACAGCTCCCTTCAGCCAAAGCTGCTGACCATCGTCAAGGAGGCCGCTACGTGCGGAACCTGTCACCAGACACAAAGGGCGGGCAATGTTGTGCATCCGCCCATTCTTGAATCGGACTGCGATGAGTGCCACGACCCTCATTCCGATCCTCCGGTTGAGACGGTCTCGTGTCTTAACTGCCACGACGGACTTCTTGCCGGTTCCTTCCGCCACGAGGCCGCGGAGGACGACTGCTCCAATTGCCATGAAACCCATTCGGGTCAAGTGGCAAAGATGCTCAAAGAACCTTTCCCCCTCCTTTGCATCGCGTGCCACGATGACAAGGAAGGAGGCAGGCACGGGAGTACGGTGCTCAGCACTCAATGCGGGGGGTGCCACGAACCTCACTCCGGTTCCCGCAGAAAAATGCTGAAAGTGCTCGACGATTCCTCCTGCCCCGACTGCCATACGGATAAAAAAGCCTCTCCACACACCCACACGGCACTCGAGGAATACCCCTGCCGGCACTGCCACAACCCCCACGAGGAACCACCGGTCATGCCGCCCCTCGAGTGCCGAACGTGCCATGCCAATATCGCGGACAGGGGAGCCGCCCACGGAAGCCCCTCCTTCGGCAAATGTCTCGAGTGCCACGATCCCCACGGCTCGGAATCATCGAAACTCCTGAAACAGGCAAGCGGCGGTCCGGAAGGGGACTGCCTCGAGTGTCACAAAGATATGAAAAGGGACATCGAAGTCGCACGGCATACCCATGAACCTGTGGCAGACGAAGACTGCTCCCTTTGTCATACGAACCACGGGGGTGAACCGCCCTTTACCGTTGAGCGCTTCGACCAGAGCAAGAACGTCCCCTTCCAACCGGAGGCGTACGCACTGTGCTTCCAGTGCCATTCCAGCTCCATGGTGGAGGAAAAGTACACGGAGACGGAGACCGGGTTCCGTTTAAAAAGATTCAACCTTCACAATCTGCATGTCGTGAGGGATTCAGAGCGAGGCTTCAGCTGCCGGATCTGCCACAGTCCCCACGCTTCGCGGCAGGCACGCCTCATTAACATGGAGGTGCCTCTGAGCAGCGCTTACAGCCTGAAGATAGAATATCGACAGACAGAGAACGGCGGTCAGTGCATGACCAACTGCCACAGTCTCAAGGAATATTCGAGATGAGGGGAAACCCAGTACTAGTACTAGTCCTAGTCCTAGTCTCAGGTTTGTGTCCAGGTCCAGGTCTAGGTCTAGGTCCAGGTCTGTTTTATATCGCCCCTGCC
Organism: bacterium; assembly: GCA_020349685.1. Taxonomy (GTDB): domain Bacteria; phylum BMS3Abin14; class BMS3Abin14; order BMS3Abin14; family BMS3Abin14; genus JALHUC01. Next base: position 161,533 of record CP070698.1, read on the forward strand.
ATGGCGGCAGAGCCCGTTTACATGGGAGCAAAATTCTGCAGAACCTGCCACTCCTCGGCAGACAACGACCGGTACCACAGGTGGCTCGAATCGAGGCATGCCAGGAGTTACGACGTGTTGACGGGAGCGGATAGAGCTGATCCCGAGTGCCTTTCCTGCCACACCACCGGCCATGATCAGGCCATTTCGGAAAGAACCACAAGAAAGGATCTCAGGGGAGTCCAGTGTGAAGCCTGCCACGGCCCCGGCAGCGAATACAAGGGCATGCGGATCATGAAGGACCCGGTTTTGGCGAGGGAGAACGGATTGTGGGACGTCACCCGCGATGTGTGTTTAAGTTGTCACCGCTGATGGGGGGGTGGCTGTGTCTATTGTCTAGTGTCTAGTGTCTAGTGTCTAGTGTCTAGT
>CP070698.1:162040-164842 GCA_020349685.1 bacterium
AAGACAAAAGGGCTTTACCCTCATCGAACTGCTGATCGTCGTGAACCTCCTCGGGATCATCCTGTCCTTTGCCATGCCCGCCGTATGGATCCAGGTGCAGAACTCCAGGAAGGCCACGTGCCTTCTTTACCGGCAGAACATACAGGTGGCCACGGATATTTACATCAGGAGGTACAACCTCCAGATGCACGACGATCTTCCCAACCTTCAGACCCTGATCGACGAGGGCATCCTCTTGTTTGTCGACCAGTGTCCCTCGGGAGGGGTCTACACTTGGAACCACAATCACTACCACGCGCCCGTGTCACCCTATTACCTGAACTGTTCCCTCCACTTTGCGGCACCATAGAGAGTGGACCCACCGAAAAGGGACCAGATATAAAGCTTATTTAAAAATTATTTTCCATCCTCTATTTTCCATTTTCGAAGTTCCCTACCATTTGCCTTGTTCCTTTAATTTATGAGATACTACATAATTAAAGAACAACCGGACCCTGATTCCGGAATTAAATTTTCCTGGACGGAAAGGACGCTTTCCCTCCAGAAACACCTAAACAAAGAGTTGATATGGTTATGAAAAGCAAAGACAAAGTTATGACCCCCTCGGCCCACACCTTCTTCATCCCGGTCATGGGGATCGGTTTTACCATCGACACGCCCCTGAAGGTGGCTCGTTACGGCATATCCTCGGTGATCTCCCTCGTGGACGACACCTTCATCGAGCAGATGAGAAAATACCACAGCGAGCAGGCTTCCGAGCCATACGAGGAGATCGGACGCAAAGTTGAGGATCACAGGGCCAAACGGACCACCGCCTATCTCAACCTTGTCGACCGCCTTGTAAAGAAACAGGTCGAAGACCTTCAGGCGTCCCCCTTCGAAACCGGCAGCGAGATCACCCGCTATTACGAACTGCTGCCCGAGTCGGACCTCAAGAACACCTATCACAGGATGCTCGAATGTGAGGACCCGGTCGAAAAGGAGAACCTCCAAGAAGGTCTTCGCCGGGCGGCCGTTCCCGGACACATCGACGTCAACATCATGACCAAGGTCGATCGCATGAACTACAGCAAGGGCAAGATGCTGCCGCCGGAATATTCCGATACCCGCTCGGCCCTTCGAGGATATGCCAACAGCACCCTTCGTTCATCTATCGTAATGTCCGCGGGGCTGAATCCTCCCTTGTATTCCTACATCGCTCAGTTCGAGGACTTTTTCCCCGACTCCAAGGGGCGATTGAAGAAACAGATCGTCCTTAAGGTCAGCGATTTCAGATCCGCTGAAGTGCAGGCCAAGTTTCTGGCCAAGCGCGGCCTCTGGGTTTCGGAGTACCGCATCGAATCGGGCCTTAACTGCGGGGGGCACGCCTTCGCGGCCAAGGGACACCTCATGGGCCCCATCCTGGAGGAGTTCAAGGAGAAAAGGGACGAACTGGTCGAACAGACTCACGGCCTTTACATGAAGTCACTGCCCGATCATTACCGATCAAACGTTTCCGAACCCCACGAGCTCCGCCTGACGGTGGCTGGGGGCATCGGGACGTCGGAAGAGCACCAGTTCCTTCTCAAGTATTACAACGTCAACAAGGCCGGCTGGGGAACGCCTTTCCTCCTCGTGCCCGAAGTGACCAACGTGGACGACGAACACCTCAGGAAGCTGGCCCAGGCAACCGAACAGGACGTTGAACTCAGTGCGGCCTCCCCTCTCAAGGTCCCCTTCTGGAACCTGAGAACCTCCGCAAGCGAGGAGGCCAGGAAACGTCTCATCGCGGAGGGAAAGCCGGGCAGCGTGTGCCCCAAGGGACACGGCGCCATTTTCGAGAAGGAGTTCAGTGAGCTTCCTGACTGCATTGCCGCCAGGAAGTACGTGATGAAGAAGGTCGAGAGCCTCGAGAAAGAGGATCTTTCCAAAGAACAGCGCGCGTGGATCAAGGAGGACGTGCTCGCCAAATCGTGCATCTGCCATGATCTGTCGGGCGGGGCCACCATCAAACTGGGGATCGACCCCGATGCCACACCCTGTGTCTGCTGCGGCCCCGGCATCGTCAACTTCAACAGGATCGCTTCCCTCGATGAAATGGTGGGGCACATCTACGGCAGGTTGTCGCTGCTGGCCCACTCCGACAGGCCGCACATGTTCATCAAGGAGATGTCCCTCAACATCGAGTTCCTTAAAAACGAGATCGAAAAATTCAAGCTGGAGCTCACGACCAACGGCGTGAAATATTTCCAGGAATTCAGGGAAAACCTCCTCAGCGGCATCGAGTATTACCGGAAAACAGCGGAGAAGTTCGTGGAGACCAGGCGGGCGAAGTTCCTCGAGGACCTCAAAGCCCAGAAGGAGGCCCTCGAACAGCTCTTCAACTCCTTACCCCTGGAACAGCTGGCCGAGGCAACGGGATAAAAATAGTATCTAGCGTCTAGTTCTGGTGTCTAGCTGAACAGCAAAATAATGTTAACCAAAGAACCCGGCATAGAGCCGGGTTCAGTTGTTTTACCGTTCACTGTTTACCGTTCACTATTCACTGAGCTTAACCACCACCCGCCCCTTTATCCTGCCAGCCAGGATCTCGTCGATCTTGCCGTCCAGCTCTTCGAGGGACACTTCCGTGAGCGCATCATCCAGGTTCTCCGGTTTCCACTCGCCGGCCAGCCTCTGCCAGACCTTCACCCTCGGCTCCATTGGGACCTGCACCGAGTCGATGCCGATGAGACTGACGCCTCTGAGGATGAAGGGGAAAACGTTCACGGGAAGATCGGGCGAACCGACCAGCCCGCAGCAGGTGACCGCACCGCCGTAGCG
>CP070698.1:164942-167778 GCA_020349685.1 bacterium
CTCCATCATCCCCATGATGATCCCCCACATCCTCTTCGCGGTGAGCTGGCTGCTGCTCTTGAACCCGAGCAACGGCATCCTCAACCGCTGGCTGATGGCCCTCTTCGGCCTCGAACACGCGCCTTTTAACATCTACACCATCCCGGGGATGATCCTCGTGGAAGGCCTCCTGGATCTTCCCATCGCCTACCTCATCATAGCGCCTGCCATGAGCGCCTTCGATGTCTCACTGGAGGAGTCCTCCAAGGTGTGCGGGGCTTCGGCCATAAAGACGCTCAGAAGGATCACCCTTCCCATGCTGCGGCCCGCCATCCTCGCCTCGGTCATCCTGGTCATCGTCCGCAGCCTGGCCTCCTTCGCCGTGCCCTCTGTCATCGGCATGCCGGGCAGGAAGTACGTCCTTTCCACACACATCTACCGCATTGTCTCCACCGGTTTTTCGGCCGACTACGGCAAGGCCGCCGCGGTGGGGATGAGCGCCCTGGCCGCCTCCATCGTCCTCATCTACCTGTACCGCTACCTGACCGCCGAGAGCAGCCGGTACGTGACCATCTCCAGCCGCGGGTTCAAACCCGCCCTCATCGAGCTCAAAGGGGCGCGGATCCCGCTCTTCGCCGTTGTGGGGCTGCTCTCCTTCATCCTCATCGTCCTGCCGGTGGTGGTGCTCTTTTACACCTCCATGCTCCCCTACGTCATGGTGCCCGGGGAGAGGGCCTTTAAATTGATGGGCTGGAAGAACTGGATCGAGGTCCTCCGGGATCCCCTCTCGCGCCTGGCCTTGAAGAACAGCGTCATCCTCGGCCTGGGAGGGGCCACCCTCGGGGTGACCCTGTCCATCTTCGTCTCCTACGTCATCGTCAAGGTCCGTACCGTGGCCTCGGGTATCCTGGAGTCCCTGAGTTTTCTAACCTTCTCCTTCCCCGGCATCGTCATCGGCGTCGGGTTCATGTGGTTTTTCGTGCGCACGCCCCTTTACGCGACCATCTGGGCGCTGCTCATCGGCTACATCGCCACCTACCTCCCCTACGGCATCAGGCCCCTGACCAGCGCCTTCGTGCAGATCCACAGCCACCTGGAGGAATCTTCCAGAGTCTGCGGCGCCACTCCGTGGTATACTATGCGCCGCATCGTCATCCCCCTGCTCATCCCGGGGATCATCTCCGGATGGATCCTCATGGCCACGATGTTCGTCAGGGAACTGACCCTTTCCGTGGTGTTGTCGAGGCCGGGCTCGGAGGTGCTGGCGGTGCAGATCCTGAGGTTTGCCGAGGACGGGCTCTGGGGCAGGCTGTCGGCCCTGGGGATCATCATGATCCTCATCTCTTCGAGCCTCGTCATCGCCGCGACCCTCCTCGGGAAAAAACTGACCAAGATGGAGACAGTGTCGAACTAGCGGATTTCGTGGGGGTACAAAGCGATTGAGGGAAACGGGCGTACTCCTGGCTGCTGAATGTTGAATATAACAGGGATGAAGGGGATGGAAGGGATGGGGAAAAGCCTTAAGTCCAGCATCCCATGTTCTGTGTGATGCAACCGCAATCTGTCATTGCGAGGCTGTTGATGGTGCCGAAGCAATCTCAGAACCGTCAGATACTACCGGCACGGTCTTTTTTCGGGCTCAATGCTTCGAGAAAGAATGCGCTCAGAGGTGCTGCTGCCCCTCCCTCAGGTGTGGGTGACAGGGAACTCAACGTACTCAAAGTTGCACAAAAGGTTTATGATAATTCATACTTAGTGTCCTTCGTTCCAACTTCGTGACCTTTGTGTTGGGAAGATCACGCACTCAAAGGAAGTGTTGGATTTTTGGAGGAATCAGCCATGTTCTTCGGCAATACCTTCATGGGAAGCTGGGAACTGTCCGTGCTCGTGAAACTGCTCCTCGCGGCGCTGGCCGGCGGCCTGGTGGGTCTGGAGCGGGAGAAGCACGGGCGCCCCGCAGGGATGCGCACCAACCTCCTGGTGGCGGTGGGGGCGTGCACCATGACGATCATCTCCGAGGCGTTCTACCTCAAGTACGGCGCCTTCGGCGGGGAGACCGTCCTGCGCCTCGACCCCTCACGCATCGCGGCCCAGATCGTCACCGGCATCGGCTTCCTCGGCGCGGGCGTCATCATCAAGGAGGGAGCCACGGTGAGGGGCCTGACCACGGCGGCCACCCTCTGGGCCGTTGCGGGACTGGGCATGGCCTTCGGCATGGGCCATTTCGTTCTGGGGGCCTTTTCCACGGCTATCGTCATCATGAGCCTGGTCTTTTTGAAGAAACTCGACCCTGTCATCAGGAAGGACCGCTACCTGACCTTCACCGTGACGGCACGCTACAGGGAGACCCTCAACGACGACCTGGAAAAGCTGGTCAAGGAGTTGGGACTGGTGATCACCGACATCAGCTCCCAAGTAGATTTCGAGCAGGACGAGATCTTCTTCCGGCTGGTGGTGACCCAGCAGAAGAGGCGCATCGGCAGGGAGCTCACCGCGGCCGTCAGTCAGCTCGAGGGCGTGAAGAAGATCTATTACAACTGATCTTTTTTCAGGGGTAACTGGAAAAACATATTAAAGAGCGAAGATATAGACACGCATCCTGCCGACCTTGACAAGGGTGGGGCAGGTGAGTAACATCGCCTCCCGGCCCGAATCCGGGCCGGGAGAGCCCAAAGCCCAAAGACCAAAGCCCAAAGGAAGAGAAAACACTTTGGATTTTGGACATTGGATTTTGGACCTGAGCTTCCGTGAGGAAGCGAGCTGCGCCCGTAGCTCAGCTGGATAGAGCGTCGGCCTTCGAAGCCGCAGGTCGCAGGTTCGAGTCCTGCCGGGCGTGCCATGCAAGACAGGGCCCCTC
>CP070698.1:167878-171245 GCA_020349685.1 bacterium
CAGAAGGATGATACCCTCGGCCACGGGCAGAGGGATATTCCCATAAACTGACACCGAGTGGGAGACCCAGTTGTAGGAGACGAAGAACCAGATGATACCGGCCATCCAGCCTGCCAGAAAGGCCCTGGAAATCGTGATGCCGCGAACGGCGGCCATGAGGGGTGCGAGAGCGAAAAGGGAAACAATTCCCGCATCGGGACGCGGAAAGGAGAGTATGAGGAGGATGGAGGATGCGCCGATACGCAGTAGGAGACCCGGCTGCATGGGAGGGTTACGCTTCCTCCTCTGCGACGCTTACCCTGATGATGGACACTTTTCTTGCGTCCGCCTCTTCCACGGTGAAAAGCATCTTACCGTATTGGCCCTGCTCGCCCAGAGCGGGAACATGTCCCATGAGATGGCTCAGGAACCCCCCGAGAGTGTCGTATTCTCCCCGCGGGAGCTGGACGCCGAGTTCATCCTCAAAGTCCTCGATATGCGACCTCGCATCGAAGAGGTAGCTCCCGTCGTCGAGTTTCGAAATGCCCGACTTTTCGACGGGATCATGCTCGTCCTGGATCTCCCCGACGATCTCCTCAAGGATATCCTCGATGGTGACCAGGCCTGATGTTCCGCCGTATTCGTCAACGGCAACGGCCATGTGAACCCTTCGGACCTTGAACTCCTTGAGCAGATCAGCCGTCGTTTTTGTCTCCGGTATGAAATATGCCTTTCGGCATACGGAGCGGATGCTGATCTCCTCCGGAGTTTTACCCCAAAGCTTCAGCAGGTCCTTGGCGTAGAGGATCCCTGTTATATGATCCACGTCTCCTTCATAAACGGGTATCCTGCTGTGGCCGGCATGGATGATCGTCTGCAAGACCTCCCTTACAGGTGTCGTAACCTCCACCGCCACCATCTCCGTCCTGGGCACCAGGATCTCCCTGACGAGAGTGTCTCCCAGGTCCAGCACGGCGTCGATCATGGCATGCTCATCCCGGTTGATCACCCCCTCCTGCTCACCGACATCGATGATGCTGTGGATCTCTTCCTCGGTAACACCTGGCTTAAAAAGCCGCTTCACCAGCCCCTTGATGGTGGAAAACACATCCTCCGACATTTTGATATTTATCCCCTTGAAATGTTATGCGCACCGCGCCGGTGCGCTTGCGCTCCAGAAACTGTTAACCGTTCACTCTTCACCGTTCACCGTCTTCACAGATACCGCTCCTCCATCTCCCTCATCAGCCTTTCGGCCTCCCCGCCCTCCTCATGGTCGTGTCCGAGAAGGTGGAGGATCCCATGGACCAGAAGTCTTTTCATCTCCTCTTCGAGGGGGCACTCGAGCTCGAGGGCCTGCCTCTCGGCTGTTTCCCAGGAGATGACCACGTCGCCCAGCATAGGAGTGACCGCTGGCCCTTCACCTTCCAGCTGGGAAAAGGACAGGACATCGGTCGGGTGATCGATGCCCCGGTAGTCGCGGTTCAAGGAACGAATCTCCTCATCATCGGTAATGAGGAGGCTCAGTTCCGCATCACTCCTGCCCGAGTCTTTTAATATTTTTTCCGCCAGATCCATCAGAGTTTTCCGAAAGGACTCCATTTCTGGATTCCGGCTCAGCAATTGGATCATCCCTTTTTTTCTTTTCCTTTTTGCGCTCTTCTGCCGCGCTCTGCAGCTGGGGGTAATCGATGCGATGATGGAGGATCCCGGTGACGGTCCTGGTAAAGCTGCGCGCTATCTGGTGGAGATCTCTCAAGGTCAGGTTGGATTCGTCCAGCTGTCCGTCTATAAAGATGTCGTTTATGATCTTCTGGATAAGGCCTCGTATCCTCGCCGGGGTGGGATCCGTGAGAACCTTGGACGCAGCCTCAACGGCATCAGCGAGCATGATCAAGGCTGCTTCGCGGCTCTGAGGTTTGGGACCCGGATACCTGAAGTCCCTTTCATCGACCGTCTGGACCGACGGATCCTCCATTTCCTTGGCCTTGTTGAAAAAATATGTGATGAGTCTGGTCCCGTGGTGCTCCCTGATGATGTCCACAACCCTTCTCGGTAGTCGATGCTCCCTGGCGACCTCCGCCCCGTCCTTGACGTGGGAAGCAAGGATAAGAGCGCTCATGCTCGGGCTTAGTTTCTCGTGCCGGTTATCCCTGCTCTCCTGGTTCTCCACGAAATACTCCGGCTTGGTCATCTTTCCGATATCGTGGTAGGCGGCGGCTACTCTCGCAAGCAGGGGGTTGGCTCCGATGTCCTCTGCCGCTGCTTCCGCGAGGGATCCAACAAGAACACTGTGATGGTAACTTCCCGGAGCCTTGAGGATCATGTCCTTCAACGCAGGCTGGTTGAGATTGGCCAGCTCCATCAGCTTCATGTCGGATGCCACGTTGAAAGCAGATTCCATGGCGGGTATCGCCACGGAGGCGATCAGGGCAACCAGCAAACCGCTTGCTGCCGCGGAAAGCAGCTGACCGGTCGTAGCGCTCCTAAAAAGCTCGCCTGCGATGAGGAGGGTGATTGCGGCCATGATCATATTGGCGCCGCTCACGGCGAGACCGGCACGCAGGATGGAGGATCGCTGGCGGCACCTCACCACACTGAAGGCTGCCACCAGGCCTCCTATGAAAGAGTAGAGGAAAATGGTGTGGTTCCAGTCAAAGTAAAAGGCGGCGAGGACCGAAAGAAGGGCAGCCATCATGACCGAGACGATGACCGGGAAAAGGGTTCCCGCGATCATGGCCCCCAGGGCAAAGGGGATCACCATCCTGAGGGAGATGTCGGACAGACCGGTGTAGGTCGTCGTCAGGGCTGAGGAAAGGATGAGGACCCCCCTCATTCCGACAACCTGGAGAACGATGATGACCGACAGGATGAGCAGCCCCCTGAGATCGGTCGTCGCCGGAGGGAATACAACCTTCAGGATCATGAAAAAGGAGAAGATGGTGACCGCGACCAGAAGGAACATCCCAAGGACAAGGGAGGTTCGCCCCACTTCGGGGGATAGCCTTTTCAATTCGCTGATCTTGAGGATCTGCTCTTCTGTCAGAGGATCACCCGTCCTCACGATGATCTCGCCCTTGCTCACCTGGTGATAAACGGGACTGGTCTCTTCGACAGCCTTCTTCTTACGTTCCTCCGTTTCCGAACGGTTGTATGTCATGTTGGGGCGCACAAGGTCCTGAACAACATTTTCCACCAGCCGCCTCAGCGAGACCTGCTGCCTCGACCATCCCTGGTTCGCGGCCCTCTTCCTGACGAGATCCCGGGCCGCCTGCACCGAGAGTATATCCGTAAAATCGTCCAGAACCATCTCCTCCGAGAGAGAGTTAAGGGTCCTGAGCGTCACCCCCTTTCCCCGCTCCCTGAGCAGGGTCTCCCTGTTCTCCAC
>CP070698.1:171345-175406 GCA_020349685.1 bacterium
CCGATGTTACGTACCCGAGCATTTCGGAAAGCTCCAACAAAGAGGCCGATTCGAAGCATGAACCTCTGGCAATAATAAAGAACCTCCTTTTGTCTGCACTAGTTGATCTACCATTACCTTCAGCAATGTTTATCGGTACGGACATGGCTGCGCGGCGAATTTGATCAGACATTGGATAGTTGCCTTTTGCCCGGATCAGCCTGCAGTCAGCTTCCAACTTTTCAGCTAGGCGTATTGCATGTTGATACACTTTAAGACGGCGAAACATAAAATCCATAGAGAATTTCCTTTAAGTGGTTGCTGCTGAACAGGTAGCAATTATCTTGCCATTTTCTGTGGCAGGGTTTTCCCAATTTCCAATTTCCAATCTCTAATTTCCCACTCTGCTCAAACTTTTAATGTTGACATAGTTATAAATCATTGTTAGATAGCTGAACGTGCGTTCATATGAACATGTGTTCATGCGTTTGGAGGCAGCATGAGTCTGGAAAATGGCAAAGATCCCTTCAAGGCTATGCGCAAAAGAGAAGATTTCGAAGAGGCGCTCTACGACCTTGCCGAGACCTTCCGCGTTCTGGGTGACCTGACCAGGGTGCGCATCCTCATGGCGCTGGTCGGGTCGGAGTCGTGTGTCAGGGATCTGGCGGAGAGTCTCGACCTGAGCGACTCGGCCGTCTCCCACCAGCTCCGCATTCTCAGGAACAGCCGTCTCGTCAAGTTCAGGAAGGACGGCAAGAACGCAATGTACTCCATCAGCGACGAGCACGTGGCCACCATATTCAGGGAAGGTCTCGAGCACGTAGAGGGACTGTGATGAAGAGCTGCAGCAACATCGGCGGCCGGTGCCGCAGACATCACGGGAATGAGAGCGAAAGTAATGGAGGGATCCTCTCCAGGCGTCATCGCCATCGGGGGGGCGGGCGTAAATCAGCCAGGATCGAGGAGGCAGACCGCCGCATCCTCATGGTGGGCAACCCCAACGTCGGGAAAAGCGCCCTGTTCAACAGGCTGACCGGCAGCTACGTGGTGGTTTCCAACTATCCGGGAACCACAGTGGCCCTCTCCCGGGGGCGCATGCGGCACGGGGGCCTGGATTACGCCGTGGTCGATACTCCCGGCATGTACACGGTGTACCCCATCACCGAGGAGGAGAGGGTGACCAGGCGCATGCTCATGGAGGATCCGCAGGATGTGATCCTTCACGTGGTGGACGCCAAGAACCTCTCCAGGATGCTCCCGTTTACCCTGCAGCTCGTCGAGGCCGGGCTGCCGGTGATCCTTGTGCTGAACATCATGGACGAGGCCCAGCAGCTGGGGCTCAAAATCGACACCGAAACGCTCCAGGAGAGGCTGGGCATACCGGTGGTCGCCACGGTCAGTATCTCGGGAAAGGGCATGAAAGCCCTCAAGGATGCCATCGCCTCCTACGCGCCGCGGTTCACCCGGCTGCAGATAGACTATGGTCTCGCCATTGAGAAGGCCGCCAGGGAGATCTCCCACCTCATGCCCGAAACCACCTTCTCGCACAGAGCCCTGGCCCTTCTCGCCCTGCAGGAGGACAAGGATGTGCTGCGCCTCCTGTCCACCCACGGTTCGGACAAGGCCCAGGATGTGTTTTCCACATTAAACCGGCTCAAGAAGGGCCTTGAGCACCCGGTGGGATACTACCTGACCTTGAGCCGCCAGGAAAGGTCCGACAGAATCCTGGAACCGGCCATCACTTGGGGTGAAAGCACCGCCAGCAAGATCGGACCTCGGCTCGACAGCCTGCTCATATCGCCGTGGACCGGCGTCCCGATCCTGCTGGCCGTCCTGTATTTCGGATTCTACCGCTTCGTGGGCGGTTTCGGAGCGGGCACCGTAGTGGATTTTCTGGAAGGGCACCTCTTCGAGGAGTACTTCGTCCCCTTCGTCAACGGCTGGACCGTGAGGCTCATCCCGTGGAAAGCCCTCCAGGACCTCATCGCCATGGATTACGGGGTCCTGACCCTGGGTGTCCGGTACGCCGTCGCCCTCGTGATGCCCATCGTGGGCGCCTTTTTCATCATCTTTTCGGTGGTGGAGGACAGCGGCTACCTTCCCAGGCTTTCCTTGCTCATCGACCGGATCTTCAAAAAGATCGGCCTTTCGGGCCGGGCCGTCATCCCCATGACCCTGGGGTTCGGTTGCGGGACCATGGCCACCATGGTCACAAGGACCCTCGAGTCGGTCAGGGAGCGGGTCATCGCCACCATCCTGCTGGCCCTGGCGATCCCGTGTTCGGCCCAGCTGGGTGTCATCTTCGGTCTTGCTTCCGACTCACCCGGAGTGATCATTACGTGGATCGGCACGGTCTCCCTGGTTTTCCTCTTTATCGGCTACCTGACGGCAAGGATCCTGCCGGGTCAGACGCCCGACTTTTTCATGGAGCTGCCCCCCCTGCGGATGCCGAGGCTGGCAAACGTCTGGATCAAGACCTCCAGCAGGATGCGGTGGTATTTCATGGAGATCCTGCCCCTCTTCCTCCTGGCATCGGTGCTCATCTGGGCCGGCAACATCACCGGGCTTTTCGAGAAGGCCCTCTGGCTGCTGAGCTTCCCGTCCCGGTGGATCGGTCTGCCTCCGGAGGCGGCCCAGGCGTTCCTCTTCGGTTTCTTCAGGAGGGATTACGGCGTGGCCGGGCTGTACGATATTCACCAGTCGGGGGCTCTGACGCCCAACCAGCTGGCTGTGGCCACCATCACCCTGACCCTGTTCCTCCCCTGTATCGCCCAGTTCCTGGTCATGCTCAAGGAACGGGGATGGCGCATGGCAACCCTGGTAGCTGCTTTCGTGTTCCCCTTTGCCTTCGTGGTGGGAGGGGTGGTGAACTGGGCGTTGAATGCGCTGGGGATTAAACTGTAAATTAGGATCTCAAATCTCATATCTCAAATCTCAAAGGGATCGAAATCTGTTACTATGCGATATGTATTTCTGAGATCTGAGATCTGAGATCTGAGATCTGAGATCTGAGATCTGAGATACTGCTGGAAGGAGTTTCCCATGGTCGAACTGAGCAATTTCGCGGAAGAGTTCCTCGACGAGATCCTGGAAGTTCTCTGGGTTCAGCTGGAGGAGGGTGGAAGGGAATCGGTGTCGAGGCAGGATATCGTCGTCGGATCGGTACCGGTCCAGGAAGAGCCCATCAAAGTTCTCGAGAAGAAGGGCCTGGTCAGGGTGAGCGGGGACCAGGTACAGCTGACCGACACCGGTTTCGAAGAGGCAAGACGGACCATACGGCGGCACCGCCTGAGCGAGAGGATGTTCCTCGATATCTTCGATATAAAGGAGGAGGAGATCGAGGAGGTCGCCTGCCGTTTCGAGCACATGCTCATCAGGCCGGAGTTGGAAGAGAAGATCTGCGAACTCCTGGGCCACCCGAGGAGCTGTCCCCATGACCGCTTTATCCCCGTAGGCGAGTGCTGTCCTCGGGCCCAGATAAGGGTCGATCAGAAAGTCGTCCCCAAGAGCAACCTCCGCCAGGGGGAGACCGGAGCCATCGCCTACGTGCACACGGGGGATTCCGAACGGCTGAAAAAGCTCATGGCCCTGGGTATCCTGCCCGGAGAATGGGTGACCCTGCAGCGCCGTTATCCCTCCTTCGTGTTCACCGTCGGCCAGAGCCGTTACGCCGTGGATCAGGGGATGGCCGATGCGATCTACGTGAAGAGATCCGAAAGCAGTACCTAGTACCTAGTGCTTAGACCTAGACCTAGACCTGGTGCTTAGTAAGATCTTATTAGGACTAGGACTAGGACTTCGACCGGGACTAACGATTACACTAGATACCCGAACCAGACACCAGACCCTGATAGAGATTTTTTATGAAAATCCATCCCGATTGCAGACCCTGTCTGATAAAGCAGATGGAGACCACGGCCTGGGCTGCCGGTGCAGACGAGGAGACCGTCAGGGAAGTTGCCCGGCAGGCGGCCCTCGAACTGGAGCGGGTGTGGGACAGCCATCTGAGCCCCCCTGCCGTGAGCGCGCCCCTCTATCAATTCACAGGCCGTTTATGCGGTGCCGAGGACCCCTTCCTGGCC
>CP070698.1:175506-178360 GCA_020349685.1 bacterium
AATAATCGGCTCCTTCTGGTCATATTTCCTTCTCACCAGGGCGCGTACACGCGCCAGGAGTTCACTGAACTCGAAGGGCTTTACGAGGTAATCGTCCGCGCCCAGGTCCAGGCCGGCAACGCGGTCGTCGACAGAATCCTTCGCCGTCACGATCAGGACGTGAACCTTGTTCTTTCCTTTCCGAAGCTCTCTGAGGACCTCCAGGCCATCCATCCCGGGCAACCTCAGGTCCAGCACCACGACATCGTATTCGCCCGTGGAGGCGTACCAGAGGCCCTCTGCGCCGTCCCCCGTGGCGTCCACGGCGTACCCGTTCTCCGTAAGACCCTTAACCAGGGACGTCCGTAGGGGGGCGTAGTCCTCGATCAAAAGAAGTTTCATTGAGGATTATCCCTAATTCCGCAATCCGGATTTCGGATTACTGATCCAAAATCCAAAATCTAAGATCAAAAAAAGATAATTCACCACAGGGTACACAGGGTTAACAGGTTAATACTTAAGAATATTTAATAAACCCAGTTATCAGATTTCCCCGTGTCACCCTGTGGAGCGGCCTTAAGGTGGCCGCGCTGTGGTTAGTTAGCTTTTGATCTTCATCTGAGTTCTGTGCTTTCCATGCCTGTACTTTATCATAAAAGCGGGGTACCCATCGGTTCGGACCGACGGGTACCCTCGAACAGGGAACAGAAGCTCTCCTTCCACTCCCTGGCCCTGGCTGAGATCTTTGCGGGTCCGTATGGGTCCCATCCTAGAACCGGAACAGGACGCCCACCTCCGGAGCGATGTCGGTGGCCTTGTCGGTCACGCCCACACCCAGGTTCAGCTTCAAGGTGGCGTTTTCCGACAGGGCATGCTGGGTCTCTCCGATGAAGGACACCTCGTCGTCCTCACCTTCGACAGAGGCCACCAGACTCCACGAAGGAGAGACCTTCTTCAGGTACTCGAAGGCATACTCCCCGGGCTCGACCTTTCTCTCCGCTCCATCCCAGACCACGGACACCCGTCCAGTCATGTTTCCCCAGCTTAGGCCTTTAATCGCTCCGAAACCGAAGGCGAACTCCCAGTCCTGGGTGCCGATGATCTTCTTGTTCTCCTGGAAAGGGAAAACATACTCGAAGAAACTGAAATACTCGGGCTTTGATTTTGTCTCGCGGTTCCACCTCCAGCGCACCTGGCCTTCCACATCCCCGAGGCCCGATTCCTTGATCCGCGGCGGTGTGCCGGATGCGGTGTCGTCCGGATCACGGGTGAACTCCTTGCTGGTGTAGACCGCTGCCTCGAACTCTAAAATGGTATCTTCCGTCAAACCGTAGCCGAGGAAGATGAGGAATTCGTTCTCCTCGGTCTCCGCGAAGAATTCGGCGCCACCGGTGTAGCCCAGTTCATCGGGCTGATACTCCTCGTCCTTGTCCTTGTAATATTCGTACATGGGATAGACGACGAACTCGCCCTTCTCGATGTAGGTCCCGAAGAGGGAGGTGGGCACACCCCTGCCCCGGTCCGCCAGCCAGGAGGGCAGTTCCTGGGCGTCGGCGGACAACGGGACACCCGGCACCAGTAAAAGCGCCGCTGTTAAAGCCACAACCGCCGCAAGTATTGATTTCCATAACGTTTTCATCTCGTTAAACCCTCCTTTCAACCGGAAACGGCATATAAAGCCAAGAATACCCGAATTTCAGTTTCAAGGTTACCGGCGCAAGATGAAAGGAAGATGAAAGGAGCGAATCTCAAATCTCAGATCTCAAATCTCAGAAAAAGAGCAGCTGATGGTCGTCGATTTAATGGTTCAGCTTAAAACTGCTGACAGGAAACTATTGAAATTTGAGATGTGAGATTTGAGATATGAGATGAAAAAAGAGAGGCCTTGCGGCCTCCCTTTTGAGATTTGAGATATGAGATTTGAGATTTTCCTACGGTGTCTCAAATTCGCTTTCCGTGATCGTCTGATTTCCGCTTTCCTCGATGGCAAGGACCTCGACCTTGTAGGTGGTCCCCGCCTCCAGGAACTCCCAGGGAACCGTGACCTGCGCCGCCGTGGCCGGGAGGTCCACCCTGAACACCAGAACGGTGGGTTCTTCCCGTTCGACGATCACCTGATATCCGGCGATGTCCACCGGCACCCATGTTCCCGGAAGGGGATCGGTGATCGGATCCCAGAAGATGACGACGTCGCCAGGATCCACAACCTCTCCCTCCTCGGGAGAGAGGATGATGGGACCGGCGGGGATGGCGTGGGTGAGGGTCGCCTTACCCTTCAGGGGCTGTCCGTCCACCGTTTCACCCCTGAACCTGTACTTACCCTCCGGGAACAGTTCGAAAAGCTCTTCGAGGGACTGCTCGTCGAAGGACGGCTCCGCGCTCTCGAAGAAAAGCTCTGTGATCCCCTGCATTCCGATACTGCCCTCGGCTTCAATGTCAAGGATCTCTGCTCCGTTGGGGTCGGTGATCTCCAGTTCACTCCAACCTTCCCCGTCGAGGAAGATCTGGATCCCCGCATCGCCGTCGGTGGAGTTGACCTCGATAATGATCTTTGTCGCGCTGTAAGGGATGGCCCAGGCCCCCGTTACCAGCATCATGGAGACGGCCAGCGCCAGAAGTAATGTCAAACCGGGAAAATTTCTTGTCCTGCCTGTGGGTCTTTGCCCTGGATCGGATAAAAACATGACAACCTCCTTGACCAGTGAATCCTTCGTTTCCAATGTACTATTCTCAAATGCAGCGATGGGACCTCATTACCTCCTTTGCCGGCGCTGCAGCCGGACTTTCAACTTCGGCCGGTTTCCAGGGCAAAACCGGCACTGTTTGGAGAGGACTCTAACAGGTATAGATGAAAGTATGATGAACTTCTAAAATA
>CP070698.1:178460-188399 GCA_020349685.1 bacterium
CCAGGTCCAGGTTGTCGAAACGCCGGGTGTACTCGGTCACGGCGTCATCGCCCCTCCTGCGGACCTCGGAAACGATCTCGAATACGGCCTCCATGACCCCTTCGGGCACGCTCTCTCCGCGTGTCTCGAGGGAGGAGATGACGGCCTCGAAGTCGGGGTCATCGTATCGGATAATTTTCAAGGTTGCCCTCCTTCTTTAGCCGGCACCAGAGTGGGAGAATGGGGGAGTGGGAGAGTGGGAGAAAAAAGCACTTCGCCCCCTCACCCCCTCACCCTCTCACCCTCTCGCCCTCTCTGGAGATTTTCCCGCATCGCCTCTATGATCGGGACCAGCCTGTCCGCCTTGATCTTCATGCTGGCGCGATTGGCCACCAGGCGGGCCGTCACCTCCATCACGGTTTGAACTTCGATGAGGTTGTTCTGCCGCAGGGTCTCGCCGGTGGAAACCAGGTCCACAATCCGGTCTGCCAGTCCCACCAGGGGGGCCAGCTCGATGGATCCGTGCAGCGGTATGATCTCAATCTGCTCGCCCCGTGCAGCGAAAAATCGCTCTGCAATACGGGGGAATTTTGTGGCCACCCTGGTGTGCCCCCACTCCTGCACGCTCCTTTTCTCAACGGCCTCCGCGGACCGGGCCACCACAATGCGGCAGTAGCCGAAACCCAGGTCGAGGGGCTCCAGGATGTTTTTTCCGGATTCCAGAAGGATGTCCTTCCCGACGACCCCGATGTCGGCCGCACCGTAGTCCACGTATGTCGGGAGGTCCTTGTCCCTGATGATCATGAACCTGGCGGAACCGTCTTCGGAGGGGATGAGGAGCTTTCGTGTGGCCAGGAGGTCCTCTTCGGCCCGGAGCCCTACCTGTGAAAGCAGCCTGACGCAGTCAGGCAGGAGGCGCCCCTTGGGGAGGGCTATCGTGACGGCGTTCTTATCCAACGGCCCTCCAGATGCGCCCGCCAAGGGAGGCGAGCTTTTCATCGAGCTTCTCGTAACCCCTGTCCAGATGGTACACCCTCGACACCTCGGTCACGCCCTCGGCAGCCCCCAGCCCGGCCAGGACAAGGGAGGCGCTGGCACGCAGGTCTGTCGCCATGACAGGAGCGCCGGACAGCCTCTCAACACCGCGGATCGCTGCCCGGCGTTCGGACAGGGTTATATCGGCGCCCATGCGGCACAGTTCAGGAACGTGCATGAATCTCTGCTCGAAAATAGTCTCCGTCACCGTGGAGAGGCCCCGGGAGAGGGCCATGAGCGCCATGAACTGAGCCTGCATGTCGGTGGGAAAGCCCGGATAGGGGTCGGTGATGACATCCACCGCCTTAATACCCATGTCACCGCGGGCCCTTATCCAGTCCTGGCCTTTTTCAACAGCGATGCCGGCCTTCTCCATCCTCTCGATCACCGCCCTCAAATGGCCGGGCACACATTTCAGGATCTTGACATCCCCTCCGGTGATACCCGCCGCGGCGATATAGGTCCCCGTCTCAATACGATCGGGCATGACGCTGTAGGTGGTGGGCGACAGGGAGGTCACGCCCTGGATCCGGATCTCGCCGGTTCCCGCTCCCTCGATCCTGGCACCCATGGCGTTGAGGGCTGTGGCAAGATCCTTGACCTCGGGCTCCATGGCCGCGTTGATCAAGGTGGTTTCCCCGTCGGCCAGGACCGCTGCCATCATGATGTTCTCGGTTCCCGTCACGGTGGGGGCTTCGAAAACGATCTCCGCGCCCTTGAGCCTGTCGGCCTGGGCCACAACATACCCGTGCTCGAGCCAGACAGCCGCTCCCATGGCCTCGAGGGCCTGTATGTGACGGTTGATGGGCCTGGCGCCGATGGCGCATCCGCCCGGCTGGGAAACCCTCGCCCGGCCGAAGCGTGCCACCAGAGGTCCCAGCACGAGAACGGACGCCCTCATCGTCTTGACAAGGTCGTAAGGGGCATCCCACATATCGGCACCGGAGGCGTCCAGGGACAAGGCACCACCCTCCTCCCGGCACCTGACACCCAGGTGCTCCAAAAGGCGCCGCATGGTCACGACATCCCGCAGACCCGGAACGTTTTCAAGGACCAGTTCGCCCGGGAGCAGGAGAGATGCCGCCATCAGGGGCAGGGCGGCGTTCTTGGCCCCGCTGGCCGTCACTTCGCCCCTCAGGGGGACGCCGCCTTCTATGAAAATGCGATCAGGCATCTTCACTGCTCCCCGCTACAACCCTTCCCCTGCCGGCAAGGTCCTTGACGACCCGGACATCCCTGAAGCCCGCCCCCTTCAGGATGGCGGCCACAGCGGCGTCCTGTCCGTCGCCCACTTCCACCATCAGGCTGCCACCCGGGACGAGGAGGTTCCTGGAGGCTGCCGCGAGAGGGGCGTAAAACTCCAGACCTTCCGGGCCCGATACCAGGGCAGTCCCTGGATCGCCCCCGCGGACCTCTTGCGGAAGGTTTTCAAATTGGGCCCAGGAAACGTAAGGAGGGTTGGACAGGATGACGTCAAACCTGCCTCCGAATCTGAAAGGCTCGAGGAGGTCGGCCTGGACGAACCTGATCCGTTCTTCAACCCCCTGCCTGGCGGCGTTGTTCCTGGCCACGGCAAGGGCCGCCATGCTGATATCGGTGGCGGTGACCCGCGCTGATGGGATCTCGGCAGCCACGGTGACGGCAATGGCTCCCGAACCGGTTCCCACGTCCAGGACAGCAGGAGGCTTCCTCAGGCCCTTGAGGCAGCGCAGCGCATGTTCAACGAGGACCTCGGTCTCGGGTCTGGGGTCGAGCACGTCGTCGGTGACCCGGAAGGTTCTGGAATAGAACTCCCTGACTCCCACCAGCCGGCTGACGGCTGTCCGCTCACAGCGCTTCCGGACAAGGGCGCTGTAAAGGGCGGCCTCCGAGGCTGTTACAGAGGCCCCCCTGTCCATGAGAACCGCTTCCGGCGGCTGACTGGTGACGTATCCCAGAAGAACGGCGGCGTCCAGGGCCGGGGTGTCGATGCCAGCCTCCCTTAAAGCCGCAACTCCCCGGGCAAACACCTCCCGCCTCGTGGCGCCTTTCAAGGCCTCCACCTCAGGCGACCTCCATGGATCTTAGCTGTTCCGCCTGATTGAAGGCGATGAGTTCCTCGGTGATCTCGTCCAGGTCGCCATCCATGACGGCATCGAGCCTGTACAGGGTGAGGTTTATCCGGTGATCGGTGACGCGGCCCTGCGGGAAGTTGTAGGTGCGTATCCGTTCGCTCCTGTCCCCCGAACCCACCATGCTGCGTCTCATGCCGTCCATCTTGGCTTGCTTTTCCTCCTCCTCTTTCTGGAGGAGCCTGGCCAGAAGTATCTTCATGGCTTTTGCCTTGTTCTTGTGCTGGGATTTCTCATCCTGGCACGAAACGACGAGACCCGTGGGAATGTGGGTTATGCGTATGGCTGAATCGGTGGTGTTCACATGCTGACCGCCGCTGCCGGTGGCCCTGAAGGTGTCGATCCTCAGATCCTCGGCGTGGACCTGAACTTCTATCTCATCGGCCTCCGGCATGACGACCACGCTCACCGCCGATGTGTGGATCCGTCCGGCAGACTCGGTCTCGGGCACCCTCTGAACTCTGTGCACCCCTCCATCGAATTTGAGGTGGCTGTAAACCTTGTCCCCACGGATGAGGAGGGTCGCCTCCCTGTAGCCGCCCAGCTCCGTCGGGCTGGTGCTGAGGAACTCCCACTTCCAGCCCTTGCGCTCGGCATAGCGTGTGTACATCCGCACCAGGTCGCTTACGAACAGGGAGGCTTCTCCTCCCCCCGTACCGGCACGCACTTCGATGATGGTATTCTTGTCATCCATGGGGTCCCGGGGCAGCAGAAGGTGCTTGAGCTCCCCTTCGAGCCCCTCCATGGCAGACCAGAGAGCCTCCTTTTCCTCGCGGATCATGGCCAGGACATCGCTGTCCTTCTCCTCTCTGAGCATGACCTCGACGTCGTCGTACTGCGATTCCAGTTTTCTGTATTTCCGGTAGGCCGCTATGATCGGGGTCAGATCGGAATGCTCCTTGGAATACTGCCGGAGCTTGTCCTGGTTCCTGATGACGGCGGGGTCGCTCAGCAGCCTTCCCAGCTCTTCGTATTTTTCGTCCACCTGGCTGAGGCGGTCCACCCACCAGCTCATTGTTCTGATTCTCCTTCTGCCGCCAGGGCCTCTCTGAGAGCCACCAGGGCAACTTCTATCTGGTCATCTGTCGGCTGCCTGGTTGTCAGCCTCTGCATGGCAAGACCGGGAACCAGGAACAGCTTGAAAAAGGATATGTCCCGGTAGCGGTCTCCCAGCTTGAGCATCTCATAGGACAGGCCTGCGATCAGAGGTATCAATACCACCCGGGACAGGGCCTTGGCCCAGAAGGACCACGTCTGTGGGATCTGGGCGAAAACGACGATGGACAGCACCATGACGATGAGCAGGAAGCTGGTACCGCACCTCGGGTGCATGGGGCTGTATTTTTTCGCGCTGTCTACAGTGAGCTCCTCACCTGCCTCCATGGCGTAGATGCTCATGTGCTCGGCCCCGTGATACTGAAAGATCCTCCTGATATCCTTGGCCATGGTAATGGCCCCGAGGTAAAGGAAGAACACGACAAGCCGCAGGACCCCGTCCACCGTGTTGAAGGCCCACTGACCCGCAACCCAGTGAAAATAGGTCTCCATCCACCGGGTGGCCCAGAGCGGGAGGAGGAGAAAAAGAAAGATGGCGAGGGCGAAGGCGACCACGATGGTTCCTGCCATGGCCCACGGCCCGATCTCGCCCTCGTCCTCCTCCAGGGCCTCCTGTGCGCTGTAGTTAAGGGCGCGTATCCCCAGCAGGAGGGTTCCGAAGAGGGACACGGTGCCTCTCAATACAGGCCACTTGAGGAAGGGCCAGCGGTCGGAAAGGAGGTTCAGGCTCTCCTTCATCACCGAGATCTCTCCGGTAGGCCTTCTGACGGCGACCGTCATGGTCCTGGGCGCCCGCATCATGACCCCCTCGATAACGGCCTGGCCGCCGATCCTGTGTTCGTGTTTATTAAGCATATCTTCGCGCATGGAAAGGAGAGAAGCGGGGAGGTGGAATAAACATCAAATCACATTCCGCCCCACCCGGAAAGCTGAAATCAGCCTTTTCTTCTTCCACATTCACTGTTCCCTCTTCAAAAAATAAACGCACCATCCCCTTGACTTTAAGGCCGGTCTGGAGCGCTCTGATCCGGGTGCTTCCGCAGGTTTAAAGCGGGGCGGGGTACTGCATGCTGGTGCTTCGTCGCTCGGGTGATCACCCCTACCGGATCTGGATGGTTGGCAGGAATCCTTACCTGAGCGTCCACAGCATATTATTTCTGCTCGTACCGTCTTTTGAACTTCTCGACCCGTCCGGTCGCATCCACCAGCTTCTGTTTGCCGGTGTAGAACGGATGGCAGTTCGAGCAAATGTCCACGGTCCGGCTTTCGATGGTGGAGCCGGTCACGTAGGAACCGCCACAGGCACAGGTGAAGCTCGTCTCTTTATATTCGGGGTGCAGATCTTTTTTCATCGGTACTACTCCTTGATCCATAAAGTCCTAAAAGAACAGAAATTATTAACACAGAAGTCTGTATATAGCAATCCGGAATGCCGGCTTCTGTGTTACGTGTCTAGCGTCTAGTTCTGGTATCTAGAAGGTTCAGGATCCAGGTTCTGGTGGTTCTTGGCAGGTGCCTGTTGTTTAATCTAGAAACCAGATACCAGACACATGACACCGTGAATAAAGGCCTTTGCCTTTATTCACTACTCGCTCATCATATCGAAGAAATCTTTATTGTTCTTCGTCCCGTTAAGCTTGTCGAGGAGAAATTCCAGGCTGTCGACGACGCTCATGGGCGCGAGGACCTTGTGCAGGATCCAGATGCGGTTGAGCTCGTCCTCGGGAACAATGAGCTCCTCTTTCCGTGTGCCGGACTTGCTGATGTCGATGGCGGGGTAGATCCTCTTCTCCACGGGCCGGCGATCCAGATGAAGCTCCATGTTGCCCGTGCCTTTGAACTCCTCAAAGATCACCTCATCCATGCGGCTCCCGGTGTCGACGAGGGCTGTGGCGATAATGGTGAGGCTGCCGCCCTCCTCGATGTTCCTGGCGGCTCCGAAAAAACGCTTGGGACGATGCAGTGCATTGGAGTCCACACCACCTGACAGGACCTTTCCGCTCGGTGGCTGAACCGTATTGTAGGCTCTGGCAAGGCGGGTGATGCTGTCTAGGAGAATGACGACGTCTTTTCCGTGTTCGACGAGCCTCTTGGACTTTTCTATCACCATCTCGGCAACCTGAACGTGGCGCGTGGCAGGCTCGTCGAAGGTGGAAGAGATGACCTCGCCGTCCACCGACCGGAGCATGTCGGTGACCTCCTCTGGCCTCTCATCGATGAGCAGGACGATGAGGTATATATCGGGATGGTTCTCGCTGATGCTGTTCGCAATGCTCTGGAGGAGCATGGTCTTCCCAGTCCTTGGCGGAGCCACGATGAGACCGCGCTGCCCCTTTCCGATGGGCGTTATGAGGTCCATGATACGCATGGAAAAGTTTCTCGGGTCTTTGGGCTCGAGGTGGATCCTTTCATCGGGATGGAGGGGTGTGAGGTTGTCGAAAAGGATCTTGTCGCGGGCCGCCTCGGGGGGTTCGAAGTTCAGGCTTTCGACCTTGAGCAGGGCAAAATACCTCTCCCCCTCCTTGGGCGGACGGATCTCGCCGGTGACGGTGTCGCCGGTGCGCATGACGAAGCGTCTGATCTGGGACGGGGAGACGTAGATGTCATCGGGTCCGGGAAGATAATTGGAGTCGGGCGACCGCAGGAATCCGAATCCGTCAGGAAGGATCTCCAGAACCCCGCTGCCGTAGATCGATTTTTTCTTTTCGGCCTGGGCCTGCAGCATGGCGAAGATCAGATCCTGTTTGCGCATGCCGCTGACGCCCTCGATCTTGAACTCCTTTGTGGCGAGCTTGGTCAGTTCGCCGATGGACATTTCTTTAAGTTCTGTCAGATCCATATTTCTCTCAGCTCCTTGTGCACCTAGGCGTTTATCGGCCTCTCCTAAGCCGGACAGGCACCAGGCATTCCCCTGTTTGTCTCAGGCGGTGCGAGGGCCTTTTCAAGTTTTGTTTAAACGGGTGACCAGCATGAAGACACAATTTCCGGATTTTCAGGGCAACCGTTCCAGGACGGGGAAGTCGCAGGTATCTTCGGGAATCTTATGGAATACCTTTCATCGGCCGGGTGATGGCCGCGGCTCCTTTGCGGCCAGATGGTGCTATCTACTTAACGTCAAGGTGCTGTGTTGTCAACCCCCTACTTATACTTTCTTCAGATAGCAATTGTGTTATTTTTAGCCTGGGCGTTGAAAAACATCACACGCTCACATGGCACGGCACGCATCCCCTCCCTGCCTCCTGGCTTCATGCAGGGCATCGTCCACCCTTTCAATGAGGGTCTTTTCTCCCTCTCCCAGCCTGTAGGTGGAAAACCCGATGCTCAGGTTGGTAATGGACCTTTTTTCAGGCGACAGCTCCTGAAAAGACCGGATGATCCCGTCTGCGACCTTCCTGGCACCCTCCTCCTGCTGGCCCGCCAGGAGGATATGCCACCTGCCGCCAACGCGGCACGGCACATCCAGCTTGTCCATTTCGCCGCTGATGATCTCGGAAACCTCCACCAGCAGCTCGTCCCCCTTGACATGTCCGTTCATGGCGTTGAACTCCTTGAACCTGTTGAGGTTCACGGCCATCAGGGCGACATGGGTGCCCAGCTTTTCAGCGCGCGTGATCTCCCGGTGAAGCTCCTCATGCCAGAATTTGTAGCTGTACAGGCCTGTAAGGGTGTCGATGTTGGACATGGAGATGACCTTGTCGTCCAGGCTGCCCTGGTCCAGGATAAGAGTGCACAGTCCAGCCATGTCGGTGAGAATGGTGCGCATCTCGACATCCACATCAACGGCTTCCCCCCAGGAGAGGTAGAGGAGGCCGACAGGTTTGCCTCGGACGATCAGGGGAAGGGCCAGAAGGGTGCTGTAGTCGTGCTGAAAGGTATACCCCTCGCTTCCCTTCCTGTCATCGTGCATGTCGATGAGGATGGGCTCCCAGCGGTTGGCCATTTCCTCGATCAGGCCGTGAAAAGGGCTTGCGTGGAATTTTTTCAGGAATTCATATCCCCAGCCCTTGGCCGTCACTACCCTGAATGTCCGGTTTCGCGCGTCCACAAGAACGATGGCCGTCGCCAGGCAATGAAAGGAGTCCTTTATCCCCTGCAGCGCAAAACTGAGGATCTTCTCGCTGCTCAAGGCAGTGCTAACTTTTTTCAGGATCCCGCGGATCAGGTCCAGCTCCCTCGAGGTGTTCACGGCCTGCCTCCTTTCCAGGTCCGAAAGTTTTCCCCATGGGACAGTTTAAGGTTCTGCAGCAAACGCCCCCCAACATCCATTATACTCGAAACTGAAGGTCTTGGATTTCAAGCGGCGGTGATCGCCTCGTAAACCTTCTTCACCTGTCGTGCAGTGGCATCAACATTTTCACCGTTGTTTATGGTCCAGGTGGCCAATCTTGACCGTTCCTCGTCTTTCAGCTGGCTGGCCATCCTGGAGGCGGCCTCCTCTCGCGTATACCTTCCCGATTCCACCAGCCTAGAAATCCTGACCTGATCCGGCGCCGTCACCAGGATCACGGCGCTGTAGTCCTTCCAGCGCCCCCCCTCCACCAGAAGGGGGATCTCCACCGCCACCAGGGCTTTCGGATCCCGGCGCCTGATATCCTCCAGCACCTCCTTCTCGGCAGCGCGGATGAGCGGATGCAGGATCGATTCTATTTTGTGCCTTGCCGACGGGTCGTTAAATACCTTAGCTGCCATCTGCCTGCGGTCCAGCCGGCCTTCGCTGTCAAAGAAAGCAGGGCCAAACTCCTCCATGAGCAGCCTGGCCCCCCGTGATCCAGGCTCGACCACCTGCCGGGCGAGATCGTCGGCATCGATACCGAAAGCCCCCAGCTCCTCGAACATGCGCCGGACAGTGGACTTTCCCGACCCGATGCCACCTGTTATCGCGATTACTGGCATCAGGAACTCCGCCGCGCCAGTGAAGAGTGTAAAGTGTAGAGTATAGAGTGAGGCAAAGCCTGCGAATTCCCTCTACAGTCTGGACTCTGGACTCTACACTTCGGGACACTCCTCGTTCTGGACATTTCACCGCCAATCCTTTATTTATTTAGCCCGACGCTTTGTTGCCTCCTCTATTTAAAAGGAACCGCCTGCCGATGTCCAGAACGAGGAATATCGTGCTCATTTCCCTCACTGTAGCCCTGACCACGGCAGGCGCCTACCTGAGGATACCGGTCGGCCCCGTCCCCATCAGCCTGCAGACCCTCTTCGTCCTTCTGGCAGGAGCCCTTCTGGGCCCCTGGCTGGGATCTTTAGCCATGATCTCCTACATCACCCTGGGGCTGGTGGGGCTGCCCCTTTTCACCGGAGGAGGCGGGCCCCAATACATTCTCTCCCCCACCTTCGGGTTCCTCCTCTCCTTCCCTCTGAGCGCAGCCATCGTCGGGTTCCTCCTGAACCCTGCTGGGGCTGTTAAATCCCCAGGCACCGTCCGCAGGCTGGGGGCCATGGCCCTCGGCTCCCTGGTCATCTATCTGGTAGGGATCCCATGGCTCGCTCTCAACCTCCTGTTCATCCAGGGAAAGCAGCTCGGTTTGGGGGCCCTCCTGTCCATGGGGATGCTGCCCTTCCTGCCTGGCGACGCTCTCAAGGTTCTCCTTGCCTCCTGGCTGGTGGGCCCCGTACAAAGAGCCCTTGGCCAGGCACCGCGGGCGTAAGGCCACCAGACCGAACATTTTCCTCCGGTTTTGGATGCTTTAAAGGTGCGGCCTCCTCGTGTAGGCGCCGTCAAATAGGGTGTCGTCGAAGAAGTGGTAGATCTCGG
>CP070698.1:188499-199697 GCA_020349685.1 bacterium
ATTTTACAGGAGGCATCCCCTGGACATCGGTTGGCTCCTGAAAAGGGGCAGCCGGCTGCTCGACCCCAGGCTCACCGGCGAGGCCATCCTCACCATCGGCTCCACCCTGACCGAACTGGGGGACGACGTGCACGGCGTCATCAGCGTCAGTCCCTTCGGCTGCATGCCCGGCCGCATCGCCGAGGCAGTGATCACCAAGCGCCTCGAGGAGGACAAGCACCTTTTCTCGCGAAAGGGAGGACGGTTCTGGAAAGCGAACAGCAGGCATCTGCCCCTGCCCTTCCTGGCCCTGGAGACCGACGGGAACCCCTTGTCCCAGATGGTGGAGACCAAGCTCGACAGCTTCGTCATGGCGGCGCATCGACTGAAAAAAGAGCTGAAGAATCATTCTGCCAAAAGCGGCAAAAGCTGATTTACCGCAGAGGCCGCCAAGGACGCAGAGAAAAGCTTAACGAGGGGTTAACAGCAGTTCCTGCAGAGGCGGCAAAAGCTGATTTAACAGGGATGAAGGGGATAAAAGGGATGGGGGAAGGCGATCGTTATTCCGGAAGTCCTGCCAGAGGCATGACTATCCGGAATCCATTGCAAATACCTGCAAAAGAGGTAAAAAGCATCAAACGCAAATTACGCAAAGTTTAAGGTAAGAACCGGGAGATAACATTATCTAAATATTGTTAACTCTTAATGGGAATTACTCTGTGTAACTTTGTGTTCAACAGATTTTACCGTTTTTAATTGGGATTGCTGTTTCCTGTCTGAATTTGATCTGCTCAGTGTCCTCCGTGACCTCTGTGGTGAAAGTCGCCGCATTTAATGAAACCGCTTTCCCCCTTGATCCTGATTTCCTCTGCGCCCCTCCGCGTACTCTGCGTTCAATATCGACGCTTTCACAGGAACAGCGCTCGTCTTCTGCGTGCTGTGTGTTGAGTACTGTATAAGAATAAACCTGCCAGCTCTTGCCCTTACCGGTTTTTTCTGCTAAGCAAGCTTGGTTAACCATTACGCACGCCCCGGGTCCGGTGGGTGGTGCCTGCTTGCGCATGCGGTGAAAGCGGGTTCCCAGGGAATCGAAGGGGCGGAGGGTAAAAAAACCGAAAGAGAGGAAAGGAAAATGTCAGTCATTACCATGAAGCAGCTGCTGGAGGCCGGCGTCCACTTCGGCCACCAGACCCGGCGCTGGAACCCCAAGATGCAGAGGTACATCTTCGGGGCCCGCAACGGGATCTACATCATCGACCTTCAGAAGACCCTGCGTCAGTTCAAGGAATCCTATCGCTTCGTACGGGAACTTTCGGCCAGGGGAGGGAACATCCTCTTCGTGGGCACCAAGAAACAGGCCCAGGAGTCCATCTTCGAGGAGGCCCAGAGGTGCGGGATGCCCTACATCAACCACCGGTGGCTCGGCGGGATGCTCACGAACTTCACCACCATCAAGAAGAGCATCGGGCGGCTCAAGAAATACGAGACCATGGAGGAAGAGAAGAGCTGGGGCAACCTGACCAAGAAGGAGATCCTGAACCTGACGAAGGAGAAGGAAAAGCTCGCCAAGTTCCTCGACGGGATCAAGGACATGGGCAAACTCCCCGACGCCGTCTTCGTGGTGGACCCCAAGCGCGAGGAGATCGCCATCAAGGAAGCCAGGAAACTGGGCATCCCCATCCTGGCCATCGTGGACACGAACTGCGATCCGGACCTGGTGGACATGGTTATCCCGGGCAACGACGATGCCATCCGCTCCATCCGCCTTTTCACCTCCAAGATCGCCGACGCGGTCATCGAGGGGCAGCAGCTGGTCGGGGCCGGTGAGGTGGGTGTCGTGGAAGCGCCTGCGGAGGCCAGGGAGGCCCGGGTAGAGTCCCCTGCGGCCGATGAGGCCCCGGAAGGGGAAACTGTTGCGGAAGAAACGGCCGGGACGGATGAAGAGGCCGATGAAAGTGATTTCGAGGAGGAAGAGGAATGAGCATCAGTGCATCTTTGGTCAAGGAGCTCAGGGAAAAGACCGGTGCCGGTTTCATGGACTGCAAGGCGGCCCTGCAGGAGTGTGAGGGCGATGCCGAAAAGGCGGTGGATTACCTGCGCAAAAAGGGACTTTCAGCCGCCGCCAAGCGCGCCGGGCGCCAGGCCAGCGAAGGGGTCGTGGGCTCCTACATCCACATGGGAGGCAAGATCGGAGTCATCGTCGAGGTGAACTGCGAGACCGATTTCGTCGCGAGGACAGACGATTTTCAGGAGCTGGTGGCCGACCTCGCCATGCAGGTCGCCGCGGCCCGCCCCCTGTTCGTCCGGCGGGAAGAGGTCCCGGCCGATCTTCTGGAGAAGGAGAGGGAGATCTACAAGGCCCAGGCCCTCGAGTCCGGAAAGCCCGAAAATGTGGTGGACCGCATCGTGGACGGGAAGATCGACAAGTTTTACCAGCAGGTCTGCCTGGAAGAGCAGGAGTACATCAGGGAGAGCGGGACCAAGGTCCTCGACCACGTCAAGGGGCTGGCGGGCAAGCTGGGCGAGAACATCAAGATCAACCGATTCGCCAGGTTCGAGGTAGGGGAAGGGCAGGAAAAAAATCAATCGTGCTGACGCACGATTTTGAGTGTAGAGTGTAGCGTGCAGCGTGTAGAGGGGGAAGATAGCTGCGCATTGTTTTAACTCTACACTTTACACTCTACACCCTACACTCATACGGGGGTATTAGTGGAAAGCGACAAGTCCCCCAAATACGACCGGATACTCCTCAAGATCAGCGGCGAGGCTCTTCTCGGGTCCGAGCCACTGGGTCTCGACATGAGCGTTGTGCGTTCCATCGCCTCGGAGCTGGTCCAGGTCCACGCCATGGGCGTCGAGGTGGCCGTGGTCATCGGGGGAGGCAACATCTTCCGCGGCGCCCTGGACAGCAGGACGACCATCGAACGGGCCACCGGCGACTATATGGGCATGGTGGCCACGGTCATCAACGCCCTGGCCCTTCAAAGCGCCCTCGAAAAGGAGGGCGTTCCCACGCGGGTCCAATCGGCCATCGCCATCAGCCAGGTGGCAGAGCCCTACATCAGGCGGAGGGCGATCAGGCACCTGGAAAAGGGACGTATCGTCATCTTCGCCGCCGGAACGGGGAACCCCTTCTTCACGACAGATACGGCAGCTGCCCTGCGGGCCATGGAAATAGGGGCCAACATCCTCATGAAGGCCACCAAGGTGGACGGGGTCTACACGGCAGACCCCGAGGTCGAACCGGAGGCCGTCAAGCTGGACAAGCTCACCTACAGGGAGGTCCTGGAAAAGGAATTGAAGGTCATGGACGCCACGGCCATAGCGCTGTGCATGGACAACGATATGTCCATCATGGTATTCAACCTGAAAAACAGAGGCAACATGATCCGGGCTGTTACGGGAGAACCCATTGGAACTGTTGTGACGGGAGGAGACGGCTGACGATGATCGCGGAACTCTATCAGGACATGGAAAAAAAGATGGAAAAGACCATCGAGTCCCTGGGGAGGGAACTGGCAACCATCCGCACCGGCCGCGCCTCGCTGTCCATCCTCGACGGCATCACGCTGGAGTACTACGGTTCCCAGTCACCCCTCAACCAGGTCGCCACCCTTTCGGTTCCCGAGAGCAGGCTCATCGTGATCCAGCCCTGGGACCCGACCACCATCAAGGATATCGAAAAAGCTATCATGCGCTCCGATCTGGGACTGACCCCCAACAACGACGGCAAGGTCATCAGAATTCCCATCCCGCCCCTGACCGAGGAGAGAAGGATCCAGCTTGTCAAGGTGGTCAAGAGGCACGGGGAGGATGGCAAGGTGGCCATTCGCAACATCCGCCGCGACGCCATCTCCGATGCCAAGGAATTTGAAAAGGAAAAGGCCATCTCGGAGGATGAGCTGCACCGCGCACAGGATGAGATTCAGAAGATCACCGACCGCTTCATCGGGAAGGTGGACGAACTCATCGAGAAAAAAGAAAAAGAAGTCCTCGAGGTCTAAATCAGGATCCCACCCGCAGGAAACGCAGGACCGATCGATCCATGGATCTGTGACGAGCCGACCCGCCATCGGCCCTGCCCGCGCCGGGGCCAGTTACCCAAGCCTCGAAAAGACTTTTCAGAGGTAATCATCAGGTGAACCGGGATCTCCCCGCACACATTGCCATAATCATGGACGGTAACGGAAGGTGGGCTGCCGAGCGCAACCTGCCGCGCATCGCCGGTCACAGTGCCGGTGTCAGCGCGGTCCGGAAGGTCGTGGAGGAGTGCGCCCGACTGAAGATCCCCCACCTCACCCTCTTTGCCTTTTCCACGGAAAACTGGAACCGTCCTCAGGAGGAAGTGGGAGGTCTGATGGTGCTCCTGGATCAGTATCTGAAAAAGGAGCTGAACACCCTCATGAAGAACAAGGTGCGCCTGACCACCATAGGCCACCTCGAGGACCTGCCTGATAACGTTCAGCACACCTTGCGTGACGTGGTGAAAAGATCGGCTGGCAACGAGGGGTTGACCCTGACCCTCGCTCTGAGCTACAGCGGGCGGGACGACATCCTCAAGGCTGTGCGCGGGGCTGCCAGGGCCGTGATGAGAGGAGATCTCTCCCCGGACGACATTGGGCCGGAGACCTTCTCCTCCTTCCTGTATACGCGAGGCATTCCCGACCCGGACCTCCTCATCCGCACGAGCGGAGAGCAGCGCATCAGCAATTTCCTCCTGTGGCAGGTGGCGTACACCGAGTTCTGGGTCACCGACAAGCTGTGGCCCGATTTTTCCAGTGAGGATCTTCATGAGGCCATCGAGACCTTCCGCTCCCGGGAGCGCCGTTTCGGTATGACCTCCGAGCAGGTCAAGGGAGGAAAGACGTGAAAAGGGTCCTCTCTGCGGTCGTGTTGGGCGCTCTTGCAGTTTCTCTCATCGCCGCAGGTCCTTTGTCCCTGGGTGTCCTCGCTGTTCTCGCTGTCATCCTGTTAGCCTGTCACGAAGCTGCCGCCCTCCTTCAAGCCGCTGGAAGCGTGGCTGCCAGGATCCCGGTTGTCGCCGCAATTTTCCTCATGGTGGCAGGTGCCTGGAGCGGCGGGGCCAGTCATCTGGCTGCCGGTCTGGCGGGCGGGATGACACTGATCTTCGTTTGGACGGTGTTAACCGAAAAGCCCAAGGGATCCGTGGTGAAACTCTCCGGGGGCACCCTGGTGCTCCTCTACCCGGCCTGGTCCCTGGCCCACGTGATCCTCTACCTGGAGACCGGGACAGGACGGCGATCTCTGCTTTTTTTGCTCTTCGTCGTCTGGGTCTGTGACTCGGCAGCGTACTACGTGGGTTCCGCTCTCGGCCGCCGGAAGCTCGCGCCCGAGATCAGTCCCAACAAGACGGTTGCCGGGGCCGTGGGGGGACCCCTGGGCGCGGCGGGAGCCGCTCTCCTCCTGAAGGTTCTGGGACTTGTACCGTGGTCCCCAGCCTTTGCGCTCGCAGCCGGATTGGGCATCGCTGTCCTGGCGCAGGTCGGGGATCTGGCGGAATCGATGGTCAAAAGAGATGCCGGTGTGAAGGATTCCGGTTCCCTGATACCGGGACATGGCGGCATACTGGACCGTGTCGATGCTCTGTTGCTGGTGGTTCCGCTCTTTTACTACATACTCTCCTGGTCCGGCGGATCGGTGTAATGCCCGGGGCTCGAAGGATCAGCATCCTGGGTTCAACCGGATCCATCGGCCGTAATGCGCTGGACATCATTGCGCGCAAGCCGGCGGATTTTAAGGTCACCGCCCTCGCGAGCAGATCCGACTGGCAGACCATGGCAAGCCAGGCAAGACAGTATAAGCCCGCACTGGTGGCCGTGTATCAGGAAAACGCGGCCTCCCGTCTGAGGGACCAGCTCAGGGGTTCCGGGATCGAGGTCGTGGAAGGTGTTGACGGGATCCTGGAAGCGGCCTCCCTCGACGAAGCCGACGTCGTCATCTCAGCTATCGTCGGTGCGGCAGGTGTGATGCCCACCTACGCGGCGGTCCAGTCCGGCAAGATCGTCGCCCTTGCCAACAAGGAGGCCCTCGTGGCGGCCGGGCGGCTGATCACCGAGGAGGCACAGCGCACAGGTGCCCGCATCATACCCGTGGACAGCGAGCATTCGGCCCTTTTCCAGGCCCTGATGGGTCAGGATCGTTCGGCTGCCCGGAAAGTGATCCTCACCGCCTCCGGCGGCCCTTTTTTAGGCAGGAACAGGGTTGACCTCGCCGGTGTCACACCCGCAATGGCCCTCAACCACCCGCGGTGGAAGATGGGACCCAAGGTCACCATCGATTCGGCCACCATGATGAACAAGGGGCTCGAGATCATCGAGGCGAGATGGATCTTCGACATCCCCGCCGACAGGATCGAGGTGCTCATCCATCCCCAGAGCATCGTCCACGGGATGGTGGAATACCAGGATGGTTCGGTAATGGCCCAGATGGGGGTCACCGATATGCGCATCCCCATAGCCTTCGCCCTGAGCTACCCTGAACGTCTGGACATGGGTCTCGAGCCCCTCGACCTCGCGTCCGTGGGCAGGCTCGATTTCCACGCGCCGGACCTCGAGATGTTCCCCTGTCTGGGACTGGCCTACAGAGCCCTGAAACTCGGGAACGGCATCCCCGCGGTCATGAACGCCGCCAATGAAGTCGCCGTGGAATCGTTCCTCTCCGGGAAACTGGCCTTTAACGGGATCGCCGATGTCGTGCGCGCGGTCATGGACGAGCCCCCGGAGTTTGACGACAAGACCCTTTCGGGCATCCTTCGGGGAGATCAGCTGGCCCGTGCCGCTGCCCGAAGGATCACTGAAATGATGGAATCTGAATAGAACTATCGAGCATGATCTCCGGCAGTCGGATTCACTCCGGCCCTTCGACAGACACGGGATGGTGAGCCAGCTCGAACCGCTGGCGCTTGCGTCTTCCGAGGTTGATCGAAGAAACATTCAGCAAGGTATTTATAGATAATTCATGGAGCGAACCAAATGACCACCACCCTGTCCTTTATCATCGTCCTGGGTCTCCTTATCACGGCACACGAACTGGGGCACTTTCTAATGGCCAAGGCCCTCGGTATCGGTGTGGAACGGTTCTCCATCGGTTTTCCACCGAAGATGATCGGGTTTACGAGAGGGGAGACCGAGTACTGCATCTCATGGATACCGCTGGGGGGTTACGTGAAGCTCAAGGGAGAAGGTCCCGATGAGGTCGTTGAGGATCCCGATGACCCGGCGCTCTTCTCGACCAGGCCGCCTCTGCAGCGGGCCGCGGTGATCCTGGCGGGACCCGTCATGAACCTGATCTTTGCCTTTGTCATCATGCCCGTTCATTTCATGGTGGGAACCTCGGTCCCTTCCTATTTTGACAAGCCTCCGGTAACGGGATGGGTCGAACCCGGGTCTCCGGCCGACGCGGCGGGGATCGTGCCGGGGGACCTGGTCCTGTCCGTGAACGGAGAGCCGGCAGGCACCTGGGAAAAACTCTTTGAAAAATTATCCCTGGCCGAAGGCGGCAGCCTCACCCTCGAGGTGCGGGGCCGCGCGGGCGACCGTTCTTTCGACCTGGATCTCTCCTCGGCCGAGGAGGGCCGTATCGGCATCCAGCCGCCCCTGGAACCCGCCATAGGAGGCCTGACACCCGGGTATCCCGCTGAAAAGGCGGGAGTTCAAAAGGGAGACAAGGTCCTCTCCCTCGGTCAGGTCCCTGTATCCCACTGGAGCGAGATGGCGCGGATCATCCACGCCAGCGCGGGTAAAACCATGACCTTGAAGGTCCTGAGGGGCGAGGAGGAGGTCAGCCTGACGGTGACGCCCGTCCTGGATGAGAAGACGGGCAGGGGCCTTATGGGGATCACCCCCCAGACCGAAACCGTGGTCCGCCGTTTTCCGGTGGGTGAGGCCATGGCCAAAGGTTTCGAGAGGAACGTGGAGCTTCTGGGATTGACCTTCTCCTTCATCCGGGATCTGGTCATGGGACGGTCCTCCATCTCGAACATGGGCGGGCCCATCATGATCTTTCAGGTGAGCGGCCAGGCTGCCAGGGCGGGCCTTGCCGAATTCCTCTGGTTCCTCTCGTTCCTGAGCCTGCAGCTGGGGGTCCTCAACCTCTTCCCCATACCGGTGCTCGACGGCGGCCACCTGGTATTTCTCACCGCCGAGGGCATCCTGAGGAGACCTCTCGAGCTGCGCACCAGGGAGATCGCCCAGAGGGTGGGCTTTTTCCTCCTGATACTCCTCATCCTGGTGATCTCCTACAACGACATTTTAAGGCTCTTTGGGGGCAGATGATCCGTGGCGGCTCCTTTTCCCATAGTCCGGAGGCCCACGAGGGCCGTCAGGATCGGGACGATAACTGTGGGGGGCGGCTCGCCCGTGTCGGTACAGTCCATGACCAACACACCCACTGCCGACCATGAGCGGACACTGGATCAGGTCAAGGCCCTCGCCGCGGCGGGGTGCGAGATCGTGCGGGTCTCCGTTCCGGACGAGGACGCTCTGCGCGGTTTCAAAACCCTGCGCGAGAACGTGCGGCTCCCCCTCGTGGCGGACATCCACTT
Source organism: bacterium (assembly GCA_020349685.1). Taxonomy (GTDB): domain Bacteria; phylum BMS3Abin14; class BMS3Abin14; order BMS3Abin14; family BMS3Abin14; genus JALHUC01. Next base: position 197,042 of record CP070698.1, read on the forward strand.
TGACCACAGGCTCGCTGTCGGTTCCCTTGAGGCAGGGGCGGACGCGGTGCGCGTCAACCCGGGCAACATCGGCGCTCCCTGGAAGGTAAAGGAGATCGTCAAGGCCGCACGAGACCGGGAAGCTTCCATCCGCATCGGTGTCAACGCCGGTTCCCTCGAAAAGGACGTTCTCAGAAGATACGGACATCCGACACCCCAGGCCCTGGTCGCGAGTGCCCTTCGCTCCGTCGAACTCGTGGAGGGAATGAACTTCTTTGCCATCAAGCTTTCCGTAAAGACTTCGGATCCGGTGGATAACGTCACAGCTTACCGCCTTCTTTCCGATGAGGTGGATTACCCCATTCATCTCGGTGTGACGGAGGCGGGGACGGCCCTGACTGGATCTGTCCGCACGGCTGCCGCCCTGTCCCTGCTGCTTGCCGAGGGCATAGGCGACACACTGAGAGTATCCCTTTCCGGAGACCCCGTTCCGGAGGTTCATGCCGGCCTTGAGCTGTTAAAATCCCTGGGCCTGAGGGTGGGACCGGGTGTCGTGGCCTGTCCGACCTGTGCGCGGGCCGAGTTTGACGTGGCCGAAACGGCAGCCAGGGTCGAAGAGAGAATCCGCGGTATAACGAAACCGCTGAAGATCGCCGTGATGGGATGTCCCGTCAACGGCCCCGGCGAAGCCCGGGAGGCAGACGTCGGGCTGGCAGGCGGGAAGGGGAGGGCGGTCCTGTTCGTGAAGGGGAAGGTGGTCAAGAAAGTGCAGGAGGAGGAGGCGGTCGAGGCGTTGATGGACGATGTGATGAAGTTGGTAAAATAGGAGTCTGGAGCCAGAAGTCAGGTGTCAGAACTGGCCAAATAGATCTGGCAGGTTCCTGGGTGAACATTTGCTTCCGGGTTCCGGATTCTGTATTCTTCATGCGCTTGAACCAGACACCAGACACTAGAACTAGACACTGATTTCAGGAGTTCCCATGCGTTATTCAAAATACTTCCTCCCCACTCTCCGTGAAGTCCCTGCCGACGCTGAGGTCGTGAGCCACCAGCTCATGCTCCGGTCGGGCATGGTGCGTCGTATCGCCGCCGGGATCTACGATATCCTCCCCATGGGTCTGAGGGTGATCCGAAAGGTGGAGACGATCATCAGGGAGGAGATGGACCGGGCCGGGGCCCACGAGCTTTTCATGCCCAGTATCCTGCCGGCAGAGCTCTGGAAGGAAACGGGGCGGTGGGACTTTTACGGCAAGGAGCTGCTGCGGGTCCGTGACCGCCACGGAAGGGATTTCTGTTACGGACCCACCCACGAGGAGATCTTCACCGACCTGGTGCGGCGCGACATCCGGTCCTACAGGCAGCTGCCCCAGAACCTTTACCAGATCCAGACCAAGTTCAGGGATGAAGTCAGGCCCCGTTTCGGACTCATGAGAGGGCGCGAGTTCTCCATGAAGGACGCCTACTCCTTCGACCGGGACAGGGCGGGGGCGGAAGAGAGTTACGAGGCCATGCGCCAGGCCTACACGGCCATTTTTAAGAGGTGCGGTCTCAAGTTCAGCGCGGTGGAAGCCGATACAGGCAAGATCGGCGGCAGTCTCTCCCATGAGTTCATGGTGCTGGCAGAAACCGGTGAAGACAGCGTCGTCAGCTGCGACGGTTGCGATTATGCCGCCAATGTGGAGATGGCCGAGGTGAGGGGAGAGGTGCCGGGTAATTTCGCGGACAGCGGACGCACACCCGAGGATGTGGATACTCCCGGCAAAAAGACGGTCGAGGAGGTCACGGCCTTTCTCGGCGTCTCTCCCCTCGAACTCGTTAAAACCATCATCATGAACGGCGACAAGGGCGCTTTGGGAGTCCTGGTGCGGGGGGACCACGAGGTGAACCCCGTCAAGGTCCGACGCATGGTGGACGATGAAACCCTCGAGCTTGCAGAACCCGAGGTGGTGGAAAAGGTCACGGGGGCTCCCGTGGGGTTCGCCGGCCCCATGGGACTCAAGGTTCCCCTTTACGCGGACAATGCCGTCTCCCGCATGTCCGGCTTTGTCACCGGCGGAAACGCCGTCGATGTGCACACGACGGGTGTGGACCTTTCAGACTTTGCCATCAAGGCTTTCGGAGACCTGCGCGAGGCGGTACCGGGAGATCCCTGTCCGCGCTGCGGCGGGTCCCTGACCTTCCTGCGCGGCATCGAGGTGGGACACATTTTCTACCTGGGCTCCAAATACAGCGAGGCCATGAACGCCCACTACCTGGATGAGAGCGGTGTCGAACGGGTGATCGAGATGGGCTGCTACGGCATCGGTGTGGGGCGGACAGCTGCCGCCGCCATAGAGCAGAACCACGACGAGAAGGGGATCATCTGGCCGGTGCCCATCGCTCCTTTCACGGTCGCCCTCCTCTCCCTGGACCCCGGCAAGGAGGAGGTGCACGCTGTCGCGGAGAAGATCTACGACGACCTTGTCCGGGCCGGTGTGGAGGTGCTTTTCGATGAAAGGGAGGAGCGCCCCGGAGTCAAGTTCAACGACGCGGACCTTCTGGGCATCCCCCTGCGCGTGACCGTGGGCGGACGCGGTGTCAAGGAAGGCGTTGCGGAGCTCAAGGAACGGGCCACGGGGAGTGAGCAAAAAATCCCCCTGGATCAGGTGTTAAAGGCAGTGGAGGGGTTTTTGGGGAG
>CP070698.1:199797-211691 GCA_020349685.1 bacterium
TCCCAGCTCTTTCATCCGGATGGCCCGGTCAACGAGGGAGGCGAGCTGTTCCGGTTCCATATCCAGGAGGGTTATGAAATCTCTCTTCTTCAATATTTCACCCTGAACTTTCTGCTAGGGTCTCGTCGAGCGCGGCGAGGACGGAGTCCACCTCGATGTCCGATATCGTAAGAGGGGGGGTGAACCGCAGCGTGGTTTCAGCCACGGCCGTCACCAGATAACCCTTCTCGAGAAGGGTTTGCACAAAAGGCGCCGCAGGTTGCGACAGCTCCAGGCCCATAAGGAGGCCGAGGCCCTTCACACCTTTGACCAGGGAGGGATATTTTTCCATCAGCTTTTCCAGGCCACCTCTAAGACGCTTGCCGGCGGCCTGGGCCCTGCGCGGCAGGTCTTCCGCCTCGAGGATGTTTAATGTGGCCAGGGCCGCGGAGCAGGCGAGGGGGTTCCCGCCAAAGGTGCTCCCGTGGGTTCCGGGACCCAGGGCCGCCGCCAGGTCGCTTTTCGCCAGGACGGCACCGATGGGAAATCCGTTGGCGAGACCCTTGGCGAGGGTCATGACATCCGGTTCGATCCCGTAGACCTGGTGCGCAAAGAGGGCCCCGCACCGGCCCATTCCGGTCTGGACTTCGTCCACCATGAAGAGAACGTCCTCTTTCCGGCACAGGTCGGCGGCCTTGAGCAGAAAATCCCGGTCGATAAGGTTCACGCCTCCTTCGCCCTGAACCAGTTCGACGAACAGCGCGCTGGCGCTGGGGAGGTGTCCCTCGAGGTTCTCGATGTCCCCTGGTGCTATGTGGACAAAACCCTCGGGATAAGGCGAGAAGGCCTCAAGGTGATGTTTGGGGTCGGTGGCCGTAAGAGCCTTCATGGTCCGGCCGTGAAACGCCCCGTAAAAGCTGATGATCAGGTTCCGCCCGGCGCCATACTTTTCAAAGGATCTCTTGCGGGCAAGCTTGATCGCAGTCTCGGAGGCTTCGGCCCCGCTGTTGCAGAAAAAGACCCTGTCCAGGTTCGTCAGGGAGGTCAGTCTTTCGGCGAGGATCGCCTGCACGTCACTGTAGTACCAGTTTGATACGTGAACCAGGCGTCCGGCCTGGTTTACAATGGCCCGGGTCACTCCCGGGTGGCAGTGCCCAAGGTTGCAGGTGGCGATGCCGGCGACGAAGTCGAGATATTCCTTACCGTCCGTGTCGCGCAGGCGGCTGCCCCGCCCGCTTGTGAAGACCACAGGGAACTGCCGGTAGTTGGGAAAGAGAGAGCTGCCGGCAGCGTCCAGATATTCGCGGGTGCTCTTTCCATATACCCCGGTCATGGCAGGATCTCCGTTCCGATGCCTGTCTGGGTGAAGATCTCCAGGAGGACTGCATGGTTGACCCTTCCGTCAACGATGTGGACTTTGGAAACGCCCCCATCGAGGGCCGAGATCGCCGCCTCCACCTTGGGGATCATCCCCCCGTGGACGACCCCGGCGGCAACCATGCTGTCGAGCCGCTCCCTGCCGATGGAGGAGACCAGTTCGCCCTTCTCATCCGTGATTCCGGGTACATCGGTCATCAGGACAAGCTTTTTCGCCCTGAGCGCAGCGGCAAGGGCCCCGGCGACGGAGTCGGCATTGATGTTGTAGGTGTTTCCATCGACGTCGACGCCCACGGGCGCGATGACGGGTATGAAATTGCCCTCATCCAGCCGATGGATCACTTCCGGATGAACGGAGATGATCCGCCCCACCTTTCCGGTATCGATGATCTCGGGGGGGCCGTCACCCCCTGGCGACTCGTGGATGAGAAGCTTCTCGGCGAAGAACAGGCCCCCGTCCTTGCCGGTCAACCCTACGGCCTTTCCACCGTGTTTCTGGATAAGGGCCACGATCTCCTTGTTCACCTTGCCGCCCAGGACCATCTCCACGACATCCATGGTCTCGTCGTCGGTGACCCTGTGTCCGCGAACGAACTTTGACTCCTTGCCCATCTTTTCGAGAGTCTTCCCGATCTGCGGTCCTCCGCCGTGGACCACGACAGGTTTGAGGCCGACATAGCGGAGCAGGATGATGTCCCGGGCGAAATTGGACCGCAGGTCCTCACTGACCATGGCGCTGCCGCCGTATTTGATGACGACTGTTTTCCCCGTAAATTCCCTTATGTAAGGCAGGGCCTCGAGCAGGATGTCCGCTTTTTTGATAAGTTCTTTCATGTCGCCACCTTGCTCTTCAACCAGTTGAGCTCCTTCACTCTCTGCCTGACCTCCTGGTTGGCCTCCTCCAGCTGCTTGTTCGTCTCCACGACCTCGTCGATGCTCTTGATCAGGTTCTGGTATAGCCAGGCCTGTTTGATGGCCATGGACGCCGGGGGAGAAACGGCTTCGAGGATCTCTTTATCCCAGTCATCAAAGGTAAGGTTCTCCTCCTTATTGTACACGGCGAGCACGCCGAGGACTTTGTCACCGGAAAGCAGGGGCGTCGCGGCGATGTTTCTGGGCGTGATACCCTTGGGGAAATCCGCCGCGACCTCCACACCGCTGTCGCCGGCTATTGTGTTTTTGATGACCACCTTTCCATTCCTGAGGACCGTTGAGATGACCCCGCTTCCCACGGGAACAGGCTCACTGGATTTTTCCACCTGGTCCTCGGGGGCGACGTGTTCGATGTGGATCTTGTTTCCCCCCGGGTCCGAGAAGGCGAGGATGCCGCAAGTGGCCCTCAGACCGGTCATGACCTTGCCCAGCAGGGCTTTGTATATCTGAGGCGGGTCCACAGTGGACACGAGCGTCTCGACGATCCCGTTTATGAACTGGAGCTTGAGTTTTTCCCTCTCCATCCTCTTCATCATGAAGATGTTGGCCACAGCCATGGACATCTGATTGGCGAAGGTGTTGAGGATGGCCAGGTCGCCTTCCGTAAACGGCTTCCTGTCCTTCTTGTCGTTGGCTGTGATCACACCGATGACCTTGGTGCCGCACAGGAGAGGCGTCACGATAAAGGACGAGGACTCGTATTGCCTTGTATACTCGTTGGTCAGACCTCTCGTTTCCTTTGCCGCGTTCTCCACAAGAAAGGGCACTCCCTCCCTGACCACCCGCCCGGCGATGCCCTGGTTAACGGGCTGGCGGATGTTGGGGATCTTGCTCGGCAGGATCCAGTTGGACTTGGCCATGACGAGCTCTTTGCCGTCGCGGCTCATGAGCATCAGGGAGACCTTCTTGGCATCGAGCACCTCAGAGATGAGATCGATGGATCTGCTTAAAAAATCGCTCTCTTTAAGAACGTCCTCCGGGGGCAGATCGCCCTCCTCGATGTGGGTCAGTTCGCTTGTCTGCTTTTCGAGCATCTGCAGTCTCGAAACCTGATGGTCTATGACCTCCTGGAGGTGTTTTTTCTCCAGGAGGTGCCTGATCACGATAAGAACGTCCTCGACCTTGACGGGTTTGTTCAGGAACCATGCCGCCCCTCTGCTGAGGGCTCTCTGGGCGGACTGTCTGTCCTCTTCCCCAATGATCATCAGGACGGGTGCCTTGGGCTGGAATTTGCGAATGGCAATGAGGGTGTCGAGCCCGGACAGCCCGGACAGCCTGTCCGCAAGGAAGATGATACCGATGTTTTCCTGGTTGCGTACCGCGGCGATCCCCTTCTGCCCGTCGTTCGCTTCCTGAACCTCGAAACCCTCGTTGGTGAGGATACCCTTGAGCATCTGGCGGCTGGCATGGTCGCTGTCTATTATTATCGCCCGGTTCATGAACTTACTTACCTCCATTAGAGTATGTAACGGCTCAGATCCTCGTCTCCGACCACTTCGGCCAGTTTGCTCTGGACCGTGTTCTGGTCGATCACGATCTCGTCGTCGGTGAGATCGGGGGCCTGAAAGGAAATGTCTTCCAGCAGTTTTTCCATGATCGTGTGCAGCCGTCTCGCTCCGATGTTCTCGGTCCTGGTGTTGACCTCTTCGGCCATATGCGCGATGGCCTCCACGGCGTCCGGCGTGAAGGTGAGCTTGAGTCCCTCGGTCCGGAGCAGCTCCATGTACTGGAGGATCAGCGCGTTCTCCGGTTCCGTCAGGATGCGCACAAAATCGTCCCGTGATAGAGGGTCGAGCTCGACGCGTATGGGGAACCTCCCTTGCAGTTCAGGGAGGAGATCCGATGGTTTGCTTCCGTGGAAGGCCCCCGCGGCGATGAACAGGATGTGATCGGTTTTCACCATACCGTGCTTGGTTGTGACGGTTGTTCCTTCAATGATAGGCAGAAGATCCCTCTGCACCCCTTCGCGGGACACGTCGGGCCCCTGGGTGGTGCTGCGCCCGCTGATCTTGTCGATCTCGTCCAGGAACACGATGCCGCTCTGCTCCACCCGGGAAATGGCTTCGGTGGTGACATTTTCCATATCGATGAGCTTGGCCGCTTCCTCCTGGGCCAGGATCTCCAGGGCTTCCGGCAGCCGTACCTTGCGGATCTTTTTCTTACGCGGGAACAGGTTGCCCATCATGTCCTTCAGGTTTATGTCCATCCCTTCCGTTCCGGGGGCGTTGAAGATCTCGATAAAGGGCGTGGCTCTCTCTTCAACCTGGATCTCCACCTCTCTCTCGTCCAGCTGGGAATTGCGGAGCATCCGGCGCAGCTTTTCCCTGGTTTCAACGCTCGGAGGCGTTCCCTGCCCCTCTTCCGAGCCTGGAGGCCGGATGGCGCTCCTGGGCAGGAGAAGATCGAGGACCCGTTCCTCCGCGAGCATCTCGGCCCTTTCCATGACCGACACGACCTTTTCTTCCTTGAGCATCTTGATGGCCAGTTCCACGAGGTCGCGAACAATGGATTCCACGTCGCGTCCCACGTACCCGACCTCGGTGAATTTTGTGGCTTCCACTTTGATAAAAGGTGAGTCGGCAAGGGATGCCAGGCGACGGGCGATCTCGGTCTTTCCCACTCCGGTGGGTCCCATCATGATAATGTTCTTCGGGGCGATCTCGTCCCTGAGTTCCTTGGGGACCTGCTGCCGCCGCCACCGGTTCCTCAGGGCTATCGCAACGCAACGCTTCGCCTTGTCCTGACCTATGATGAAGCGGTCAAGGCTGTCGACGATCTCGCGTGGTGTGAAGTTTTTCTGGGGCATAAGCTATAATTCCAAATTCCAGATTCCAGATTCCAGATTTCTGTTAAAGATAAAATCCCATTTTCAAGATCCTGAAGAGAGTTGTCACTCTAAACAAATCATATTTTATCCAGACCTTAAACCCTAGACCCTAGACCCTAGACACTAGACACTAGACACTAGACACTAGACACTAGACACTGCCTCTATTCCAGTTCTTCTATCGTGATCTCCTCATTCGTGTAGACGCAAATCCTGGCGGCAATGCCCAGGGCCTCCTTCACCACCTCGGCTGCTCCCATATTGGTGTGGTCCAGCAGCGCCCTGGCGGCGGCGCTGGCGTAGGGGCCGCCTGAGCCGATGGCCAGGGCCCCTCCCTCGGGTTCGAGCACATCCCCGGTTCCGGAAATGAGGAAAAGGCTCTCTCGGTCGGCCACTGCCATCAGGGCCTCCAGCCTGCGAAGCACCCTGTCCGTCCTCCAGTCCTTGGCCAGTTCCACCGCCGCTCTCGACAGGTTCCCCTGGTGCTGCTCGAGTTTCTTTTCAAAACGCTCGAAGAGGGTGAACGCATCCGCTGTGGATCCCGCGAATCCCGCCAGGATCTTTCCCTGGTAAAGGGTGCGGACCTTTCTGGCCGTGTGCTTGATCACCGTATCGCCGATGGTGACCTGGCCGTCGCCGCCCATGGCAACTTTACCGTCACGTCGGACTGCCAGCACGGTGGTCCCTTTCATAACCGACCCCCCTTTCGTTCTGATCTGGGATGGGACCTGTCGTAGACCTCCAGAAGCCTGTCGAGGGTGACGTGGGTGTATCGCTGGGTCGTCTGAAGGCTCTCGTGTCCCAGCATCTCCTGAATGGCCCGAAGGTCGGCGCCGCTGTCGAGAAGGTGGGTGGCGAAGGTGTGCCTGATGACGTGAGGGCTGATCCTCGTGTCCAGGCCGCATTCCCGGAGCCTGTTTTCCAGGCGCTTCTGGATCCCCCGGACGCTGAGCCGGTCCCCATGCCGGTTGAGGAATACGGGCGCGCCGTGCTCCGTCGCCGGCCATCGACCGGTTACCTTCAGGTACTCGAGGAGGCGGCCTGAAGCCCTCGTGCCAAGGGGAACGATCCTCGTTTTGTTGCCTTTGCCCCGGATTCGTATGACCTGCCCTTCCTGATCCCAGTCGCCGGTGTTGAGGCCGGCGAGCTCGCTGACCCTGATCCCGGAAGAATAGAAAAGCTCCCAGATGGTCCTGTCCCTGATGTCGATAGGGCGGTCCCCCGAGGAGCCGTCCAGGAGGGCGGTAACCTCCTCGAGGCTCAGAAATCTCGGGTTGTTCTTTCGAGCCTTGGGTGTGGGGACGGAATCGCAGGGGTTGTTGTCCAGGACACCCTCCCGGACAAGATATCGGCACAGGGACCTGACCGCCGAGACCTTTCTCGCCATCGTCGACCGGGCGAGCCCCCTTCGGAACAGGTAGCCGATGAAGGATCGCACCGAGTCCGGGCTTTCCGGCGGGAGCTTCTTCTCGTCCAGGTACTGGAAGTACTCGTCAAGATCCCTTCTGTAGGCCGAAACGGTATTGGGAGATGAGCCCCGGACCTTCTCCATGTACAGCAGGAATTCCGGAAGCTTTTGCCTCGCGGATCCAGAAATTGTGGTGGAACCCTGAGATCGATCCGTCATGAGAAGTCACCCCGCCCTCATCCATCCGAAACAAAAATAATAGGAGTTTTGGAGGGTATTGTCCAGAGGGGAGAGCGTGACCTGAGCACGCAGCACGCAGGACGCAGCACGCAGCAGGAAAAATTTCATCTATGATCCAGTGCCCAGACGGGTGCTGTTTATTTAAAGCTGTGAAAAGCACATTAATAAATGGAATGGCCGGTTTGAGAGGGGATCATACGATTCTTTAAAAAAGACAGTGATATTATCGAAACGGATTTTTCCTGGATATCATGCAATTTGCCGGATTTTGATCTTATTCCGCGTGCTGCGTGCTGCGTGCTGCGTCCTGCTCTTCCAGCCACTCCCCCATATCCCTCAACGCCCTCTCTGCCAGCATCCGCCGTTTCACGTCCTTCTTCTGCTTCGGGTCGGGCAGAGGGGGCAGGAGACCGAACTGGGCGTTAACCGGCGTGAAGGGCGAGACCCCGGTATCGGTGAGTTTTCTCAGGATCGCCCCTGTCATGGTGGTTTCCGGTGGAGGAACAGGCTGGCGACCTGCCAGGAGACCAGAAATGTTAAGCCCCGCTAAGAGGCCGCTCGCCGTCGATTCGACGTAGCCCTCCACACCGGCTACCTGACCGCAAAAGAAGATCCGCGGATCCTTACGGAACCTCTGCGCAGTGTCCAGCACCGAAGGGGCGTCGATGTAGGTGTTCCGGTGTATGGTGCCGAGGCGCTCGAAGGTCGCGCTGCCCAGGCCCGGGATGGTCCTGAATATCCGCTCCTGATCCGGAAAGCGCAGACGGGTCTGGAAACCCACCATGCTGTAGGAGGTAGCCGCCCTGTTCTCGGGTCGCAGCTGGATCACGGCATAGGGTCTTTTGCCGCTTCTAGGATCGATCAGTCCCACGGGTCTCAGGGGCCCGAAGGCCAGGGTCCTCTCCCCCCGGGATGCGAGCTCCTCGATGGGCATGCAGGCCTCGAAATAGCGTGCCTCCTCGAATTCGTGGGGTTTTAGCGGATCGGCTGATCTTAAGGCCGATACCAGGGACTCGTACTGGCTCCGGTCAAGGGGGCAGTTGACATAGGCCCCGGAGCCGGGGTCCTGGTAGCGGTCCTGAACAAACACCTCGTCCCACGAGATGGTGTCGGCCTCCACGATGGGGGCGATGGCGTCATAGAAAAAAAGGGATTGTGTTCCCAAAAGGCTCTGGATGGTATCGGCCAGTCCGCCCGAGGTCAGCGGGCCCGAGGCGATGAGGACGAAGCCCTCTTCGGGGAGGGTCGTCACTTCCTCCCGGACGACCTGAATGAGAGGCGACCGGCCGATGAGATCCGTCACCGTGCGGGCAAATTCGCATCGGTCAACGCACAGGGAGGACCCGCCGGGGATCGCCGTCTTAAGGGCTGTATCCAGGATCAGGGACCCGGCGAGGCAAAGCTCCTCCTTGAGGAGGCCCGAGGCGCGGTCCGTTCTTAGTGACTTGAGGGAGTTGCTGCAGACCAGTTCAGCCAGATCGCCGGTCCGGTGGGCCGGTGATGGGACGTCGGGGCGCATCTCGAAAAGCCGGACGGCAAATCCCCTGAGCGCGATCTGCCACGCGGCCTCGCATCCGGCGAGGCCGCCGCCGATCACGTTAACCAGATCCATCTCCCTGGACCTTGTTCTGGCACTCCTTGTTCGCGCAGGTCAGCACGTCGCCCCTTTTCGTCGAGCGCCGCGTCATGACCGGGAATTCGCAGACCGGACATGGCGTCTGAACCGGTTCGTCCCAGACCGCGAAATCGCACTTGGGATAGGACGAACAGCCGTAGAAGGTCTTTCCTTTCCGGGTCCGGCGGACGATGAGCTGACCGTCACAGCCCTCCCGTGGACAGGCTATTCCGGTGGTGAAGGGCCTTGTTCCCTTGCAGTCGGGATAGCGCGTGCAGCCGAGGAAAGGACCCGTGGGACCCTGTTTGACGGTCATGGGGCCATCGCACTCGGGGCACTTTTCGGGGCGCTCTTCCCCTTTGGTCAGGTGGAATTTTCCGTCGGAGGTCCGCTCGAAATCCGATGTGAAGCGGCACTCGGGGTAGCCGCTGCATGCCAGGAACTCCCCGGTCCTGCCGCTCATCTTGACCATGAGAGGCTTTGAGCACTCGGGGCAGGTGAGGTCCGTCTCACCCCAGGTGAAGTCCTCATCCTTTTCTTCCACGGATATCAGTTCCGAGGTGAAGGGATCGTAAAAAGCTTCCAGGACCTGCAGGTAGGTCTTGTCCCCCTCTTCCACCAGGTCAAGTTCATCCTCAAGGTGGGCGGTGAACTGGACGTCCACCAGGCGGGGAAAGCGGCTGACGAGGTAGTCGTTGACTCCCAGCCCCAGCGAGGTGGGGAAGAACCTTCTCTTGTCCTCCATGACGACGTATTTTCTCTTCCTGATGGTGTCGAGGATGGCGGCATAGGTGCTCGGCCGCCCGATCCCCTTCTCCTCCATGGTCTTGACAAGGGTCGCTTCCGTGTACCTCGGAGGAGGCTGTGTGGTCTTCATCTGAAGATCCACTTCGACAAGCCCGAGCTCCTGTCCCGCTTTGAGGGGGGGCAGGGTGACCTCCCCGTCGTTGTTGTCGTCCTTTCCTTCCTCGTAAAGGGCGGTGAAACCCGTAAAGAGGATCCTTTGTCCGGACGCGGTGAGACCGATGGTACCGGCAGTGATCTGAACTTTCGTTCGCTCGATCCGCGCGTTCTCCATCTGGGATGCCAGGAACCGTCTGTAGATCAGCTCGTACAGGCGGGCCTGGTCCCTGTCGAGATAGGATGAAACATCCTCCGGTCTCAGATCCGGCTGACTGGGCCTGACTGCTTCGTGGGCATCCTGGGCTCCCTTCCGGTTCCGGTAGTGGCGGGGGGAGGCGGGGACGAACTCCTGGCCGAAGTGACTTGCGATCTGTTTCCGTGCTGTTTCAACGGACTGGGCCGACACCCTGACGGAGTCTGTCCTCATGTAGGTGATGAGGCCCATGGTGCCCCGTTCACCGAGGGCGATGCCCTCGTAGAGCTGCTGGGCAACCATCATGGTCTTCTTGGCCGTGAACCTCAGTTTTCGGGCGGCCTCCTGCTGCAGCGTGCTGGTGATGAAGGGGGGAGGCGGCGACTTTGCACTTTCCCTGACTTCGAGGTCGTTGACGATGTGCGCTTCCCCCTCCAGAACAGATCTGATCTTCAGGGCCGTGGCCTCGTCCGGTATGCGGCCGTTCTTCAGTGAGGTCTTCCCATCATCCAGGGAAGTGACCCGGGCCTTGAGGACGGGTGGCTGATCGGCGCCAAGGATCGAATGCACGAGCCAGTAGTCCTCGGGTATGAAGGCCTGGATCTCCCGTTCCCTTTCACAGATGAGCCGAAGGGCTACCGACTGCACTCGCCCCGCGGACAGACCTCTCTGGATCTTCTTCCAGAGCACCGGGCTGAGTTTGTATCCGACGAGCCTGTCGATGGCCCTGCGGGCCTGCTGGGCGTGGAATTTCCGGTCGTCAAGTTTTCCGGGTTTATCAAGGGCCTTGAGGATCCCGCTCTTGGTGATCTCGTGGAAAAGGACTCTGTAAACCCTGTCGTCGGGGAGCTTGAGGTGCCGGCTGATGAGATACCCGATGGCCTCGCCTTCGCGGTCGGGGTCGGTAGCCAGCAGGACCCTTTCCGCCTCCCTGGAGGCCTTGGAGATCTGCCCCAGGACCTTCTTCTTGCTGGGGATGACCATGTTCTTGAGGGTAAACTCCTTCTCCGGATCAACGGCCAGCTCCTTGGCGGGCAGGTCGATGACGTGCCCGTTGGATGAGAGAACGTCGTAATCCTTTCCCAGGATCCTTCCGATGGTTTTTGCCTTTGTGGGTGATTCGACGATGATGAGATCTTTGCCCATGAGATTTCCCCGCCCCTGAAAAGAGTTTGTCGTCCTGATTCAGGATTGCGGATTACAGATTACGGAAAATTATTCTTTTACCGTAATTGTCAATTCGCAATTCGCAATGTATTTTTGAGTTTGCTTCTAAACCAGACAATAGCCACTTTTGTCAAGGGGAAAGGTTTTTCAAAGCTCAGAGCTTTAAGCTCAAAGCTTCCAGCCGCCTTTCTCATTTCAACGAGAACATCCCGCCCGGATCGCGGCGGACAAGCCCATCGAGCTCCAACTTTGTTAGTTGGGCCAGCACCTGGGAGAGGGGCATTCCCGTGGCCGCTGCCAGTTCCTCGGGAAGCCGGGGGCCGGGTTTGAGCGCCCTTGCAAGGGGATCTCTTTCCGGGTTTTTGTCCCGACAGGTGAGGTGAGGTCCGAGAAGGTGATCCAGCTCCAGGAGGCGCAGAATGTCCTCCCCACCGCACACCGGCGCGGCCCCATCCCTCAAAAGGGCGACAGGCCCGGCCGAAAGGGGGTCGTCGGCCCTGCCGGGCACGGCCATGACCTCCCTCCCCTGGTCCAGGGCCCAGCGGGCGGTTATCAGGGAGCCGCTGCGCCCCCTGGCCTGGACCACCACCACCGCCAGGGAAAGGCCGCTGATGACCCGGTTGCGGGAGGGAAAATTCCTCGGCAGCGGGGGAGTGCCGGGCGCGAACTCTGAGAGGATGGCCCCGCTGGCGATGATGCGCTTCCTCAGTTCTTTTGACCCTCTTGGGTAATCGATGTCGAGCCCGCAGCCGATCACGGCGATGGTCCTCCCGCCCCGGTCCAGAGCTGCTGTGTGGGCTTCGGTGTCTATGCCCCGCGCGAGTCCGCTGACGATGGTCACCCCGCTGGCGGCCAATTCACCTGAAATGAGGCGCGCCATGTGCCGCCCGTAGGGCGTCGGGGTCCGGGATCCGACCACAGCCACCGAGAGCTGATCTTCCCTGGTCGTCTGTCCCCTGACATGCAAACACGGGGGAGGGTCCTTTATGCGGTCAAGGAGTTGAGGGTAATCAGGGTCTTCGCGGTGAAGGCGGCTGTCACCCCTCAAGGTCTTGCTCCGCCAGTTTGAAGTCCACGTGGCGCCTGGCGAGGTTCACGTCGACCACCTCCACCGTCACCCGATCGCCGATGGAAAACACGGTGCCCGTGTTCTCTCCGATGAGCATGAGGCGATCTTCCTGGAACCTGTAGTAGTCGTTGTGCAGGGCCGAGAGGTGTACGAGGCCCTCGATGAAGAATTCATCCAGTTCCA
>CP070698.1:211791-216896 GCA_020349685.1 bacterium
CGTGGCCATCCGCGGGCAGAACCGGACGGCACATTTCGATGCCGGGGAACATACCTTGAGGCCCGGCGACGAGGTCGTGGTTCAGACCGAGCAGGGCAAATCCATCGGAGAAGTCATCGAACCGCCGGTGGTCCTGAGCTGCCGGGGGTGCAAAGAGCTGACCATCCTCAGAAAAGCCACGCCGGAGGAGATCAGCAAGGATACGGAGAACAGGGAACTCGAGAGGAAGGCTTTTGAGTACTGCCAGAATACCATCCAGGAATGGGAGATCCCCATGCGGCTGGTACGCGTGGAGTTCCTCCTGGACCGGTCCAAGGCCATTTTCTACTTCACGGCCGAGAAAAGGGTTGATTTCAGGGAGCTCGTAAGGACTCTTGCCCGGGAATTTTCCACACGCATCGAGATGAAACAGATCGGGATCAGGGACGAGGCCCGGCTGCTGGGCGGGGTGGGGCCTTGCGGGATGAGCTTTTGCTGCAGCACTTTCCTGAAGGAATTTGCCCCCATATCCGTGAAGATGGCCAAGGAACAGAATGTCATCTTGAACCCCAACAAGATCTCCGGAGGATGCGGCCGCCTGCTGTGCTGTTTGAACTACGAATACGACCAGTACAGGGAGGCCTCCCGCGGTGTACCGAAGATTGGCAAGAAGGTGACTCTTCCGGAGGGGACTGGAAAGGTCCGCTCGGTGGATATTTTCACCCGAACCGTGACCATCGACATGGCCGATGAAAAACCGCTCGTGATGGACATCGACGAACTGCGGGAGAAGATGAAATGAGCAAAGAAACGTTTTATGTGACCACACCCATTTACTATGTCAACGACGTTCCTCACATCGGTCACGTTTATACCACCGTGGCCGCTGACGTGATCGCCCGGTACATGCGGGTGTCCGGGCGCGAGGTCATGTTTCTCACCGGCACGGACGAGCACGGCCAGAAAGTGGAGCAGGCCGCCCGGGAAAGGGGAAAGACACCCCAGGAACACTGCGACGAGATGGTGGTGCGTTTCAAGGACCTGTGGCGTCGTTTCAACATCTCCAACGACGATTTCATTCGGACGACGGAGGATCGCCACGTCAAGGTCGTTCAGCACTTTCTCCAGAAACTGTTCGACAGCGGTGATATCTACAAGAGTTCCTATTCGGGCTGGTACTGCGTTCCGGACGAGCGCTTCTGGACCGAGAAGGACCTGGTTGACGGCAACTGTCCCGATTGCGGCCGCGGTGTCGTTCAGATCGAGGAAAGCAACTATTTCTTCAGGATGAGCAAGTACCAGGATTGGCTCATCGGGCACATCGAGGGAAACCCCGACTTCATAAGGCCCGAGTCGCGTCGCAACGAGATGCTGGGGTTCCTTCGCAAACCCCTTGAGGATCTTTGCATCAGCCGGCCCAAAAACCGCCTTCACTGGGGAGTCGAGATCCCCTTTGACAGCGACTACGTCACCTACGTCTGGTTCGATGCCCTCATCAACTACGTCACCTCGCCCGGCTACACCACCGATGATGATAGGTTCTCCTCCTTCTGGACCAACTGCACGCACCTCATCGGCAAGGACATCCTGACGACCCACACCATCTACTGGCCCACCATGCTCAGAGGGGAAGGGCTTGCCCCCCCGGCCAGGGTTTTTGCCCACGGATGGTGGACCGTCGAGGGACGCAAGATGTCCAAGTCGGTGGGCAACGTGGTGGAACCGAACATGCTTCTCGACAAGTACGGGGCCGATGCCATCCGGTATTTTCTCCTCAGGGAGGTCCCCTTCGGGCTCGTCGGTGACTTTTCCCACGCGGCCCTGGTGGGACGGATAAACTCCGACCTCGCCAACGACCTGGGAAACCTGCTCCAGCGCTCCCTCGGGATGCTGGAAAAGTACAGGGATGCAGTGATCCCGCCCGTACCGTCAGATGCGCAGATGGGCGACCTGTCCAGGGAGCTCGTCGAGGCTTCGCGCAGGGCCGTGGCGGAACTGGAGGAGCACATGTCGGCCCTCGCCTTCGACCGGGCCCTCAAATCCGTTTGGGAGTTCATTGGAAGGGCCAACAAATACATCGATTCGGCAGCCCCGTGGACCCTCTCCAAGGAGGGAAAGGACACAAAACTGGATTCCGTGATGTACACCCTCTTCGAGGCCATCAGACAGGTCGCCGTGATGATCAACCCCTTCATGCCCGAGACGGGTCAGAAGATGTTCCGCCAGCTGGGGATCGCTCAGAAGAAGGACCTTCACACGATCACCTCCCTGAAAAGTTGGGGCGGTTTTCAAGGCGGTACGAGGACTTTCAGGGGGCCGGCACTCTTCCCGCGTATCGAGGAGGTGCCGGAGGTCGAAACAGGGAAAGAGCAAGACAAGAAGTCAGAAGCCAGGAGCCAGAAGCCAGGAGATAAAGGTATGGAGAACGTCGTAACCATCGAGGATTTCGCCAGAGTGGAGCTGGTCACCGGGAAAGTTCTGGAGGCCGAGGCCGTACCTAAATCCAAGAAGCTCATAAGAATGATCGTGGACACGGGTGAAAAGCGCCAGATCGTGGCCGGCATCGCCGAATATTACCAGCCGGCCGACCTGGTGGGCAAGGCCATCGCCGTCGTGGGCAACCTTGCCCCGGCCAAACTCATGGGCGTCGAGTCCAACGGCATGCTCCTTGCTGCTCACGACGACGATGGCCTGGCCCTGGTCACCTTTGACAAGGAGGTGGGGGTGGGGGTACGCATTAAATGAGGCCAGAACGCAGGACACAGAACGCAGAACGCAGTATAGATCTTGAAGATCCATTGCATAGGACGTATTGTTTTTCTCCTGCGTACTGCGTGCTGCGTACTGCGTGCTGATCGGCATTATGTCGAGCCTGCCCGATCGATGGAACCTGCTGGCGGATCAACTCGGGATCCAGCTCCCGGAAAAATTCCTGGATATCATTGAAAAAAGAACGCTCGACAATTTTTATTGGCGTTTTCTCGATCCGCACGAGGCTCGGAAATTAATGGCGGAATTAGATATACGCTTCGACTACCCGGGCCGCGAGTGGAGGGGGATCCCATTCGCCCGTTCCGTGGTGTCAGAGGATGTAGCGTGTTTCGATCTGGCGACCCCGACCGGGGAGGAAGCGAGGGTTCTGCCTATCCGTGACTGGCATGGGCCACGCTGGGAGTTCTCGGGGGACACCAAGACCTTCGATGGATGGCTCACCCAGGACTCAAAAGGACACCTGACCTGATGAAACCGTATATCATCGATTCCCACGCCCACCTGGAGATGCGTCAGTTCAATGCCGACCTGGAGCAGGTCCTTGAAAGGGCTCACACCGCGGGGGTCGTACACATCGTCACAGTGGGGTCAACACTGCCCGAGAGCAGGCGGGCCCTCAAGATCGCCGAAAAGTACGGGGAGGTTTCCGCCGTCGTGGGTATCCACCCCCACGACGCGTCGGGCGTTGACGAACTCGCCATGGAGGAACTGGCCAAACTGGCCCGGCGCAAAAGGGTCGTCGGCGTAGGCGAGACCGGTCTCGATTTTTTCCGTGACCGCTCGCCGAGGGATCTCCAGGAACAATCTTTCCGTTTTCACCTCGCCCTCGCCAAGGAGACCGGACAGCCTGTGGTGATCCACGTCCGGGACGCCTACCCGAGGGCCCTGAAGATCCTTCAGGAGGAAGGGGTCCCTGAAAGGGGCGGCGTGGTCCACTGTTTTTCCGGGACGGCCGATGACGCGAGGGCTTTTCTTCAGATGGGTCTTTTTCTGTCCTTCACCGGCACGGTAACCTACGAAGGGCGAAAGAACAGACAATGGTCGGAGGAGATCCTGTCGCTGGTTCCCCTGGAACGCATGATGGTTGAGACCGACTGCCCCTACCTCACCCCGCACCCTCAACGGGGGCAGCGCAACGAACCTGCCTACGTCCACCTGGTGGCCGAGCGTATCGCCGGGATCAAGGGGCTGTCGGTGAACGATGTGGCAAGGATCACCACCAGGAACGCCGTCGGATTTTTCGGACTACCGGTGGATCTCCCCTCCTCCCGCCTCGCCTACACCATCAGGGATTCGGTGTACCTCAACGTCACCGGCAGCTGCACAAACGCCTGTACTTTCTGTCAGAGAAGCACCGACCCCGTCGTCAAGGGGCATGACCTGCGCCTTCGCAGGGACCCCTCACCCGACGAGATGCTCGAAGCCCTGGAGGACGAGGGCTGGAAGGACCGGTCCGAGGTCGTCTTCTGCGGATACGGCGAACCCACCCTCCGCCTGCCGGAGATCCTCAAGGTGGCCTCCAGGATCAAGGACCTTGAGCCCTCCATGAAGATCCGTCTCAACACGAACGGTCTGGCGAACCTGTACCACCGGAAAAATATCGTCCCGGACCTCACCTACGCCGTCGACACCGTCTCCATCAGTCTCAACGCCCAGGACGCCAATACTTTCGAGAAGCTGTGCCGCCCGAACCTGGGGCCAGACCCCTACGGCTCCCTGCTGGACTTTGCCCGGAAGTGCGTCGCCGCGGGCCTTGACACCGTCCTGACCGTGGTGGCCCACCCGGCGGATGATATCGAGGCATGCCGGAAGATAGCGGAGGGGATGGGGGCAGGGTTCAGGGTGCGACCGTACAACGAGGTGGGGTAATAGCAGGAGCCAGGAGTTAGGAGTAAGGAATCAGAAAAGACCCGGAACACCAAACTGTCATCATTTTTCCTGTCTACTGAATTCTGGCTCCTGACTCCTGGACACTCAATTTCCATGGACCTCGGCGATCTTAAAAAACAGTGCCGCATTACCACCTTCCGGGCCAGCGGTCCGGGAGGACAGCACAAAAACGTCACCGATTCCGCCGTCCGTCTCCAGCACCTGCCAACCGGCATCGTCGTCATCGGCCGCCGCCACCGCTCCCAGCACCGGAACATGGAGGACGCCCTTGAGCGCCTCGCCCATAGGATCGAGGAGAGTAAAAAAGTCCCCAGAAAAAGGGTCCCCACACGCAAGTCCAAGGCAGTCCGGACCCGGGAGCTGGAAGCGAAGAAGAAGCGTGGGCAGATGAAAAAATTGAGGGGTAAAGTCATGGATCGGTAATCGGTGATCGGAAAAATCTCAGATCTCAGATCTCAAATCTC
>CP070698.1:216996-220734 GCA_020349685.1 bacterium
CGCCCAGCTCCACATCACCACCTTTTTCACCGTGGGGGAGGATGAGGTGAGGGCCTGGACCATCCCCGAGGGCACACCCGCCGTCAAGGCAGCCGGCAGAATCCACTCAGACCTGGAAAGGGGCTTCATCCGTGCGGAAGTGATCTCGGGAGAGGAGTGCATCGCCCTGGGGGGCCTAAACGAGGCTAAAAAAGCGGGCAAGCTGAGGATCGAGGGGAAGGATTACATCGTCAAGGACGGGGAGATCTTCCACGTGCGGTTTAACGTTTGAGGGTTTACAGCAGTTAGCTCGGGGCGGTGAGCTGCAGGTTCATTGCTCTTAGCTCTAAGCTTGCAGCTCTGAGCTTACAGCCGCATTTTTCCCCGCTATCCGCCCGAACACCAGGCACTCGGTGATGGCACAGCTTCCCAGGCGGCAGGCGCCGTGGATCCCGCCCGTAACTTCGCCGGCGGCGAAAAGTCCGGGGATCGGCTTGAGGTCCAGATCGATGACGCGGGCGTTGATGTCGATCCCGACACCGCCCATGGTGTAGTGGACCTTCGGCCACAGGCGCATGGTGTAGTACGGAGGCCTCGCAAGGGGGGCCGCGTCCGGAAGGATGGGTTTTCCGAACTCCTCGTCCTTCCCCTTGACTACGCATCCGTTAAATATCTCCACAGCAGCCGTCAGCTCGTCGGCGGGGACCCCGTAGGCCGCGGCCAGCTCCTTAAGATCACCGAACTTCCTGACGACCCCTTTGTCGAGGGCGCGGCTCAGGTCCCACCCCTGGGCCTTGACGGGTGCCTCGTCCGCGATACCGATGCACGGATGCCCGGCCGCCAGGATGGCGTCGGACACCGCCTTTCTGTCTCCCAGTTCGTTTACGAACCTGCGGCCTGTTGCCGGATCCACGATGATTCCGTAGAGAAAGACGATATAGTCGGCGAAAACAGGGCCGTCACCGAAACCCCTCTCGTCGGGGGAGGTCCAGGGTCCCAGCTGGATGTGGGACAGGTGGATGGGGGCCGCGCCCAGCCTCAGGGCCTCTTTCAGAGCCTGGGCCGTGGCGAAGGGTTTGTTGGTCGTGTCCACCTGGGCGGTGAGGCGGGGGTCCTGAACAGACCGGAAGGGAAGATCGCTTCCGAACCCTCCCGTGGCAAGGACCACCGCCTTCCGGGCCCTTAAAACCTCGTCCACTCCGGCTTCGGGGTCCCTGTAGTCGTAGCCCTCGCGCACCTCGACGCCGCAGACCCTGCCGTCAGGATCCTGGACGAAGGTCTTCAGGTACACCCCCAGCCGGATCTCGACACCCAGTTCCTTGAGCTTTTCCACCTGCTTTTTGATGATCGTGGCGCCGGTCCTGCCCGCGGCCGTATAGCAGCGGTGAACGCTGTGGCCCCCGAAATGATCCACCCGGTCCATGTACTCGACCCCGAGGTGGTCGACGGACCACCGGAAGGCCTCGTTGGACCTCTCGGCAACCTCCCGCGCGAGACGCGGGTGGTTGATCCCGAGTCCCGCTTTCATCATGTCCCGGTACATCAGCTCCGGAGAGTCCTTGAAACCGTGCTTTTCCTGGAGGTCGGTGCCTGCCGCGGCGACACCGCCATCGCTGATTGCGGAGTTCCCGCCGACAGCTTTCATCTTTTCGAGGACGACCACCCGCGCCCCGGCCTCACGGGCCTCGATGGCCGCAGCCAGCCCCGCGAATCCGCTCCCCACGACGATCACGTCATAAGCGTTCTTAACGTCCTTCAAAACAGGATCCTCCGGATCAAAATGTCTGAATGAGCGCACGGAAGTTTTCCGGCCCATTGAAGATCATAACACAGAGTAGAGGGAGGAGAAGTGTCTAGTGTCTAGTGTCTAGTGTCTGGCAACGCCTCTCCTAAATAATGGTAAGGGCTCATGCAGAGAACACAGAGAGGATCGAAATAACAGGGAAACATGTAAAACGAAGCTCTAATCCCAGAAATCCAGCCTCAGATTGGAGTCATTTCGAGGCAGACTCCCTGCCGAAGCAATCCCGGTTCCCTGAAAGCGGTCAAAGGTGAAACATTATGCTGGTAAGATTAAGACTCTGAATCTTAAGCGCGGCTCTGCAGCTGCTTTTCCTCCCACTGGGCCAGTTCCAGTCGTGCGCGGGACAGTTTTCTCTGTTTGGCGGCCGCCTTGTCGGCGTCGCCGGCGAGGAGAGCCTTGAAGATGTCTCCTTCGATCTCGGCCACCTCCAGGCGCAGGTAGTAATCGAGCATCTCCTTGAAATGGGCGACGACGATCTTTCCGGTCAGGAGCGGATGGTTGTTGGTGACGTTGGCGTCCTTGAACATGGTGCCGTGCTCAAGTTCGATCTCGAGCCCCTTGCGGAACTCTTCCAGGTCGATGTCAAGGTCGGCCGGCTTGACCTTCCGGAAGATCGCCTCCGCCTCTTTTACCGGCACTCTGGTATCCGTGCGCACGGTCCAGTCGCTGATCCCGAGCTCCTTGCAGACCTTACCGACCTCTGCCTTGCTGACATACTCCTTTACCGCCATGGACAACCCCCTTTCGGATCAGCGCCACTAACTGACTTTTCACAGGCTTTTCGGGCCGCGCCTTAAACATCCTCGAAATGGTGAAAAATCCTCTGAACGCGTAACCCGCGCCCTGGAGAGGTTCTTATCATGTCCGCAGCTGCTTTTAATGCCTGTTTCTACCTGGCTTTAATATCCAGCCCGACGAGCCGGTCTCCTTCCCGGGTGTACGTCAGAGTGACCTTGTCCCCCACCTTGATGTCGGAAAGGCTTATGGCTGAACCTTTCCGTGTAACGGGTGCGCCCTTTTTCATGGTGACACCCACGGTGAGCGTCCCCGCCTCGATGGGAGCCTCCACCACCACGGCGGCTGCGGCAAGGTCAACAGCGCTGACAGTCCCCACGGCCTGCCGCGTCTCGCCGGGGGTGATAGTCCCCGCGGTGACCATGGCTGCCGCCAGCAGAAGCAGTGCCATGGAAATCAAAAGCTTCCTGAGCATGTCGATCCCCCTTTCACTATTCCCACACATCAAGTTTAGCACTGCACCGGAGGCAATGCGGTGGGAAAGTTCCAGGTCGGGCACCTGGCCGGCCTGCCTGATTATGAGGATCGACAGGAGGTTGGAATGAGGAAAGACCCTGCCCGCGCCTACCCCTTCTCGTCCGGGGATCTTCTCAAACGCAGGGCAAGAAGACCGGCGCCGTACCCCAGCAGCATGGCGCCGGCGATGAAAAACCCGATGGGTATGAAGAGGTACAGGATGTCGAAATCCCAGAAGACTCCTGGGAATATGATGACGGCCGCACCCATGCCGCCAAGGTAGGCGACACCGGCCAGCCACAAACCGTCGCGAAAGGTCCGCCTCCTGCGGGGGGATGCGACCCGGTATCTGACGAGGAAGGCCAGGATGACGAAGGGGGAAGACCAGAGGAACAGGGTGCTGCCCAGGATCACGAAGAGCACTCCCGGATGGAGAAAGCTCGAGATGGGCCAGGTGGGGTGCCCCATGGACTGGAGGTACAGCTTGACGCCAATCCCGGCGAGCCACGGTACACAGACGCCGGACAAACCGACGAACCAGGCCGCCAACCCGGCCACCCTGATCTCGCCAGGGTCTATTGGAACCGGAGCAGCCCTTTCCCTTTCTCTGACAGGAAGCACCGGAGGGCGGGGGGCGGATACCGGGACACGTTCCTGAGCCGGGGAATCCTTTCCAGGCTTCGATCTTCGGTAATTGCGATAGA
>CP070698.1:220834-224665 GCA_020349685.1 bacterium
ATCTCAAAGGGAAGAATGAAAAAACCTATGGAACAGAACTTCGACTAAACCACCGAGAGTTGCCATGCCCGGAGAGGTTTATGTCTGTTTTCCGAAGTGCGCCCCGTATCTGGCAGGTATTCCCAAGGAGCAAACATGTTCTTTTCCGGTTCATTTTCTGAGATCTGAGATATGAGATCTGAGATTTAACTTCACGGTCGCCGGTCACCGTTTGATGATGATCTCCTCCAGGCTCCTTTTCGGCACGTGGTGGACGCCCTCTTCATCCCGCCAGTATTTCATATCGCCCGCGGTGCTTGCGGGAACAATACGCACCTCCTCTGCCGGCTTGCCCAGGGCCAGGACCAGGAGGATCTCGAGGTGGTCCTCGATCCCGGTGTCCTTTACAAGCCCATCTCTGTCCATGTTGCTTATGATGCAGCCGCCCAGACCCTTTTCAGCTGCTCCTAGGAGCATCGTCTGCGCCACGATGCCGTGGTCGCAGGTCTGGGCCTTGAAGATGCTGGTATCCCGAAGGATGACGATATACGCCGATGGCCGTTCTCCCTCTTCCGGTCCGGGCCAGTCCTTGAGATACCCGGCCCATTGAAGGTGAGGGAAGATGCGCCCGTTAAGGTCGGATCTGTTGGAGATGAGGTATTTCAAGGGCTGCATGTTGCCTGAGGAGGGTGTGAGCCTGGCAAGCTCCACCAGTTCTTTCAGGTCCGTTTCATCAATTATTCGGCTCTCGTCGAAACGCCGGTAACTCCGGCTCTTCCTGACCAGGTCACTGAGCATGCCTTTCTCCTTTCGCTGCTTGGTCGAATACGGGGTGTCGGAGGCTCTTTCCTGCTTTTAAAGCAATATAAGGGAGTCCGATCAGTTTATCCAGGGTTCAGGAAATGGAAAATGAGGATATAGGGGATTCCGTCGAGGGAGGAGAATAGTTCGAGAGGAAGACAGGAGGATACCGGAAGGGAGGTTTCAGGATACCGGGACTTCATTTAAACGCGTTCCCTGATCCGGGTTCCCTTGTCACCTGTCCCTTGTTCCGTTTTTCTCCCTTCCAGACCCCGTAAAACCTGAGGGGGATGAGGATGCCGTAAAAGGGGATGGAATAGACCGCCGCGAGGATGGTCTCCAGGGGACCGAAGAACTCGGAGGCGAAAACGAGTACAAGAATGTTGTTCATCACCGCAAAGCAGATGACAACGGACAACTGATCGTACAGGTCTTTTCCTCTTGTGCAGGCCAGACCAGCCAAAAAGAAGAAGATGGCAAGGAAACATGCTACACCGAGGGCGGCAAGAACCGTCCCGGGTTCGGCTCGGAAGTACTCCGAATATTTAGAGAACACGCCCAGGTTGGTCATGGCGATCAGCACCAGGGAGGCAGTGAATCTGCTCTCTTCCAGTCCCATCAGGGTTTTCGGAGCCCATTTCCTGACGAGCTCAACCAGGACGATGGGTACGAACACCACCATGGATAGAAGCTGGATCATGGACCATAGAGAGAGCTCGAGACCGCTTCCTGTAAGTCCCTTGACGAGGAAGGGCAGTGAGAAGGGGACGAGGAGAGAAGATGTCACCACCATCGAAAGGACAAGTGGGGTGTTAGCGCCGACTATTATGGAGAAAAAGGGTGAGAGGACGCCTGTGGAAACACCGCTGAGTAACAGGGCGGCCAGAGCGTACCGCGGTACTGTAACGTGGAACATAAAGTACACAACCACGGGCAGGATGAGGAGCTTTGCGGCAATTAACAGGGACAATTTCCGTGGCTCTAAACGGAATATACGGAAGATCTGGCCCACCTGTAAAGATACAAAGCTCAGGAAGAGCAGAGCCATCATGAAATACTTGGGGTAGGGGATCAGGGGTTCCCCCACTCCAGGATACAGGATTCCAGTGGTGATGGAGGTAAAGATCACGAAAAGAAGGATCCCGTCACGGGCCTGGAGCATGGTTAGGTCCTTGGAGAACGGTTTCGATTTGAAATGAAGGTGCCGAAGCGGGGTCTTGGTCGCTCAGGTGGAGGTCATCTGGCCCCTTGCCGCCTTTACGGCGGATACGTAGAGTCTCGCACGCTCGGTGATCCTGCTGAATTTTCGGTCGCGGAGAGCTGCCTTGGGAACGAGATCTCCACCGGCGCCCACGAAGGCCGCTCCGGCACGCAGGTAGTCACCCAGGTTTTCCAGGGTGATGCCACCGGTGGGAACCAGGGGTATGTGAGGGAAAGGCTCTTGTAGCATGGTGAGGTACCGGGCGCCGAAGACCGACGCCGGAAATACTTTCACGGCTGTTACGCCTGCTTTCCAGTTTTCCATAACCTCGGTGGGTGTGAGTGCGCCCCCGATAACGCAAATCTCCCTCTGGACGCAGGCGCGGACGATCTCCAGTTCACAGGTTGGAGTTACGATAAAACGGGCCCCAGCGGCGATGGCCTTGAGGCACCTGTCGAGGTCTGTAACCGTCCCGGCACCCACGAGGAGGCGTTCTCCGCGGGTGCGGACAAGGTCGTCGATGATGTCGATGGCGCCGGGCGTGGTCATGGTTATCTCGGCGATGCCGACGGCGCCTGCTTCGAGCGCCTCAACCACGGCATGGGCGTCCGAAGTGCTGTCGGTCCTTATCACGGGGACGATGCCTGTCCTGACCAGCGTGTCGAAAACCTTTCGCTTGTCCATAGTGTCCGCCTCTTTAACCCTTGGCGCTACCAGGGGTTTACCCAGTTTTCCGGTTTGGTTCCCGTCAGTGTACGGACAACTTCCCGTGCGGCCCGCGTCTGCAGCTCCTTGACAGAGTCCTTGGAATACCAGCCCACGTGTCCCGTGAGGATCAGGTTGTCCAATCCAAGAAGAGGGCTGCCTGGCGGCAGCGGCTCCTTTTCGAAGACATCCAGACCGGCAGCGAGAATCCATCCTTCTTTCAAGGCCCGGGCAAGAGCTTCTTCGTCCACGATCCCGCCCCTCGCCGTGTTGATCAGGATGGAGGTCGGCTTCATGCTTCTGAGGGCCGCCTCATCGATGAGTCCCCTGGTGGCGTCCGTGAGGGGCAGATGAAGCGAGACAAAGTCCGATTCCCTGAGGAGAACTGACAGATCAGTCAGTTCGAAGCCCTCCCTGTCGGCGGTATCACTGCTCACAGCCGGGTCACAGACGAGCACGCGTCCCGGATTAAAGCCCCTCCACTTCCTCAGAAAGACCCGTCCAATGGCTCCGTACCCCAAAAGACCCAGGGTTTTCCCGGCTGTGCGGTAGATCTTTTCGTTTATGTCCGTTTCGAAGCGCCCCTGCCTCAGAGTCTTTTCCCTGGCAGGGAGAGTGCGGATGCAGGCAAGCAGAAGTGCTGCCGCGTGATCGGAAACCTCCTCGTTGCCGTATCCTGGAACGTTGGCCACGTAGATTCCTTTTTCCCTGGCTCTGTCAAGGTCTATGTTGTCGACGCCCACGCCGTACCTGACGACCGCTCTCAGGTTTGGCAGGGCGTCCAGTACCCGTGCCGTGACGGGCGCCTCCCTGACCATGATCGCGTCTGCCTCATCGGCCGCGGCGATAACCTCCTCTTCGGTGATGCAGTCTGCCGGGGCAAGGATCATCTGTGCGTCTATGCCCGCGAGGATCTCGCGTTCGGTCTCGTAGGATTCGTAGCCGAGGCTCAATACAGCGACCAAAAATGCTGGCATTAGAGGGCCGTCTCCTTATTGGCGAAAGGGGATAAAAAATTCCCGTTAACGGCTTGACATGAGCCGCTCGATCTGTTTCCGGGCGGGTACAGGAGAAACGCAGCCGTAGCCGGTGGTGGTCAAAGCTGCAGCGGCGTTGGCGTAGAGAGCGCACTCCTCTGCGGGACG
>CP070698.1:224765-227329 GCA_020349685.1 bacterium
AGGATGGCTGCGGCCAGGTTCTCTTTGAGGGGAGCCTTTCCCTTTTCGCGGCGATAGCCTCGTTTGTGCAGCGCTTCCCCCGAAAGGTCCAGACTGATGGTGCTCTTTCCCCGGGCCAGGTGGAGGTTTAGCCTGGCGGCAGGATGCCTGATATCCACGGAGGGGCGTTTTCCGTAAAGGTCCCGGAACCTGTCCACGACGGCGTCCTTGACCTTCAGCGATGCGAAGTGGGTGTGATCCACCGTGCCGGCGCTTCCACTGGCGTGAACCGCGAAGGTGCTGTCTGGGGAGAGGTGTTCTTCCCAGGGTACGGCCCTGATCCCCTCGTAGAGGTCCTCCTGGTTTTCTACCGGAAATTGGGCCAGGGGAAGGAGGATACGGCTGGCCACGCGGGACCACAGACACGCCCGATAGGCTGTCTCAAGGGTTCCCTCGAAGGAGACTCCCGCCGCCGACTCTTTTGCATTCAGGGCGCCGAAGGAGACAAGCTCATCAGCAAGGATGTCGCCGACGCCTTTGGGGCAGGTGGCGAAGAACTCAAGTTTAGCGGACATACTTTAAGATTATGGTGAATCCCGCTTTGTGTCCACTAAACTTGAGTTCAGGGGAAAGGTTAAAGGTAAAAGGGGAAAGGGAAAGAGCTTTCAGATCTTTGCCGCCAGATCCATTCAAAGCGGCCTCTCGCAGCTTGTCCGCCATAGCTTTCTTTTCAGCCGCAGTTTTAACGAAGGCTGAAGCGACGGCGGAAACCGCAGGGAAGGCGGGGAGGATCAAAACAAAGGGTTAACCCTGAATAGTTAATTTTCTCTGCGTGCTCTGCGCCCCTGCGAGAGACTGTCTTTAGCGTTGCGGCGCTCAAACGCCGGGATTCTCGCTCATTCGCTCCGCTCACTAGAGACGCAGGGAACACAGGGAAGACCAGAACCTGAAATAAAGGTTTATCTCTGCGTGCTCTGCGCCCCTGCGAGAGGCTCAAATTGCCGCCTTTACTGGGATCGTTCATTTCTGGATTCCGGGTCTTTGCCCGGAATAACCCCTTGACTGTGATCGGGGCAGGCGGGGCATACCTTTCTAATCCCCTTTATCCCCTTCATCCCTGTTAAATCAGTCTTATCCGCTCTTACAGGAACCATGCCTTTCCCAGACACCAGACACTAGACTCTAGACACTGCCATTATGGTGCGTTCCACCACATCCTCCGGCAGATCGTAGTGTGTCACCATCCGGACTTTATTCTTATCCAGCGCCAGGGCAAGGATCCCGTTCTCCTTCAAATGCGCGACAAAGCGCCCGGCGAAGTTGCCGTCCTCGGGCATTTCGTCCTCGAACCACTCCGGACCCACGGTGAAAACGAGGATGTTCGTACGGGGCATGCTGGCAAATTGGATACCTGGAAGCCGGACAAGCGCCCCGGCTATACGACGGGCCCTGTCGTGGTCTTCAATCAGCCTCCCGGTCATCCTCTCCAGAGCGATCAGCCCGGGAGCCGCCAGGACCCCCGCCTGCCTCATGCCCCCGCCGAACCTCTTGCGCACGCGCCGGGCCTCCTTGATGAAATCCGTCGAGCCGCACAGGAGGGATCCCACCGGCGCGCCCAGCCCCTTGGAGAGACAGAACATCACCGAATCAAAGCCCTTCGCCACTTCCCTGACATCCACACCAAGGGCGGCCGCCGCATTGAAGATCCGGGCCCCGTCCAGGTGGACCGGTACGCCTTTTGAGTGGGCTGCCTTTTGAACCTCCCGCTGTTTTTCCACCTCCATGACGGCGCCGCCCCCCCTGTTGTGGCTGTTCTCCAGGGACACCAGGCCGGTCCGGGCCAGGTAGCCGATGTCCGGCTGGATGGCATCGGTGACCTGTTGGGCGTCCGGGAAGCCATCGGCCGTCCTCAGGACCCGGGGAAGAAGCCCCGAAAGAGCCGCCATGGCGGCCATCTCGTAGTGGAGGATATGGCTGTCCGCGTCGCACACGACCTCTTCGCCCGGCCGCGTGTGGACGGCGAGGGCCACCTGGTTCCCCATGCTGCCCGTGGGGACGAAGAGCGCGGCCTCGAACCCCAGCATGTCGGCGGCTGTCTCCTGCAGGCGATTGACAGTGGGGTCTTCCCCGTATACGTCGTCCCCCACCTCGGCCTCGGCCATGGCCCTGCGCATCTCGGGCGTGGGACGGGTGACGGTGTCGGAGCGAAGGTCGATAAAGCTGATCTCAGATCTCATATCTCAAATCTCATACCTCAAAAGCACAGGTTTTAGGTTTTAGGTTTTAGGTTTTAAGTTTTAGGTACTGGGTACTGGATACTGGGTACTGGATACTGGGTACTGGTTACTCTGGGATGCGGTACAGGCTCGGTGAGCCTTCGTTCCAGCTCTTCGGGTTGCCGCCGAGCTCGTAGCCGACATCGACGAGGTTACGGATCAGCTCCTGGTCCGTCATGTCGGTGATGCTGTCGGCGGCGCGGGCCGATTCCGGGATGGCGATCCGGCGGAACTCTGCGTTGACGCCTTCGAGTGCATCCATTTCTTCCGTCAACAGGGCGAGAGCCAACAGAGCCTTCTGGCGGTCGC
>CP070698.1:227429-237047 GCA_020349685.1 bacterium
CAGATCCTGGCAGACACTCAGGAGAGGGGGGATCCTCGTGTCCCTGCTGGGTCCGCCTGATGAGAGCAAAGCTGCCGGCCTGGGAGTTCGGGGCGCAGGTGCCTTCGTCCAGCCCAACGCCGAACAGTTGACAGCCATCGCCAAACTCCTGGACGAAGGACGCATCAAGCCCGTTGTCTCCCAGGTCCTGTCCCTTAAGGAGACAGCCAGGGCCCACGACATGAGCGCAACGCACCACGTGAGGGGGAAGATAGTATTAAAAGTCAGTGATTAGTGATTGGTGATTAGTGATTGGTATGAGCAAGAATGTGGAATATAGAACATAGAACGTAGAATAAACCAAATACTCCTTAGTCGTATTTGCAGCAACTTAGTCTTTCCTTCTGTGTTTGACATTCTACATTCTGAGTTTGATTACTGCGTGCTGCGTCCTGCGTACTTAATAAAAGGAGTCTTACATGCTCAACATCCTCCGCAACCGCCGCAGTGTCCGGAAGTTTGAAAACAGAACCATCGAGCCTGAGAAGATCGAACTCCTCACCGAGGCTCTCGTGCGGTCGCCGTCGTCGCGGTCCATCAACCCGTGGGAGTTCATCGTCGTGGATGAGAGGGAGGTCATCAGGAGGCTGGCCCGCTGCAAGGCACACGGCGCCGGTTTTCTGTCCGGCGCGCCCCTGGCTGTGGTGGTCCTGGGGGACACCTCCAGCTCCGACACCTGCATCGAGGACTGCACCATCGCCGCCATCACCCTTCAGTACGCTGCAGAATCTCTGGAACTTGGGAGCTGCTGGTGCCAGGTCAGGCTAAGGAAAAGCGGTGATGGAAAGGCAGCGGAGGAAAACGTCAGGGATCTGCTGAAGATCCCGGATCACTATCTGGTGGAGTGTATTATAGGTCTGGGCTACCCGGGGGAGGGGAAGAAACCTCACAGCAGGGAGAGCCTGGACTGGGGGAAGGTGTACCGCAATAAATACGGAAATTAGTGATTGGTGATTAGTAATTGGTGATTGGTAAGGAACGGTGATCAGTGATTGGTAATTTGCCATTAGCAAACCCCGATGCTTTACCCGTTCTGCTTTTTTCAGGTAAATCGATAACGTTTGCGCACGTTTTCAGTATGTAGTTACTAATCACTAATCACTAGTCACGAGTCACTAGTTACGGCCCTTTCATCACTTCCTTCGCTTTAATCCCCTGTTTCTCCATCATCCTGTAGAAGGTCCGGCGGGGGATGCCGGCCTGGGCGCAGGCCTTGGTGACGTTGCCGCCGGCCGACCGAAGGTAATGGATGAGAAGCTTCTTTTCCACGTCTCCGACGGACCGGTCCCGCAGGGCGTGATAATCCGCCCCCTGTGGGACCTGTAGTCGGGCGTCCGGCTGGGACGGCATCTCCAGTTCCTTGGGAAGATTTTCCGGCTCGATGAGAATGAGGGTCCCGGCCGAAGGTGCCAGCACGACGGCCCTTTCGATGACGTTCTCCAGTTCCCGTATGTTGCCGGGCCAGTGGTACCCCATGAATATCTCCATGGCCCGGTCGGAGACGCCGTGGACCTGCTTGTTGATGCGTGCGCAGGATTTCCGGAGGAGATGCTGGACGAGGGCGGGAATGTCCTCTTTCCGCTCCCGGAGCGGCGGCAGACGGATGGTGATGGTGTTGAGCCTGTAAAAGAGGTCCTCACGGAACTGGCGTTCCTCGATGGCCCTTTCCAGGTTCCTGTTGGTGGCGGCGATGAGACGGACATCCACCTCCCTGGTGCGATTCTCGCCGACGCGCCTGATCTCCCCCGTGTCAACCGCTCTTAAGAGCTTGGCCTGCAGCTCCAGGGAGATGTCACCAATTTCGTCGAGGAAGAGGGTCCCTCCGTTGGCCTCCTCGAAAAGCCCTTTCTTGTCGGTTCCGGCGCCCGTGAAGGCCCCCTTGACGTGGCCGAACAGTTCACTGTCGAGGAGGCTTTCCGCGATGGCGGTACAATTGATGGCCACGAGGGGGCGGTCGGCCCTGTCGCTCAGCATGTGGATGGAACGGGCGACAAGCTCTTTCCCGGTTCCGCTCTCGCCGCGGATCAGCACCGTCGTGGGCGTAGGCGCGACCCGGCTGATGACATCCTGGACCTGCCTGATTTGGCGGGACATACCCACTATTTCCGATGAGGAGGTGACGTTGTTGAGCTGCCTC
This sequence comes from bacterium, assembly GCA_020349685.1. Lineage (GTDB taxonomy): Bacteria > BMS3Abin14 > BMS3Abin14 > BMS3Abin14 > BMS3Abin14 > JALHUC01. The sequence continues at coordinate 229,606 of CP070698.1, forward strand.
TTGATGATCTCGTATTTCTGGGTCAGCTCCTCGTTGTGGGTGGACAGTTCGCGTATGAGATAGGGGAAGCACATCTCTAGTTTGGCCAGGCCGTGGACCACCGCTTTGGCCTTTTCGCGGCACGTGGAAAAGCCGCAGGCGCCGCAGTTGAGTTCCTCCTCCGGCGTTGTCATTCCCAGGGTGTCGAGAACCTGCTGGATGGCGTCCGGAGACGGTTCGACCAGTTCCGAGGACCTGTCTGTGTAGGGTCTCGAAAGGTCCAGATCTTTTCCGTCGGGGAGGGGGAGGGGGACGTCGGCAGCCTCCTCGATGACCCGCGCCAGAAGATCCTGGCGCTGAAAAAGGGTCAGGTCGGTGCCAACTCCGTGGGATGCGTCCTCGATAGTGCAGTACTTTACCACGGCCAGGCCGTGCCGGAAGGACCCGCTGTTGACCTCGTTGAGGAATGCAAGAGAGCGCTTTTCTCCGGAGACAGCCAGGATGCGGGACCGTTTGGATTCCCCTCCAGGCACGATCCTTGCCAGGAAGTCGCGGGTGAGCCAGTACTGGCCGCCGGCCAGGAGGGGCGACCGGTAATCGAAGGAACCTTTCGTCACGAGCAGGTGCCCCTTGTTCCTGAGCCAGCTTTTGAGCTCGCTGAAGGAAACGACCACGTCGATATCCGCGTCAAAACCCGGTTTTGGCATCACTGTCTTGGTTGCGAGGCACGAGGTCGCCAGGACGATGCGGACGGGGGATTCGGAGCGGCTCTTGATGTAGCGCGCTGTGGCGATGGCCGGAATGACCACCGGGATCATGTAAGGGATCAGATCGGGTGTGTGCTTTTCAACGTAGGAGGTGGAGATGAGGCACAAAGAACCGATAAAGGGGTTTTTGTGCTTCTCGAGGATATTTTCATAGGCCTTGAGGACGTATTCCACTGCAAGAAGGGAAGAACGGACATCGCTGAACCCCTCCTTTTGGAGGACGGTGGTCATATCCTCGGGAGAGATCTCCGGGAAGGTGATGGGCCAGTTGGTATCGAGAAGGAGAATCACCGGATTGCGGCCCTTCAGGACGCTTTCCATGCGGTTTAGAGTGTCTGCGACCTTGATGGCTCCCTGGCTGCAGGCGTCCACACAGTCACCGCACTTGATGCAGCGGGTGTGCGAGATGGCCGTACCGTCATCCTGGACGCGGATGGCGTTCACCGGGCAGACCCTGACACATGCGTAGCACTTCTTGCATCGTGATTTGTCGGTTTCGATGACTTTCATAACTTTCTCCGCGATCGGCAATCTGTTATCCGTAAATAGGAGAAACAGATCTAATACAAAATGAAAAATGTGTCAATTGTGGCTCATAACATAATAGATAAGGAAATTTTGTGCCACACAAATGAAAAGGGAAGGCGTATTGCCTTCCCTTTGGCCTAGGGGGGGTCCTAGGTTTTACCAGGTCTCCGACCATGATAAACTTCTTGAAGGAGTCATGATCTCCTTAATTGATGAGGGCCTTACGGTAATCGCTCCTGGGGCGGGTGCTGAGCTCAGCCTCACCTGCCAGCCTCATGGCCTCGTTCAGAACGGTTCCCAGCTTCCTGAGTGCCGAATCACCGCGGGACTCCTTTACGACCACCTTCATTCTTGCCATTCTTCCTGCGACCACCACATCGATCATCTTTGCTGTCTGTGCCATTTCTTGCCTCCTTGCCTGCTCGGGTTGCCGTTTCAGGCCGGCAGCCTTTAATTGTGTTGTCGTTTCGTCACTACCGAAACTGCTGCCAGCCTATGAGCAAGGGACGTGCCAGAAGTGGCTTATGGTGACCTTTCGTGGGCTGGTTATCGCTCCTTGGGAATCGCGTGGTGTAGAAACAGAAAAACATATTAAAATCAATAAGATAAGCGAATATGACTGAACTTTTGGGTCATGGGACAAACAGGTCGACTGTACACAATCTACGGTATTTTTATTTCTTTGGAAGATGTTGGCACAAATGTGCCAGAAAAGGCACAATAAAAAATACATTTTTTCAGTGGCTTAGGAAGTTCTGTGCCGGAATGTGCAGTTTGCGGCACAACTGAGGTTGGGTGTTAATCTAAACTGGCACACTTAGCTGAAAAAAATTTAATAGTTCTGTTCTTTTTTTGAAATAGCAGGTTTGGGCTATCGATGGACCAGATCTCGACATCTTGAAATCAGGACAGGAATAACCATATACGGGGGTTTTTTTGCATGTTGACCCCGACCCCGTCCTCTGCTATCAAGATACTCTACCTTCATAATTCTCATAATTTTAAATGAAGAAAGTTCATGGAAAATTCGGCCCAGACGTGCTTTTTTCATAAGCAGGTCGACAGAACAACCCTTTCAGGCAAAGGAGATAGTTATGGGTAAGAGAGCTGTGCTTTTCGTTTCTGTCCTGCTGGCCTTGGCCATGGCGGCGCCCGCCGTCCATGCGGCAGGTCATGAGATTCTTGTCGGCCATCCGGCTACCCTTTCCGGCAGTTACGCCAAAGCCGGGGAGCAGGCGGTTGGGGGAGTCAAAGCCGCCGTTGACTGGATCAACAACACCCGCGGCGGAGTTATGGTCGGCGGCGAGAAGAAGATGATCGCCTACAAGGTCTACGACTGCGAATCCAAAAAAGAATCGGTGACCAGCCTCCTCGAGCGTCTCATCACCACGGACAAGGTCCATTTCACCTATGCTCCTTATAGCTCCGGACTCACCCTGGCCGGCGCTCCCGTAGCCGAGAAGTACGGGGTCATTTACATGGACCACGGCGGCGCGTCGGATAACATCTTCAAGCAGGGGTTCGAGTACATCGTCCAGACCATCGGCCCCGGATCCAGTTACCACGCGGGCACCCTGGAGATGGTGAGGAAGATCGACCCCGCGGCCAAGAAAGTAGCCCTTGCCTACGAGGATTCCGAGTTCGCCCGGTCGGTCATGGACGGTGCCGAGGCCAAGGCCAAGGAGCTGGGTTTTGACGTTGTTTTCAAGAGGACCTATCCGGCCAAGGTCACGGACCTGACGCCCCTGCTGTCGGACCTTAAAGCCGCTGGGGCCGAAATTGTCATCGGCGGCGGACATTTCCAGGACGGTCAGCTCCTGAACCAGCAGATGGCTGACCTGGACATCAACCCCAAGCTCCTCTCCCTCATCGCAGCCGCCACCCTTCCCGCCTTCGGAGAGGCGCTCGGTGACAAGGCTGAGGGCGTCATGGGCCCGTCCCACTGGGAGTACGGTGTGACCTACTCCGAGGCGGGCGCCAAGAAGCTGGGCATTACCTGGATCGGCCCCAGCCAGGACGAATACGTGGCCCTGTTCAAAAAGGCGGTAGGCAAGGACATGCTCCCTGACTATCACGCCGCTGAGGCCAGCGCAGCCCTCCTGTCTCTGGTTCTGGCCATCGAGAAGGTCGACTCCCTGGATTCGGACAAGGTCCGCGCCGCCCTGGGTGATCTGACTTTCATGAGCTTTTACGGCGGTTGGGATGTTGACGACACCGGCAAGCAAATCGGCCATTCCATGGTGGATGTTCAGTGGCAGAAGGGCGAGCGGGTCATCATCTGGCCCGAGGCCGCCCAGACGGGCGCTCCGGTCTATCCGAAGCCCAAATTCTAATATCAGCAGTGAAAGGCCGGCAGTAGATTTTCTGCTGCCGGCCTTATTGTCTCTTATTGAGGAGTACACGTGCTTTTTGAACAGCTCTCCGGGAACCTGATACAGGGACTCGTCCTGGGAATGGTCTACGGCATGGCCACCATGGGTCTGAGCCTTATTTTCGGGGTTCTGCAGGTGGTCAACGTCGGACACGGAGCCTTCATCATGGTGGGGGCCTTTACCGCTTTGACCATGTTCCAGGCCATGGGCGTCCCCCCCGTGCTGGCCATCCCCATGGCATTTATCATCGGGATGTCCCTGGGGATGCTCTTCTACTACGGGGCAGTCAAACCCCTCGTCTCGCCAAGCGGCATCGGGATAAGGAAACTCTCTGCCAGAGGCAAGGGGGTCATCGCGGGATCGGTGGTTGGCGTCATCCTGCTCATGTGGCTCACCTCGGGATTTTTCAAGGTCAACATCGCCATTTACCTCTTCCTGGGCATCGTCTTCCTTTACGCCATTGCGCTGTACATTTACGGCGGGCGAAGGCAGGACAAGGCCGCGGAGCTGGCCACCCTGCTTGTCACCTTTTCCGTGGGGGTTATCCTGGAGGAGGTGGTCAAACAATTATTCACCTCGGAGGCACGTGGGTACAACTGGGACATCGGTAAGATCGACCTCGGTATCACCGTTCTTCCCTATACCAAACTTCTGGCTGCCATGGGGAGCCTGGCCATCGCCGTTATCCTCTACCTGTGGTTTAACAAGACCAGGGCGGGCATGGCCATGCGGAGCGTCGTCGAGGACGACGTGGGCGCCCGTGTGTGCGGCGTCAACGTGGACTGGCAGTACGCCCTGAGCTTCTCCCTGGGCATCGGACTGACGGTGACCAGCGGCGTTCTGCTCACCATGTTCATCCCGGTGGGTATCAACCCCTACATGGGAGGGCCCTACACCCTTAAGGCCTTCGTCATCGCCGTCCTGGGGGGGCTGGCCTCTCCGTACGGGGCTTTTTTCGGGGGGGTTGTCTTCGGTCTGTTGGAGAACGGCTCCTACACGCTGTTCGCCAATATCCCGGGGCTCGAACCCTTTGCCATGACCCGGTTCTTCTCCTTCGTCATGCTGCTCGTCATTCTCCTTATCCGGCCCACCGGTCTTCTGAAGGCTAAATGATGGTCAAGGGTTCGGGAAAATACCTGCCGGTCGTCCCGGTCCTCGTCGCCTACGGAGCGCTTCTGGGCTACGGCCTCATGGTCCCCGGAAAGTGGCAGCTGGTTTCCCAGTTGGCCTTCTACTGCACCCTTGGCCAGGCCTTTAACCTTTTCATGGGAATGACCGGCTACGTGGATTTCGGGTACGTGGCCTTCATGGGTGTCGGCACCTACGGCATGGCCGTCTCCATTTACAACCTGACCGACAAGGGCCTCGGAGGATGGGTTATCGTCATCGGTTTTGCCCTGGCGGCACTCTTTTCCGTTCTCCTGTCCCTGGCCGTAGGCGCCGTGGCCCTCAGGCTTCGGGGGGCCTACTTCGCCATCGCCACCATCGGCGTCAACGAGGGTTTCCGCTTCCTCATCGAAGGGGCCAGGATCTGGAACGGATCGGAGGGGATGATCTTCACCCGCCACATGAAACAGGCTCTGGGAAAGCCGGGAGCCATGGCGATGGGCACCTTCTGGGCCGATGTGATGATGTTCGCGGTCGCGATCCTGGCGGCGGTCCTGACCCTGGTCTACATGCGCAACAAGGTGGGGTACGCCCTGACAGCCCTGCGCGAGGACGAGGATGCGGCCAAGGTGATGGGCATCAACGTAACGAAGTACAAGATCATCGCCTTTATCACCAGTGCGGCCCTGGCCGGACTGCTGGGGGCGACCGCCTGGGCCCTCAAGCTGCAGTACGTCTACCCCACGGATGTCTTCGAGATCCACTACACGGTGGAAGCGATCATCATCGTTCTTCTGGGTGGAGCCGGGACCCTCATGGGGCCCATCGTCGGAGGCCTTATCTACGGGATCGCCAAATATTTCCTGGCCATCGTTCTTCCGGGATTCCAGCTTCTCATCTTCGCGCCCATCATCATAGCGATCATCGTCCTCTTCCCCGAAGGCACGGTGGGGATACTGAAGAAGAAGCTGACCGGTACGGCCCTTCAGAGATACGTGATCTGAGGTAAGTAAGATGCCCCTGCTTAGATGTCTGAACGTCACCAAACGCTTCGGCGGACTTGTCGCTGTTGACGACATGACCTTTGATGTCCACAAGGGTGAGATGCTCGCCATCGTGGGGCCCAACGGCGCCGGGAAGACGACCATGTTCAATCTGATCAACGGTGTGTTTCCGGCCGACGAGGGACCGATATGGTTTGACGGCGTGGATGTCACCCGTTTCCCGGCCTTTAAGCGCGCTCACCTCGGGCTGGGGAGGACCTTCCAGATCCCGCGGCCCTTCGCTTCGGCCACCGTTCAGGAGAACATAGCCATCGGGGGCATGTTCGGGGCCGCCGGGAAGGAGATCAGCGTGGACGAGGCCATGGAGATGGCCGATCAGTACATCCAACTCATCGGCCTCAAGGACCACAGGGACAAGCCGGCGGGCGGGCTGACGCCCATCGAGAAAAAGCTCGTGGAGATCGCCCGTGCCCTGGCCATGAAACCCAAGCTTCTTCTCATGGACGAGGCCATGGCGGGGATGAACCCCAAGGACATCGACGAGATGGTGGCCTTCATCAAACAGATCAGGGAGACGGAGAACATCGCCATCGTAGCCATGGTGGAGCACATCATGAGGGCGGTGGCCGGTCTGGCCGAAAGGGTCATCGTCATGCATCAGGGAGCGCTCCTGGTCGATGAACCGACCAGGGAGGCTCTCACGGATCCGCGGGTTATCGAGGTGTACCTCGGCCGCCCGACGGAGGAAATGAATGCTTAAGGTTCAGAAACTGGAATCCGGGTACGGGCCCATGCAGGTTCTCTGGGGACCCGACATTGAGGTGAAGCCCGGCACCATCACCTCGCTCCTCGGGCCCAACGGGGCGGGGAAGTCCACCCTGCTGTGGACCATCCTGGGCTCGGTGAAGGCCAGGAGCGGAACCGTCCACTTCGAGGGACAGGACGTGACCGCCCTGCCGCCACACAAGAAGGTGGATCTGGGCATCGCCATGGTTCCCGAGGGGAAACACCTGTTCAAGGAGATGACCGTCTACGACAACCTCATCATGGGAGCCTACCGCAAGGAGGCCCAGGAGGTGAGGGACGAGAACCTGGAGATCGTCTACTCCATGTTCCCCATCCTTAAGGAAAGGCACGCCCAGAAGGCGGGTTCCCTTTCGGGTGGTCAGCAGCAGATGGTGACCATCAGCCGGGCGCTCATGACGAGGCCCAAGCTCATCATGATGGACGAGCCCAGCCAGGGCCTGGCCCCCAAACTGGTCCACGAGATCTTCGAGACCATCGAGAAGATGAAGGAGGAGGTGGGGCTGACCATCCTCCTGGTGGAGCAGAACGCCGCCGCGTCCCTGGACGCCGCCGACTACGTGTACGTCATGCACGAGGGGTCCATCAAGGCGGAGGGGACCCCGGACGTGATCAAGGGGTCGGATGAGATCAAGGAGGCGTATCTCGGGATGTAGGGGGCGCTTTTCGCGCCAGTGCAAAGTGCAAGGTGCTAAGTGCCTAGGAGAGCGTCGCGCCGGCTGATGGCCGGCGTTGTTATTCCAGGATCCAAAATCCCAAAAGCTAATTCTCCACAGGGTACACCAACCTTCGCTAAAGCTTCGGCGTGGCAGGCAGGGTTTCACAGGGAATAATCAGACTCTGGAATCTAGATTCTAGACACGGCTTCTTTCACCTTTTCC
>CP070698.1:237147-239998 GCA_020349685.1 bacterium
GCCACGGCAAAGTTTGGTCGAAAGGCGCTGGCAGAACAGGGCTGATGGCTGGCCATCAGTTTTTCAGTTCACTCCAGGCGGTATCCCTTCAATAGCCGAGAAGGCGAGGCCCTGGTCACGGGGCCACTTCGGCGTCGCTTTGCCCGCTTTTTTCAAGTTCGTTCCGGACAAACCCGCTTTTCCTGATACCGGCGAGATAACCGTTCAGGAAAGGGATGCTCTTTTCAGCTGCCAGGGGTACGCCCATCGCCTGCCGGATCACCATGAAGTGTCCATCGAGAACCCGGAAATCGGGGTTGGACTTTGCGTACCTCAAAAGCGGGATCCTCACTCCCGCCGCCGCCTCAAGCCCTTCCTCCCTGAAAAGATCCACTGCTCCCGGGGTCGTTGGGGCCCGAACGAGGGTCGCGTGGGAAAGGGTCCTCGACAGGTAAAGGTCGTATGCCGCGTTCTTGCCGACAGCTATGCGCACCCCTGGCCGGTCCAGGTCCTCGTTCCTCTGAAAGGTGGAATCGGCAGGGACCAGGTAGCTTCCCTTGATGAGGACGTAAGGTTCGGTAAAGGCGATCTGGGCGGCGCGCAGCGGGTCAACGGCCAGAAAAGCGATGTCCCAGGCGTCGCTCCCGGCCGCCTCGGAAACGGCGCCGGCCGAATCGAAGGGTAAAAACTCCAGTGGCAGTCCCAGCCTGCCGGCAATGTCCCGGGCAATGGCTGCGGAAAGGCCCCCGGGTTCACCCGTCTGGGGGTCTTTCCGGGCCAGTACGGCGTTCCCGAAATTGATGGCGGCGCGCAGCCGCCCGTGGGGCGCCAGGATCCTGCTGACCGGATCTGTTTTCGCTGATCCATCTCTCCTTAAAACCCTCTTTCCGGCCATGGATATCCGGCCTGGGATGATGACACGCCCCTCCTCCTGTCGATAATTATATCCTCACTCCCCGGTTTGGCAAAGGTCCTGCCTGCCCGCGTCTCCCTCCGTTAACCTTCCAAGCGCTGCAGCAAACTACGTAAAATTTATCATTAGCGTTTTTGTCGGATTTAAAAAAACGAGCGATATCAACCACATAGCACAACCCCCTTGAGATTTCCTGTGGCTCAGAAGTTGCAAACTGGTTACCAGAGTGTAGATGTTATCGGTGCTGTTAAACCTTTCCGCAGAACAAGGAGAGTATAATGAGGACATCCAGATTCACCCTTTCGTTCATAATCGTACTGGCGGTCGTCCTGACCGCGGGTGTTGCCGCGGCGGGGGATTTCGATTGGACCCGGGACCTTAACATCAGAGCAGAAGCCGACCGGGATGGATTCCGGGCCCAGCTTTCCACCCGGTTTAAAATAGGCAACGCCGATGTGGAGGTCGTGCTGGGCAACGTCGACAGTCCCGCCGATGCCTACATGGTGCTTCGGCTCGGGGAGATGTCAGCCAAACCCGTAGACTACGTCCTGAACCAGTACAGGACCGGCAAGGGCAAGGGCTGGGGTGTGCTGGCCAAAAGCCTTGGCATAAAACCCGGGTCGAGAGAGTTCCAGGCCTTGAAAGCGGGCCACGATATTAACGGCGCCACCATTGCCAGGAAAAACAACGGTAAAAACAAGGGCAGGTAGAGAGGGGGTCAGGCCGTCAGGTCCCGCATCCAGGCTCCACCTGGCCTGACACGGGACAACCGGGGACCTTTACGCTCCGATATTTTCTGCCCTCAATGGTCACTCGTTCTCCGTTTCCGGGAAGCGGTACCTGGACTGCCGCTTGAACATCCACCCGGGATACTCCTCGGGCAGCTCGCTTGCCTCCTTCAGGCTCGCCAGTTCCTCTTCCGACAGCCGGATCTCCGGCGCGGACAGGTTGTCCTCCAGCTGCTCCGGGGTCTTGGCCCCGACGATCACGCTGGTGACCACGGGCTGGTGCAGCAGCCAGCCCAGGGCGATGCGGGCCACGGACACATTTCTGGCATCGGCCATTTCCCTCATCAGGTCCACAAGGTTAAAAGCCCGTTCCCTGTCCACCGGCGGGAAATCGAAGTCGGCGCGGCGGGCACCCTCGGGACCCTTGCCTTTCCTGTCGAACTTGCCGGACAAAAGCCCCCCCGCCAGGGGACTCCAGACCATCAGGCCCATGTTCTGGTCCTGCAGGAGCGGCACGAGCTCACGCTCCAGGTCCCGTCCCGCGACGGTGTAATAGGCCTGAAGGCTCTCGAACCGGTGCAGGTGGTGCCTGTCCGAGATCCAGAGGGACTTCATGAGCTGCCAGGCGGCCAGGTTGGAGCAGCCTAGGTATCGCACCTTTCCGGAATGGACCAGGTCATCCAGGGCCCGCAGGGTTTCCTCGAGGGGGGTGAGCACATCAAACCCGTGGATCTGGTACAGGTCGATGTAATCGGTCCCCAGCCGCGTCAGGCTCTCTTCCACGGCCTGCATGATATGACCGCGGGACAGACCGGTGTCGTTGGGCCCGGGGCCCATCCGGCCGAACACCTTCGTCGCCAGCACGACCTCCTTGCGGCGCTTTCCGAGGGCTTTCCCAAGGATCTTCTCGGCCTCCCCCTCGGAGTAGATATCGGCCGTGTCGATGAAGTTGACACCGGCATCCAGGACCCTTCCAACGAGATCGTCAGCATCCTTCTGGGGGAGCCGGCCGATGACGGTCCAATAACCCTTCCCGCCGAAGGTCATGGTCCCGAAACACAGTTCCGAGACGAGCAACCCTGTTCTTCCTAGCTGCCTGTATTTCATTTCGGGCTCCTCTTTAAGAAATAGTTAAGGGCAGGTTTTGTACCATTCTAAATGGCCAACAAGTACACAAAGAATGGGCCAGCTGGAATGTCGGCGCCCGATCCATACTCGGGCAACGAAACCC
>CP070698.1:240098-245743 GCA_020349685.1 bacterium
AGAGCTCAACGATCCGAGGGACCAGGAGGACCGGTTCCGCCAGCAGGTCGCGGAGTTCGATGCCGGTGACGAGGAGGCTCATCGAATGGATTCGGACTACATCAGGGCACTGGAATACGGGATGCCTCCGGCGGCAGGCGAGGGGATCGGCATCGACAGGCTCGTCATGCTCGTCACCGATTCCCCCTCCATCAGGGACGTGATCCTCTTCCCCCACCAGAGGCCGGAATAGATTTTAAAGTGTCTAGAGTCTGGTATCTAGTGTCTGGTGTATCAGTTCCCTCTCCGGGATCGGTGGATGGTAGGTGATCCGGGCCATACCTGGAAAAGGTTTCTTTTTGATTTTGGGTTTTAGATCGAGATTGAAATTTGAAATATGAAATTTGAAATTATACTCAGCAAATGCTCGTCGGGAGGAATTTCCTTTGGGATCCTTTGAGTGGATGGTGGCCATGCGCCACCTCCGTTCCCGCAGAAAACACGCTTTTGTCTCCCTCATCACCGTGATCTCCATCCTGGGCGTCATGGTAGGTGTGGCGGCCCTGATCACCGTCATCTCCGTCATGACCGGTTTTTCCTCCTACATGCAAGACAGGATCCTGGGAACCACCTCGCACATCCTCATCACGGGAGTCGGGGGCATTGAAGACGCTCAGGATGTGGTCTCGAGGGTCCTGAAGCAGGAGCGGGTCGCTGCCGCGGCTCCCTACGTCATGGGGCAGTCCCTCCTCAAGGTCGAGGGGGATGTGACGGGGGTGGTGGTCAGGGGGATCGACCCTGGGCAGGAAGCGGGTGTTACCGACCTTTCGAGCAACATGACCAGGGGCGCCTTTGAGGATCTCGACGACGATGGGATCATCATAGGGGTGGAGCTGGCGCGTCAGAGGGGTCTGAGGGTGGGGGATGCCGTGACCCTCGTCTCTCCGTCGGAGGTCTCCTCGCCCTTCGGCATGGTGCCGCTGATGGAACGTTTCACGGTCAAGGGTATTTTCGACACCGGTATGTATGAATATGACACCGGCCTGGTGCTGGTGACGATCCGGGCGGCCCAGTCCTTCTTCGATCTGGGCGAAGCTGTAACGGGAGTTGCTGTCAAGACGGAGGACATCTACCTCACCCATGAAATTGCCCAGGGGATCCAGCAGGAACTTGGTCTCTCCTTCTGGGTGCGTGACTGGAAGGAAATGAATCAGAACCTTTTCTCGGCCCTCAAGCTCGAGAAGATCACCATGTTCATCATTCTGGTCCTCATCATCGTTGTGGCGGCCTTCAATATCATCGGCACCCTCATTCTCGTGGTCATGGAAAAGGGAAGGGAGATCGCCATCCTGAAGGCCATGGGGGCGACGCGCAGAAATATCGGGCGCATCTTCATGCTGGAAGGACTCATCATAGGCCTTGGTGGCACCTTTCTCGGGTTGGCCCTTGGCCTGGGCCTGTGCTACCTGCTGGCCAATTACCAGTTCGTAGAGCTTCCTGCGAGTGTCTATTACGTGACCACCCTGCCGGTCAAGGTCCAGCTTCGTGACGTTGCCGCCATCTGTCTGGCCGCCATGGCGGTTTCCTTTACAGCCACCGTCTACCCTGCGCGGCGGGCCTCTCTTCTGAACCCTGTGGAGATCCTGAGGTATGAGTGATACTCTTGACCGGCTGGTTTTCGAGGCCAGAGATATCACCAAGGTGTTCACCAAGGGGGGCAAGACCATCGAGGTTCTGCAGGGTCTGGACCTGTCCCTTGTCAGCGGGGAGGTCGTGGGCATCCTGGGCGCGTCCGGCGCCGGCAAGAGCACCCTTCTTCACATCGCCGGAGGGCTAGACAGGCCTTCGTCCGGGAGCGTGCACTACGGCGGTGAGGATATTTTCAACCTCTCGGAGCCGGATCTGGCGGCTTTCCGTAACCGGAGGGTGGGTTTCGTTTTTCAGATGCACTATCTCCTTTCGGAATTCACCTGCCTCGAAAATGTCATGATGCCGGGGATCATTGCTGGCGGTGATAAGGACCAGGTCAGAGAGAGGGCCCGGGAGCTGTTAGAACAGGTCGGTCTGTCTCAGAGGGAGGAACACCGCCCCGGTGAACTGTCGGGTGGTGAACAGCAGCGCGCGGCAGTGGCAAGGGCCCTCGTCAACCGGCCTTCCATGATCCTGGCCGACGAGCCGACGGGCAACCTGGATGCGAGAACAGCCCTTTCGGTGCAGGATCTTTTCATGGACCTTAACCAAACCTATGGAACGACCTTTCTCCTCGTAACCCACAACAGGGAGATGGCATCCCGCTTTCACCGGAGATTCCAGCTCAGGGACGGTGTTCTTCACCAGGAGAGATGACGACGTTGAGCCAGAGGACCTTATTCATACCCTTGATCGTTGTCGTGTGCGTGTTTGTTTTTCATGCGTCCCCGGCACATGCTGCCCCCGTGGTCACGGATATCCGCATCGAGGGAAACCAGCGGGTGGACAGTTCCAGTATCACGAAAGCCCTTTCCATAGGGATCGGCGATCCCTTGAGTGATTCCCTCGTCACCCTGAGCGTGCGGAATCTTTATCGTCTGGGAGTCTTTTCCCGGGTTGCCATCGAGGAGAGCCCCTCCGAAAGCGGTGTCGATCTGGTGGTAAAAGTGGCCGAGTTTCCCATGGTCCGGAGGGTCGAATTTGTGGGCAGGAAAGCCGTCGAGGAGGTTGAGCTCAAGAAAGTCCTACAGTTGAAGGCTTTCTCTTTCGCGGATCCAGGAAAGCTGAATGAAGATGTAAAAGCCCTTAAAGCGGTCTACAGCGCGGCAGGCTATCACGGGACTGTCATCACCTCCGAGATCCGGGAAGCCGAAAAGGGCGTCGTGATCACCTATTCGATCCGTGAATCGGAAAAGTCCCTCATCCACGAAGTGGATATCGTCGGCAACAGGAACATCGATGATCACGCCATCAAAAAGGTCATGCTCACGAAGGAGATCGGACCCATGTCCTTCCTGTCCGATTCGGGGGGATACGATGCTGCCGCTGCCGCTGATGATCTGCAGAGGATACAGTTCCTCTACATGGAAAAGGGTTTCCTCGACGTGAGGGTCGAAGAGCCTGAGAGGAGGCTCCATCCGGAGGGGAGGGGCCTGTACCTTTCCCTGAGGGTGGAGGAGGGGCCTCAGTATACCCTGGGAACGGTGAGCTACACAGGGGACTGGCAGGCTCCCCCTGATCATGCGAGGAGGGAACCCGACATCAAGGGCGGAGATGTTTTCGTCAGGAGCAAGGTGCTGGGCGACCTCCGGATGTACGAAGACAGCTACCGTGACGAGGGATTCGCATGGTGCCGCATCGAGCCCCGGTTTGAAAAAGATCCTGAAAAGAAAACGGTCGACCTCAACCTGTTTCTTCGCAAGGGTCCCCCGGTCCATATCCGGTGGATCCATGTGTCAGGCAATACCAAGACCCGGGATTACGTCATCAGGCGGGAAATGCGTATCATGGAGGGGGATCTCTTCAACCAGAAGAAACTGGATGATTCGAGGCGTTTTATAAACGGTATGGGTTTCTTTTCTGCGGTCGATATCCGTACGGAAAAGGTGGATGAGGGTCTGGCGGATATTTATGTCCGGGTCAAGGAGGGAACGGCAGGGTCCCTTTCAGCCGGCGCCTCCTATTCAAGTGTTTCCGGCCTCGTCGGCACCCTTCAGCTCTCCCTCGGGAACTTCTCCGGCAGAGGTCAGAGACTGAACCTGAGCCTCGAGTCCGGTGATGAGACATCCACATACAGCGTCAGTTTCAGCGAACCGAGGCTCTTTTCAGGCGTTTTTTCCTTTGGCGCGGACCTTTTTGACCGGACCAATGAATATTCGGAGTATTCTCAGGACAGCAAAGGGGGGAGCCTGAGGCTGGGCTACCGGCTCAGCGATACTTCGAGCGTGTCGGGCCGGTATCGCTACGTGAGCTATGATGTTTATGACATCGACCTCGATGCCAGCGCCATCATCAGGGAACAGGAGGGGGTTTCAACCACATCGTCCTTACGCCTGGGGTATAATTACGACACGCGGGATTTCCCCAGGGATCCGAGGGAAGGTGTGAACCTGAGTCTCACGACGGAGGTGGCGGGAGGTGCCCTTGGAGGATCCAACGATTTTATCCGCTATCAGGCAGAGGGCAGCTTCTTCACGCCGCTTCTCGGGGATCTCATCGGCCTGGCCCATCTTGAAGTGGGCCTCGTCAGGCCCTACGGCGGGGATGACATTCCCGTTACCGAACGGTATTTCATGGGCGGATTGTACACTCTGCGTGGTTTCGAATACAGGAAAGTAGGGCCCCTTGAGGACGGTGAGCCTGTGGGGGGTACCAGGTCCTTCCTCATGAACCTGGAGGCGACCTATCCTCTGATAAAGGATGCCGGGATCAAGGGCGTGCTTTTTTTAGACGGAGGAAACGTCTGGTCAGAGGATGAGGATGTCAAGGCCGGGGACCTGAGGTACGGGGCTGGTTTCGGATTCCGGTGGTCAGCCCCCATCGGTCTTCTTCGGCTGGAGTGGGGATTCAACCTTGATCCGAAACCGGACGAGGAACAGCCCGGATGGGAGTTCTCCATCGGGACGATGTTCTGAGAACTGTCATAGAGATTAGAGAATAGAGAATGGAGAATGGAATAAATCATGTATTTTGCAGTGATCAGGAGCATAGCAGCGGTCACTGTGCGTAAAGGAGGAAACTTACGATGTTGAAACGGATGATGCTGTTGGCGATATTGACTCTGGTCTTAGTGCCCCTTGCGGCCGGGAGCGGTGCTGCTGCCAACCTGCTCAAGGTGGCGGTCGTGGACCTTCAGGGCGCGCTTAACGCCACCTCCGAAGGGATCGCCGCAAAGGAGACCCTCAGGAAAAAGCACATGGCCAAGCAGGAGCAGGTCGACAAGATGAAAGCGGAACTCGATACCCTGGAGGAAAAGATCAAAAGCCCCGTTATCAGTGCGGACGCCCAGGCTGAGCTTAAAGAGGAATATCGCCTGAAAAAGGGAAAGCTCATCGAGTTTGTGACGGTGGCCAAAGAGGAAGAGGACAGGGAAAATCAGCAGCTTTCCGCCGGGATCCTGGAGGGGCTTGTCCAAATCACCCGCGAGATCGCCGAGACAGATAACTACTCCATCATTCTCGAAAAGAGCGGGAGCGCTGTGGTTTATTTCGAGGACAGCATGGATATTACCGACAGGGTGGTCAAGACCTATAATCAGCGCCACCAGGGTGGGAGCGCACAGTGAAAGGGATCTCCCTGGCCCAACTTGCCATGGATCTGGGCGGGGATCTGGACGGGGATCCGGGGGTCATCGTGACGGGTGTCGCGCCGCTGAACACGGCGGGGCCGGGTGAAGTGTCCTTCCTGGCCAATCCCAAATACCGCTCGTCCCTTGAAACGACCTCAGCCGGCGGCGTGATCGTTTCAAGGGAAGTGCGCGCTCCCGGCCTCAACCTCATCCGCGTGGACGATCCGTACCTGGGATTCGCCATGGTGATGGAGCTGATCCATGGAAAACCCTACGAGGCGACCGGTATCAGCGAACATGCTTCCGTCCACCCGGAAGCAAGGATCGGGGAGGATCCCAGTATCCATCCTTTCGCCGTCATAAGCCGTGGGTCAACGATCGGGTCCAGGGTCACCCTGATGTCTGGAGC
>CP070698.1:245843-248733 GCA_020349685.1 bacterium
CCTTCAAGGAGGGAAAAGAGAAGAGCATCGGCGGTATCAGGGCTCTATCCGACACACAGGTGGAAGTGGAGCTGACAGAACCCTATGCGCCCTTTCTTTCCGTCCTTGCCATGCCCATAGCCAGGATCGTGCCTCAGGACCTGGCTGAAGGAGGGGGCGGCGGCCAGCTGGGAACCCATCCTGTCGGCACCGGACCGTTCCGTTTCCATTCGTGGGCCGACGGTGAGATCATCCTTAAGGCCAACGAAAAGTATTTCCTCGGTCCTCCCGATCTGGACGAGATCAGGTTCATGTTCTATCCCGGAGAGGAGAGGGACAAGGCTTTCCCCGACTTTCTGGCTGGGAAGCTCGATGGCTGCCCTCTGCCCGGGTCCGCCGATCCGGCAGCCCTGCGGAAGGACGGGCACCAGATCCTCATTCGTCCCAGGATCTCCCTCATGTTCTACGGCATGAACACCTCCAAGCCTCCCCTGGACGATCCCGAACTGAGGAAGGCCCTTATGTTTGCCCTCGACAGGGACAGGCTGGCGGCAGAAGTCATGGGTTCGAAGTATCCGCCTGCCTATCAGATCCTTCCCCAGGGGATGCCAGGGTACAGCCCCGAGAACGCTCTTGCTGTGCACCGGAAGGACCGCGCCCGGGAGCACCTCGGAAGATCCCGGTACCCTGAAGGCAAGGGCCTGCCCGAGCTTGTCATTGCATCCGCGTCCCACTCCGACCTGGCCAAGCGAGAGCTGGAAATGTACCGCCAGAGCCTGAGTGAGCTGGGGATCTCCTTAAAGCCGGTATTTGTCGAGAGCTGGGAAGTTTTCAAGAAGGGGCTCCTGGAGGGCCGCTATCCCCTCTTCAGGTACGCCCTTTACGCGGATATCCCGGATCCCGATGATCTTCTCCCCGCCCTGGTGGAAACCGGGGCGGCCCACAACTTTTCCGCCTTTTCGGATGGGGAGATCGATTCCCTCATCAACAGGGCCCGCGGCGAGACCGATCCGGTCAAAAGGATCTCCCTTTACAGGGAAGCTGAGAGGCGGGTGCTCAGCGATCCGCCGCTCATCCCGGTGATCTTCCTTTCCACCCAGGTCGCTTTTCAGAAGTATGTGAAGAACGTGGATCTCCCCGCTACCGGCACACCGTATCTGCCGCTTCGCAAAATCACCGTCTCTGAAAGCCGTTAAGGTCTCTCTCGTCCATGGCGCGCACGACCATCCGGCGAAGACTGACGATCCTGTTCGGAGTGACGATCGTTCTGGTCGTAACTCTTGTCGGGTGGCTGGTGTCCCGCCAGATGGGCAGCGAGATGATCCAGCAGGCCAGGCGCACCGGTATCGCTCTGGCAGGCAGCCTGGCGGCGGCATCATCCAACGATTTCTTCACCTACAATTACGTCGGACTGGAGCAGAAGGCGGAGGAAGCCACCCGGGACTCCGAGGTCGCCTACGTGATCCTGTACGACAAGGAGGGGAAGGTGGCGGCCTTTTCCGGTCAGGGGAGGCCCGGCATGGAAGAGGGCCTGCCGGACCTGGATGTAACGGGACTGGGCAGGGATGAGGTTCAGGTATCCCCTCGCCTGTTCATGGGAAAGGAGGGAAAAGGTTTCGATATCCTGATCCCCGTGGCCATGTCCGACAGCGGGGAACGCTGGGGCTCGGTCCGGCTCGGTTACAGGCTCGACGGTGTGTATTCCCGGATCGGGAGGACAAGGCTTTTCATCTTTCTCCTGGGTTTCGCCGCCGTGCTCTTCGGCTGGGTAATGGCGGCCGTTTTTACCAAAAGGATCACCGTCCCGTTAAAAGACCTGGTCAACGCCACCGTCCAGGTCTCGGAGGGAAAATACGATTTGGATCTGAGCATCGGCACCAACGACGAGGTTCAGGACCTGGCCGAGAACTTCCAGCATATGGCCGCCAGGATCAAGGAAGGCCGCGAAGCTCTCGAGGCCAATCTGAAGGAGATCAGGGAACTGAAGGATTTCAGCGACCTGATCATCCTCTCCATGACCAACGGCCTCATGACCCTGGATGAGGGCGGGAAGATCGTCACCTTCAACAGGAAAGCGGAGGAGATCCTGGGTGTTGGTTCGGATGAAGTTATGGGACGGACACCGGGTGAGGTGTGGGGTTCGGACAGCGAAATAAACCGATGCGCCGAGGAGGGCCTGCGCCAGGGAAAAACGCTATCAGGCAGGGAGATCCAGCTCACCCTGGGGGAGGAACAATGCATCGTTGAACTCAATTCGGCCCTCATCATAGAGGAGGGCCGCGTGGTCAGGGGGCTCCTTGTCATCCTGGAAGACCTGACGGAAAAGAAAGCCCTCGAGGACCGTGTGAGGCGCGCGGACCGCCTTGCGGCCATGGGCACCCTCGCCGCCGGTCTTGCCCACGAGATCAAGAACCCTTTGACAGCGGTGAGAGCTTTCGTCCAGATGTTTCCAGACAAGCATGAAAAGGAGGAGTTCAGAACCAAGTTCAACCGCATCGTACCGAAGGAACTCGACAGGGTGAACGAACTCCTGGAGAACCTCCTCGACCTGGTGAGAAAACCGAGGCTGAACATCAATACGCTGGAGGTCTACGATGCCGTGGACCATGTCCTCGATACCCTGGAACCGGAGATAGAAAAAAGGAGCATCGAAGTCAGCTGCCTGGGCAGGGAAGCCGGGTTCCGTGTCCTCGCGGATGAGTCCTACCTGGTCCGGGCTGTCCACAACATCGTTCTCAACGCGGTGCAGGCCATGCCTTCAGGGGGGCGACTCACCATCGAAACGGATCTGGCTGCCGAAGCCGGAGGGAAGGATGTGGTCGAAATAACGGTCATCGATACAGGACCCGGCATCCCCACGGAACAGGTGGGGGACATCTTCAACCCGTTTTTCACCAGCAAGGAGAAGGGC
>CP070698.1:248833-252806 GCA_020349685.1 bacterium
GGGTACAAGGTATAAGGTATAAGGTATAAGGTATAAAGCTAAACAATTCGACAGTATGCGGTATAAATGAAGCGGCCCTGCCGGGCCGCTTCGACTTTAGCTCACAGCTTTCAGCTACCCCTTCCTTATCCCTCAAACAGAGATTAAAAGAGGCAGGTGCCCTACGGCACCTGCCTCAACTTGACCTATCCTCTCGCACCGTGAATTGTACCAGATCACTGAACCTTCAGCCTCGCCATGGCCGCGGGGACGTGCACCAGGTGGCACTTGGAGCAGCTCTGCTGTCCGATGCTCTGCACAAGAGCGCCCACGGCACCCGGGTCCACCGTTCTGGCGGATAAAGCCTTGTCCAACCGGTCCAGGATCTTTTCCACATCACTGTCAACGTAATACTTTTTCTCATCGTCGTGACAGTTCTGACACGCGTCTTTGAGGGTCTTGAAACGTTCCCGGAACCCGGCGAACTGTTTCCTGGCCTGCTCGGTCTGTCCCTGACCGAGATTGACGCTGATGCCGGCAAAATTGGTAGCCAGGTACTTTTTAAAGAGGGTGTAATCCACCGACTCCCTGCTCAGGGGATCGCTTATCTTGACGGCGCCGAAATCTCCCCAGTGGTACTTCTGCTGGGCCGGGACCATGGTGGACAGGTGGCACTCGTGACACAGACGCCCCACATTTCCAAAGGCTTCCATAACGCTCCCCGGGTCCCCGTTCTTCAGTTGAGCTCCGAGTCTTTCCACGGGCTCGACCGGGTAGTAGGCCTTCCACTCCGGCACCATTTCCAGGATCGTCAGGTACTGGGATCGGAAGGCGTCGTAGCTGTCCCTGGCACCCTGGATGTCGTTTTCCATGATGTCAGCGACAATGCCTGAAAAGAAAGTCTCCATTTTCAGCATGTTCATCAGGTAGACCGGCTGTCCGCTCTGGGGAGGATAGAAGGCATCGAGAGAGGCCGGAAGGGAGATAGCGTTCGGCTGCTTCCCTGCCGCCTGCGGTTCACGGGCGGCGCCCACCAGAAAAATAACGGTTGCAACAAATAGCCCAATTAAAATAGCGCTGGTTTTTCTCATTTCATTTTCCTTTCTTACATCTGGATCCTTGAATTTTTTCGTTTCCAACTGATTGCCGACTAAAGTGCTGCCTGATTTTTTCAAATGCCCGCCTTTCACCTCCTTTTGGAACTGATGTACTCTGCCCCCAAAAAACAAACCGTACTGTACAGTACATAAAGTGTGTGTACTGTACAGTACGGTTCTTGTCAAGAAAAAATTTTTATGTTGGGAAAAAAGAACGACCAGTATGGTCGTGTACTGGAATTGCTCGGGAGCCCCGTGTCAGGTTCTGCCTCACCTATGTGCCGTAAGCAGCCATAAAGACATCCACCGCTTCGGACACGATCTCCTCCATCTCCCTGGCTGAGGGCGGGTCCGCGCCGATGGACATGGCCATGTTATCCTTGAAGATGAGCATGCCGAGGAAGAACACCGAAGCGCGATCCGGGTCCTTTGCGTTAAGCCTTCCGGCATCTGTCTCTCTTCTTATATAACCTGCCAGAGCCTCAAAGGTGGTGCTGGGCCCCGAATCGTACCAGAGCCTCGCGGCCTTGGGAAAGAGCGGAAAATTGGAAACAGCCAGCCTGTATTGGCTGATGGCGGTGCTCGAAAGGGCCTGTTTGCAGATGTACAGTCCAATGCGCCGCAGCGTTTCCCTCGTTGTCTGGCCCGGCTGGGTGGGAAGATTGATCTCCCTGATAAAGGTTTCGGCAAAGGATTCCACCAGGGCCTTGAGGACCCCCTCCTTGCTCCCGAAGAATTTATACAGGGTGGATTTGGAGCCGCCGGAAGCCCGGATGATCTCGTCCACGCTGACCGCGGCGTACCCCTTCTCGAGAAAGAGGGACCATGCCGCGTCCATTATGGCTTTGCGCCGCTTTTCTCCCGCCGAGTTGACTGCTCTTTGGGTGTCTGTCCCGTCGCTCAAAACCTGTTCTCCTTTCCGTCCCCGGCTGTTTCATGCCGGGGAGATCCATGGATCAGGAAACGACCCTGAAAGCAAATGATAAATCCCTCAAACAATATGTTCTGTACTGTACGGTACGTTACTGTACCTTAAAGCGCCACCCTTTGTCAACAATGGTTCTGGCAAAGTGTAGGGGGGAAAGAGGTGTCAGAGCACTTTCCCTTCGAGATTAGAAATTAGAGATTAGACATTAGAAAACCAGCCGCTCCCTGTCCAATTTCTAATTTCCAATTTCCATTTCCATCAGACCCATTCCCTATTCTCCATTCTCCATTTTCTCCTACCCCTACTTCCCCTTCCCTTCCGCGGCCTGCGCAAGATCCTCGATAAGGTCGTCGGCGTCTTCGATCCCCACCGAGAGCCGGAGCAGGTTGCCGGAAATGCCCTGCCTTGCCCGCACCTCGGCCGAGACCTTGGCGTGGGACGTCCTGGCGGGATCGCAGATGGTCGATTCGATGCCTCCGAGGCTTACGGCTGGTATGATGAGTTTCAGTCCTTTCATGAAGGCGTCCACCGACAGGTCAGGATGGTCCAGTTCGAAGGAGAGCATCGCTCCAAACCCGCTCATTTGACTACGGGCCATTTCATGGCCCGGGTGGCCGGACAGGCCGGGGTAGTTGACCTTTCCAAAACCCCCTTCCCCCTCCAGGAATTGGGCCACTTTAAAAGCGTTGGCCGACTGCTGCCTGACGCGGATGGCCAGGGTCTTGAGGCTTCTTTCCAGCAGATAGCAGGTCAGGGCGTTGAGGTTGCCCCCGAAATTGACGGCTGTGTTCCTTATTTTTAACGCAAGCTCGGAACTTGTCGCGACGGCTCCGCACGAGAGATCGCTGTGCCCCCCCAGGTACTTGGTGCCGCTGTGAACGACGATGTCGATGCCGAGGGCAATGGGGTTCTGAAGGATGGGCGTGGCGAAAGTGTTGTCGATGACCGTGAGGCATCCCTTTCGCCTGGCCATGGCGGTGACGGCCCGGATATCAAGTACATTGAGCAGAGGATTTGTGGGAGTCTCGATGAAAAGGAGCCTTGTTTCGGGCCTTATCGCGGCCTCGATAGCTTCGGCGCTGGTGGCTGCAAAAGAGTATTCGATCCCGAACCGGTGAAAAAAAGCGGTTACGAAGGCGTGGCTGCCGCCGTAGATCTCATCCTGCAGAACGGCATGATCGCCAGCTTTTAAAAAGGAAAGGAGCACCGAGCTTATGGCCGCCATCCCCGAAGAGAAGACGACACCGTCCTCGGCCCCCTCCAGTTCGCAGATCTTTTCCACCAGCACCCTCTGGTTCACGGTGTTGAAATACCTCGGGTAGACCGTGCTCTCCGTATCCAGGTATTCGTAGGCGGAGGAAGGGAAAATGGGCGTGTTCAGCCCCCTGGAGATGGTGTCCCTGGCGCTGCCGGAATGAACGCACTTCGTGTCGATACGCATGTCCTCTCCTTTTTCTGAAACGGTAAATGCCGGTACCGCTTTTGATCCCGGGGTCCCGTGGCAGGGTTACAGTTTTTTGCTACAGCGGAAGGCCCGCAAAGTCAAAAAAATTAAAGGCAGCTCCTGTTTCCTTGAACTGATTTTCCATTCTCAATTCTCCATTTTCCATTTATTACCTTCTCCGTCTCCCTCGGCTGGAGCGCTGTTCGCGCTGCTCCACTATTTCGTCCAGCACCTTAATCAGGTCACTGGACTTGACGTTCTTGAGGTTGACCACCCGCACGCTGCTCGGTCCGGTGGGCCGCATCTTCTCCAGTGTGCGGACCATTTTTTCGACCTCCTCAAACTGCACGGAAGAGCCGGCCACGATCAGCGAGTTGGTTCGGGTGTCCGAACCGATGGCCACCATCGCGGGCTTGTAGTTGCGATCGACCTGTTTCTTGAAATTCTCTCCGTCCCGAATGGTCTGTTCGAGCGTACGGGCCAGCTCATTCACATCAACGCCCTGGGCAACCTGGATGATGCGCA
>CP070698.1:252906-260102 GCA_020349685.1 bacterium
ACTTCCTCCAGGAGGTCGTCGGCAAGGTCGTAAGCCAACTCAAAGACCTTCTCGCTCCTGATCTCCTTTTCAATTTCATCGCGCACCAGGGAGAGAGGGATGAGCTTTTCCTCCCTGGCATCTATGAGGCTGATGATCTCGAAGCCTTTTGCTGTGGGCACGGGATCGCTGACCTCGCCCGGTTCAAGATCCAGGGCCGCGTTCCTGATGGGTCTGTCGAGTTCATCCTCCTGGACGAAGCCCATGTCCCCGCGCACCGAACGGGTTTTCGCATCCTGGGAATACATCTCCACGGCCCTCTCAAAGGAGATCTCGCCATCCCGGATCTTCTGGACGACATCCTCGGCCCTGACCCGGATTTCGCTGATGGTCTGGGCCGACGCATTTGCCGGCAGGGAGAAGAGGAGGTGCTTGAGGTGGAAGGCCGCGGGTTCCGTGTAATCCGATTCCCGGTCGTCGTACCAGTCCTGGATCTCCTCCACCGCCACTTCGACCTTGTCTAGCATGAGGGCAGGGTCTACCACGGCAATGGCCTGTTTGAAGGTCTCAGGGACCCGATAGATTTCGATGTTATCCTCGAAAAAGTCCAGGAGGTCGTCCTCGCTGGGGGGAGGAACGCTGCGCACGAAATCGTTGGGGCGCAGGACGATGATCTTCGCGACCGCTTTGCGGGTGAGAAGTTCCAGATTGTCCTGGATCTCCTGGGGTGTGACGACAGCGTTGATCTTGATGAGCTCCATCACCTTTGCCATGAGAAGGTCGCGGGAGACCGTGGCCTCGTAGGCCTCCGGGGTCAGCCGGTTGATATCGAGGAAAAGCTGGTATCTCTGGGGGGAGAAGACGCCGTTCTCCTGAAAAGTGGAGACGCTGGCGATCTGGCCGGCTATCTCGGAACCCGACACCTCGATTTTCAGGCGGCGGGCAGCCTCGTAAAGAAGGTACCTCTCCATGAGGGTGTCGATGGCCTGCTGCCGGATGTTGAGAAAATCGAGGGTGGCCGAGTCCAGGTTGTCGTAGACTTCCCTGTAGGATTCAAAGAGGGTGTTGTAGATGTCACGGTACTCGTTGTAGGGGACCTTGACGTCGTCGATGGTCATGACGGTATTGACGTCCCGGTTCGTGTAGGAACCCACGCCCCAGAAGGAAAAAACGATGGCGATACCAAAAAGCATGAACTTGATGACCCACGAACCGACATTCTTCCTCATGTACTCGAGCATTGGTGGCTTTCCTTTCCGGCAGCGCCCGTTTCGTCCGGAAACGCTGCGAATTATCGTTCACCTGAAGCAATCGAGCATTATAAGGAAATAGTTGGTTAATGCAAGGGGAAGAGCTGTGATTCGTGATTGGTGACGGGGAAATTGCTGTGTCTATGTGTCTAAGTAACTATGTGTCTAAGTAAAAACACTGTCGGCTTTTCTTCTGGAAACCCGGAAGGTTCGACACATAGGCACGTACACACCTAGACACCTAGACACCTAGATACGTAGACACCTGGATACGTAGACACCTCGATACCTCGATACTTAGATACCTAGATACCTCGATACCTTCTTTTTCCCCCATGCTCCCCAGCGCCCCCTCTCCCCCCGGGAGAATTTCAATATAAAAAAACCAAAAATAATGAGTATTTGTGCCGATACGGACATTGAAATGAGTTTGGGGTTCTGCTAATATCCGTTGGTTGAAGGATCCAGCCGTAAGGACCCTTACAGCCGGGTCGGGTCCCCTTTCTTTCAGGGGGGTGGGTATGATCACTTTCCATTTGCCTTGCCGGAGGTCAGGTGACCTGCCGGTAATGAGCCGCTCTTGAGGTAATACTATGTTCCTGAACAACATCCTAGGTTTAATGTCCAACGATCTGGCAATCGATCTCGGTACCGCCAACACCCTTATCTTTGTCAAGGGAAAAGGCATCGTCACGGACGAACCGTCCGTCGTGGCCGTTCAGAAGGACGCGCGCGGCAATTCCCACGTCCTGGCGGTGGGCCGCGAGGCGAAACAGATGCTCGGCCGGACTCCCGGGAGCATCGTGGCCATCAGGCCCATGAAGGACGGGGTCATAGCCGATTTCGAGGTGGCCGAAGCCATGCTCCGGTACTTCATTCAGAAGGTGCACAACCGGAGCCGCCTCATCAGGCCCAGGATCATCATAGGCGTGCCCTCGGGCATCACCCAGGTGGAGAAGAGGGCCATCAGGGAATCGGCTCAGGAGGCCGGGGCCAGGGAAGTCTACCTCATAGAGGAGCCCATGGCCGCTGCTATCGGCGCCGGGCTGCCCATCTCCGAAGCCACCGGGAACATGATCGTGGACATCGGTGGCGGGACCACCGAAGTGGCGGTCATCTCCCTTCACGATATCGTCCTGTCCATCTCGGTGAAGGTGGGCGGAGACAAGATGGACGAAGCCATCGTCAACTACATCAAGAAGAAGTACAACCTCCTTATCGGTGAGAGGACCGCGGAACAGATCAAGATCGCGGTTGGGTCTGCGTTCCCTCCCAAGGATCCCGAGACCATGGAGGTCAAGGGTCGGGATCTCATCGGCGGCGTTCCCAAGACCCTCGAGATCAACAGCAAGGAGATCTACGAGGCTCTCGAGGAACCGGTGAGCGCCATCGTCGAGGCCATCAAGAACGCCCTTGAGAGGACTCCGCCTGAGCTTGCGGCGGACATCGTGGACAAGGGGATCGTTCTTGCCGGCGGCGGATCCCTCCTGAAGGGCCTTGACGTGCGGCTCAGGGAAGAGACCCAGCTCCCCATCATTATTTCCGAGGAGTCCCTCACCTGCGTTGTCAAGGGCGCGGGAATGGCCCTTAGCGAGCTCAAGCTCCTCAAGCAGATTTCCCTCAGGGAGTAGATCCGTGGCGTCACATGGCAGCCCAATGCGCGATTTTATCATGCGCCACAGGGAAGGGCTGCTGTTAGTGATCCTTGTCATCTCCTCCCTTCTGATCATCTCCAGGCAGATCCAGCACCCCACAGGTGTGAGCTATTTCCAGCGCAGCGTCATAGCGGTGACGGCGCCCTTCCAGAACGGTTTCCGTGCTGTCGTCGGCGCCGTGCGGGGCGTCTGGGGCGATTACCTTTATCTCTTCGGTACGAGGGCCGAGAACATCAGGCTCAAGGAGGAGATCAACCAGTTGAGGAGCGAAGTGCAGACCATGCGGGAGGAGATCTACCGGGCGGGGCGCCTGGAAGAGTTTTTCGCTTATCAGTCCGAGACGGGGTTTGCCGGCATGGCCGCCCGTGTCATCGGCGAATCCCCCGACCCGTGGTCGCGCACCATCGTTGTCAACCGGGGCCAGCAGGAAGGTCTGAAGCGAAACCTGCCTGTTGTGACGCCGGACGGGCTCGTGGGAAGCGTCATCCAGACCTCAGACCACAGTTCCATCGTTCGCCTCATCGTGGACCGCTCCTCGAGGGTCCCGGTGCTCATCAGCCGCTCCCGTGCCAGGGCGATCCTGGAAGGGGAGGGTTCCGGGACCTGCCAGCTCAAGTACCTGGACAGGACCGAGGATGTCCAGAAGGGTGATGTTGTCATTACCAGTGGGCTGGCGGGTATTTATCCACGAGGCATCGAGGTGGGCACGGTCACCCAGATCCTGAGCAGAAATTACGGCCTCTATCAGTACGCCAAGGTCATGCCGAAAGCTCCCATCAACCGTCTTGAGGACGTTCTCGTCATCGGGACCGAACCGGGCCTGGAGGGGCAATGAGGTATCTTTATTTCCCGGTCCTCTTCGCTCTGGCCCTGCTTCTTCAGTCCTCTGCCGTTCCCGCCATCCTGCCGGAATGGTTTGTCGAAGGTTTTGACCTTCCCCTCATCATCGCGGTTCACATCGCCATTTCCAGGGGGAAGATCCCGGGGATGATGGCCGGCGCTGTGATCGGATATCTCCAGGACGCTCTGAGCGGCGGCGTGCTGGGTATTAACGGAGTTTCGAAGATAGTGGCCGGCTACATGGGCGGGTACCTCAGGACAAAGTTCTTCGTCGGCAGCCTGGCCCACAGGACCGCCATAGTCGCCGGAACTGTTTTCATAACTCTTTTTGGCAAGGTCGGCGTCCTCGCCCTCTTCGATCAGCCCCACCCGCCGCTGATGTCTGCTCAGTTTCTCTGGGGCTTTGTGGGCAACACCCTGTTCGCCCTTTTTACCCATGCTCTTCTCGACCGCTTCGAATCGTACCTCGGGATCAGGGCGGAAGAGGAACTGAGCCTGGGGGACTGATTCGTGGATCCCCTTTCCCAGAGGTCCGCAGATTCCCTGCCCGGTATCGAGCGCAGGATCGCCGTCACCATGGCGTTCTTTGCCCTCCTCTTTTTCATGCTCCTGCTCTATTTCTGGAGGCTCCAGGTCCTGGATCACGCCCGTTACCAGAGACTTTCAGACAACAACCGGATAAGGATCATCGAGATGCCCGCGACACGGGGCATCGTAACCGACCGCAACGGTGTGATCCTCGCCGACAGCACCCCCGACTACACCCTGGCTTTCATCCCGGAAGACATGGGAGAAGACCGGAAAGCAGAGATAGTGCGGCTGGCGGAGCTGTTCGGTCGAGACGGACCCGAAGCCCTGGATCGCTTCGATAGGAACGCCACCAGCGGGCCCTATATGGCCGTCAGGGTTTTCGAACATCTCAATCCCCAGGAGGTGGCCCTCTTCGAGGCAAACCAGGATCGCTTCCCAGGCGGCATCCTGATGGTCGTTCCCCGCAGATATTATCCGTACTCGAGGGTCGCCGCCCACATCTTCGGATACGTCGGGGAGATCTCGAGGGAACAGCTCGATTCGGAGGAGTATCCGGGAGCAAAGAAGGGTGACGTTGTCGGGAAATACGCGCTGGAAAAGGCCTTCGACACCTTTCTGCGGGGCAAGGACGGCGGAAGACAGGTGGAGGTGGATGCCAGGGGCAGGGAGCTTGACATCCTGGGCGCCACGGAACCGGTCCCCGGGGCCAACGTCCAGCTGACGCTGGACATCCGCCTTCAGAAAGCGCTGGAGCTCGAGCTGTGGGATGAGAGGGGCGCCGGCGTTATCATGAACGCCCGGACCGGCGAGGTCCTCGCCATGGTGAGCAGGCCGGCTTTCGACCCCAACGAATTTTCCCTTCGCATCAGCAACGAAAGGTGGAGCGAGATCATCAGGGACCCCGGTCACATCATGCAGAACCGCGCCATCCAGGGGGTGTACCCGCCCGGCTCCACCTTCAAGGTGGTCACGGCCATCGCCTCCCTCATGGAAAGGACGATGGATCCCGATGAAGTTCTTTTCTGTTCGGGGGCCTACCATTACGGGCGCAGATTTTACCGCGACTGGAAAGCCGGGGGGCACGGCAAGGTCGACCTGCACAAGGGGATCGTGGAATCGTGCGACGTCTATTTCTACCAGGCCGGTGAACGCACGGGAATGGACGCCCTGGCTCGGTGGGGCCTGGTCCTGGGGCTGGGAAGGCCCACCGGGATCGACGTGCCGGGGGAAAAGGAGGGCCTGATCCCGTCACCGGACTGGAAGGTCAAGGCGAGGGGCGAGGTGTGGTTCCCGGGAGAGACCCTCTCCGCCGCCATCGGTCAGGGCTATGTTCTCGTGACCCCCCTCCAGTTGGCCGCCCTGTATGGGACCATCGCCTGAAGGGGAGTCCACATGGACCCCTATCTCGTGAGCCGCATCGAGGACGTGGAGGGAAATGAGCTTTACAGGCGCGATCCGACGGTCAGGCGGGAATCGGATATCCCGCGGGAAGTGTTTGAGAGGATCATCGGCGCCCTTGAAGGCGTTGTCTGGGAGGAGGCGGGCACCGGCCGGGTCGCCAGGATGGCGGGCGTTCCCGTAGCCGGCAAGACCGGTACCGCCCAGGTGGTGAGGCTCCAGGAATCCCAGGGGGGTGAGGAGGAGGACATCCCTTACGAACTCAGGGATCACGGCTGGTTCGTGGCTTTCGCGCCGACCCAGAGGCCCGAGATCGTGGCGGCTGTGGTCGTCGAGCACGGAGGACACGGTTCTTCGTCGGCCGCCCCCATCGTGGCACGCCTCATAAAGAAATACGGGGAACTCTACCCCATGGAGGGGGCCGCCCCCGGTCTGGAGGATCTGGGACTGTGAGGAAATACATCGCCTGGCAGAGAATAGATTTTATCCTGTTGGGGCTCACGCTGGCCCTCTCAGGGATGGGGATCCTGGTGATCCGGTCGGCCACGGCGGAGGGCCGTTTCGCGGCGTACCCCGGACGGCAGGCGTACTGGCTCGCCATCGCCCTGGCCGCTTTTTTTCTCGGATACTTTGCGGACAGGCGGCACCTCCAGCGGGGCGCCTACCCGTTTTACTGGTTGATCTTTGCCGTCCTCATGGGGCTGGCCGTGGCGGGCAAGTGGGTCGGAGGGGTCCAGCGGTGGATCCACGCCGGCGGCCTGACCTTTCAGCCCTCCGAGATCGCCAAGCTGGCCCTCATCCTGGCCCTCGCCAGGTATTTCGGGCGGCGCCGGTCCTCCCCTCCCTACGGGCTCGAGGAGATCGCGGTGCCCATCCTGCTCGTGGCCGGCTTCGCCCTCCCGGTCGCCCTGCAGCCGGACCTGGGGACCGCCATGTTCCTGGTCCTCATCGCGGCGGTCGTGATCCTCTTCGTGGGCGTGCGGTGGTCCACCCTCGTCGTCCT
Source organism: bacterium (assembly GCA_020349685.1). GTDB lineage: Bacteria > BMS3Abin14 > BMS3Abin14 > BMS3Abin14 > BMS3Abin14 > JALHUC01. Next base: position 259,563 of record CP070698.1, read on the forward strand.
CGCCACCAGCGCCGCCGCCGCAGCGCCGTCCCTTTTCTTTGCCCTCAAGGATTATCAGAGGGAGAGGATCCTCAACTTCCTGGATCCCGCCAGGGATCCCCTGGGGGCCGGTTACCACGTGGTCCAGTCCAGGATCGCCATCGGATCGGGGGGGCTTTTCGGCAAGGGGTACATGGAGGGGACCCAGTCCCAGCTCAGGTTCATACCGGAACAGCACACCGATTTCATCGTCTCGGTGCTGGCCGAGGAGTTCGGTTTCGCGGGCGTCCTCGTCATGCTGGGGCTCCTCACCCTGCTGACCATCTACCTGCTGAGCTACATCGAATTCGCCAAGACCCGCTTCGCCACCCTTGTGATCGTGGGGATCACCGCTTCTTTCGCCCTCCAGGCGGCCATCAACATCGCCATGGCGGTGGGGGTGCTGCCGGTGGTGGGGTTGCCGCTGCCGCTGATGAGCTATGGGGGGAGTTCGCTGGTGAGTACATACCTGGGGTTTGGGATCATCGCCGGCTACAAGCGACGCAGATGAGCAAGAAAGTC
>CP070698.1:260202-264386 GCA_020349685.1 bacterium
GGGGGTGAGGGGGTGTGGGAGAGTGGGGGCGTGGGGGCGCGGGGGAGAGAGACCGTTTGACGCGGAGACACGGCGACTCGGGGACACGGGGAGAAGGGGCGTATGGGCGAGGGGGCGCATGGGGTTGAGAAAAGCCTCTCGTTGCTGGGATGCGGTGGTACAAAAACCCGGAGGTCAGGAATAATGATCGAATCAGTCTTGGAACCTGGAACGTGGAACCTGGAACTTTCGCGTAAACAATGAATGGAATAATCGTTTACGCGAGCAAATACGGATCGACCCGCGAGTACGCCCTCCTCATCGCTCAAAAGCTCGGTGTAGAGGCTCTGAGGGCCTCTGAGGTCCCTTCTGAAAAGGTTCGCCGGCCTCATTACGTGGTTCTGGGCAGCCCCATCTACGCCTATTCGGTGCTCCCGGAGATGGAGGCGTTTCTGGAGTCGAACCGGGAGATCCTTGAAGGGAAACCTCTGGCGGCCTTTGTTGTCTGCGGCGATACCATGTGGAACCCGAAGGCGGGGGAGGGCGGCAGCAAAAACCTGGAAAAGCTGACCCGGTTCCTGTCGGCAGAACCCTTCACCACCGCCATCTTCGGCGGCCGCATGCGCATGGAGGAGCTTGACGAGGAGGACGGACCGAGGATCAGGGCTTTTTATGAACGAATCGGCCGAGAGGCAACCGGATTTGACCGGATGGAACCGGGGGACGTTGATCCGTTCGTAGACCGGATCAATGAGTTTCTGGCATCTGGTGTCTAGTGTCTGGAGAAAACCGTGTGAAACGGAGACGCGGGGAAACGGGGAAAAGAAAGCATGGGCGCGTGGGTGCATGGGAGCATGGGTGAAAGAGCAGGTATCGAGGTATGGAGGAGTGTAGGTATCCAGGTGCGTAGATATTTATTTACATAGGCACGTAGTTACGTAGACACGTAGACACCTAGTTACATATTTACCTAGACACATTCTGATCCGGAATCCATGGATTCGAAGCTTTCGCGGGAATGACATCAACGCTTTACCCTGTAAAACCCTGCCTGACCTGAGCAAACAAAGTGCGTCAAAGGGTGTACCCTGTGGTGAATCAGTTTTTTTTTGGATTTTGGATTTTGGATTTTGGATCGCTCCTTTCCCTTGACATATTCCCCATCGGCAGATAGATATATGCATACTGTATATTGTATACATACAGGGGAAGATAGATCCTCTTTTTGCAGCTGTTTGCAACGAATTCCGAAACCAAGTTTATCTATTCAGGAGGAAATCCATGGCCAAAGACACGCCCAAGATCAGCTGGACCCTGACCGACGAGGCCCCCACGCTGGCCACCTTTTCCCTGCTTCCCGTCATCCGGGCCTTCGCCAAGGAATCCGGGATCGAGGTGGAGCTCAGGGACATCTCCGTCGCGGGCAGGATCATCGCCAACTTCCCGGAGAACCTGACCGAGGACCAGAAGATCCCAGACGAACTGACTGCCCTGGGTAAGCTGGCTCTGGTCAAAGATGCCAACATCGTCAAGCTGCCAAACATCAGCGCATCCATTCCCCAGCTCAAGGAAGCCATCAGGGAACTTCAGGAGCAGGGTTACAAAGTCCCCGACTATCCTGATGAACCGAAGAACGACGCCGAGCGGGAGATCAAGGAACGTTACGCCGTCGTGCTAGGCAGCGCTGTCAACCCGGTGCTGCGCCAGGGTAACTCGGACCGCCGGTTGGCCGAAGCCGTCAAGCAGGCCGCCCGCAATCACCCCCACAGGATGCGTGAGTGGAAGCCCGACTCCAAGACCCATGTGTCCACCATGAGCAGCGGGGATTTCTTTTCCAACGAAAAATCCACAACCGTGGCCCAGGACACAACCGCGAGGATCGAGTTCGTGGACGATAAGGGCAACGTAAAGGTCCTGAAGGAAAGCCTGCCTTTAAAGGCCGGCGAAGTTGTGGACGCCACCTTCATGAGCAAAAAGGCCCTGGTGAAGTTTTTCGAGGAGCAGATCGAGGACGCCAAAGCAAAGGATGTGCTCTTCTCGCTCCACCTGAAGGCCACCATGATGAAGATCTCCGATCCCATCATCTTCGGACACTGCGTCAAGGTCTTCTACAAGGATGTCCTCGAAAAACACGCCGCCACGCTGGAAGAAGTGGGGTTCAACCCCAACAACGGTATCGGCGACCTGTACGCCAGGATGCAGAAGCTGCCCGAGGCCAAGAGGGCAGAGATCGAGGCGGACATCCAGGCCGTCTATGAGAAGCGGCCCCGCCTGGCCATGGTCGATTCGGACAGAGGGATCACCAACCTCCACGTACCCAGCGACATCATAATCGACGCCTCCATGCCCCCCATGATCCGGGACGGCGGTAAGATGTGGGGACCCGACGGCAAGACCTACGACTGCAAGGCAACCGTCCCGGACCACAGCTATGCGGGCCTTTACCGCGAAGTCATCGAAAATTGCAGGAAATACGGAGCCCTGGACCCGGCCACCATGGGGAGCGTGCCCAACGTCGGCCTCATGGCCCAGAAAGCAGAGGAGTACGGCTCCCACGACAAGACCTTCGAGGCCCCCGGCAGCGGGACCATCCGCATCGTCGATGACGCCGGTAAAACCATCCTGGAAAGCCAGGTGGAGGAGGGAGATATATGGCGGGCACCGACCGTCAAGGATGCGGCCATTCGTGACTGGGTCAAGCTGGCTGTTACCAGGGCCCGGGCCACCGGCTGGCCGGCGGTTTTCTGGCTCGACAAGAACAGGCCGCACGACGCCCAGCTCATCAAAAAGGTCGCACAGTACCTTAAGGATCACGACACCCAGGGGCTTAAATTCCATACCATGTCCGTAGCGGAGGCGGCGAAATTCTCTGTCGAGAGGATGAGAGAGGGGAAAAATACCATTTCCGTGACGGGGAACATTCTCAGGGACTACAACACGGACCTGTTCCCCATCCTGGAGGCCAACACCAGCGCCAAGATGCTCTCCGTCGTGCCCCTTCTCAACGGCGGCGGCCTCTTCGAAACCGGTGCCGGAGGCTCGGCGCCCAAACACGTGCAGCAGTTCGTCAAGGAGGGGTACCTCAGGTGGGACTCCATCGGGGAGCTTCTCGCACTGGCCGAATCGCTGAGGCACCTGGGCAAAGTCATGAACAACGAAAAGGCCATCGAACTGGCCGAGTCGGTGGAAGCGGCAAACGCCAAGTGGCTGGAGAACAACCGGGCACCGGCCCGGAAGCTCGGCGAGATCGACAACCGGGGCGGCCACTACTACTTTGCCCTGTACTGGGCCCAGGCCCTTGCCGAGCAGGCAAAGGACCCGAAGCTCAGGGAACGTTTCACAAAGCTGGCGAAGGAGCTCGAGGCCAACGAGGAGAAGATCAACACCGAACTCATCGCCGCCCAGGGCAAGCCCCAGGACATCGGCGGGTACTACCACCCCGACCCGGTAAAGACCGAGAAGGCCATGCGCCCCAGCGCCACCTTTAATACCATTCTCGACGGGTTCGCGGCAGGGAATTAAATACTGGGATAGACCGTTCGACGCGGGGACCCGGCGACGCGGGGACGCGGAGAAGGGATTCACGAAAACAGCACTGAAAAAGCTCCTGCAATTTGCAGGAGCTTTCCTTTCTCAGAGTACTTTCGGCAAGTCAGATATTCCAATGTTTGTAAAAGCGGCGTTATTAACAGGGATTAAGGGGATTAAGGGGATAAAACTTAAAATCAAATGACAAAATAATCAGTGAGGTCTTTAAATGGTTTTCCATCCCATTCATCCCTTTTATCCCTGTTGAATATTATTTTATGGGTTCCGATGGGTTTAAAATGAGTTCCTTTTTGGATCTTGGACCTTGGATTTTGGATCTGATCTGAAATTTGGAATCTGGAATCTGGAATGGATCTAATTCACGTCCTTCTCCTTCCTGACTTCCCCCCCGTACCTGATATAACGCACCGTCCTCTCCGGGGGTTCGGTCATCTCCCCAAGGAAATAGACGAACAGGGACAGGATCAGTGAGAAGAGCAGGGCCCACCAGAAGCCGGAGACGTTAAACCCCGGGACAATGGCGGCGGCCAGAAGGACCATGAGGGCATTAAGGACAAAGGTGAAAAGACCCAGTGTCAAAATGGTGAGCGGCAGTGTGAAGATGAAGAGGATGGGACGAAGAACCCCGTTGACCAGACCCAGGATGGCGGCGGTGA
>CP070698.1:264486-267166 GCA_020349685.1 bacterium
CTAACGGCGCTCAGCATCATGGCCATGGTGTGTTCGGTTGCCGCCAGGGTGTTGCCGGTCGGTGTGTTGAGAACGACCACCCCCCTGCGGGAAGCGGCTTCTATGTCCACATTATCCACCCCCACTCCGGCCCTCCCGATGACCTTGAGCTTGTCCGCCCTCTCGAGGATCTCGGCCGTGACATTGGTGCCGCTCCGGGTGATCAGAGCATCGTAATCACCGATGGCCTCGGCCAGCCTGTCCCCCTTCAGAGTGCGGTCTTCGAACACCTGGATCCCCTCTTCAGCTTCGAGGATCTGGACGCCTTCCCTGTCGATGGAATCGGTAATGAGAATTTTCATGAGATCACTCCGTGATAAGTAGCGAGTACCAAGTACCCAGTACCCAGTACCCAGTACCATAAATAACAATCCCAGAGGTGGGTTCTACAAAGCTTTTAGCCCTCTAGTTTCAGGCGAACATTAGCACGCCTGAGGGGGTCTATCAACGGATCGAGGGTCTTTTATCGTGACCGGAAGGCCAAGAGCCGTTACAATCCCACGATGCTGACCACGATCAGAAAAAAGCTGGAGGAGTATCAGCCTGAGGATCTGCCTGTAAGAGCCAACGCATCGGTGCTCGTGCCCCTGTTTGAGGACAGTCGCGGAACAGGTCTGGTGCTCATCCATCGCGCCAAGGATTCCGGGCCCCACAGCGGACAGATGGGCTTTCCAGGGGGCATGGTGGAGGTCCGGGACCGCGGGGATCTCCTCGCGACAGCCCTTCGCGAATCGAGGGAGGAGATCGGGGTCAGACCCGAGGATGTTCAGATCCTCGGCACTCTATCCCAGAGGAGGACGGTCCTCACGAGCCTCACAGTGAAACCGTTCGTGGGTGTCATTCCCTACCCCTACCAATTCCGGCCGGACCCGGCGGAGGTGCAGAGTGTCAGCACAGCCTTCCTGGAAGACCTGGCAAAAGGCGCGATGACCCATGAAAACCCCTACGACCTTCCTCCACCCATTTACCCTGTGGATGGGAAGCCGGTGTGGGGCTTGACTGCGAAGATGATCACGGAATTGTTGGAGATCATTAAACTATGATCTCAAATCTCAAATTTATTTTATTAATACCCCTCGGTCTCAGAAACATTGGGAAAACCTCTGAGATCTGGGATATGAGATCTGAGATTCAGGATTGCATCGAGATCGCCCCCACCCTCGCCCCCGTCATCTCCCGAAGCTTCGCAAAGGTGGTCTCGAAAGCGTTGTTGATCTCCCCGGCCGCGGGGTAGATGGCGCCATCCCGGGGTATGCCTTCGTCCATGAGGATGGGGACATTGCGCAGGTGTCCCAGGGGCGGGACCGCGCCCACGACAAAACCGGTCCACTCCAGGACCATCTCCGGATCGGCCATCCTCACCTTTTTCGCACCTAGCAAAGCGGCTATTGCTTTCGTATCGGCCCTGCGATCTCCCGGAACCAGGGCGACGACAGGCTGACCCTGGGCAGAGAACACCAGTGACTTGATGATCCTGCCCGTCTCCACGCCCAATTCCGCCGCCGAGGCCTGGGCTGTTTCCGTCTTCCCGTCAAAACGCCTGACGGCCGGATCATGGCCGGCCGCCAGCAGCGATTGGACGACTTCCTTTTCCCCCCGCCGGTTCAAGAGGACATCCCCTCAGCCGCCTTCCGGGGCGGCCGCCTCTGGTCCCTTTTCCTCACCTGAGGGCGGTTCCTGCCCAGACGGGCTCTCCCCCTCCGGTGCCTGCTCCTCCAGGGCCTCCATCTCTTCTATGGCTGCCCGGGCATCCTCGATGTGTCTATTGGTGGGGAATGTCTCGATGAACTCCTCCAAAGCTTCCACTGTACCGATTTCCTTGAAGGGCTCGAATTCGAGATCCTCGATAAGGTAGCTCGCCTCCTCAACGTGGAAGTTTTCGGGGTAGGTCGCGATGAACTCCTCGAAACCTTCCACGGTGTTCGTTTCCTTGTAGGGCTCGAACTGGAGATCGGCCATCCTGGTCCGCGCTTCATCCGCGAAGGAGCTTTCAGGGTATTTGGCGACGAATTCGGCGTACCCCTCCGCCGTATCCAGCTCCTTGTAGGGCTCGTACTGCAGGTCCCCAAGCCTCTTTGAGGCCTCCCCGGCGAAGGGGTTGTCCGGGTGGAGGGCGAGGAACTCCGTGTAGGCTTCTGTCGTGTCTTGTTCCTTGAAGGGCTTGTACTGGAGCTCTTCCATCCTCGCCTGAGCCTCTTTCACGTTGGGGTTCTCCGGGTAGGTGACGAGGAACTCCGCGTAACCTTCGGGTGTGTCCTGCTCCTTGTAGGGCTGGTACTGGAGCTGGACCAGAAGAACCTCGGCCTCCGCCGCCCAGGTGCTGTCCGGAAACTGGGCCAGAAAGTCCTGCATGGCCTGGGCCGTGCCCTGAGCTTTGTATTCATTATATATGGCCTCATCGAGCAGCTTCTGCGCCTCTTCGAGGTACGGGCTATCAGGGTATTTTGCGATGAATTCCTGGTAATCGGCGGCTGTTCCACCCTCCTTGTAGGGGTTGAACTGGAGATCGTACATCCTGACAGCGGCCTCCTCGGCAAAGGGGCTGTCGGGATATTTGGCGAGGAAATCCCTGTAGCCTTCGGCGGTGTCCTTTTCCCTGTAGGGCGCATATTCCAGGAGCGAGGCCATCTCCATCATGGCA
>CP070698.1:267266-272485 GCA_020349685.1 bacterium
AGAAAGCCTATACCGATCACGGATAACTGATCACAAATCACTGAATTTTTGAGGTAACGAAAATGAACGGAAATCAGGAACTGCTGATGGTCTTCGCCCAGCTCGAGAGAGAAAAAGGGATCGATCAAAGTGCCCTGGTGGAGGCTATTGAGGCGGCGCTGGTCACGGCGGCCAAGAAGGTTTACGGCTCCGGGACCGATATTTACGCCAAGCTCGACCAGGAATCCGGGCGCATTGAGATCTATCAGCGCAAGGAGGTCACGCTGAAGGTGGAGGATGAGGCCATGCAGATCTCCCTCCTCGAGGCGCGGCAGCTCGATCCGGAGGTCATGCCGGGCGACGAGGTGGAGATCGAGATCGACGCCAACGAATTCGGGCGAATTGCCGCCCAGACGGCCAAACAGGTCATCGTCCAGAAACTTCGCGAAGCGGAAAGAGAGATGGTTTACAACACCTATTCCAGCCGTGTTGGAGAGGTCATTAACGGGATCGTACACGGTTTCAGCCGCGGGGCCATCATCGTGGATCTCGGCAAAACGGAGGCCGAACTGCCCCCCAAGGAGCAGGTTCCCAGAGAGCGGTACAAACAGGGTGACCGGATCAAGGCCTACATCCTCGATGTCAAGCAGAACGCCAAGGGCCCCCAGGTCATCCTTTCGCGCACCGACATTGATTTCCTCATGAAGCTTTTCGAATTGGAGGTCCCGGAGATCGCGGAGAATATCGTGGAGATCAGGAGCGCCGCCCGGGAGCCGGGAGGACGTTCCAAGATCGCAGTGGTCAGCCACGATCCCAACGTCGACCCGGTAGGCGCCTGTGTGGGTGTCAAGGGATCCCGGGTCCAGGCTGTGGTCAACGAATTGAGGGGTGAGCGCATCGACATCATCCCGTGGCTTGCCGACCCTGCCATCTTCGTGAGCAACGCACTGAGCCCCGCCCAGGTCACACGCGTGATCATCAACGAGGCGGAAAAGTCCATGGAGGTCATCGTCGCCGATGAGGAGCTGTCTCTGGCTATTGGTAAAAACGGGCAGAACGTGAGGCTCGCCGCCCGGTTGACAGGATGGAACATCACCATCAAGAGCGAATCCCAGGCCGAGCAGGATAAGGCTGCAGAGAAAAGCGCCAAGGAGGAGGCAGCCGCGAAGGAGGCGGCACCGGGCATCCTGGAGGGTCTTTCAGGGAAGGTCGCCGAGGCCCTTGCCGCGGCCGGTCTTGACAGCGCCGAATCCATTGCCGCCGTATCCGACGAAGATCTTCTGAAAAGTCCCGGGCTGGGTCCCAAGACCGTTGAAAAGCTGAGGGAAATGGCAGAGCCGGAGGAATCGGCTGCGGAAGGGGCCGGCGGGGAGTAGGCCGTGGCCCAGAGAACCAGGCCCGTGCGGACATGCACAGGGTGCGGTAAAAGGAAGGATAGATCGGAGATGGTGCGCGTTGTGGCCGATCCGGAAGGAAACCTGGTCCCGGACCTGAGGGGCAGCCTGCCCTCCAGAGGGGCTTATGTGTGTCCCGACGCGGAATGCATCGAAAGGGCATCGGCAGGGAGGCTTTTCGCTTCCCTGAAGGTCTCCAGGGATCGGGGAAAGGGGCCGGAAGGGCTCCGGAAAGCGATAGCCGAAGGATATCGACGCCGGGTGATCTCACTGCTGGGACAGGCTAAGAAGAGCGGCAAGTTCATTTCAGGAACGAACCTTGTGGAGGGTGAGCTCAGAAGGGGTGCCCAGCCCCAGTGGCTGGCCATTGTGGCCCTGGACGCGTCAGAAGATATCGCGGAAAAAATTTTGAAGCGACTTGAGTCCTGCTCGGTACCCTTCCGGGTCTTTCTCGGCAAGAACGAACTGGGGGACGCGCTGGGACAAAGCCCGCGCAGCGTTGTCCTCGTAAAGGACAGCGGTATAGCGGGCGCGATTGTGGAATCTCTGGACCGGCATCTGCTGGTCTTGAATAAGGGAGGTTTGGATCAATGATGATGGTTCGGGTAGATGAACTCGCCCAGGAGATCGGGATGAACCCGGATGAGCTCTTCCTGCAGCTCAAGTCCATGGGTTTTGACGTGGTCAACGTCACGAGCAGCGTGGAACGCAACCTGGTGGAAATGGTCAGTGACATGCTCACGGGAGGAGAACCCAAAGCGAGGGAGGAATCCACTTCCCGGAGGATCGTTTCGGTCCGCAAGGGTGAAACGGTGCCGGAGGTGGAGGTCCGTGTGGAACAGTCTTCTGAAGCCGAGATGGCAGAGGAACCTTCCGGAGAAGCTGTCGAGGTCCTTCCGCAGCCGGAGGAGCTCGAAGAGGCGGCGCCCGCCCAGCTGGAAGCTGAGCAGTCCGAAGAGGCGGCTGTGGAACCGGCCGTCGAACCTGAGGTTCCCGAAGAGTTGACAGAGGCCGTTCGTGAGGTTGAAAAGAAGAGGAAAAAGCAGATACCTCTGACCACCCTTGCCATCGAGAAAGACCTTGTCACTGTCGGTACCGAGATCCCGACCGCGAGGGTTATCCACCAGGCGGAGTCGGTGGAAAAGGCTGAAACAGCCCCCAAGCCAACTGCGGCGGAGGAAGCCGAGAAGAAAGCCAAGGGCAGGAAGGGCAAGGAAATAGAGGACGAGAAGCCCAAGAAATCAGCTCCCAAGAAGGGCCGCAAACCCACCATCAAGGATATCATGGAAGATGAGGAGATCTTTGATGAGCTTGTCGAGGAGGAGGCCGCGGCCGGTGATGAGCCGACGCTCAAGGTGGTTGAGATCAAGCACACAGCCTCGCCTCAGCCCGTAAGGCGGAAAGAGCAGCCCAGGCGGAAGCTCAAAAAGTCGAAGAGAAAAGAGGAAGGACTGGTCGAGGAAGTGGCTGAGGAGGCGTTCAAGGCCGTTCCCAAGAGCATACGCATAACAGCGGGGCTTACCGTAGGCGATCTCGCGGGGATGACAGGCACGAAAGCATCGGAGATCATCAAGATCCTTTTCCAGCTGGGGATGATGGCGACCATCAACCAGACCCTGGACCCGGAAACTGCGGGTCTTGTGGTGAGTGAACTCGGTTTCGAGGTCGATGTCCAGGCGCACTCCATAGATGACCTGCTGAAAGAGGAGCCGGAAAGCAGCGAGAATCTGCTGCCGCGTCCGCCGGTAGTGACCGTTATGGGTCACGTGGATCACGGGAAGACCTCCCTCCTCGATGCCGTGAGGCACACCGACGTGGTGTCCGGAGAGGCCGGAGGCATCACCCAGCACATCGGTGCCCACCTGGTCAATCACAGCAAAGGCAGCCTCGTCTTCCTCGACACACCCGGCCATGAAGCCTTTACGGCCATGCGCGCACGAGGTGCCGGGGTTACGGATATCGTCGTCCTGGTGGTGGCTGCGGATGATGGCGTAAAGCCCCAGACTATTGAGGCCATCGATCACGCCAAGGCCGCAGAGGTGCCGATCCTGGTGGCCATCAACAAGATCGACAAAGCCGAGGCTGATCCGGAACGCGTCATGCGCGAACTTTCCGACCACGGTGTCGTTCCCGAAGAGTGGGGAGGCGATTGCCTGTTTACGCAGGTGTCGGCAAAGAAGCGCGTCGGCATCGATGATCTACTCGATATGATCCTCCTTCAGGCTGAGATACTCGAGCTGAAAGCCGATCCGAACCGGGAGGCGAGGGGTACTGTCATCGAATCCAAGCTCGACAGAGGCCGTGGACCGGTCGCCACCATGCTCGTGCAGAAGGGTACGCTCAGGCCCGGTGATCTCATGGTCGCCGGTACGGTCATGGGGCGCATCCGCGCCATGGTGGACGACAGAGGAAAAAAGATCACCGAGGCAGGCCCCTCGGTTCCGGTGGAGGTCCTCGGCCTGGGCAGTGTGCCTCAGGCTGGTGAGCCCTTCGTTGTCTTTACGGATGAGCTCAAAGCCAAGAGGGTCGCCCAGATGAGGGAGGCCGCGGTCAAGCTGATGAAAACCAGCCACAAGAAGGTCACCCTGGAAGATCTTTTCGAACAGATCCAGGAAGGGGAGATCAAGGACCTTGGAGTCGTTCTCAAGGCCGATGTGCAAGGTTCCGTGGAAGCGATCAGAGATGCCCTGATCAAACAGGCCACAGACGAGGTGAGGGTCAAAGTCCTCCACGAGGGTACGGGCGGTATCAACGAGGGTGATGTCATGCTCGCCTCCGCGTCCAATGCCATCATCATCGGTTTTAACGTGCGCCCCGACAACAAGGCACTGGAGGTCGTGCGCCGTGAGCAGGTCGATGTGCGGTTTTACAACGTCATCTACGACATTGTTAAGGATATACGGGATGCCCTCAAGGGGCTTCTGGCGCCGGTCTTTACGGAACAGGTCCTCGGACGCGCCGAGGTCCGCGAAACCTTCCAGGTTCCGAAAGTCGGCACGATAGCCGGATGCTATGTCGTTGACGGTCTTATCCGCCGGAATGCCCAGGTGCGGGTGGTCAGGGACGGTATCGTTATTCACGACGGGAAGATAGACTCTTTAAAACGGTTTAAAGATGACGCCAGAGAGGTCGCCAGCGGCTACGAATGCGGTATCGGTCTTGAGAACTACAACGACGTCAAACAGGGCGATATTCTCGAAAACTACTTGATGATCGAGCAGGAAGCTGAGTTGTAATAGGGTCGCAAAAATCCATCCGGGATTTTTGCTCGTCGGAAAGGGGAAAGCGTCGTTTCCCCTTTCCTCGCGGATCGAGGACATTGATATCGATCCTCGATCCGGGCGCCTCTCGCAGGCGCGGCAGCTATAGGGTCGCGAAAGTCCTGGCGGGACTTTCGCTCTACGGAAACCTAAAAGCGTGGTTTTAGGTTTCCTCACGGATCGATGACCCTGCTACCGGTCCTCGATCCGGGCGCCGTTCCCGGGCGCGTTGGTCACTGATCCGGGCGCCCACCCCGGCTCGTGCGAGCTTGACGGATAAAAGGAAGGTTCTGCCATTGGTCGTCGGTGTTCTCCGCCTGACACTTTACATGTCCGAGAGCGGTTCCCTGAAGGGGAAGCGACGGATCCTGCGGAGCATCAAGGATCGCCTCCGCTCCCAGTTCAACGTTTCCGTGGCGGAGGTGGACCACCAGGATCTCTGGCAGAAGGCCGAGCTGGCCATCGCACTGGCCGCGGCCGACAGGGATTACGCCGACAAGGTGATGCAGACGATCCTCGGCAAGGTCGAGTCCTGGCACCTGGCCGAGGTGATAGACGTTCAGATGGAGATAATATAAGCAAGTAG
>CP070698.1:272585-278767 GCA_020349685.1 bacterium
GCCAGTATCCTGGAGATGTTTGCTCGATGGACACCTTCCAGGAGTTACCCAATGACCTGTCCCTTTCCCCCGGTTCCTATCCCTTATCCCTTGTACCTTATCCCTTATCCCAATCCCCTATTCCATGTTCCCCACCCCCATCCCTTCCTTGCTTTCTCCCTGTTCAAGCCTTTATGATGCCTCTAATCCCCTGGCAGAGAGATCCTCATCACCCTGGTTCAGTCAGCCGCCGTTCATCGGGCGGTGTTTAAAGCGTTGCCGTGAAAGGAGCCTTTTCCATCATGAGCCGTATCGCTCTCTTTTTAGCTATTACTGTTACTATTATTTCCCCCTGCCTCTCTCAGGCCGACCCCCTCTCCTCCCGGCAGATCCCCCAAAGCGTGGTCCAGATCTTTGTCCAGTCCAACCCGGCGGAGCTCGACGCCCCCTGGATCGGGGTCGGTGTGGAATCCACCAGCGGATCAGGGGTGATCATCGAGGGCAACCGCATCCTTACCGCGGCCCACGTCGTGGACGATGCCCTGAGTATCGAGATAAAAAGACCGGGACTGCCGAGGCGTTACGTCGCCAGGGTCGAGCAGTTCGGACACGAGTGCGACCTGGCCATCCTGAGCGTGGAAAGGGAAGAGTTCTTTGAAGGAACTGTGCCCATGCCTCTGGGTGGAACGCCGAAGGTTGAGGACGAGGTCCGCGTCTACGGTTTCCCGGTGGGTGGTGATGCCCTGTCCGTGACCTCCGGCATCGTGTCGAGGGCGGAGGTGTCCTTTTACGCACACTCCATGCGCAAGCTCCTCCTTCTCCAGATCGACGCGGCCCTTAACCCTGGCAACAGCGGGGGCCCCGTGGTGAGTGAGGGAACCCTCGCGGGGATCAGCATGCAGCTCCTCGACGGGGCCGAAAATGTAGGCTACATCATCCCCGCCGCGGTCATCGCCCATTTTCTGGAGGATCTGAAGGAACACGGGTGTGTCCTCGGATTCCCTTCCCTCGGGGTCACCGTCCAGCCCATCACCAACGATGCTCTCCGGCAGGAATACGCGCTGGCTCCCGAACAGGATGGGGCGCTGGTGGTCGGTGTCAACTACGGCGATTCGGCATCAGGGCATCTCGAGCCCGGGGACGTCATCATCGCTGTGGACGGTATCCGGGTAGCGGAGGATCTCACCGTTCCCGTCGATGGGTTCGGCCGTTTAAACTTTTCCTACCTAATCCAGACAAAGCAGGTGGGCGAGGAGACGTCCCTGGAGGTCCTGAGGGGCGGGCAGAAAAGACACGAGGTCATCAGCCTGAAGAACGTGCCCTCCCTCGTGCCCGGAACCCACCACGTGACCAACAACAGCTTTTACGTTTTCGGCGGACTCGTCTTCCAGCCCCTGACCCTGGAATACCTTTTTCTTTACGACGACTGCGAAACCTGGATCCCGGGCGAATTGTCCATTTACGGGCTTACACGCAACTTCAGGACACCGGAAAGGGACCAGGTCATCATGCTCACCTCGGTGCTGCCCGCCCCCATTAACAGGGGATACCAGGATTACGAGGACGAGGTGGTGGCATCCGTGAACGGCCGGATCCCGCGCGACATGAGGGACCTGCTGTCCATCGTGGAAAACGCCAAAGGCCCGCGGCTCAGGATCCTCATGGAGTCGGGAGCGGTCCTCGTGCTGGACCTGGAAAGGGCCCGCGCCGACCAGGGGGGGATTTTAAAGAGCCACCGCCTTCCCTCGGAGTGCTCGGTGGGGCTGAAAGAGGATCAAAAACAGCAATAGTAATAGCTATTGTAACAGTAGTGAAAAAAGTAAAGGACAGGACCTTTCGCGGTTTTCCCTGCCACCCGTTACCGAAGACGAAATGAAGGAGATCCCCGGACACCCGGAGCGGACATTGATCCGGGTCCCTATCATATTGCAGAAAGGAAAGAATATGTCCGATAAGGACAGGCTCGCATGGATCTATTCCTCGAGGGACAGCGAGGAACTTGCCGAGCGTTACGATGAATGGTCTGAGACCTACGACCAGGAACTTGAAGGGGATTACGGCTGGCAGATCCCCCGCCTGATGGCCGAGCGGCTTTCCGGAACGGTTCCCACAACCGCCAGGATCCTGGACGCGGGCGCCGGAACGGGCCTGGTGGGTCAGTATCTGGCGTCCATGGGCTATGGGAACCTGACGGCCATCGACATCTCCCCCGAAATGCTGGGCAAAGCAAAGGAGAAGGGTGTTTACGAGGAGTTTCACCTGATGGACCTGGCCCGGACGCTGGGTTTTACCGATGACACCTTCGACGCTGTCGTCTGCGCGGGCGTTCTCACCTTCAGCCACGCACCTGCCAGATCCCTTTACGAGATGGTACGGGTGACCAGACCCGGAGGTTATATCCTCTTCTCCCTGCGAACGGACGCGTGGGAAACCATGGGCCTTGAGGACATCACGCAAGAGCTGGAATCGCACGGCAAGTGGAAACTCGTGGATAGAAAGGGCCATCAATCCTTTACCGAAAAGGAGCGGGACGTCATCCACGACATCTGGGTGTATGAGCTGCTGTGAGAAGGAGATAAAAGGAATTTAGAATCCGGAACCCTGACACACCAGACACCAGACACTAGACACCAGACACTAGACTCTAGATCCCAGACTCTGCCTTTCCAGTCTCTCCCCCAGCACCGTCAGCTCCTGAATGATGGCCCGTCCCTCCTTACCCAGACGCTCCCTCAGGTCGGGGTCCTTGAGGAACATGAAAAAGGTGCGGCTGCGCTGCCAGACGTTCCCCACACGGTCCCTGTACAGGACGGCGAAAAGACCGCTCAGGGGGAGAGAGGCCGCATAGATCCCGGTCCACAACGGAGGCAGGAAGTACCAGGCGGCGACGGTCTGGATCACGTAAAAGAAGGGGACGAGAACGATAGAAGGGAAGACCACGTTGGAGGCCCACTGGTCCTTTTCAGAAGAAAAGTGGATGGCGATGATCCTGATACCGAGGGCCGGAAGGATGTGGTTGAGCACTCCCCAGGCGGCGATGGGCATCCCCACAAGGACGATCACGAGCTCCCTGACCACGAAGCGCACCACAAGCCAGAAGGGCATCCTGATGTACACCTCGGAGGGTTTGATGCCCCGATCACGAAGTTCCACCCTGTAGGCCCGCACGCGCCTTCGGAGAGCGGCGATCGCCTCTTTCTCCTCGTGCCGGAGCTTCAGATACCCCTCGTTGAGGAGCCTGACGAGCTTGAGCCGCCTGGACACGGGACTCTTGTCCAGGCCCACCCTTGCCGGGGGTGCGGCGTCGGTCTCTAAAATTTCGGCGGCCCACATGAGCAGGATCGAGTCCGGCCTGCGCTCAAAATTAAGGGTGAGCGCCCGGATGCGTTTTTCGATCTCGGTGGTGAGCTCCAGAGGGCCGGTGCCCGGATTCTCCTCCCGCCAGAGCGCCGGGTCCAGGGGTTTCCCGAACCGGACCCAGGCGTCCGAGCGGAAGCGGTCCTTTTCCGGGAAGTGCAGCCCCACCGGAACGATGACCAGGTGCCCGCCTTTTTCCTCCTTATCCAGGTAGTCGAGGGCGATGCGCGCCGCGCCCGAGCGCAAGGGTCTCAGCCCGGGGTCGGAGTGACTCTGACCCTCCGGGAAGATGAGGATGGCTTCGCCCCGTTCCAGCCTGTGCCTGCACTCGTCCATGGCCAGGACGTTCCTGGAGGGGTCCGCCCCCATGGCCTGGTCCGTCCTCCGGTGGAAGAGAATGACGTTGGTGGACCTGATGAGCTGGCGGAGGAGGATGATGTCTGAAAGGGTGCTCTTGGCCGTCAGGGAGACAGGACGCTTGATGTGCATGAGAACCACCAGGGCGTCCACGAGGGCGTTGGGGTGGTTGGGCACGAGGAGGACGGGACCCGATGAGGGGACATTCTCGATCCCCTCCACCTCGATCCGTCGAAAAAACACGCGGACCGAGATGCGCAGGAGCCATCGGAGTAACCTGTAAACCATGGAGGGCCTCCTGTTCTCTGAAGGACGACGCTGTGTCTGTAAAATAGCACTTCACGAGGTGAAAACAAAAGTGCTCTGACACAGGCCACAAATAGAGTTTCTTTGAGAGGAAACTCTATTTGTGGCGTTCCAGGTTTCAAGTTCCAGGTTCCGAGTTCCAGATCCCTGGCCGTTACTTCTATGTGGAGGAGAGCCTCATGCATAGTGCCTGACCTGATCAAACCGCTGGTTTCATCGAAAATCGGTTCCAGGTGTCAGGTCTGCAATTATTTTGCCGGTTTGCACAATATAGTGTGCAATTTTTCTTTTTTTATCAACTTGTTGCGGGTTTACAAGTATTCAGCTAAACTATTACCACATTGCCAATTTTGGGGGCCCTTATTAATTCTAAAATAGAATCCGGCTCTTTCATTAAGGAAGGCGGTTTTCCCCTGTTATCATACCCATCGTATGTAAAGGGTGAAAATAGGCCTTTCGTCGCACAAGAGTTAAAGGCAGTCGTTCAAACTGAGGATAAAATGAAACCATGGGAGAGGAGGTGAGCTTTAATTTAAAGCGTTTAGGATGAGGGGCGTTTTGCGAATGGGGGAAATAAAATGAAAAAAGTACCGTTTAAGATCATGCTATTCGCTCTCTCAACACTGTTGATCATCCCGGCTTCCGTATTGGCGGACCATACCCAGGACATCGGGACCCCGAGGTTCACAATCGACGATGTATTCACATCTGATCTCAAACCTTTCGCCATCGGGCACCGGGGTTATGGTGTTAACCTTGGGGCTGACCCAGACCGGCCCATCGAGAACACGACAAAGTCCATTCGGAGAGCCTTCAGGGAAGGTGTTCAGATCGTAGAGGTGGACGCCAATCTTACTGCCGACGGTGTGGCTGTGGCCCTTCACGATGATTTTTTTCTGTCTGACTTGACCTGTGTTAACAGCTACACCTTCGAGCAGCTCCAGGACAAACTCCCTGATGTCTCATCCTTAAGACAGATCCTGCAGGTTTCCCGGACCTATAGCGTTATGAAAAATTCGGACAGACCCAGCGGCCAGGTTGTCGTGGAAATCAAAACCCCTTCACCTCACTGTGTTTCCCGGGAGGCTGAGCAGGACTATCTCATGGCTCTGGTTGGATCGGTACTGAAAGACATTAAATTTTCCCGGATGGTGGATCAGGTGTCGATCGAGTCGTTCTCACCGGAGATACTGGCCTACGTCGCTGCTATAGATGCCGCGGAGGGTCTGAATATACCGCGCATGCTGGCCATAGATGTCCTTCAGTTGCTGCCGTTGGAGGACATCCAGGGGATACCGGGTTACCATGTCGAGATCATTGAAGACAAGGACCTTTTCGGCCTCACCTGGGGTGAGATCGGCGTCGATACTCCCTATGGGATCCTGTGGGTGTACCGCCTGCCCGGGTACTATACAGAGGATCCCGGAGGGCCGTTCTTAAAATACATCATGACCCTTCTGGGAACAGGCTCAAGCACTGCTTCCCTCGACAAGAACATTCTTTTCCTCGCAGAGACGTTTGGCCTGTCCGCCTCCTTTATTGTGGACGCGCTTCACTTCGGGTTGCCGGGCATGCCGCCCTGGTCTTTCTCCGTCCTGGTATTCACAGTAGACTTCGGTCATCCTGAAGATCCCGATTACCCCGATTACAGTGAATGGGTGTTCCTGTCCGAAGCAGGTGTAGACGGCATGTACGTCGACGATATCCCCCAGGGGCTCATGATGGAAGGACAGTAAGTTACCGCGTGAACTATCGCAACCATAAGGAAACAGTCAGCTTTTTGAATGGCCCTCCCCGCCTTGTCGGGGAGGGCTTTATAAAAGGAGCCATGACCAAGGCCCTCCCGGTATGCTGAGGGAAGGGCCTTGATCTTTCTTTGAGCTGGCGCGGATCGCTAAATGGGCACGTCCCGGAAAGGAGAGGGTGCTACGGCGCCCGAATTGATGTAAAATGCTTCCCATGAAGTCAGCTGTCAGCCGAACGATGGCCGCTGTGGTGGCACTCCTTGTGTTGTCCATTTCCCACACGACGGTTCTGGCCGCAGACGGTGAAGCGCTCTTTCACAAGTACTGCTCCATGTGCCACGGGGAGGGGGCCGTGGGGCAGGATCCGGCCTCCCCCAACGGCGGCTGGAGGGAGGACGGGTCTCTCATCGCCCCGGCCCTCAACGGGACGGCCCACGC
>CP070698.1:278867-285873 GCA_020349685.1 bacterium
ACAGCAGGGCCTCCCGAACGCCGGGCGATCCCGAAAGCGCCTTCAGGACAAGTCAATCAAGGCCTACTGATCTGACGGCCGAAGTGGGGGCTGAGGATCAGTTCATGGAATCCGTCGAGAAAAAGCACATCCTGTCCCTTCTGGAAAGGACAAGGTGGAATGTGACAGCCGCGGCTGAACTGGCAGGCATGAAGAGAACAACCTTCAGCTCACGGATGAAGAAACATGGGATAAGGAAGAAGGGATAATTTCAGGATTCATCCACCTTCGCACAAGGCTTTGGTGGACAGGAGATCCAAAATCCAAAATCCAAAAAGGCAACATCAAATCTCGAAGAACAGCAATCTGGAATCATGGCTCATCGATTCAAAATTTTTTTAACTGCGGTTCTCTGTGTCACAGCTTCAAAGCTAATTTATAAACCTTAACGCAAAGGGCCGCGGGAGCGCCGTCTCCCAGGCGCTGTCGTCCTTCGACAGGCTCAGGACAGGCAGGGGGCCGCGGTTCAAACCCTCAATTTTATTTAGACTTAACAGCGTAACTCTGCGGGATGGGTGGCCTACCGGCGGGCCGCCTCTCGTTTTGCGGCGGTCTTCTGGCCTCCAGCTTCGTGGAGGCAAGCAGGCGCAGCTCCTGCGAGTCAACCACCGACCCCTTGCCTGGATTCTTTCCTCTCCCTTTCATACCGTGCACCCCTGAACGGAAATCCGGGATCAGCTGCTGCGCCATCCGGTTATCGAAGACCCATGTCAGGCCTTTCATCACATTCCTCGGCGACCAGTATACCCAGGATCGTGGCCCTTATATAAAGGTCCTGGACCCGCCTGCAGCGCTTTCGGTGGTCGGCGAACTCCCTTTCCCTTCTCTTCCCTTCAAACCTGTTGGAAACCAGCAGCAGCAGGTCCTGTCTATGCGCCGCAGGTCTCCTTTTCTTCCCTGACCTTGAAACCTTGAACCGGGTCTTCCCGGTCATGGGACTCACCCCCCTCAATAATCCATCCCGACAGATCAATGTTTTCATCCTGGTGCCCGAATCCATATTGCCTTTGAGAATCCCCATGAGGGCCATCCTGGAAATGCGCGGGAGAAGGCTGATGAAACCTTCCCCCGCGTCCCGATGGCTCCCTTGCCCTGTTCCACGATGTTCCATTGCCCCCAAAGCTCGGTCGCAAAACAGGTCATCAGGGCGCCTGGTCGGCTGCTAGACCTCTATCTCCGGCTTTCCATGGGATCCCACCATCTCGTCCGTGATGAAAAAATCCCGGTCCGGCTCCTTGCCGGCGAGCCCCACGGTCCAACCCTCCTGGAGCCCGTCCCCTCCCACCACACCGAACTCGGCCGTGAAGGGCCGGAAGGGCTGGATGACCACTTTCCCGGATGGCTTCGGTACTGAATTCATCAGGCCGTTGACGTATTCCCGGTCCTGGTAGCCGCTCTTGGGCAGATGATGGAGTATATCGGAGGCTTTCCATGCCATGGCAATGCAGCTCATCAAAGTAGCCGGGAAGCGGATCAGAGTGTCGAGGAAGTCATTATCATCTAGAGGTTCCCTGTAAGCGGACCTGTTGTACTCGGTATCCGCAAGACGCGTCTTGGGCAGGTAATAGTGGTCGTCAGAATCCCTCCACGCCTTCAGGAAGCAGTCCCTGAAGGATCCCAGGAAGGCGTTCCTGGCAGGTGCCTTCCGGGGCGGGGCTGTGGCCGGATGATCCTCGCCATCCTGGTACTGTGCCTTGAAGCGGCTTTTTGGAATGTGGTAGTGGGTGTCGGCTTCCCTTGCCGATGACGTGACACACGCCCTTAAATTCCTGAAGAATACCCCTAAGCGACCCGTTATATTTTTCATGATGCACCCCCAACTGGTAAAACTGATTGACCTTCCCCTAGCGATACCGGCCTGCGCGCTCCATTTCCGCCTCGGCCCACTGCCGACGGACCTCCTGATAGATCTCCCTCCAGATCTGCAGGTGATCCCTGCGTTCCTTGCCTGCCCGCGCCCCTTCCATGGTCGCGCCCGGACTGCTCTCGATCATCTTTCCTGTTATCGTCACCGTCTTTTCCATTTCCGATCCCTCCGTGTTGTCCTGGAACGTTTCGCTGTCCTTTGCCATGCATTGAGCAAGGAAGATGCCAGGGAACCACCGCGATGGATGAAAGTTTTATCTCATTGAAATTGAAGAATTTTTTAGTAAACAGTTGGCTTAAACCGGCGGAAGGATGACTGGTGGAACGCATCACTGTGACGATATGTTGTCTGCATGTCGTCACAGTGACGAAGTGAACCTGAGCCCTCCCCTTTCAACGCTGGACACCCTGCGGGAACCGGGAGCCCTCACAAGCTGGAGGGAACGGTTTTCTCCGGGTCGAACCGAACCGGGTTTTTCAAGGGGCTAAAAACCATCCAGGGAGATTTTTTCTTTAAACCTTTTGCTGACTGAAGTGTCTTGACTAAGTAGAGTGGTCCGCTGTCCTTTTTTGTCTGGCCTTGCACGGGACGCCTTCACCGTTCATAATTAGTCTCTGGAGGGGAACCCTTCGGGAGGTGAACCATGAGACGATCCATTTTGATCGCTGTTCTTCTGGCGGCCGCGCTCGCAAACTACGGATGCGCTGTCTACCAGACGCCGCCAGCCTACGGGCACGAACCGGCGCCCAGGGTGGTGGCTGTTGCACCGGAATTTCTCTACGTGATACCCAGCTTCGGTGTCTATTTCGTTCCCAACATCAGCGCCGAGATCTTCTTCGTGAACGGGCGATGGTACTACAACGCCCGCGGGGTCTGGTACTGGGGGATGAGCTATACGGGTCCCTGGACCTACATCGAGATCCGTCAAATCCCCCGGCAGCTGAGGAAACAGCCCCGTGACAAACGGGACCGGTACCGCCACGAATATTACCGCGTCCCCTACGGACACTGGGAGAAGAGGCGAAAGGATCTGCCGCCCCGGGCCGAGCCCAAACCTCCCCCCTACCTCAACAGGTACAAGGGCAACGTCTATGTCCACCCCAGGGATCCCGACGTGGTGTTTTACGACGGGTACTGGTACCGCAGGTACAAGGGTCTCTGGTACCAGGGAAAGAGCAGCGCCGGCCCCTGGCGCTACCCGGAGATCGGCTTCCTGCCAAAGCCCCTGAAGAAGCTCCCGCCGGACTACAGGAAAGAGAGGCCGGAAAAGCCCTATGAGAGGGTCCCGTGGGACAAGGTACAGAAGAAATACAGGAAGAAGATGGAAAAGCGTGACCGGGAGTGGGAGGAGGACGATTGAGGGCCGTAATTAGTGATTCGTGATTCGTGACTGGTTGAGGAACAGCCTGCAAAATGACATCGACTTGAATCGTCAACGGCAAAAGCCACACGAAAGCAAGAAGGCCCGGCTTTTAAGACCGGGCCTTCTTGCTTTTCCCTTGCCGTAATGAAAATTCCCCAATTTCAAATTTCAAACCATCTTCTTCGGGTCCAGGACTTCCTCGATCTCCTCCTCCGTCAGGATCCCCTTTTCCTTCACCAGTTCCCGGATGGTCCTGCCGCTCTCAGCCGCCTGTTTGGCCAGCTCGGCGGCGCGGTCATAGCCGATCTTCCCCGCCAGTGGTGTTACAAGAGCAAGGCTTTTCTCGACGAGCGCGGCGCACCGGTCCCTGTCCGCTGTTATCCCGCTGACATATCGCTCGGCCAGCAGCTGGCTCGTGTTGGACAGGAGGATGATGGACTCGGCTACGGCAAAACCGATAAGGGGCATGGCCACGTTGAGCTCCAGGATCCCGGAAGCGTTGGCGGCGGTCACGGCCACGTCGTTGCCCATGACCTTTGCCCCTACCTGAATGGCGGATTCCACCAGGACCGGGTTGACCTTGCCCGGCATGAGGGAAGACCCCGGTTGGAGGGGGGGCAGGGCGATCTCGCCGATGCCCCCTCGGGGACCTGAAGCGAGCAGACGAAGATCGGAGGCGATCTTGACCAGGGACGACGCGTAGAGGGAAAGGGCTTTCATGAAGCCGGTGAGGGCCTCCTTTCCACCCTGCGCCGCGAACCTGTTGCCGGCGATCTTAAACTCCACACCCGTTTTGGCAGCGAGGAAGGTGACCGCCCTCTCGGCAAACTCGGGATGCGCGCTCAGGCCCGTTCCCACGGCCGTGCCGCCCAAGGGCAGTTCCTCAAGGTCGGGCAGGCACCGTTTTACCGCCTGGACCCCGTGGGCCGCCTGGGCCGCCCAGCCGGAAAACTCCTGGCCCAGCGTGACCGGCACGGCGTCCTGCATGTGCGTCCGGCCCAGCTTGACCACATCCGCGAACTCTTCGGCCTTCCTTGCCAGAGCTGCCTCCAGCGTACCGAGCGCAGGCAGCAGGACCTCCTGGGCCTGGACCCTGGAGGCCAGGTGCAGCGCGGTGGGGATGACATCGTTGCTCGACTGACCGAGGTTGACGTGGTCGTTGGGATGGACGGGGGAGCGGCCCTGCCTGGCACTGCCCAGGAGTTCGTTGGCTCTGGCGGCGATGACCTCGTTCATGTTCATGTTCGTTGAGGTCCCCGAACCTGTCTGGAACACGTCCACGGGGAACTGGTCCGCCAAATGGCCCTGGACGACCTCCTCCGCTGCCTGTCCGATGGCTTCGGCCATCCCCTTTTCGATGAGACCCAGTTCGTGGTTGGCCCTGGAAGCCGCCAGCTTGACGAGGGCCAGGCTCCTGAGGACGCTGGCCGGCATGGTGTAGCCGGAGATGGGGAAATTTTCCACGGCGCGCTGCGTCGAAGCGCCGTAGTAGGCCTCCTCGGGAACCTCTATTTTGCCCATGGAATCGTAAACATCCGTCATCGGACACCTCCCTGGCTATAATGGTCCGACCTGCAGGGGTAAACTTCATTAATTTTATCACTTTTTGACAATCTTTATTTTTTATGGGCCTCTGACGCCTTGACACGAGCCTGCCAGGGTTAAACAATGATATCAACGCCTCTATGGTGCCCACCGGTACCCGGGAGCTGCCTTCAGATGACTCGATCCTCCAAAAATGATGTGGCCATCGTTGTCGCCGGCCAGGCCGGCCAGGGCATCCAGACCATCGAATCGATCCTCACGAAGGTCTTGAAAAGGTCAGGCTACCACGTGTTCGCCACCAAGGAGTACATGTCCCGGATAAGAGGCGGCAGCAACTCCACGCTGATCCGGGTCGGACCCGACAGAACGCCGGCCAACGTGGACCGCATCGACATCCTCGTTCCCCTCGACGGCGCGGCTATCGACCACCTGGCTCACCGCCTGTCCCCTGACACCCTCATCCTGGGGGAAAGGGAGATCCTTGCCACCGACCGCGAGATGGTCGACCTTTCCTTCTCCGCCATCGCCGGGGAGGCCGGGGGGAAGATCTATTCCAACACGGTGGCCATCGCCGCCCTGTGCGGGCTCCTTGAGGGGGACCTGAAGGTGCTCGAGGATTATCTTTCGAAGCATTTTGCCAGGAAGGGCAAGGCGGTCGTCGCCGGGAACGTCACGGCGGCTCAAAAGGGCTACCGCGCCGGACGCGAGCTGCTTTCCTCGGGGAAGATCGCCTTCCCGTTGAAAAAACGGGCGGAAACTGCCGATGAGATCCTTGTCAGCGGCGGGGCGGCCGTTGCGCTCGGGGCCATCTCCGGGGGATGCCGGTTCATCTCGGCCTATCCCATGTCCCCGGGTACGGCGGTCCTCACCTACATGGCCCACCAGGACAGCCGTTTCGGCATCGTGGTCGAGCAGGCGGAGGATGAGATCGCGGCCGTGAACATGGCCATCGGCGCCTGGTACGCGGGCGGGAGGGCCATGGTCACCACCTCCGGAGGGGGATTCGCCCTCATGGAAGAGGGGGTCAGTCTCGCCGGCATCACCGAATCCCCCCTTGTGGTACACATCGGACAGAGGCCCGGACCGGCCACGGGGATGGCAACGCGCACGGAGCAGGCCGATCTCGAGCTCGCGGCCTACGCCGGGCACGGCGAGTTTCCGAGGATCATCTACGCGCCGGGCAGCGTCGAGGAGGCCTTCGACCTCACGCACAGGGCCTTTGACGCGGCCGACCGTTACCAGGTGCCCGTGTTCGTCCTCACGGACCAGTACTTTATCGACTCCTACTACTGCGTTCCCCATCTTGGGGCCGCCACCGCACAGGTCAAGGATCACTTCGTGCTGACGCCGGCCGGTTACAAGCGGTATGCCCTGACTGAGGACGGGATCTCCCCAAGGGGGATCCCCGGTTTCGGCGAGGGGCTCGTGTGTGTCGACAGCCACGAACACACCGAAGAGGGGCACATCACGGAAGGGATCGACCTGCGCAACCGCATGATGGAAAAGAGGATGGGGAAAATGGACCTGATCGTCTCAGACTCCGTCCCCCCGACCCTCATCGGTCCGGAGAAGTACCGCGTACTGGTCGTCTGCTGGGGCTCGAACCGCCACATCGCGGCGGAGGCTGTCAGCCTTCTGGGGAAAGATGACATCGCGGTCCTGCACTTTTCCCAGGTGTTTCCCCTCCCGCCGGAAACGAAAGACCTCATCCTGGCAGCGGACAGGACCATCCTCGTGGAAAACAATTACACCGGTCAGTTCGCGAGGCTGCTACGGGGGCACGCCGGCATCCAGATCCAGCACCACATCCGCCAGTACGACGGCAGACCCTTCTGTTCGGAGGCCCTCGCCAGAAAGATCCTGCGGCTGGCCCGAAGGGGAGGAAGCCAATGAGCGGGAACCGGTTCGATAAGCGATCCATCCAGATCTCCTGGTGCCCGGGCTGCGGCAACTTCGCCATCCTGGAGGCGGTGAAGAAAGCGTTGGTGTCGTCGGCGCTAGAACCCCACCAGGTCCTCTTCGTCTCGGGCATAGGCCAGGCGGCGAAGGCGCCGCATTATCTGAACGCCAACGTCTTCAACGGCCTGCACGGCCGCTCGCTGCCCGTCGCCACCGGCGCCAGGCTCGCCAATCCGGACCTTAAAGTTATCGTCCAGAGCGGCGACGGCTGCAACTACGGCGAGGGCGGCAAC
>CP070698.1:285973-293667 GCA_020349685.1 bacterium
AGGAAACAGGCGCCGCGGATCTTGTCCACGGCGTTGTGCCGGCCGATGTCGTCCCTGAATATTAGGATCCTCTCGCCGTCGGCCAGACCCGTATTGTGGACGCCGCCGGTCTCCCTGTAAAGGTCCGACAGCCTGTTGAGCTCCCTCATAAGGGCGTACACCTGGGTCGCGGTAACTGACTTTTCGGAGGCAACGGGCTTTGCCTGGATGGAGTCCAGGACGTGATAGAAGGTCGCCCCCTTGCCGCACCCCGAGGTGACGGTCCGCTTTCCCCACAGCTTTTCGGCAAGGTCGACGTCCCCCGTCAAGGTGGCCTCGGCGACACCGGCCTCGTCATCCACCCGGATGCTCTTAAGGTCTTCCCGGCTGCTCAGGAACCCCTCCGACAGGAGAAACCCGACCGCCAGTTCCCGGTTGGCGTCCCCGGTGGTGAGCAGGGTGATGAGCTCCTTCCCGTTGACCGAGACGGTGAGGGGCACCTCGCGGACAACGGAGCGCTCGACAGACTGGCCGCTTGAGCCGGAATATTGCTGAACTGTCCGCGCAACCTGCTTGTTTTCCATTTTTTCCTCACAACTGTTGACCAGTCTGTCTCACGAGTGTCTAGTTTCTGGTTCTAGTTTCTAGAACCAGACACCAGAACCAGACACTACTTCTCTATCAGTTTCAGAAACTCTTTCTCAGTCAGGACCTTTACCCCCAGCTCCCTCGCCTTTTCCAGCTTGCTGCCCGGATCGGCACCGGCCACCACGTAGTCGGTCTTCCGGCTCACCGATCCGGTCACCTTCCCTCCCAGAGCCTCAATCCTTTCCTTCGCTTCGTCCCTCGAATAATTATCCAGGGTTCCCGTGAGAACAAAGATCTTGCCTGCCAGATCGTCTCTTTCAGATCCGGAAACCGGTAGAGGCTGGAAGATATTCCACAACTTTTCGGCCTCTGCCAGGTTTCCGGATTCCTGGAAAAAGGAGCGGACCTGGCTCGCGATCTCGGGGCCGACACCGTGGATCCGGAGCATCTCCTCCTCGCTTGCATTCACGAGGTCAGCCGGAGTTTGAAATCTGCCCATAAGCAGTTTGGCGCCTACCCGTCCCACCATGGGGATACCAAGCCCGAAAAGGAGGCGGTCGGCGGTTCTGGATCTTTTGGCGCCAGCGATGGCTTTAAGCAGGTTCTCAGCCGATTTGTCGGCGTACAGGTCGAGATCGAGAAGATCCTCCTTTGTCAGGGAATCGAGATCGGAAGGGACAGCCACCTTCCCCCTCTCGACAAGCTGGGACACGGTCCTCATCCCCAGTCCCTCGATATCCATGGCTCCCCGGGAGGCGAAGTGGAAGATCCGTTCCTTGACCTGGGCGGGGCAGGCGATGTTGGTGCAGCGGTGCGCCGCCTCCCCCTCGACGCGGACGACGTGAGCCGAGCAGACGGGGCACTGCTCGGGCATCACCCAGGGTACAGTGCTTTTTGGACGTTTTTCCCGGATGACCTGAACCACCTCCGGTATCACGTCTCCGGCCCTCTGCACGATCACGGTGTCTCCGGCCCTCACATCCTTGCGGGTCACTTCGTCCTGGTTGTGGAGGGTGGCCCGGGAGACGGTGACGCCTCCCACCCGCACCGGCGTCAGGTGAGCCACGGGTGTCAGCTTTCCTGTGCGCCCAACCTGCACCCCGATCATTTCGACGACGGTTCGGGCCTGCTGCGGCGGGAACTTGTAGGCAACAGCCCAGCGGGGGCTGCGGGAGGTCGATCCCACGGTTTCCCTGAGATCGAACCGGTCCACCTTGATGACCATGCCGTCGATCTCGTAGGGGAGACCCTCTCTCATCTGAAGAAGGTCCCGGTAGTAATCCAGCGCCGGCCCGATCCCCTCGCAGATCCTTTTGAGAGGGTTGACCTTGAACCCGAGACCGGCCATGTAATCGAGGAGTTCCCACTGGCTTCGGGGAGCTCCTCCTTCGACACGGCCGACAGCGTAGAAAAAACTGTTCAGGGGGCGGGCCGCGGTGACGGCGGGATCGAGCTGCCTGAGGCTGCCGGCGGCGGCGTTCCTCGGGTTGGCGAAGGGTTCCTCCCCTCCTTTTTCCCTTTGCCGGTTCAAAAGGTCAAAGTCGGCCTTGTTAATGAAGATCTCTCCCCGGACCTCGAGCAGCGGCGGGATCAACCCGCCGGCGAGCTTCAACGGGATGCTCCTCACCGTCCTCAGGTTGGCGGTGACCTCCTCCCCGGTTATCCCGTCACCGCGGGTCGATCCTAGAACAAGAACGCCATCTTCGTAGATCAGCTCCACGCTCAACCCGTCCAGCTTGGGCTCGGCGACATAGGTGATGGACTCTCCCGTACCCAGGAAGCGCTTTACGCGCGCGTCAAAAGCCACGGCCTCATCCTCATCCATGGCGTTTCCAAGGGACAGCATGGGATAGACGTGCCGCACCGAAGCGAACTGGTCGCTGGGAGCGGCCCCGACACGCTGGGTCGGTGAATCGGGAGTGACTAGCTCAGGATAACTTTCTTCCAGTTCCTGGAGACGTCGAAAGAGGGCATCGTACTCGGCGTCGCTGATCTCCGGCGCGTCAAGTACGTAGTACAGGCGGTTGTGCCGCTCGATGTCGTCGCGAAGGCGGGCCGCTTCCGCTTTTAGCTTTTCATCGACCATAATTAATTAAACCTAAAGCGACTGTGTTTGAAATCAAGGGATTTCATCCACATTCGCTCTGCGAGGTGGTTCTTGATCTCCTCCTGCGTACTGCGTTCTGGGTGCTGCGTGCTTAATCTAGACACCAGACTCTAGACACTTGACACTTTTCTTTTTCATCATACCACAAGCCGCCTCATCGATAGGATGGGAGTATCACACTGCTGGTCGATGAAGGTAGCTGGATCTGTTAAGGAATGATGAAGGGAAAACTGACTGGATGGCGGCTTCCCAGCAGCACCTGTGAACGGTGATTATTTTTCCCTGAGCCTGGCCTCGGACCGGACGAGGTCGTTCTTGAGCTTTCTGGCTCGAAGGCTCATGGACTTGAGGATAAAAAAGACGAGGCTCGGGTCGCTGTGGATCGCCCTGATAAGCCGGCCCCTCTCCAGTTTGAGGACGGTGGCATGTCCGAAGGCCATGGCGGAAGCGCAGCGTGGGGAACTGTCAAAGAGAGAGGTGATCCCGAACACCTCCCCCGGCCCGGCCACGGCTATCTCCACCTCTTTGCCGTAAGGCTGGATGGAAACCACCCGGACATAACCGCTTTGAACGACGTAGAGGGCGTCACAATGATCTCCCTCCCGGAAGATCACCTCACCGTCGCAATAGGGTGTCCCAAGGGTGCTTACATCGCCTGTGGTTTCGTTCAGCCTTGATCTGCCCATCGGACTCCTCAGCGCCCACTGACAGTTTGAAATATTAAATACCATAAAACTTCCACACTTGTTACATATTTCACACCCCGTCGCTCATTATTCCAGATATCAACCAATCACGTGTACTGGTTTTCTGTATCGAATTATGTTTTCAGGATAACTGGCAAGAGCAGAAAGCATTTTTAACAGGGATGAAGGGGATGAATGGGATGAGAACAAATTACAAGACAAAAGGCCCTTAACATATTGATTTTTATAGATTACCTTTTCCTTACCTATCCGGTTTTATCCCCTGTATCCCTTTTATCCCTGTTAAATCTGCCTCTTTGAACTTCCTTTGGACTTTGGACATTGGACTTTGGACTTCATCGATAGCGAGGATCAATCACCGTCTGTGCACAGGGCTTCCTCGCTATCGATGAGATACACCTCCACCCTCTCCCCCGCCTTGGCCCCATCGGCATCCTCGGGCAGGACGATGATCCCGTTGGCCTCCGACATGGAGCGCAGGATACCCGACCCCTGTTCTCCGGTGGTGTGGGCGTAGAGCACCCCGTCGGCCTTGCGCTGGACGATCCCCCTGATGAAGTTGCGGCGGCCCGGTTTCTTTTTGATCTCCTGTTCGAGGACAGCTCTCACCGTAGGCCTATACAGTCTCGCATGTCCCATCATCTTCCTCAGGGCAGGTCTGACGTAAAGCTCGAAGGAGAGGGTTGCCGAAACCGGATTGCCGGGGAGAGCGAATACGGGTTTTTCGTTCCGGACCCCGAAGGTCATGGGTTTCCCTGGTTTTTGGGCCACCTTCCAGAAAAGGACCTCGACTCCGATCTTGCCGAAAACATCCTTCAGATGGTCAAATTCTCCCATGGAGATACCGCCCGTTGTCACGAGCACATCGGACTGGAGTCCCTCTTCGATCATGGCAGCGAGGTGATCGGGTTCATCCCGCGCGATACCGAGCTGCCGCGGGACAGCGCCGCACTCTCTTACAAGGGCGGTGAGGGCGTGGGAGTTGCTCGAGTAGATCTGGGCCTCGTGAGGTACTTCGCCCAGGCTCACCACCTCATCCCCGGTAGCCAGGATGGCCACCTCAGGCCGACGGTAAACCTTGAGCTGGGCGATGCCCTGGGAGGCGACAAGTCCCAGGTCGGCAGGACGCAGCGGTCGTCCAGCCGGCAGGACCTCTTCCTGTTCCTTCAGGTCCTCTCCGGACCTCCTGATGTTGGCGTTTTTTCTGACGGGTTTGGTCAGAAAGAGGTTCTCTGCTTCCACGTAAGTGTCTTCCACCGGAACCACGGCATCCACTCCACCGGGTACAGGAGCCCCTGTCATGATCCTGACCGCTTCGAACTCACGGATGGGAGGGCCCGCCAGGTCTCCCGCCCTGATGGTCCTGACGACGGGAAGGGAGACGGGGGTGTTGTCCGAAGCACCGGCCGTGGTCGATGCGGTCAGGCCGAAACCGTCCATGGCGGAGTTGTCATGAGGCGGGACATCCCTGCGGGCCAGGACCGGTTCGGCCAGCACCCGGAACAGGCACTCGTCCAGACCCACCACCTCCTTGCCGAGAAGGGACACATTTTCCAGGATGATCTTTCGAGCTTCGGAAACCTTTATCATAATCCTATCACTTCCATTAAAGCGTCTAAATTTACAGGGATGAAAGGGATAAAGGGGATAAAAACCAAAAACAAAAAATAATTTACTTTTATAGGATTCCTATCCCCTTCATTCCAATTATCCCTGTTAATTCGGTTTTAACCGCTTCTGCAGAAACTGCGATTCACTGGATTTCGGGTCTTCGCCCGGAACGACGAGACACCCCCTGATTCTGGTTTGTCTCTGTGCTTTTCATATTTCCAGGTGTTATCCCTTCCATCCCCTTCATCCCTGTAAATCCAGGTTTCACTGCTTTTACAGGAACCGTTGCTCCCCTGGACTATCAGGTTTTGATCTTCTCTGTGTCTCTTTACTCTCTGTGTAATTCCGCTTTAACCGTTTTTCAGTATCCGAGATTGCCGCGTCACCCTCGACTGACTCGCTGCTCCTTCCGCCTTCGCCAACGCCCCTCGAAAACGGCTACGGCGGACAAGCGCAATGACAGGCGTAGTATAATTCGCCGACACACCGACACCCCGATACGCCGATACTGCTAATACTTGTTTCCTTCTGCATTCTGCATTCTTCCCATCACCCGTCACCCATTACCCTTAGCCGATCTCCTTTTAATGCGCACGTCCCCTTTCCGCATTGTGACCTGGGTGCGGTCCAGGTATTCCAGCAGGGGGATCATCCACTTCCGGGTGGTGTCCACTATCTCGCGGAAATCGGAAAGAGCCATCTCCTGCCTGGACTCGAAGTAGTCCTGAACTCCCTTCATGAGGTGGGCGTGGGCAGCGGATGAAATGAAATAATCGTCCTTGATCCTCACCAGGTCCCCGCGGTCAGCCAGAAGGTTGAGGGTCGATTTAAGGTCTCCGACGGAAGCCTTGAGCTCCTCGGCCATCTCGCCGGAAAAGGGGGACGACAGTTTTGCCTTTCCGAGCAGGTTGAGTACCTTTCCGGCCAGGACCTCCTGTTCCGGGGTCAGGGACGCCTCGTGGCTTCCCATGCGCACGGTATCCCCGTCCAGGGTCACGGAGCCCTGCTCCTGCAGGGCAGCCAGAAGGTTCCTGTAAGGCCGATCAGGCAGCTGGCGCGCAACCCTCATGCGCAGTTCCTCACGCCCTATGCCGGCCCTGGCGGGATTTGCCTGATGAAACTTTTCGAGAGCTTTTACGAGCCTGTCCTTGATCCCGTCAAAGGCTGCGGCTGAATACACCAGGACCGCTTCACCCTTGCCGGCGACGACGACCTTGCCCTCCTCGGACAAACCCGAGAGCAGTTCGGTCAGATCCTTCATTTCCAATCCGGTCCTGACGGAAAGGACCGCCCCCTCCATTCCGTATTCACCCGCCTCGTGGAGAAACGTCAAAACCCGGTGTCCCGCATCTCCACCTTCGAGACTGCTCAAATGATCGATCACCCGCTGTCTGTTCCTGCGGTGTTTTCTGGGAAGGGGATCGATGAGGTTTCCCCCGCCTATGGTGGTCATGGGGGAGTAGCTTCGGATCACGAAGCGATCTCCCGGCAGGGCTACAGTTGGCTCCTCCAGTCGAAGCTGGATGAGGCCCTCCTCCCCGGGTTGGATGACTTCCCCCTGAAGGATCGTCACCCGTGTCATGATCTCCGCCGTAAAGAGGTGCAGGCGCACGCGCTCCCGGTTCTTGAGGGGGCGTGGTGCCGAACCCAACAGTCTGACTCTCGCGTCCAGCATGAGAGTGGGCAGGAGGGTCCCTTCTCTGACAGCCGTCTGGCCGCGGTGAACTTCATCCTTGTCTATTCCTTGGAGGTTGAGGGCGGTCCGGGTCCCCGCCGCAGCCTGATCCACCGATTCACCGTGAACCTGCAGTCCCCTTAGTTTTGCTTTTTTATCGCCGGGCAGAAAAAAGATCTCCTCCCCCGTCGAGATTTTTCCCGATGTCAGGGTTCCCGTCACGACCGTTCCGAACCCTTTCATGGTAAAGACCCTGTCTGCGGGGAGCCGGAAGATCCCCTTGTCTGTCCTGCCGGGAATCCTGCCCGCCGCCTCTTGAACGGCAGCCGTGATCTCCTCGCTGCCGCTGCCCGTTACCGCCGAGAAGGGGATGATGGGGGCATCCTGGAGAAAGGTGCCTGCCAGGTATTCCCGCACATCCTCGGCAACCATTTCCAGCCAGTCCTTCTCCACCATGTCGGACTTGGTCAGGGCAACGACCCCTTCCCTGACTCCCAGAAGCTGGCATATATCCAGGTGTTCCCGTGTCTGGGGCATGACGCCTTCGTCCGCGGCGATGACGAGGAGCACCAGATCGATCCCGGTAGCCCCCGCGACCATGTTTCTTACGAACCGTTCGTGACCGGGGACATCCACCAGGCCGAGCCTCATACCCGAGGGGAGCGTAAGAGGTGCAAAACCCAGTTCGATGGTGATCCCCCTCTCCTTCTCTTCCTTGAGGCGGTCCGTGTCGATGCCGGTGAGGACCTTGACGAGGGAGGTCTTGCCGTGGTCGATGTGGCCGGCGGTGCCGATGATTATGTGTCCCTGTGTGGTCATATTATGAGAGGGTTTATGCGGCTTACAATAAGGAACCATCTGCTTCGTACTCGGTCGTCAGCAATCCTCGACGTATGTCATCATATACGCCTCCGGTTACCTCCTCCCTCGAGCCTCGCATCTGGAACCTTCTTGTAAGCCTCCTTGTCTTGCGGACGTTAATGCCTTATTCCCCGTTTCTCCGTTTCACCGTTTCCCCGTTTCATCG
>CP070698.1:293767-303461 GCA_020349685.1 bacterium
AGGTCAATAGTGAGCTTGTCCTGAACCAAGTGAAGGTAGTCCCTCCTTCCCCACCATTTTCATGTATAGTCTAGGGACGAGAACTTGACCGAAGGTCAATAGTGAGCTTGTCCTGAACAAAGTGAAGGAAGTCCCTCCTTCCCCACCACCCTTCGCTCCAAATCGCCAAAGGCGATTTGAGCTACGGGTGGCAGGCCCCGAGTGAGCGAAGGAGTGCCCACCATCCTGTCCACCATAGCTTTAGCGACGGTGGAAGCTCATCCTGTCCCCTAATCCGGGCTTTATGATGAGCGACGGTGGGCTTAACGTATTGAGGGACGTGTCGAAGGGCACCTGCCTTACCTCTCTCCCGGGAGGAGCGGTTGGCCATTTCGTCCATGCTTTCCCCGTAAAAAAGCATGTGAACAACCAGGATCGACCGGAGCACCTTCCCTGACAGACAAAGGTTTGCATCTGTTCAATATGAACCGTAACCGGCTATCTGAAAACCGCTAATAAAACGCCATTTTACCTTGACAATATATGCTAGATAAATATAATTGCCATCTGGTTGTCTAGGGGCTAGAGGCGCTGGGGGGGAAACACCCCCATTTTTTATCGCCGGAAAGCCCCTAATTGAAACCGTGAGTGGTCTGACAACTTCGTCACCCATCATGTACCTTTCAAAATAATGCGTCAACTGGCGCTGGTTACCTGCTTGCGGCCGTAAGCAGTCCAAAACATTAAGAAAAAGAAAGGAGAAACGGCGATGGCGCCACCGAAACTACCTTTAACAAATGAGCTTGGCTACTACGAGATCCGCATGGAGAGCATAGGCGGGATGGGAGCCAATCTTGCAGGGCAGATCCTGGCCGAGGCCTGTATCCTGGAGATGGGGTACAACGGAGTCAATTTCGCCAGTTACGGATCAGAGAAAAAGGGGACGCCTGTTAAATCTTTCCTGAGGCTCTGTCCCGGTGATGTGGAGGTCACCGACAACTCACCGGTTGAACACCCGCACATGCTCGTCGTCTTTGCGGAGGGCCTTCTGGGATCGGTTCCCTTGACCCAGGGTTTCAAAAAGGGCGGATCCGTTGTCATCAACACCACCAAGAGCCCTGATGAGATCGTGGAGATCATGAAACTTCCGGGCTGCCGGGTCGTCTGTGTGGACGCCATGAAGATCGCCATGGAGGAGAAAATTCCCCTGAACACGGCCATGCTCGGAGCCCTGTCGAGAGCCTCCGGCTTCATCGATCCCGAGGCGATCAAGAACGTCATCAAGGGAAAGATCGGCAAAAGGTATCCGCATCTGGTGGAAGGGAACATGAACGCCTTTGACCGCGGGTACAACGAGGTGAAAGAGACCGATTACTGCAGCCTGGAAAAGTATCCCGAGGTTCCCTTCCACAGAGTGGAACCTGAGCTCGGATACGCCAACGAGCCCATGGGGGGGATTATCACAAACCCGGGCAACACCGTACTCAAGAACCACGCCGCCTCCAGGACCGGCTACATTCCCCTGTGGCACGAGGATAAATGCATCCACTGTGGCGACTGCGATCTGACCTGCCCGGATCACTGCATGGTTTTCGAGATCCGCGCCGACGACAAGGGCAAGGACAACTCTTTCATGCTGGGTGTTGATTATCAATACTGCAAGGGCTGCCTCAGGTGCGTGGACATCTGCCCGGTTGAAGCCCTTACCACGGAAGTGGAGACCAATCACGACGTTAATCAGCTTCGTGCTGATCTGAGGAGGGTGCTATGAGTTCCGCCAAGACAGCCAAAAAACTCTCGGGACCGTATCCGCAGAAGGTGGACCTGCAGGACGGCAACGCCATGGGGGCCATCTCGGCCATGCACATCGACTTCGATGTGGTCGGGTATTACCCCATCACGCCCTCCACCCAGGTCGCCGAGACCCTCGACGCCCTCAAGGCTGCCGGCGCCCACGACATCACCATGATCCCCGGTGACGGCGAACACGGCGCAGCGGGGATCTGCTTCGGCGCCACGGCTGGAGGAGCCCGCGTTTTCAACGCTACCTCCGCCAACGGCCTTCTCTACGCCATGGAGCAGCTCCCTGTCCAGGCGGGAAGCCGATTCCCAATGGTCCTTGACATCGCGTGCCGGTCCGTCTCGGGCCCTCTCGACATCAAGGGGGACCACAGCGACATCATGATGGCTCTTAACGCGGGGTGGCTCATGCTCATGGCCAAGGATCCGCAGATGGCCTACGACATGAACGTCATCGCCGTCAAGCTCGGTGAACACCCCGAGGTCCGCCTGCCGGTTATCGTGGCATACGACGGGTTCTTCACAAGCCACCAGAAGAGACGGGTGCACTACTTCGAGGATCCGCAGGTGGTCAGGGACTGGCTGGGCGATAAGGTCCAGGAGAACCATGCCCTGGATCCGGCCAACCCCGTCACCATCGGCCCCTACATGAACGAGCCGGACCTCATCAACAACAAGAAGCAGCTCTCCCTCGGCATGGAGGCCGCCTACAGGGTCCTGCCCGGCATCTACAAGGAATACGCCCAGCTTTCCGGCCGCGAATACTCCATCCTCACGACCTACGGCATGGAGGACGCCGAGACAGCCCTGTTCGTTCTCAACTCCGCTTACGACACAGCCAAGATCGCGGTGGACCGTCTCCGGGAGAAGGGCGAGAAGGTGGGCGCGGTGACGGCTACGGTCATCAGACCCTTCCCCATCAAGGAGATCCAGAGCGTTTTCTCCAAGGTCAAGACCCTCATGGTGGGAGATCGTGCGGACAGCTACGGCGCCTGGAACGGCAACATGTCCATGGAGATCAAGGCTGCCTTAAAGGACGATCCCGACAACCAGACGAGGGTGCTCAACCGCATCTACGGCCTTGGCGGCAGGGACTTTTACGTGGAGGACGCCCTCGAACTTTTCGAAGAGACCCTTGAGGCGGGCCGGACCGGCAAGATCCAGGTGCCCTTCGATTACCACGGCGCTAATCCCGGCAACCCCGACGTTCGCATGGAGCGCGTCGTCGAGCCGCTGACCAAGGAAGCTCAGTCGCCGGGCATTCACCGCATCGAGGAGAAGGACGGCGAACTGCTGCTCAAGGGTTTTAACAAGAGGAAACTGGCCGCCAAGCCCAAGAGGGTGGTTCCCGGTCACGGCGCTTGCCCGGGATGCGGGATCTTCCCGAGCCTCAACATCTTCCTGAAGGGGATCGAGGGCAACGTCATCGTGCAGTACCACACCGGGTGCGCCATGGTCGTAACCACGGGTTATCCCTTCAGTTCACACCGGATCACCTACCTCCACAACCTGTTCCAGAACGGCGCTGCCACCATGAGCGGCCTTGTGGAAGCCTACCACACCCTCGTCAGGAAGGGCCGGCTGCCGGGTGACGAGGAGTTCACCTTCATCATGATCACGGGTGACGGCGGCCACGACATAGGTATGGGGCCCAGCATCGGCGCGGCCATCCGCGGCCACAAGATGATCCTTTTGGAGTACGACAACGAAGCCTACATGAACACCGGTACGCAGCTTTCCTTCACGACCCCCCTCGGGCACCAGACCTCTACCTCTGGCGTCGGACCCAACGAGAGGGGCAAGTCGTTTCACCACAAGGACACGGCACAGATCCTGGCTGCATGCCACATACCCTACGTTTTCACCGCCACAGAGACCCAGCCCAGGGACATGGTGAGAAAGGCCGCCATAGCCCAGAAAATGGCCGCCGAGGACGGGTTTGTCTTCGGGAAACTGCTTTCCGTGTGTCCTCTTGGCTGGAGGACGGTGGAGAAAAACTCGGTGGACATCATCCAGAAGGCAGTGGACTGCTGTTTCTTCCCCCTTTACGAGGTGCGAAACGGCATCACCAATATCACCTACAACCCCGAGGAAAAGGACAATAAGGTCCACGTCATGGAGTGGCTCAAGACCATGGGCAAGACCCGCCACCTCACCAAGGAGGAAAACGCCGACCTGGTCGAGGAGTTTCAGAACGAGGTCGACCGGAGGTGGGAACGCCTGAAGGCGATGCACGCCAATCCGCTGCTGTAATAAAAAAAGGGAGCTTCGGCTCCCTTTTTTATTACAGCCTTCTGACGCGGGGACGCGATGACGCGGCGACGCGGAGAAACAGTGTGGAGGTATGGAGGTATGGGGGTACGGAGGTGTGGGGTTAAAGACCCTTGTTTTTTCTCCGACACCCCGATACTCCGTTACTCCGATACATGTGCCCGAGGCTAAAGGCCGATCTCTCTCCGTGTCCCCGTGTCGTGGAAATGGGTGACCGAACCTGATCAACCATCACCGTTCCCAGTTTCCCTTCCCAGCAGAAAGTCAATGCGTGTGAGCAGCGCGTCCGGGTCGAAGGGTTTGACGAAGTAGGCATTGGCCCCTGCGTTGAGCCCTTCCTGCACCTGGGACTCCTGGCCGAGAGCGCTGACGACGATAACCGGTATCTCCCTGGTGGCCATGTTGCGCCTTATGATGTGAAGAAAATCGATGCCGTGGATGTTCGGCATGCGGATGTCCAGGATGATGAGGGAGGGTAGGCCGGGGCGGTTTTTGGCAAAGATCCTGTTCAGGCCCTCCAGGCCATCCTTGCACATTTCCACGGTGTAACCCCCATCGATAAGAATGCGCCGCAGGAGAAAGAGGTGGTCCTCGTCATCGTCCACGAGGAGGATCGAGTGAGGGGATGAGCCGGTTTTCCTGAAAGTGTCCTCCTGATAGGTCTCCTCCGGGACCTCCAGTTGGCCCACCTCCCTGAGCGTGGTGTCCATGGGTTCTACCTCGAAATAGAAGGTGCTGCCCGCTCCTTCCTTACTCTCCACCCAGGTCCTCCCGCCCAGGATCTGCCCGATCTTGTGCACGATGGCAAGTCCGAGACCGGAACCCTCGTAACTGCGGGTGGTGGATATGTCCACCTGGTAGAAAAGGTTGAATATTTCGCCCACCTGTCCCTTGGGTATCCCGACCCCCCGGTCCGATACGGAAAGCAGGAGCCCCCTGTGGCTGGTGGAAGCTTTGATCACGATGGGACTGCCGCCGGGAGAAAATTTCAGCGCGTTGGTGAGAAACTGCTGGATCACCTGGAGGATCTTGATCCTGTCCGATGTAAAGCTGGCGACCTCGCGGGATACCTCTATCCTGATGTCGTCCTCCCTGCCCTTGACCTCCACGGCCAGGTTGCTGACAGCTTCGCTGAGCACTTCGTGAACGTCGAAGGTCTCCGCGGAAAGATCGAACAAACCTCTCTCCAGCTGTGAAAGCTCGAGAATATTGTTGATAATGCCCTCCAGCTTGACCGACTCATCGAGACAGGTACGCACGACCTCCTCGAGCCCCTTGTACACGGGGCCCAGATCACCATCCCTCATCATCGTGAGGTAACCCTTGATGACGGTGAGGGGAGTCCTGAGTTCGTGGCTCACGAGACCCATGAAATTCTTCTTGTACTCGTCGGCGATCATGAGGTTTCTGAACATCTCCTCCTTTCGCTTGAGAAGGTCGCTGATGCGGTCCCTTGACCTTTTGAGCTCCACCGTCCTTTCCTCGACCCGGTCTTCCAGCTCTCTGATGAGTTTGCTTTGCTGGGTGTCCATGAGGTTCGAGGTCAGTCTGCCGTAACGGTAGATGAGGCCGGCGAAAACGAGGAGCAGGAGGAGGTGTGTCGCCCCGGAGCGCAGTGTTTCAGAAAGGAGATAACCTTTCAATGGACGGTAATCCTGGTAGATCTCGAAGGCGCCCAGGACGGTCCGGGTGCCAGGATCGACAATGGGAACATAGGTCTCGAGCATGGCAAAACCGGATTTTTCCCCGTATGTCTTCTCCTGGTACACCGGCGTGGCAACGTGAGACGAACGCTCCCCTGAAAGGGCGAGGTCCAGCTGCCTGTTATCCGCCACTTCAATGCCGATCACGGCCTTGTCCAGGGAAAACAGGATGATCCTGTCGCGGTTGAAGACCTTGACGTTAAGAAGCCCGAAACTGGAGATCAGGTTCTCGATATTGCCGGCGTACGCCTCGAAAGTTTCGGGGCCCTGCATATCTTCGCTGAGGTTTCCAATCCCGAAAAGTTGATGGCTCATGTGATCGGCGGTCCTCAGCGCGTAGGACTCCGCCTGAACCATGGCCGCATTGATGGCCGTACGGTAATCGCTCAGGGTAATTATCACCGTCGCTGTCAGAACAAGAACAAGAGAGATGAGGAGAAATTTCTTATGTGTCATAGGGTGCTGTAATGATCGAAAGGTTTAAGAAAATACCGAATATTAAACTTCAATGCCGGTGGCGAATTTGTGAATATTAATACAAACATTGCTCAAGTAGCAACATGTTTTATGGAAAGAATGGCCTTATTATGGGCTTTTTAAAGGATTGCCCTTGACACTGAGTGCGCCTATCTGCTATCCAAAAATAAGGGTGATAGCTACGGAATACTCCGTTTAACTTTCAATTCCCATAATTAAAGGAGGGAGAGATGAACAGAGCTGAACTCATTGCCAAGATGGCTGCGGATGCCGGGATCAGTAAAGCTGCTGCTGAAAGGGCCCTGGGCGCTTTCGTGGACGGTGTCGCAGGCGCTCTTAAAGCTGGTGGTAAAGTTTCCCTGGTAGGATTCGGCACGTTTAGTGTGAGTGCGAGAGCCGCAAGGGTCGGCCGCAATCCGAGGACCGGCGCTAACATCAACATCCCGGCCTCCAAGGTACCCAAGTTCAAGGCTGGAAAGGGCCTCAAAGACGCCATCAAATAATCTCTTCCTGAATAGCATAAAGAAAGGGAGTCGGTTGCTGGAACCGACTCCCCTTTTTTTTGCCATTTCCCGGTTACCATCTGCGGATCCCGCATCACGGAATTCATTCCATCCTCACCCATATCCTCATGAAGATAAGTCCGAACACGGTCACAGCCACGGCCTGGCCGATCCCGATGGATATAACCATGGCCCAATAGGGGTGCAGGACCATCCAGTTGACAGCGGAAGCCAATATACCGGTGGAGTGTACAGTGGAGAAACCGAAGTCGATGCCAAGGAGAAAATACAGGTAGGCCGATACACCGACAGCGTTGAAGATAATGGGAGGCAGGAAGGGGAGAACGGGCACCTTCCTGAGCGCATAGGTCGCGTAACCGGCAGCGAGGGTGAGAAGGGGACCGAACAGGATGTCAGGCAGTCCCATGCCGCCGAGTACGTTGGCCAGGAGACATCCCGTGTAAAGAGCCAGGGGCATGAGTGGGTCGTAGAGGGCCAGCATGGCAAGCCCTTCCGAGATACGGATTTGGATGGGGCCGTATCCCAGGTTCAGGCCGGGCCCCAGGACGTTGGCCAGGTAGGTGAGAACCACGTAGAGGGAGGCTACGAGGGCCAGTCTGGTTAATCGGCGCGCATGCATGAATATCTGCCTCTGGTCAATTTTCCGTGTAAAATGCTAAGTAGTAATAGAATCATTTTTAGCAGAACTCTTATAGGGTGGCCAGAGAGGGATATCAGCTCTCAGCTGTGAACCTCGAGCAAAAATATGCTTCCTAATATCCTGCCTGGGGAGGATTTCATGAAAGTCGCGGTGACGGGTGGAACCGGTTTTGTGGGGAAGGCGATCGTAGACGAACTGTTGCGCGCGGGATACAAAGTGCGCATCCTTTCAAGAAGGATCCCGGATAAAAGCCCCGAAGGCACGGTTCATATACCGGGAAGCGTCGTGACAGGGGAGGGACTTGAAACCTTCGTGGATAATGTGGATGCAGTGGTTCACCTTGTGGGGATCATCAGGGAGGCGGGGGAAAACACCTTCAAGGCCGTCCACCACGACGGGACGGTCAACATCCTCCTCGCGGCCTCCAGGGCGGGTGTCAAACGGTATGTGCACATGAGCGCCCTGGGAACGAGAGAGAACGCCGTCAGCAATTATCACAAGACAAAATTCGCGGGTGAGGAGGCGGTCAGAGCCAGCGGCCTGCCATGGACCATCTTCCGTCCCTCGACGATTTTCGGTCCGGGTGACTCCTTCATCAACATGCTAGCGCAGATGATGCGCAGATCTCCCGTGATCCCGGTAATGGGGGGAGGAAAGGGGCTCATGCAGCCGGTTTACGTCGAGGACGTCGCTACCGCTTTCAGAACAGCCCTCGAATCGGAAACGCACGTCGGCAAGACCTACGAACTGGGAGGAGCTGACACGCTTAGCTTAATGCAGATTATGAAGAAAGTTGCACAACAAATTGATAAAAAACCTTTTTTTATAAGTTTTCCATCACCTATAGTGGCCCCTGTCCTGAAATTGGCCCAAGCTCTCAAAATTCAATTGCCCATCACCACCGAACAGCTGATCATGCTCGGGGAGAACAATATTCGGACCGGTGGCGACCCCGTGGAGGCACTGGGGATTGAATGGACAGGTTTTGAGGAGGGGATCAAGAAGTATCTGGTGTCTGGTTCTAGTGTCTAGCAAAAGCTTTGCTAGGCGCCAGGACCAGATTCTAGACACTGGAAAAGGAGTTTCTACCTTCAGGAAGTAACTCCTTTTCCATTTTTTCGCTCATTATCAGGAACGTTCCCCTGGCCGTGGCCACGATATCTCCGGCTTCATCGGTCACCGTTCCCGTCGCCTTAAACTTTTTTCTGGACCACTCTTCCTCCTGGGCCACCGCTTATAGCTGTTTCCCGGGCGCAGCGGCCTTCCGGAAGGTCACTTCGAGAGTGTGGGTCAGGAAGAGGCGATCCTTTGTAAAGGCCAGCCTTCCGAGGACCTCATCGAGGAAGCCCATGATGATCCCGCCGTGGATCACCCCCTCGTAGCCGGCGTGCTTACGGTCGGGGGTGAAGACTCCTTCGACCTTTCCGTTGTCCAGGGTCCGGAAGGTGGACTTGAGCCCGCACTCGTTGTCGGGCCCGCAAACGAAACAGCCGGGAAAGAGGAGTTGGTCCAAAATCAGGCCTCCAATCTCAAATCTCAGATCTCAGATCTCAGATCTCAGATCTCAAAAAAAATGCCTTATAAAAGGTATCATGGCTCAACACATTCTGTTCATAACGACCGAAACTTTAAAACATCCCCCAGAATCTTGCAAACTAACTGTTTAGAGGGTAGTTATGTAAACTAAATTTTGCTTTGAGATCTGAGATATGAGATCTGAGATTATTACACAGGAGGTTGTTTAATGACGAACTTTCTAGGCATCATCGGCGGCAGCGGTCTTTACGAGATGGAGGGGCTTGAAAATATCGACTCTGTGAGCATCTCCACACCCTTCGGCGACCCC
The DNA here is from genome assembly GCA_020349685.1 of bacterium. Classification (GTDB taxonomy): domain Bacteria; phylum BMS3Abin14; class BMS3Abin14; order BMS3Abin14; family BMS3Abin14; genus JALHUC01. Next base: position 303,008 of record CP070698.1, read on the forward strand.
TCCGACAGCATCATCACCGGAACCCTCGACGGGATGAAAATGGCCTTCTTACCCCGCCATGGGAAGGGACACCGCATCTCACCGTCTGATATCAACTACCGGGCCAACATCTGGGCCTTGAAATCCCTTGGAGTGGATACCGTGATCGGCGTTTCCGCCGTCGGCAGCATGAAGGACGAGATCGTGCCGGGGGACCTCGTTGTGCCCCATCAGTTCATCGACCGTACCAAGGGGAGGCCCTCAACCTTCTTCTCCGGTGGTATCGTCGGCCACGTAGCCTTCGCCGACCCTGTGTGCCACGCCCTGGCGGACGTTCTCGCCAGGGGAGTCGAGACCACCGGGGCCCGTGTCCACCAGGGCGGAACCTACATCTGCATGGAAGGCCCCCAGTTCTCCACCCGCGCCGAATCCAACCTCTACAGGACCTGGGGCGTCGACGTCATAGGGATGACCA
>CP070698.1:303561-312387 GCA_020349685.1 bacterium
TACGTAACCCAGGATACACAGGAAGGTTTTACTTTCATACCAGCCAACTGGAACTACTGGGGCTATGTTGATCCGGTCCTGGTTGGCCAAGCGGGCGTCGATGACGGGGAACTCGGCGGAGGGCGGGCTACCCTGGCCATTGGAAATTTCCATCCGACCATCATTCCGGAGGTGGGTCCATGACCGCATCCAAAGTCTACTTCACGAACCTCAGGGGGGAGATGGGGTACAACCTTTTGGACAAGACGCGCAAGCTCTTTAACCGCTCGGGCTTTGCCGACAGGATCTCCCCCGGCGACAAGGTGGCCGTCAAGCTGCACTTCGGAGAGGAGGGCAACACCGCCTTCCTGCAGCCCATGTACGCCCGTGTCGTGGTGGAGGAGATCAAGAAGGCGGGGGGCAAACCGTTCCTCATCGACACCAACACCCTTTACAAGGGCAGCCGCGCCAACGCCGTGGACCACCTGGAGACCGCCATGAAGAACGGGTTCTCCTACGCCACGGTGGGCGCCCCGGTGATCATCGGGGACGGGCTCATCGGGAAGGATTACATCACGGAAAAGGTGGACGGTAAATTCTTCAAGGAGGTCAAGATCGCGGCCGGTTTTCACCACGCCGACGCCGTGGTGAATCTGACCCACTTCACCGGTCACGAGCTGTTCGGGTTCGGCGGGGCCCTCAAGGGCATCGGCATGGGGTGCGCCGCCCCCAGCGGCAAGCAGGAGATGCACTCGGACGTCCTGCCCGTCGTCAGGGAGGCCAAGTGCACCATGTGCGGCAAGTGCTACGACTGGTGCCCGGTGGACGCCATCGAGTGGGAGGAGGGAGTGAAAGCTCTTATCGTGGAGGAGAAGTGCATCGGGTGCGGCGAGTGCACCGTGTCGTGCAACTTCGGCGCCATCGCTGTGAACTGGAAGACCGACCCCGCCGTCACCCTGGAAAAGACCGCCGAGTACGTGGCCGGGGCCCTGAAGAACAAGAAGGGCAAGGGTCTCTTTTTCAACTACCTCATCAACATCAGCCCGGACTGCGACTGCTTCGACTTCAACGACCCGCCCTTCGTGGTTGACGTGGGGATCATGGTCTCCGGCGACCCGGTGGCCCTCGACCAGGCGGCCGTGGACCTGGTCAACAGGGCCCAGGGGCTGGCGGGGAGCAAGCTCGAGGACCTCGGCGCCGAGGACAAGATCAGGGCGGTGACGGGCATTACGTGGCAGCCTATCCTGGAACACGCCGAGAGGCTTGGTCTCGGGAAAAGGAAGTACGACCTTGAACAGGTGGATTAGAACCGCCGGACTTCTGCTGGCGGTCCTCCTCATAGGCACCTCCCTCGCCCAGGCGGCCAGGGAGAAGGAGACCTTCAGGATCGTTCTGGTGCCCGAGAGAAACATCTTCGAGCAGCAGAGAAAGTACCGGAAACTTTGCGATTACACCTGCACCCTGCTGCCCCTGGACATCACATTCGACGTGCTCAAGGGCTACGAGGAGGTTCTCCTGGCTCTGAAAGAGGGGAAGGCCAACGGGGCCTTTATGGGCAGCTTTGTGGCTGCCTATGGGATCGACAATTACGGCTTTGTTCCCCTCGTCCGTCCCGTATGGCCGTCGGGCGAATCCCACTACAGCTCCTACATATTCAAACGGTCCGACCTGCCCCTGACCCGCGACATCGCTAACTGGAAAGGCAGGTCTTTCGTGTTTTCCGGCCCGCACACCTCAGCAGGTTACTACTTCCCCCTGAGCCTTCTGCGAAGCAATGGAGTGGCTGAGCCCGGCGAATTCTTCTCGAGCGTCCAGTTCGCGGGAAGCCACGATGCGGCCTTGTGGATGGTCGCCAACGACATGGCCGATCTCGGTGCGGCCAAGAGCACGATCTATCTGGAATTCACAAAGCGCAACCCCGAACTGGGGGAAAAGGTCGAGGTGCTTTACTCGGGCGGCCGGTACCCCGATGCGACCCTGGTCGTGCTGCCCTCCATACCTCGGGAGGTCAGGGAGTCGCTGAGATCGGTTTTCCTCACGATGGACACCAACCCGGAAGGCAGGGAGACCCTCAGGATGTTCGGCGCATTGAAGTTCATCAACACCCAGCCGGGGGATTTCGACGGTGTCAGGCAGGTGGTCGAGGGCAGCGGCATGAAGATAGACCAGATCAGGCTGCTGGATTAAGGGATGGAGCGACTTTAAGTGAAGAAGAGGTTCATAGCCGGTCTCGTAGTGATCTTTGCCGTCGTCCTCATCGGCGGTGGGCTGGTTTCCAATACCATGAAGGAGCTTTACAAGGTCAACACCGCCCGTTACCTCGTCGACCGCGTCAACACCACCATCACCTCCCTGGACATCATGGTCCTCAGGACCATCAAGGGCATCGAATCAGCCCAGTACACCGAGGCGGATATTAAAGACGTTCTCGGCCGCGTGGAAGAGATCCAGGGGTCCATGAGGGACCTCAACGATCAGGTCATGTCCCGGAGCCTGGCGAGGGACAGCTGCGGAATCTGCCATCAAAACCCCGATGTGCTTGTTCGGAACCTGAGCAATGTCATCGGCGAAATGGAAACGGATTTCTCGGATCTGACCATGCTATCGAGTATCCTCATTACCAGCAGCGTTGGGATGGGATACGACCGCATCCTCATGGAAATGGGAGAAAATCTGTCCAGCTTTCAGAGCCGTATCGACATTGTACACAACACCCTCACTCCCATGATCCAGCACATCAACGAGAAGGTGGGCTACAACATCGCCCGCATCAGGCGAACCCACGACGCGACCATCATCCTGACGACCATACTCGTCATCATGGGCATCGTCGTGCTCGGGACGGCCATGACCCGACCCATCCGGCTGCTCAATCAGGGTGCCGAAGCCATCGTCAAGGGGGATTACGACCATCGCATCGATCTGAAGGGCAAGGATGAGTTTTCTATCCTGGCCGAGCGCTTCAATTTCATGGCCGAAGTCCTGGCCAACAGGGAGAAGCGGCTTAAACAGAAGACACTGGAGCTCGAGGAACTGAACCTCACCCTCGAGCGAAAAGTCGACAACAGGACAAGGGCCCTGCGCGAGAAGCAGGAGGAGATCAACCACAAATACCTCGAGATCGAGGCGGCCAACGAGGAATTGCAGGCCTCCTACATGCAGCTTCAGTCCACGGCCGAGGAGCTCGAGGAGGCCAAGAGCAGACTTCAGGAAAACTACAACATTCTCAAGGTCATGAACGAGGAGCTGCAGCGGGCCAACGAGGTGAAGAACAAGTTCCTCTCCATCATGTCCCACGAACTGAGGACGCCGCTCACCGTCATTAACGGATACCTCTCCCTCGTCCTGGACAAGAACTACGGCGACCCGAGCAAGGAGCTCAGGGATATCATCAGGGTGGTCAAGGAGCAGGGGCAGAACCAGCTGGGACTTATCGAGGACCTGCTCGATCTGACCCGGATCGAGTCGGGCGAGTACAAGCTCAACAAGCAGGCCTTCCTGCCGGATGATCTCATAAACAAAGCGGTGGAGAATTTCCGCCCGAGTTATGAGGCGAAAGAGATCGTGGTCACGGTGGACCTGGAAGAGGGGATGCCCAAGGTTTACTGGGATTTTCACAAGATGCTGCAGGTTTTCCAGAACCTTCTCGACAACGCCCTGAAGTTCACTTCCCAGGGCGGGCACATCAACCTGAGCGCCAGATCCAAGAGCGATTTTATCGAACTGAGGGTCGAGGACGACGGGATCGGGATCCACAAGGACCACCTGGATCAGATCTTCGAGCGTTTCTACCAGGTCGACAGTTCGCCGACACGCCGGTTCGGTGGTTCGGGCCTTGGCCTTTCCATCGTTCGGGAGATCATCGGCGCGCATCATGGGAAGGTCTTCGTGGAAAGCTCCGAGGGAAAGGGAACCAGTTTCCTGATCCTCATGCCCCTGGGAGAACCCGACAAGCAGAAGTATCCGGACGCTATGGGCGCGGAGCCGGAGTTCAAGGGGGTCCAGATGGCCCCCAGGGGACACGGGGAGACGATCCTCGTGGTGGACGACGATGAATCCTTTCTCAAGATGATGAACATGATCCTTCCGAAGGAGGGGTACAACGTCCGATACACATCCGATTCGACCAAAGCTGTCCACTATGCCAAAAAGTACGGTGTGGACCTTGTGATGCTCGATCTCATGATGCCGGAGATGGACGGGTACGATGTGTGCCGCAGTATCCGCAAGGAAGAGGAGATAAGGGTCCTTCCCGTCCTGGTCGTTTCCGCGGCCGGCGGCAAGGAAGTGACCAGGCGGGTCTTTGAAGCGGGCGCCGACGATCACCTCGTCAAGCCTTTCGAGCAGCAGAACCTCCTGCACAAGATCGGTCATCTTCTGGAACAGGGCGGGAACCGTAAAAAGGCGGGGATTGCGCGGGGAGATGAAGAGATCGAAAGGACAGAGTCGAAAGGTTAGGATCCCTCCCGGATACAGGGAGCCTTTCCGGAATCTCTTCGATGAAGTGGCCCCGGTCGCGACGCGGCTGGGGCTCAACGTTTTTCTTGTGGGCGGCGCGGTTCGCGACCTGATCGAGGGCAGGCCCTTTTCCGGCGAATGGGACATCGTGGTCTTCGGGGGAGGCGACGACGGTGCCAGAGACCTCGCGGCCGGAGTGCTCCAGGCGAGGGGAGGGGGCGAGCCGGTCTCCTTTCCGAGGTTCGGTACCTGCCTCGTTCCCGGAGCAGGATACCTCATCGAGTTGGCCCAGGCCCACCTCAGGAGCACGCTGGAGCCTCTCTCACCGGACCCCCTCACTGCCGACGCCCTCGCAAGGGATTTCACCCTCAATGCCCTTTACATCCAAGTCGTGCACCCGGCTCCCTCGGGTTTGGTGACCGTTCTCGATCCGTGCGGCCTTGGCCTCGCCGACCTTGACGGTGGCCGGCTGAGGACCCCTATCCCGGCTAGGCGGACCTTCGAGGACGACCCGCTGAGGATCTTTCGTGCCGCGAGGCTCAGGGCGTGCAGTTCCTACAGGGTCGACCCCGCTGTGGGAAGATCAGCCAGGCGCGCATCGGAGCGGATCGCTGACATTTCCCCCGAGAGGATCCTCGACGAGATGAGCCGGACCCTGATGGGCGAGCGTCCCTCCCTGGGCCTGGAACTCCTCGGGCGCTGGAACGCCTTTCAAGCCATCATGCCCGAGATCCATGCCATGGTGGGGTTTCGGCAGGACAGCCCCTTTCACTTCCCCGACCTTTTTCGCCACACCCTTAGAGTCGTGGACCGCTGTCCCGCGGACCTCGTCCTCAGGTGGGCCGCGCTCCTGCACGATTGCGGAAAGCCCGCCTCGCAGGTGGTCTCGGAAGATGGAGACAGCTACCACGGGCATGAGTCGTCCGGCGCCGAACTGGCAGGGGAGCTGTTAAGGCGGCTCAAGGCGGGCCGGAAATTCACACGAGAGGTCAGGGAGCTCGTGGGGCTGCACATGGTGCACTACCGGGACGAGTGGAGCGACCGTGCCGTGCGACGCTTTATTCATCGGGCCGGCGGTCACCTCGAGAGGCTTCTCGCCCTGGTGGAGGCGGACAGCGCCTCCCTGCGTCTGAGAAAGGAAAAGTTGAGGGATCTCCGCAAGCTGAGGGCGCGAGTCGAGGAGATCGTCAGAACGCTGCCTAAACCGGCATCACCCCTCACCGGCCGGGAGATCATGGAACTGCTCGATGTGGGACCCGGACTGACGGTGGGCAGGGCGAAAAATGCCCTCGTCGATGCCGTCGTAGAGGGGGATATCCCCCCGGAGAAGGAGGCGGCGCGTCGGTTCCTGCTCGAGTGGTGGGACCGGTCCAGCGGTGGGAATTCCAGCGGCACCTAGGAGCTGCTGGTATTCCAAAACCATGGTGTCAGAGACCGAGGGCTTAGAAAAACATTTGCATCATGTGGATTCCGGTTCACGGCACCGACATTCGTTTTTTGCTTCGGCGAGGCAAGCCGCCGTGACCGGAATGACAAGTGGAAAGTCCTTCCTCAGATATCCTGATACATCGACACTTCGATACCTAGACACCTAGACACCTGGATACCTATAACCACGGTGTCAGAGACCGAGAATTTCGCAGACCCTGGACCCCAGACTTTCGGGTTGACCCGACCCTCACGCCTGCCCCGCCTGGAGGAAGATCCTTTTAAGGATCTTGTCATACCTTTCCGAGAACTGTTCCTTCTCTTTACCGCTCATCTCCGAGATCCTGAGGATGATGAATCTCTTGGCACCCGCACGGACCTCGGGGTGAAGGACCGTGCTCAGAGTCACATCGATGAGATCCTTGAGCAGGAGGGTGGGGAGGAGTGAGTGGACCATCCGCGGCGGGGAGTAAGGGTTAAAGGCCAAAGACTTCTTCACGCTGTACCTTGCGGACCACTTGGGGTGGGCGCATATCTCTTCGAGGACCTGGGCGCTGGTCGGCCTCAACGAGGCCATTTTGACGACAATATCTTCAATGGTCCTGGGGTTGTTTAGAAGGTTGTGGATTACGGACGGATCCTGTTCCAGCATCAGACTTTCGATAGCGGCCAGATCCGGCTTCCTCGCCATGGATTTGCGTACCCCGAGGGGAACATAATCCTGGGTGGGGTGACGGCTCTCCAGTTCCTTGGAGTGATAGATCCTTCTCTGAGGGGCGACATCTGTCAGGAGGGCGACGACTTCATCGAACTGGTACCTGCGGCTTCGCAGCAGAACCTCGCTCATGAAATCATTTCCCGTGTGAATGGCCAGAGCCCGGATGTCACCCAGGTGCTGAAGATATTCCGTGTAACCGCGCTTCCTCCTGCTGGCACCCATGATGAGTTCGCGTAGGAGGATGGGAGACAGGTCCACTCCCAGGTTCAGAAGCTCGCTGCCCAGGAGATAGAGGATCATGGAGTGATTGTGCGCGCCTTCAGAGCCTCGGACCAGAAAGTCCGCCCTGAGGGAGACCTTTCGAATGAGGATCGCTCGAAGTATTCTGAATAACCGTTCCATGGGCCTCCCGTGTTGTCTGAGCCTATCAGGGAATCCGGCTCATTGCAACGAAGCCCGGCCCTGTGGCGTGGGCGCATAAGAGAGCGGGAGCGCGGGCGATGGGGAGGAGTGGGTATCAATGTACCTACGTATCGCGGTGTCTAGGTATCGAAGTGTCGATGTACCAGGATACCTGAGAAAGGACTTTCCGCTTGTCATTCCGGTCACGGCGGCTTGCCATGCCGAAGCTAAATACGAATGCCGGTGCCGTGAACCGGAATCCAATTGATATAAGGTGTTTTGTCGTGGATTCCGGGTAATCACACCTTGGGTGCGATTTCCGGAATGACCAAAGCTTATTTAATACTTCGACACTTCGATACCTAGATACGTAGACACTTAGACACTGGTCTTTCCCCGCGTCTCCGCGTCCCCGCGTCACCGCGTCATGCCGCCTCCCCATACCCCTCGGTCTCTGACACCACATCATAGCTTTGTCATCGCGAGCCTGTTTTGAAGCGAAGCGATCTCGTTATTTAAATTTTTCTGCTAAATTTAATACATGACCATACCAACTGAACGGATCATCAGGGAGTTGTCACGACCTGGGGCCTATCCCCACCCCGTCGAAGGGGTGAAGGTCATCCAGACCCACATCTCGGTGGTGTTTCTGGCCGGTGATCGTGCCTACAAGGTCAAAAAGCCGGTGGATTTCGGATTCCTCGACTTTACAACCCTTGAGAAACGTCTCCACTTCTGCAGGGAGGAGCTGCGCCTCAACCGCAGACTCAGTGAAGGCGTATACCTGGGTATAGCTTCGGTTCTGGAGGGAGCGGAGGGCCTTAATTTTTCTATGAAAATTATGGATGATCCATCGGTGTCAGAGACAATACCCGACCCTGGGGTTGAATATGCCGTTGTCATGAAGAGGCTTGACGAAAGCAGGATCCTCTCAGCGCTGCTCGAGGAAGGTTCGGTCCAACCGGCCGACATGGAAGCGATAGCGCAAAGGATAGCCAAATTCCACCTTAAGGCCGAGAGCTCCCGGGACATAACCAGCAAGGGTGGCAAAAAGGCAGTTATTTTCAACACCGAGGAGGATTTTGAGCAGATCAAACCCTTTGTCGGCGACACCCTTTCAAAGGAGACCTTCGAAAGGATCGCCCAATACACGCGCACCTTCATAAAGGTTAACAGTGAACTCTTTGCCGCCCGCGAAGCTGAGGGATGGATCAGGGACGGACACGGCGATCTCCACACCCAGCACATCTGCCTGACGGACGGCATCCAGATCTTCGACTGCATCGAATTCAACGAGAGATTCCGCTACGGTGACGTGCTGGTGGACGCGGCTTTCCTGACCATGGACCTGGAAAGGCTAGGATTCAAGGAACTTGCAGACCGCTTCACTGCCACCTACCTGGAGGCGATGGAACAAACCGACCAGGCCGCGCTATACAACTTTTACGCTTGCTACCGGGCTGTGGTCAGGGGGAAGGTGGAAGGGTTCCGCTCTAAGGATCCCGATGTCGGCCCTGCCAAGACGGCGGTCGCCCGGGAAAACGCCAGGACTTTCTTTGAGCTGGGGGAAAAATACGCGCGAACCCCCGTACCGCCCGTGCTGATGGCGGGATGCGGTCTCATGGGGTCCGGAAAATCGACCCTCGCCCGAGCGTTGAAGGAACGTCTTGACTTTATAATCCTGTCATCGGACGTGGTCAGGAAAGAACTCGCCGGCATGGATCCAACCGCGACCCGACACGTTCCTTTCGGCGAGGATATCTATTCCAGGGATTTTGGCGCCCGGACCTACAAACGGCTGCACGAAAGAGCGACAGAACATCTGAAAAGGGGTCAGAGTA
>CP070698.1:312487-318291 GCA_020349685.1 bacterium
AACAAGACAGAAAGCGGTCCCAAGGGACCGGTGGTTTACTGGATGAGCCGGGATCAGAGGATCTCCGACAACTGGGCCCTTATAAGCGCGCAGCGAAAAGCCATCGAGCTCAAACAGCCCCTGGCTGTCGTTTTCTGCCTGGCCCCCGGTTTTCTGGGGGCGACCGTGCGCCAGTACGGGTTCATGCTGAGGGGCCTGGAGATGGTGGAGGATGCGCTGGCCCCCAAGGGGATCGCCTTTTTCCTCCTTGAGGGGGAACCGACCCGGGAGATCCCCCGCTTTCTCAAACAGGTCAGGGCCGGCTGGCTTTATAACGACTTCGACCCGCTCCGTATAAAGCGCACGTGGAAAGAGGAGGTCGCCGGGGCCATCAGGGTCCCCTTCATGGAAGTGGACGCACACAATATCGTGCCGTGCCGCGTGGCTTCCCCGAAGCAGGAGTGGGCCGCCTACACCCTGAGGCCGAAAATAAAAAAACAGCTCGACGAATGGCTCGAGTCCTGTCCGCCATTAAAAAAACACCCGTACCCCTGGACCGTCGAGGGACACCCCGTCCCCTGGGAAAGGGTTAAGGCAGGCCTCAAAGTAGACCGCTCCGTAGGGGAGGTTTCATGGCTCCTTCCCGGAGAGGGCCCCGCCAAAAAAGCATTAAGATCATTCATCAAGGAAAAGCTTTCAAAATACGGCGAACGGAAAAAGGATCCTGGCAGCAACGTGCAGTCGGATCTCTCCCCTTACCTGCACTTCGGCCACATCTCCCCTCTAAGGGTGGCGCTGGAAGTGAAATCGAGCGGCCCGGACACGGAGACCGTGGAGGGCTTTCTCGAGGAGCTCATCGTACGGCGCGAGCTGGCCGACAACTTCTGTTTCTACAACCCCGAATACGACAACTTCGGCGGGTTGCCCGCCTGGGCCAGGAAAACGCTGAACAGGCACAGGCGAGATGCCAGGCCCTATCTCTACACCCTTGAAAAGCTGGAAAACGCCCGGACCCACGATCCCCTCTGGAACGCGGCCCAGACGGAGATGGTCCATCATGGGAAGATGCACGGGTACCTGAGGATGTACTGGGCCAAGAAGATCCTCGAATGGACACCGTCACCCGAGGAGGCCATGGAAACCGCCATCTACCTCAACGACAGGTACGAACTAGACGGCAGGGATCCCAACGGATACACGGGCATCGCGTGGAGCATCGGCGGCGTTCATGACCGTGCCTGGCCGGAAAGGCCCGTCTTCGGCAAGGTACGCTACATGGGAGACAAGGGGGTGCGCTCCAAGTTTGATGTCCAGGGTTACCTTCGCAAATGGGGGGAAAGGTAAAAGGAACACGGACAGGGTCGAATTGAAAAGGCGCAGCCTGACCTATATAACCTCCCCAGGGGCACTTCCGCCTCCAAGCGTTCAGGTCGATTTATAGAATTTTTATTTTTTCTTTATGAAGGATGGAAGTTTCCCGGATATCTATTATACAACCTCGTTCTTCCCTTAATTTAAAAGGGGGCCGTCAGTAAAAACCTCAACGGTACAGATATCGGCCGCCGGGTTCTGCAGGCTCGTTACACGGTCGTCTGATGAAAGAGGTGGGTCGTGGGTTATGAGGAAAAGCAAGGGTCCAGTTTTTAAGGTACAGGATCCAGCTCCGGTGACAACCCGTTCGGGTCTGGTGTACGGTTGGACACGTTGGCCGTCAACACGGAAGGAAGTGTGAACTTGAACAAGAAGATCCTCGTCATCGAAGACGACCTGGACATGGCAGGAATCCTCGAGGGGCAGCTTTCCGATGCCGGACATTCGGTGACCGTCGCCCACGACGGCGCGACAGGTCTTAAGAACGCAGAAAAACATGAGTATGATCTCATCGTCCTTGACCTCATGTTGCCGGAGACCGACGGGCTTGAGATCTGCCGCCAGGTCCGCGCCATGCCCCGCTACACTCCCATCCTCATGCTCACCGCCCTTTCATCGGAGATCGACAAGGTCGTAGGTCTGGAGATGGGAGCGGACGATTACATGACCAAACCTTTCAGCCTGAGGGAGCTGATGGCCAGAGTCAGAACGATCCTGCGCCGTGAGGACGCTGTCCGCGCGCAGGAAAGTGCAGGGGAGCAGGATACAGTCAAGAGGGGTGACCTTGTCATTGACATCGACAAGCGCCGCGTCACCCGTTCGGGTGAGGTGGTCGATCTGACGGGCAAGGAGTTCGACCTGCTTCTTCACTTCGCACGCAAACCGGGACGGGTCTATTCCCGGCAGCAGCTCCTGGACAAGGTGTGGGGTTACGGTTACGAGGGCTACGCCTACACCGTCAACACCCATATAAACAAGCTGCGCTCCAAACTGGAACCAGACCGGAACGAACCACGATACATCCAGACAGTGTGGGGGGTGGGTTACCGGTTCGCGGACGACCTGGACTGATCCCATGATCCGCACCCTCCACGGCAGAGTGAGCCTGATCCTCCTCGCCCTCTTTGTGGCCACGGCAGCGCTCAATGTTGTCTGGACCCTCTATTCCGTCCGATACCATCTCATGGAAGCCGACCAGCGCCTCAACCGGGGCCTGGCAGATTACCTGGTAAAGCACGAATTCAGCAGCGGAGAACTGACTGACGCCGGAAGAAAGCTCGAGCACAGTTTTGAGATGCTCATGGACATCAACCCCAACATCGAGCTGTATCTCCTGGATGCGGGGGGCAGGATCCTCGCCTACTCGGCCCCCAAGGGGCGGGTGGTACGGCAGGAGGTGTCCACCGGGCCCATCGAGAAGTACCTGTCTGCCGGATACGATCTCCCTATTCTCGGTGAGGACCCTCGAAGCAAGTGGAGGCAGAAACCCTTTTCGGCGGCCGCCGTCTCCATGGGAGGGTTGAGGAACGGCTACCTGTACATCATCCTCGGGGGCGAGGAACACGACTCCTTTTTCGATCTCTTTACCGGCAACTCCATTTTCCGCATCAGTCTCCTGGTCTCCCTTTCCGCCCTCATCTTCCTCTTCGCCACTGTATTTTTGATCTTCCGATCAGCGACCATTCGGCACAGGCGGCTTGCCATAGCCATGGAGGAGTTCCGCCGGAGCAGTTTCACCGCACCCATCCCAAAACCCGGGGGATCACATGACAGGACCAGGGATGAGATCGACCTGCTGGAAACAGTATTTGCCGAAATGTCTGAAAAGATCAGGGAGCAGATCGGTGAGCTCCAGGACAAGGACCGCCTGCGAAGGGAGCTTGTCAGCAACATATCCCACGACCTGAGAACACCCCTTGCCTCACTCCAGGGATACCTTGAAACACTTGAATCCAGACAGGACCGGCTGTCGGCCCAGGAAAAGTTTGATATTCTGGAAAACTCGATCCGTCTGGTGGGACGCCTGGGCAAACTGGTGTCGGAACTGCTCGAGTTGGCGAGGCTCGATTCCCTCGATCTGGTTGCGGAGAAGGAACCCTTTCCCCTGGCTGATCTCGTCAGCGACATCCTGACTGATTTTGCGGAGCTGGCCGAGCGCAAGGGCACACAACTCACGACCGCTATCGAGGAGAACACAGGCCTCGTCAATGGGGACATCAGGCTGCTGGAGCGCGCCATCCAGAACATGGTTGACAACGCCCTCAAGTTCACGCCCCGGGGGGGGAGCGTCCATGTCAGTCTTTCCGGCACCGGAGACACAGTCAGCCTGGCGGTGAGCGATTCTGGACCTGGTGTAGATCCCGCCGATCTACCTCACATATTTGAAAGGTTCTACCGGGCCGAGAGGTCCAGAGTCGAGACAGGGACCGGCCTGGGACTGGCCATATCCCAGCGCATCGCCGAACTGCACGGCACCGCCATCGAGGTCGAAAACCTCCCTGAAGGCGGCGCCCGGTTCACCCTGAACCTCCAGTCCTGGACAGCAAGCTCAGAGTCTAGAATCTAGATTCAAGAGTCTAGAAACCATGCCTTGGAATCCGCCTTCCCCCAATTCTCTATTCGCTATTCACTATCCTGTCATATACCTACGGCATAGCCGGGGGGTTCCCCTAAGCACCAATCGTGTTACCCCTTCTCTATGTTCCATTCTCCATTTTCCAATTTCCATTCTCTAATCCTATCTCTCTCTTCTTTAACCTTTAACCTTTCCCCAGTTTTTATAGTTTTTTTATCCTTTCTTTCTCCCTGGTTGAACATCCATGCTTAGGATTTTCCCTAAAGACCACGCACGGTGAATTCTCCAGGGATTTCCTGGAACGGGTCTAAACACAAGGACCATCAAGGGAGGTAAATTATGAAGACCAAAAGGATGATCCTTCTTGCACTTGCGGGAGCAGTCCTCCTCCTGCAGGGGTCTGGAACGGTGGCTGCCGCAGGTGGAACGGACACCCTCCGGATCTATTCGGTGGAAACGGGAGAGTACTCCGACCTTGCCTATGTCAGGAAGTCCCCGAAGGAGTGGCGCCAGATCCTCGGCGGCGAAAGGTACCACATCCTCCGCGAAGAGGGCACGGAGCGGCCCTTCACGGGAGAGCTGTGGGACAACCATCGAGAGGGAATTTATCGCTGCGCGGGGTGTGGTACGGATCTGTTCCTTTCCCGGACCAAGTATGAATCAGGGACAGGATGGCCCAGCTTTTATGAGCCAGTCGATCCCGGGAATATCCGCGAAGTGAAGGACAACAGTTTCTTCATGCGCAGAACGGAAGTCGAATGCGCCCGCTGCGGCGGTCACCTGGGACACGTCTTTACCGACGGTCCCCAGCCGACAGGACTCAGGTACTGCATCAACTCAGCGAGCCTCGTCTTCGCCGCCCGCTCCCTGGAGCAGGCGCCTTTTTCGAAGGAGGGGTGAGATGAGATCTTTATCTGCTGCTGTTTTACTGATCCTGGCCGCCGTTCTCGTTGCCTCAGCCACGGACTTCGACAGCCCCGCCCGGGGAGCCGACCTTCAGACCGTCACCTTCTACGTAGCCTGATACGACGTGGGAAGAGCCGCCCTGGCAGGGCGACCAGGCATAGAAGAGATACTTTCCGGCTGGCGCGGTTTCAGGGAGACCAACACGGTTCTTTTTCATCCCGATAAAATAACGATCGACGAGATGGTCCGGATCCTCAAAAAAAGCAGGACGTACCGGGGCACTGCCCCAAAGCTGTGAATCATCCCTTCTCGATGGCAAGGGATGCAGAAAGAGAGGTGATTGAAATGAATTGGAAACTGACACCCGCATTGATCGTGCTCATACTGGCGGTCGGGTTTGCCCTTGCGGGGGCCAAAGGTCCCGAAAAGATGAACATGGAAAGAGTGGATGAAAATTACAGGAAAGCCACCTTCGCCGGAGGCTGCTTCTGGTGCATGGAACCGCCCTTTGACAAGCTCGAAGGGGTGATCTCCACAACTTCGGGCTACACGGGAGGGATCCAGGAGAACCCGACCTACGAACAGGTCTCTGCCGGCAAGACGGGACACGCCGAGGCTGTTGAGGTTCTTTACGACCCTGGGAAGGTGTCCTACCGAAAGCTGCTGGAGGTCTTCTGGCGGCAGATCAACCCGACCACACCCGACCGCCAGTTCGTGGACGTTGGATCACAGTACCGGCCGGCTATCTTCTACCACAATGAAGAACAGCGACGCATGGCCGAGGAATCGAAAGAGGAGATGGCCTCTTCCGGGCGTTTTGATGGACCTGTCGTCATCGAGATCGTTCCCGCGGGCCCCTTCTGGCAGGCGGAGGATTACCACCAGGACTACTACATGAAGAACCCCATCCGGTACAAGTTCTACAGGTACGGTTCGGGGCGCGACCAGTACCTGGAGAAGGTATGGGGGAAGA
>CP070698.1:318391-322357 GCA_020349685.1 bacterium
AGACCGGCCGTGAGATAGACAAGGGACGCCGAGGACCACGTAACCAGGAAGAAGGACGAACCGCCCGGGTCCATGAGCAGGTACAGGCACGCCACCGGAACCAGGCCGAAGGTGACGGCGTCTGCCAGGCTGTCGAACTGGACACCGAAGGCCTTCTCCTCCTCGCTGCGCTCAAAAAGGCCTGCGAATTTCCCGTCGAAGGTGTCTAAAAACACGCTGACGGTGATGAGGCTCCAGGCGGCGTTCCACGAGGCTTTGGCAGCCAGGAAAAAGGCGAGCAGGCCGGCCAGGACCGAGCCGTAGGTGAGGCTGTTCCTGGGATGCAGGTAGGAGCAAGGGGTGGGTGCGTTCATGACGCTGCCTCCCTGGCATTTAGGGGGAATGATCCCCGGTGCCGCGCCGGGCTGCCGGGAATCACCCCGGCCGTCCCTTGACCTTGAGAAGGAAGAGAAGATAGCTGAAGAACCAGTGGATGAAAGGTCCCACCACGATGACGTACAGCCAGGTCCGCAAGGGCACCGGCACCGCGAGGCTGAGCACCAGGAGCATCCCCAGCATGGAGTCGATCCGGTCGACGACGGTAAAAACCGTTTTCGCTGCAAGGCCCCTGCCCGGCTCCCCTGGCCCGATCCCCATCTGCCTCTTGATAAAGGAGTTGGGAAGCTCGCCCAGCATGAACCCCAGGCCGGCCAGGAGGCCGAGGAGACCGAAGGCCGTGGGGCGCAGGGGCCAGACCCCTTCCAGCAGTTCCGGGTTGCGGTGAACCAGGGTCCCCAGGAGGTAGAAGGTGCAGCCGGTGGCGGGAACGAGGGCCATGAATCCGCTCAGGGTCTTGTTGTCGCCCAGGATCCTGCGGCCGCGGAAGGTCCGTCCCCGGTCCAGGGGGGTGGCAAAGGGCCGGGAGAGGGCAGACCGCAGCCAGAGGGTGTGAACGAAGCCTGCCGGTACGAAGGCGGCGATGAGAAAGAGGGCGCAGCTTGCCGGCGCCAGGGTCGTGCTGTCGGAAAGAAGCCTCGTGATGGGAGATCACCCCCCTTGTAACCCGTGGTTGCCATCACCCTACTATACGGGGGTCTGTCTTTTCAATGCCCGAGGCGGGGGGGGCGCAGCTTCCCCCAGTAGGCGAAGGGTCCCGGGTCCTCGGGAAAAATCCTCCGCCTGATGCCGGACGATCTCCCCCGGGTATTCGTCTCACTTTCGACGGCGGGTTCATCGACCACACCCCCACCGTTGCAACACGGACCTTACCTGACGTATGATAGCCGTTCCCAGTTGCGCAGGGGAGTCCGCGCACAGAACACCGGAATAAAACAAAGGAGCGAAGCATGATCACGGCCATTGTTTTGATGAACTGTGAGTTGGGGAAAGTGCACAGCGTGGCGGAGGCCCTCACTCAGCTGGACGGGGTGGCAGAGGTGTACTCGGTTTCGGGGGACTTTGACATCCTGGCCATCTGCAAGGTGGGCGAGTTTCAGAACCTGGCCAACCTGGTGACCGAAGAGGTGGCCTCCATCGAAGGTGTCACGAAAACCAACACCCACATGGCGTTCCAGGCCTACTCCAAGCACAACATGGAGAAGGTCTGGGCCGAGACCATGGGTCAGTAACAGTGTCGTCGGCTTTCTCCCGGGCCATCCTCGGTGCCGAGGGTGTGGGCCGGGTTCCTCTGGTAGTGGACATCAAGCCGGTGTCCCCCAGGGACGGCGACCTGGTGGGGACGCGCCATCCGGCTGACCTGGCCAGGGCCCTTGACAGGGCCGGTGTGTGCGCCCTTTCCGTGGTCACGGAACCGGAGCATTTCGGGGGCAGCCTTCCGATGCTCCGTGAGGTCTGCTCCGCCGTTTCCCTCCCCGTGCTGAGAAAGGATTTCCTCCGCACGCCCGAGGATGTGGACGCTTCTCTGGAAGCGGGGGCAGCGGCTGTGCTCCTGACCCTTTCCACCGTTTCGGAGCTTGACGCGCCGGGGCTTTACAGGAGGATCGTTTCCCTGGGTATGGAGCCCCTGGTGGAGGTTCACACCCTGGCCGAACTTCATTTCGCCATGGGGCTGACCCCCAGGCCCACTATCATCGGGATCAACAACCGGGACATCACCCGCCTGGAGACCGACTCGGGAGATGTCCGCGTCACGGAGGCGCTGGCACCCGAGGTTCCCGCCGGGGTGGCCATCCTCTCCGAGAGCGCCCTCCTGACGCCGGAGGACGTGGCCCGCGCTTTTGCGGCAGGCGCCCACGCTGTGCTCATCGGAACGGCGGTGCTCAAGGCCGCAGATCCGGCGGCCGAGGTGGCCAGGCTGGCGGACGCCATCGGGGGCTGAGGACTTGGTCAGGGTCAAGCTGTGCGGGATGATGTCAGAGGCTGACGTGGCCATGGCCGAGGAGGCGGGAGCGGACGCGGTGGGGTTCGTCACCGAGTACCCGGTGCCCGTGCCTTGGAACCTTACCAGGGAGGAGGCGGCCCGCCTCGTCAGGGCGGCGTCTCCCTTCGTCACCACCGTGGCGGTGGTGGGCGGTACGGTGGATGAGATCCTGGACATCGCCCGCAAGGTCATGCCGAACGTGCTGCAGCTCCACGGGGACGAGAGCCTGGCCGAGATCCTCGCCATCATAGACGGCCTCGCGGACACGGGCATCCGGGTTATCAAGGCCCTTCGCATAGACGTTGACACGGGCCTGGCTCGGTTCGAGAAGACCGACCCTGTCCGGGCGGCAAAGGCCCTCGAGGGAAGCGGCATCGCGGCTCTCATCGTGGATTCGAAGACCGCCTCCATGCCTGCCGGGACGGGAGTGGCCCTGGACCAGGACGTCGCTGCCAGGGTGTCTGAGGCCGTAAAGATCCCCCTCATCCTCGCGGGCGGCCTCACGGCCGTGAACGTGGCTGAGGCCGTTTTGAAGGTCCGACCTTACGCCGTGGACGTCATAACGGGGGTGGAAAGGGAGCCGGGAGTGAAGGACAAGAAGAAGATGGAGGAGTTCGTTAAAGCGGCAAAGGGATTGGATGCTGAGAGATAAGAGATAAGAGATAAGTGCTAAGAGATAAATAGTGCTGCTTTACTTATATCTTATTTCCTATCACTTATCTCTATTTCCCCTTATCTCTTATCTCTTGGAACTTAGGACTGGTTAATGGTTAGACCGTTCACCTTCATGCTCGTGGCCGTCAGCCTGGACGGGAAGATCTCGCCCAGGCGCAGCCCCGGCCAACCCAACCCCGTGGGCCCGGGGCTCATCAGCGACGAGATCATGGCCCTGCACAACCGGCAGCGCGCGTCGGTGGACGGGATCATGGTGGGACTGAACTGCATTCTCCTCGACGATTCCAGGCTCAGCCTGAGGGCAGGGGAGGGGAAGAGCCCCACCCGCGTCGTCCTGGACGGGCTGGCCGAGATGCCCGTCACGGCCAGGGTGCTCAACGAGGATGCGCCCACGGTGGTGGTCGTGTCTCACGATGCGCCCATTGACCGGGTGAAGCGACTGGAGGACCGGGGCGCCGGCATCATTGTCAGCGGCCGGGGACGCTTCGTGGACCTGCCCCCCGCCCTGGAACGGCTGAAGGAGGATCACGGCATCGAACGGCTCATGGTGGAGGGCGGCGGCACGGTCCACCGGTCCATGATCGCCGCGGGCCTTTACGACGAGCTCCGCTTCATCCTCTGCCCCTTCGTCATCGGGGGGTCCAGGTCCATCACCCCCGCCGGGCGCTCCGCCTTCTGGCCCCGGGGCGAAATACCGCGTTACCGCCTGGTCGAGAACAAGACCCTGGGCTATTATATCTACCTCGTTTATAAACCTGAGATGGAAAGGCCGTAAGACGGTCGCAGAATAACGGGAGGAGAGAAAATGGGAGACAAGGAAGCTCGTTGGAGAGATTTTGGCGCCATCGTGGTCAAACTCATTCGCGGTGAGGACATCAGCCGGGAAGAGGCCTTCGAGTGCTGGAAGCAGGTCTGCGAAGAGGCGCAGAGCG
>CP070698.1:322457-325980 GCA_020349685.1 bacterium
ATCGTTTTCATTCTCATCGCACTGGTGGTATCGGTGCCCTTCGGCTCCGAGGCATCACCGAAAGACATCCTGGAAAGTTCTCCCAGACACCATGAATGGGTTGCTGTCAAGCAGGGGGATCGGGAGATCCAGACCGTTGTCGCCTATCCGGAAGTGAGTGGAAAGGCGCTGGCGGTAATTATCATCCACGAGAACAGAGGGCTTTCGGACTGGGTCCGCAGCGTGGCTGACCGTGTCGCCGCAGCCGGGTACATCGCGGCCGCTCCGGATCTACTGTCCGGCATGGGCCCCGGCGGCGGCAAGACGAGTGATTTTACCGACAGTGACGCCGTCAGGGAGGCCCTGTACAAGCTCGCGCCTGAACAGATCACGGCCGACCTCGCGGCGGTTGCCGATTACGTGACGGGACTGCCAGCTGCCAGCGGTAAGCTGGCAATAGCGGGGTTCTGCTGGGGCGGATCCCAGACCTTCCGCTTCGCCACCGACAGACAAGGTCTGACGGCGGCCTTCGTTTTCTACGGAACCGGTCCGGAAGACGCTGGCGCCTACGGGAGGATCACGGCGCCGGTCTACGGCTTTTACGGTGGAGACGACGCCAGGGTCAACCAGACCGTTCCCGCTTCTGCTGAGGAGATGAAGAAGGCGGGTAAAACCTACGAAACGGTCACCTACGATGGCGCGGGCCACGCCTTCATGAGGACAGGCGAAGATGAAAGTCCCAAGGAGGCCAACAAAAAAGCCATGGAACAGAGCTGGGTCAGGTGGCTGGGGATACTGGAAAAGCTGTAAACCGTGAACAGACAGAACGCTGAAAGCCGCATGCCGGTGTTG
Organism: bacterium; assembly: GCA_020349685.1. Taxonomy (GTDB): domain Bacteria; phylum BMS3Abin14; class BMS3Abin14; order BMS3Abin14; family BMS3Abin14; genus JALHUC01. Next base: position 323,289 of record CP070698.1, read on the forward strand.
TTCGTGGGGCACGGCAACCCCATGAACGCCATCACGGACAACCCCTTCGCAAGAGGTTGGAAGGGCATGGTGGAGGGTGTGCCCCGTCCCGAGACTATCCTGTGCGTTTCGGCGCACTGGGACACCAGGGGTGTTCGGGTCAACACGACCTCAAGACCGGCAACCATCCACGACTTCCGGGGTTTTCCCCCTCAGCTGTACGATGTGAACTATCCCTGTCCCGGGTCGCCTGAGTGGTCCGTGGAAGCGGCACGCGCCGTTTCCATGACATCCATTCAAAGGGATGAGGACAGAGGACTGGACCACGGTGCATGGGCCGTGATCAAATGGATGTATCCAGGGGCTGACGTTCCGGTGTTCCAGATGAGTCTGGACACCTCGAGATCGGCTTCCTTTCACTATGAACTGGGCCGGCAGCTTGCACCGTTGAGGGACAGGGGTGTCCTGCTCGTCGGCAGCGGAAATATGGTCCACAACCTGCCCTTGATGGACATGAACCAGGGAGCAGCTCCTTACAGCTGGGCTGTCGAGGTCGATGGACTGATGAAGAAGCTCATCGGCAGCAGGGAACACCAGAGGCTCATCGATTACGATGACCTTGGACCCTCCGCCCGCCTCGCCATCCCGACGCCGGAGCATTACCTTCCGCTTTTAACCGTTCTGGGAGCGACGATCGAAAATGAGCCATTGGGGTTTTATAACGAGCAGATCGATCTTCGTTCTGTTTCCATGACGAGTTTGAAGATAGGATAAGACAGGATAGTTGGGACAAGATGCGAGTGCGCGGTTACTTGTTCCCTGTACCTTTTACCTTGTACCTGAAACAGAGATCAGGACATCGCCTTGAAATCTGGAATCCCTGTCCGCCGACTTGTCCTCCGTCTTGTCACCCATAGCCTTGGCGACGGGTGAAGCCTTGTGCGAAGGTGGAAGCTGGTCGAAGGGCGTTAGCGAAGGAGAATGGAATCTGGAATACATTTATCTTGCCCTTCTCTGGACCCTCTGGTGCGCTCTGCACAGCTTCATGATCTCCCTGTGTGTCGTGGCGTATATGGAAGGAAAGTTAGGGGATCGCTACCGTTACTACAGGATCCTCTATAATCTGATCTCCGTCCTCACCATTATTCCGGTTCTGGTCCTTTCCGCCTCCCTGCAGGGGGATCCCTTCTTCACCTGGTCGGGGGCCTGGCGGCCGGTGCAGATCCTTCTTGCGGCAGGGGCTCTGACCTTTTTCTATTCCGGCGCGAGACACTATGACCTCAAGCAGTTCCTCGGTATCCGTCAGATTGCGGAGCACAGGTCGGGGAAGGGGTTAACGGAAACGGGAGGTCTGGACACCTCCGGCATCCTGGGTGTGGTCAGGCACCCCTGGTATTCGGGAGGCATCCTCCTCCTCTGGGCCAGGCCCCTGGACCAGGCCGTCCTGGTCACAAACACCGTCCTGACCATGTATCTCATCATCGGAACGGTCCTCGAGGAGAGGAAGCTGGTCGCCGTGTTCGGGGACGAGTACAGGGAGTATCAGAAGCGGGTGCCGATGTTTTTCCCGAAGCACAAAGGAAAATGGGGAAAGGGTAAAGGTTAAAGAAGATCGCCCTCATCTCATATCCTTTCAGTTTTCCCTTGCCATTTTTAATATTTAGGCGTAGAAGAACTTTTGCTTTCGGGAATTTGCCCGTCGGCACATCACAGTTTTTGTAGTAAAAGCGGAAAAGCTTGTAGGATGATGATCATAGGTCCCGGGTTTACCGTCCGGGACCTTTTTTTCGCAGAACCGGCAAGGCTGTTCCGAAGGACTACAAAAGAAAAAAGAAGGAGTATTAAAATGGCAGAAGGAACAGTGAAGTGGTTCAGCGATTCCAAGGGTTTCGGATTTATCGAGCAGTCCGATGGTCCCGATGTGTTCGTGCACTTTTCGGCAATTCAGGGTGACGGTTTCAAGACCCTGGACGAGGGTCAGAGGGTGACCTTCGAGGTCACGGACGGCCCCAAAGGCCCCCAGGCCAGCAACGTCTCGGCTCTGTAAGCGTTTTCGCTTAAAGACCACACAAAAGCCCCGCAGGCCAAAGCCCGCGGGGCTTTTTCTTTTTTTTCAGTTACCCGGTACCCGGAAGGATGGAAGGTCACGATCGAACCAGGGAGGATCTGCGCTCACAGCGCGTTAAGACCAAGGATCACCTTTCCATTGTATCTGGCCCTCCATCGACTTTTTCCGATCTGGCAAAATTGACCCCCCAGCGAGGCGGCGCGACTGGGCGCCGCGTTATCCCTGTTCTTCGTCATGAGTATCTGCAAGACGTACCAGCCCAACAGGGGTTGGCGCACTTTGGATGTTCATTAAGAACCGTCTTGGGGTAATATCTTCCAGTGAGCTGAGATCAGGACCATGATGACCTGCGTCCTGGACGCATCATTCAGCAGGAGGAGGCATGGCGTTTGAATGCTTGAACAGGTGCTTCGGGAGGATCTTTTCCGCCAGCGAGGAAAAGACTGCCATCAGTTTCTTCAGGGGGGAGGAACTGGAAACGGAAGTTTCCTTCCGGGGCCTCGATGAGGGTTCCAATCGGATCGCCAACGCCTTTCTGGATATGGGTGTGGCCCGGGGGGACCGTGTCATCCTCTATCTCGACAAGTCCCTCTTCCTGGTCGTGTCCTACCTGGCTCTCCTCAAGATCGGGGCCATCGCTGTGCC
>CP070698.1:326080-332783 GCA_020349685.1 bacterium
TTCTACCTCGATGAAGTAGCCGAGGACACGGCTCCCACCATTCTCATTGTGCTGGATGTTCCCTCCACTGCAACCACGGCCGATTACTACGACTTTGTTATCACCTCCACGCCGAGGGCGGCTGGTGGCGTGGGCCTGGGCGCCGTTCTGCCCGACCACGTTGCGGTCAATGAAGATCCTGCCGTGGTCCAGAACGTCTATAACGATGGGGCCGGCTACAGTGACGTTGCACCGGATGGTACCTACACGGCCTATGCCCCCTTCCAGGTGGTTCTCGCCAGCCTGTCTGCCGCAAAAACGGCCCAGGTTACGAGTGACGGTCTGGGCAATATTGCTCCCACCGCCAAGGCGATTCCCGGGGCTACGGTCCACTACACCATCACCATCACCAATAACGGGACAGCAGCAGCAACAGGCATCACAGTCCAGGATACCGTGCCGGCTGAACTTGCTTATTCGGCCGGGACCTGGCAGGTGACCGCAGGTGGCGGCGGAGCCTACGTGGAGGACGACAGCGGCGATCCTGTGCTCCAGGTGACGGGTGCTGTCATTAACGGCGGTGCGAGCATGACCGTCGAGTACGACGCTGTCATCCAATAGGACGCCATGGCCCGGTTCGCCCGATACATAGCATGGATCCTCTCCGGAACCTACGGTTCCCGGAGCAGGGCCCGATGCGCACTGAAGGTGGATCGGTCCGTTAAGTTAACTCATGGTCCGTCCCGCGGTTCTGTCTCCGCGGGACGGACCATGCACGTGCCTGGTTCCCGTCCTGTGTGGCAGGGTCCCAGGCCCGTGCAGGCCCTTTTGCTGGCGGCTGCCCTCCAGCTCCTTCCATCCGGCGCTGCCTTGGCTGTTCCACCAGGCACTGTGATCACCAACACGGCCCAGGCCGATTTCGTCCTGGGCGGCGCGGCCCGGACGGCCTTCTCCAACACCGTGTCCACAGTTACGGTGCTGCCGGAGACGCCGTCCTCCATGGCCCTGTTCCGGTACGCGCCTTCAGCCCCCGCACTTTCCCTGACGGTAGGCCTGACGAGCTACTTTAACGGGAGCGCTTTCACACCCGCGCCGGCTCCCACGGACCCGGCCACGGCAACGACCATCGACCTCAGCGTCCCCGTTCCCCTGGAACCTGCCGGCAACTTCACCTCGGGAGACGCCGTGTTCGTCAGGCTCATCGACGCCGACGGGGACCAGGACCCGGCTGTGGCCGACACCCTGATCGTCACGGTCCAGGACATCGCGGCGATTACCATCGAAACGATCCTTCTTACGGAGACCGGACCGGGCACAGGCGTCTTCACCGGTTATATTCGTTCGGGAGCCGCCGCCGAAACCCCTGACGACGGGATCCTTTACGGTTTCCCCGGTGCCCAGTTCTCCTTATCCTACACCGACCCGACCTACGGAACGGATGTGGCCGCGGTTCCCTTCGTTTTCGATGCCACGGGTATCCTCTGGATGACGGCGCAGGCGGGAAAGAGCACCGTTTCCATAGGAGATTACCTCGTCTACACCATGACTGTGGAGAATACCTCCACAACGACTGTTCCAGCTGCGGTCGTCACCACGGACCTTCCCCTCGGCTTCCGTTACGAGGCCGGGTCCACAGCCATCGACGGTGTGCCGGCTCCCGATCCCCTCACAGCGCCGGATGGCCGTTCCCTTGCCTTCTCGGCAGGGGACATCCCTCCGGGTTCTGTCGTTTCCATCACCTTCGTGTCGAGGGTCGGGGCGGGCGCCAGGCCCGGGAAGGTCCTGGCTTCAAACATCGCCTCGTCCGGGGCCCTGCTGTCGAACACCGCCCTGGCTGCGGTTCGCGTCACCGAGGAGTTCTTCCGGAGCCGCAACGTGATCATGGGAAGGGTTCTGACGGGCGCCTGCGGCGAAGGGGACGGGGACGGTGTTCCCGGGGTCAGGATATTCCTCGAGGACGGAACCTACGTCGTGACGGATCGCATGGGAAGGTACCACTTCGAAGGGGTGAAGCAGGGCACCCACGTTGTCCAGCTGGATCTGGAAACGGTGCCCGGAACCATGGAGATCGTGTCCTGCGACGAGGATACGCGCCAGGCAGGGCGTCCGTGGTCCCGGTTCGTGGACCTGGCCGGTGGGTCCCTCTGGAGGGTCGACTTTACCCTGAGACCTAAAGTCCCTGAAGAGGGCCGGGCTGTCCTGGTGCTCAGAACGCAAGCGGATTCCGACCGCGTCTCCTTCAGCGCAACCATGAGCGGCCACACGATCCCCCTGACCGGGGTGCGGTTCAGGGTCGATCTACCCGAAGGCGTCGTGTACGAGCCGGGGACAGCCAGGCTGGCCGGTGCCCCCCTGGGAGACCCGGAGATCCAGGGCCGTACCCTGATCTGGAGCGTGGGGGACGTTCCGGGTGTCTGGGAGAAGGGGATCACTTTCGAGACGAAGATCAAGGAAGGGATGGAATGGTCCCGCGACGCCGAGATCCAGCGGCTCGACCCGGATGACGGGAACATCAAGGCCAAACTGGTGCAGGGTGAGATGAAGGAGGTTGTGACCAGTGCGAGTGTAATGTTCGATACCCCGTTCAAGAAGGAGATGAGCACACCGCCTGTCAAAAACGTCCTGCTCAAGGTCGCGGAGCGCGAGGAGACACGGACCAAGAAGTTCGTTTTCCGGCCCCATTTCGGGACTTTCGAGGCGACCTTGAAAGCGGAGGACAGGGAAGCCCTGGATATCATCTCGGCCCTCTTCGATCCCGCCGAGATCGGGATGGTCCAGGTCACCGGCCACACGGACGACGTGCCCATCAGTGAGAGGGGACAGCGTCTGTACGAGGACAACTACGCCCTGTCCAAAGCGAGGGCCAGGAGCATGGCAAGGTACCTGAGGAGCGTCTGGAACCTGCCCTCCAGCGCCTTTATCATCGAGGGTAAGGGTCCCGACGAGCCGCTGGCGCCCAACGACAGCGTGAGGGGACGAACCCTGAACCGGAGGGTCGAGGTCAACGTCATCACAACGACCATCCAGAGCCGCACCGAGCTCGAGCCCATCAGCGATCAGAACACGACAGAAATCGTCATCGGAGCGATCCAGGGCAGAGGACGCAGCGTAGACACTGCCGGAATCGACCACAAAGCGACCGGGGACCATGAGGCTGACCCGCTCAGGGATCTTGCCTGGTTCGCCTCCGATAACGGGACCCTCAGGTGGATCAAGCCGCAGGAAGGTCATCTGCCCCACATCCCGGACATCAAGGTCGCCGTAGCTCATAAGCCGGGGCAAACAGTCAGGATCTATCTGAACGGGGAGGAGATCAACCCCCTCCACTTCGACTCCACGGTGAGGAACGATCTGCAGACCTCTGCCCTGAGCGTCTGGCGTGGTGTGGACCTTGTCGAAGGGGACAACCTCCTGGAGGCCGTGGCGTTGGATGCCAGGGGCAGCGAGGTGTCGCGTGTCGAAAGGACGGTGCACTTTTCGGGCCGGCCGGTGCACATGGAGTACAGGCCCGAACTGTCACTCCTGACGGCTGACGGACTGACAGCCCCGAGGATCGCCGTCCGGCTCACCGACCGGGATGGGTTCCCCGCCCGGCAGGGCATCATGGGCCAGTACTATGCGCAGGCTCCCCACAGGACACTTCAGGAAGCCGAGGCCGACAGGGACAGGAACCTGGAGGGACGCAGGGGGTCTTACAGCACCTACTCGGTGGGGGAGGACGGCATCGCCTACCTCGAGCTGGAACCGACCACGCGTTCCGGGGAAGCCCGCCTCGTGCTGTGGGTTGACGGCGAGGAGCTCAGTCTCCCGGTCTGGCTCAGGTCCGACCGCCAGGAGTGGATCCTCGTCGGTCTCGCCGAGGGGACGGCCGGCTACAACGCCGTCAGCGGGAACATGCAGTCCCTCGAGGACGCCGGGGAGGAGGAAGACCTTTACACCGACGGCCGGGTCGCCTTCTTTGCCAAAGGGAAGATAAAGGGCGAGTATCTGCTGACCTTGCAGTACGACTCCAGTGGTCCCCACGGGGCTGCCGGCGAAGGCCTGCACGGGACAATAGACCCTGACACCTACTACACTCTCTACGGAGATGCCACCGAACAGGGTTATGAGGCACCGACTTCGAAGAAGCTCTACCTGAAGATCGAACGAAGGCAGTTCTACGCCCTCTTCGGCGACACGGAGACGGGCCTGAATGTCACGGAGCTGTCCCGCTACGACCGCAGGATCACGGGGCTCAGGTCAGAGCTGCGGGGCGAGACCTTCTCCTACAACCTCTTCGCCAGCGAAGCGGAGCAGGGGTTCGCGAAGGACGAGATACCCGGGGACGGGACCTCCGGGCTCTACACGCTATCTGGCGGAAGCGTTGTGGTGAACTCGGAGTCTGTGCGCATCGAGGTGCGGGACCGCTTCCAATCCCACATTGTCCTTTCCTCTGAAAAGCTGGCGAGGCACACCGACTACAACATCGATTACGACGAGGGCACCCTCTTCTTCAAGGCGCCCGTCCCGGAGAGGGATGCCGGCTTTAACCCCGTCTATATCGTCGTCGATTACGAGACCGCCGATCCCGATGCCACGGGGGTGACCTACGGCGCCCGGGCGGAGGCTGCCGTGCCCGGCTCGGGTGTGACCGTCGGTCTGTCCCATGTCCACGAGGACAGGGGCAGCGGCGAAGGTGACCTCACGGGTGTCGATATCACGGCCAAACTGGGCTCACGGATGGAGCTCAAAGCGGAAACCGCTTCCACCAGCAACGAGAATCTCGGGGTCAAAACGGACGGTTCCGCCTACACATTGGAGATCTCCCACGACTCCGACAGGTTGGTTGGCAAAGCCTACTTCCGGGAGCAGGAGGCCGATTTCGGTCTTGGGCACCAGATGGCCTCGGAGGGCGGCATGAGGAAAGCAGGGGTTGACGCTGAGTACAGGGTCACCGGAAACATGTCGGTCCTCGCCGAGGTTTCACGGCAGGAGAACCTGGAGACGGGGGCCGAGAGAAGGGTCGATGAAGTGGGAGCCTCCATCGAGTCGGGCAATACTCGATACCGCGCTTCCCTGAGACAGGCGGAGGATACAGACAGCACAGGCACTCAGGAACGTTCGCAACAGCTTGCAGCGGGCCTAAAATGGCACTCCGACGACAACAAATGGGACTTGAGAGCGGACCACGAGCAGTCCATCGGTGACAACGACAACACCGATTATCCCACACGGACCCTCCTGGGGGCCGATTACCGCCTGAGCAAGGAGGTTTCCCTCTACGCCGAACAGGAGTACACGGACGGCGAGGAGACATCCGTGAGTGCCAGCAGAGTGGGAATGAAAGCTTCGCCGTGGGATGGCGGGACCGCCTCTTCCACCCTGGACAGAAAGTACGACGAGAACGGCGAGAGGGTCTACAGCACCACGGGGCTGAGCCAGACCTGGCAGGTCAGCGAGCATTGGAAGGTGAGCGCGGGCATGGAGACGGCGAAGGTCCTGAAGGACAGTGCCAGCGAGCCGCTCAACCCCGACGTGCCCCCGGCATCCTCTGGTGAAGACTACACGGCTGTTTCGGTCGGGGCCGGTTATGAAATGAACAAATGGGACCTCGACTTCAGGCTGGAAACGCGTTACGGCGAGACCAGCGACAAGTGGGGTCTCATCTCCGGTCTGTTCGGCGAACCCGCGGACGGTATCGGAATATCAACGGATCTCAAGCACTTCGAGACCGATGCCGACAGCGGCCTGAAGACCAGGGAGACAGATGTGAGACTGGGCTTCGTGTACAGGCCATTCGACAGGAAGTGGACCTTTTTAGACCGCCTGGACTACTCGGTGGACGAGGAGAAAGGGTCCGTGACCGACATCACTGCCTGGAAGATGGTCAACAACCTCAACGCCAACCTCAGGGCTTCGGACGATCTTCAGATCTCCCTTAAGTACGGCGCGAAGTACGTCAAGGACACCGTGGCCGGACAGGTCTACAGCGGTCTGACCCAGCTCCTGGGCGCTGAGGGCCGTTATGATCTCGCACCCCGCTGGGACATCGGCGCCTGGGCCAGCATCCTTACGGCCCTTGACGCGGGTACCACCGAATACGGCCTGGGGGCCTCGGTGGGGTACGGGCTCATGGAGAACCTCTGGCTGAGCTTCGGGTACAATCTTCACGGCTTCGAAGATACCGATTTCAGCCAGGGGGACTTCACCGCCCAGGGGCCGTTCGTGAAGTTCAGGTTCAAGTTCGATCAGGAAGACTTGAAAAGCCTCTTGAAATAGCAAATTCAAATTCCATATTTCAAATTTCGCATTCCAAATTCCAAAGGGGGAAGCCCTTTAGCGCAGAAGGCCGCGGGAACGCTACCTCCCAGGCGTTATCGCAGAGGGCCGCAGTCTGGAAAGTAAATTATTTTGATTTTCAGGCTTTACTGCGGATCTCTGCGGGACATTCAGCCTACCAGCGAGCTGCCTCTGCGTAACTCTGCGTTTATGCTTTTGCCGCTTTTGAGGAAGCTGTAGATATTCTTTAGCATTCATCCTTTCGCTACTGGTCTCGTCTGGACTCTCTTTTCTCGCTATGACATATTATTTCCAATTAGTTCGGTTAAATTTTTCCGGAGGAATTTTTGATGGATAAAGCCGGGCGGGTTTCAACTGTGAATTACCGCACCTGCTACGAGGACACCGACGCGGGGGGCGTCGTCTACTACGCCAACTACCTGCGCTACATGGAGCGGGGCCGCAA
>CP070698.1:332883-335802 GCA_020349685.1 bacterium
CAGGCTGCGCATGATCGAGGGGGCGAGAGGGCGAGGGGGCGACGGGGCGATCGGAACAGGAAACCTGGAATACCAGGAGGAGCAGGAGAATGGAAAATAGAGAATGGAGAATGGAGAAAAGATTTCCGTGCCCATGTGCACCTTTGCACCTGAGCACCCGGTTTTCCCTGTACCTTGTATCTTGTACCTTGTACCTGATTTTCATTTCAATTCAAACCTGTACGCCACCTTCTTGACCGACTCCACCGGAGTCCCGAACTCGGCGGCTGATCTGAAAGCGGCCTTTCTTGAGGCTTCCAATGCAGCTCGATCGAGCCTCGGATAGGAACTGGATGAATAAACCTTCGCACTCCGCACTTCGCCCTCCGCACTTATTGTCACTTCCACAACCACCCTCCCCTCCTCGCCCCTTTTCCGGGAGAGTACGGGATAGATCGGTTCGGGAAGAAAAAGGGCCCGAGCGGGGAGGAGATCAGGACCGAACAGGTCCCGGGCGATCATGCCGAGGGCAGCCGAATCGCCGGCGAAAGCAAGAAGGGAAGACGGGTTATCCGCCATCGGTGATCCGTGATCTGTAAGGAAAACCTCACGAACACCTTCATCCGGTCGGGACGGGACGTCCGCTCCCAAGACCTCGCCGGAAGCCCCTGCTTCGGCTGCGGAAAGGGACTCTGCCAGATCCGATGAAATGGCGGGTCGGGCCTCGGCCAGCCTTTCAGGTTCCAGGATCATTCCATCATCGGAAGATATTTCCTTCTCGGCAGGCCCGGGCAGAAAAGGACCTTCATCCGGCAACTCGTGCGGCAACCTGGCCTCCGCGCGTTCTTCAGGGGGCCCCTCTTCTATTTTCCAATGGTTGAGGCTTTCTTTCAGGGAAGCGTCCGGCAGATCCGGCCTCCTATTTTCGGCATGCATTCCCGGCACTGTACTTATTTTTTCTTCCATAGCGGGCATGGATAGAAAAACGACCAATCCGTCAGTTTCCGGGATATCGCCCTGGCGGGTGCCCGCCCCGAGAGCCACGATGACAACAAGGTGGATCAGGATGGAAACCCCCATTGCCCTGGATGGACCTGACTGATCTTTGAGGTGTTTGTTCTTCACGATGGTCCTTTACCGGTCACTGATCACCGATCACATATCGGCCCTGATTCCCACATACAAGGCCCGGCCCGGTGTCCCGTATCCCCCGGCCTCCTCGTACTCCTCGTCTGTCAGGTTCTGCACCCTTCCGAGAACTGTGAAGGAGTCGTCCAGACGCCACGATCCGGACAGGTTGACCAGGGTGTAGCTCGCGAGGGTCACATCCCCCCAGTCCTCTCTCTCTCCGGTGTACGTCGCGTCCGCCTGGAAGGTGATCCCCTCCGAGGGGTAATAACCCGCTTTCGCACCCCATCGCGTCTGGGGGCGGCGCAGGAGTTCCTCACCCTCGTCGTCTTCCGTTCTGAGCCAGGAGCCGCTGACCCCCATAGAAACCTTTCCCACCCGGGCATCGAGAGAGAGGTCCACCCCCTTCGTTCTGGCCGTGGCGATGTTGGCATAGCTGCCGTCGGACCATGTGGAGGGGTCACCGTCGGCGTCGAACCAGGCGATGAGGTCATCGTATTCGGTTTGGTGCCAGGAAAGGGACCCCCGGACGTCCTTGCCCAGCAGGGTTTCAAGACCGGCATCCCAACCCCGGCTGCGCTCAGCAGAAAGGTCCGGATTTCCATAATCGGGGTTGAAAAGCTGATCGATGGAGGGCGCCCTGAAACCGGTTCCGTAAACGGATCTGAGACGGGTGTGCCCGAAAAGGGGAACGGATAGGCCCGCACGCCAGGTCGTCGCCCTGCCGAAATCGGAGTGGTCGTCGTGCCTGGCACCGAGGGTCATCGCCGCTCCGGACCCGGTCGTGTACTGTTCCTGCACGAAAACTCCGTTGATCCGGGCTGACTCTCTGGGAAGTGTTGACGTGTAGGGACCGAACTCGTCTGAAAAGAAGGTGGATGAACCTGTTTCCCTTTCCGAGTCCATCCCGAGGGTGACGGTGGACCTGTCACCCAGATAGAGGTTGTTTAAGAGTTCCACCTTTTCCGATTTTCCCTGAAAGTCCAGCTCCATGGTAAAGGGTCGGACACCATCCGGCTCGTTGAGATCGTGCCTGTCGTGAGAGTTGCGCGACACGGCCAGGGTTGCCTCCCAGATGTCTGCCGGGAAAAAGACCAGTTTGCCGCTCACGAGAAGCTGACTGGCGTCGCTGTTGAAATTGGGATCGTCTCCGCCGGGACCGCCATAGTGATCCAGTTCGTTGCTGGCGTCGACCGAACGCAAGTCGAGCTGCAAGGAGCTACCCGCCCCCACCGTCAGGGAAAGGTTGCCCGTGAAAGTGAGGTTCGTGTACCCGTCTCTTTCCGTATTGCCGTCGGCCGCGGAGGCAGCGGATATGCCCTCCGTCTGGAGGTGGTTTACCGCAAGGTAGTAGGCTGTCTTTCCCGATCTTCCTCTGAACCCTGCATGCTCCCGGAACGTTTCGAAAGATCCTGTCTCCATCTCGGCCTCCAGGCGGGGGGCACCCATTCCTTTCTTCGTGATGATGTGGATGACACCGCCGATGGCATCGGAGCCGTACAGGGTGCTCTGGGGGCCGAAAAGGACCTCGATGCGTTCGATGTCGGTTGTGCTGAAATGGGCGAAGTCGAAGGTCCGTTCCGGATTGCTCGGATCGTTGACCTCCACACCGTTCACGAGGACCAGTGTGAAACGTGTGTCCCCTCCTCTCAAGAGCACGGATGAGGTCTTGCCCTGGCCTCCCTGGCTGACCAGGTCGATCCCCGGAAGTCCTCTGAGGACGTCGGCCACAGTCCTGGCCTGTTTTTCCTCGATCTATTCCCTGGAAACGACGAGGATCGTGCCCGAGACCTCGTCCACGGGCGTCTCGAG
>CP070698.1:335902-339750 GCA_020349685.1 bacterium
ACTGCCAGCATCCTGTCGAGCGCCCGCTTTGCCTTTACGCGTATATCTTCAGGCACGGTGATCACCGGTACCATGGTCACCAGGGCATCCCGGACATCCTTCAGGCGGGTCAGCTTCATGTTGGGGCAGATCATGTTTTGGGAAAGGGGTATGAAGGTCTTCTCCGGGTTTTCAAGTCTCATCCTGTAAAGGACGCCGTTCTCCGTCCCGACGATGATCTTCTTTGCCTTCGATTGCCGGGCGAAGGCGTACATCCCTGAAGTGCTGGTGATGTGGTCGGCGAGTTCGAGCACCTCAGGCCGGCACTCCGGATGGGCGGCGAAGACGGCGTCGGGATGCTCGGCCTTCACTTTCAGGACGTCCTCCGGGGTGTACATGTGGTGGATGGGGCAGTACCCTTCGTGCCAGACGATCTTCCGGTCCACCTTGGTGGCGATGTACTGAGCGAGGTTCATGTCGGGGATCATGATGAGAGGGTCGGCCCCGGGGGGGAGGGATCTGGCCACGTTCACGGCGTTTCCGGAGGTGCAGCATATATCACTGACCGCCTTGACCGCAGCCGAGGTGTTCACGTAGGCCACGACCGTCCCACCGGGATATTTTTCCCTGAGGACAGCCACCTCTTCCGGGGTGATCATATCCGCCATGGGGCAACCGGCGTCAGAGCGGGGCAGGAGCACCGTCCTTTCCGGCGCCAGAATGGCGGCCGATTCGGCCATGAAGTGCACCCCCGCGAAAACGATGACCCGGGCCTCGGATTCGGCCGCGACCATGGAAAGACCCAGGGAATCGCCCGTGTGATCGGCGATCTCCTGGATCTCGTCCCTCTGGTAGTTATGGACGAGAAGGATGCCCTGTCTCTCCTCGAGGAGGTCCCGTATCTCGCTCTTGAGGACCTTTTCACTCATCTCGATTTTCCCTTTATCCATAGGTGCTTTCGTTGACAGGGTACTGTAAATAACATATAAAAATTAATTGGGCAAAGAGCTTTGTGTGAACGGTACATTGCGGATTTCGAATTACGGATTGAGAATTGAAAGAAGTCTCGCCGGCGGCGGGACAAGGGTTACCATAGACGCATCAGGCGGCAAGTTATTATCGGCCGTCAAGAGTGCATCAGATGCGAGGCCAGAACCCTGAGGAAACCGGAGGCGTATATGCTGACATACGTCGAGGTAACCTCAGGGTGATAACGAAGTTTAAGACCGCATTTCATGGGGAGTTGTTATCGGCTGTCAAGAGTGCGCCAGATACGAGGCTCGACTGACGAGGGAACCGGAGTCCCGCCGATTGCGGGATGAGGATTCCCGAGGAGGGAGTACGAAGTAGATGGTGCAGTATTGACAGCCGCTTAACCCTCAGAGGTTGTATGTAATGCTTGGGATCGGAATGCAGGAAATACTGATCATCCTGGTGGTGGCCCTCATCGTCATCGGCCCCAAGAAGCTGCCGGAGCTCGCCCGGACCCTGGGGAAGGGGTTCGCAGAGTTCAGAAAAGCGGCTGACGATCTTCAGGAAACGGTCCGAATGGATCTTCAGAAGGAGCGTCAGGAAGAGCTTCGGCAGAAATACCCCCACCTGGTTCCCGAGGAGGATGAGGACACTGCCTCACAGGCCGACTCGAAAGCTGAGAGCACGGAAGAGACCTCCACCTCAGTCGGCAGCGGTCCCGTCAAACCCGAACCTGCCCCCGAATCCGTCACCGAACAGCCAGCCGGAGCGTCCTATGCCCCAGATGAGATCGAGGGCGGGCTAGACACGGAAGACGACACCAGGGATGGTTGACCAGAAACTCCCATTTACCGTTCACCTGGAGGAGCTGCGCAAAAGACTGATCATCTGTTGTGCGGCTGTCGGGGTCGGGTTCCTTGTCTGCTACGGTTTCAAGGACCGGATCTTCGAGTTCGTCGCCATCCCCCTCATCGCATCTCTCCCGGAGGACAACTCCTGGATGATCTTCACGGGAGTGACGGAGGCCTTTTTCACCTACCTCAAGGTCTCCCTTCTCGCCGGGATCTTCCTCTCTCTCCCAGTGATCTTCTATCAGCTCTGGGCTTTCATCTCCCCTGGCCTGTACAGTAAAGAGAGGAATGTGATCGTCCCCTTTGTCGTCTTTTCCACCCTTTTCTTCATCACTGGTGCCAGTTTCGGTTATTTTGTGGTGTTCCCCTTCGGATTCAAATTCCTGCTCGGGTTCGCCACCGACACGATCCGGCCTTTCCCCTCTGTAAAAGAGTACCTTTCCTTCGCCACGAAGCTGCTCCTGGCCTTCGGTTTCGTCTTCGAACTCCCTCTCATCACCTACTTTCTGTCCAAGACAGGCATGATCACCTACCAGACACTGGCCAAGAACAGGCGCTACTTTATTGTCCTGGCTTTTGTGGCATCGGCGATCCTCACACCACCGGACGTGGCAACACAGCTCCTCATGGCCGGGCCTATTCTGATCCTCTTTGAGATCAGCGTTGCCGTAGCCCGCGCATTTGGAAGAAAGCCCCTAACGGACGAGTCGGGAGACCTTAAAGATGAAGAAGAACCTGGGCCAACTGCTGGTTGAACAGGGAATTCTCAGCGAGAAGGTCCTGGATGAGGCTCTCCAGCGGCAGGTCATCTTCGGCGGGCGTCTGGGGACGAACCTCCTGGAAATGGGTGCGATCTCCGAGGATGACCTGATGAAGATCCTGGCGTTCCAGCTCAACGTTCCCTACGCCGAACCCCGCCATTTCGAGAAGATACCCAGAGAAGTCCTGGACTCCCTGCCCAGGGATCTCCTCTCCAAACACAAGATCATTCCCCTGGCCCTGGAAGGGCACAGGATCACCCTCGCGATGACAGACCCCCACAAACTGGATGTCGTGGACGCGGTGGCGTTTCAGACCAACATGGTCATCAAACCTGTGATCGCCAGCGAGGTCCGCATCTTTGACGCCCTGGAAAGGTATTTTGGAATAAAGCGCGAAGCCAGGTACATCGCCGTAAGCGAGAAGGTGGCGGACGAACAGCGGCGGAACACCGTTGCCGAAGAGGAGAAAAAGGAGGAAACACCTGTCCCGGCGGAAGAGGCTGAGGTTCTAGAGCTTACGGAAGAGGACATGGAGTCCTACGATCCCTTCGATGTCTCCGGGATCAACGAACCTCTTTTCAGCATTCGCAGCCGGGACGAGGTGGCCCAGACGGTCATCAGGGCCGGTTTGAGGTTCATGAACGATGTTTTCATGTTCATCATCAAGGACGAAGAGGCCCTCGGGTGGATGTCGGGAGGTTCCGCCAAACCCGTGGTGGACTTCGGCAACCTGGCGGTGCCCCTGGAGCCCGGCAGTATCCTTTCCCAGGTAAGGGAATCCCACGTGCTGACCAGGGCCAAGGGGGTCGAGATCTTCGAAGGCAACCTGTGGATCAAGGAGCTGAGTCTTCGGGTGCCCAGGGAGGTCGTGATCTGCCCCCTCGTTCTAAAAAAGCAGATGGTGTCCGTGCTCGTGGGTTTTTGTTTCGAATCCCCCGTCACCGATGACGAGGCCGCATTCCTCGTGCGTGTCATGAAGAAAGCATCGGTGGCTTTCGAGATCCTCATCATGAAGAGCCGGATCATAATGCTGTGAGAAAGGCAGAAGGAGGAATAGGGAATAGGGAATAGGGAATGGGGAATAGGGGAGATGGAATAAAATCACTTAAATCTATTCAATCTATCGGTGAATTTGTTAGGATTTATGACCCCCTTCCACCTCCCATATTCCACCTCCTATCTTCTTTCTTTTTAGTAACTCTCGCTGTATAAAGGCGTATTACATTTTAAGACCGCTCTCCGAGCCGCACCGCCTGACGGCGACAAAAAGTTCGCGCAAGGCGGC
>CP070698.1:339850-344893 GCA_020349685.1 bacterium
ATCTCAGATCTCAGATCTCAAAAAGATCAGCTTACAGCTATCCGCCTAAAGCTGTCAGCTGACTTCTAATAATTAATTATTTTAAGAAACTTCTTCCCGGCCTTGATCACTCCACAACCCCCGGTGACATTATATTTGGCGTCCAGAACCTTCTCATCCCTGATCCTTACGGCACCGGCCAGCCTGCGGCAGAGGTTCCAAGTTCCGGGTTCCACGTTCCAGGTATACCGGCGATCTAACCTTCCACAACCCTGAAAAATTTTTTACCGACCCGGATCACCTTATCACGGCCAGGTATGACCATATATTGAGTGTCGGAAACTTTCTCGTCCATTATCCTGACAGCGCCGCCCTTGATCATCCTAATGGCCTCGGAACTGCTGACACCTCTGAACCCGGCGATCACTTTGAAGAGCGGCATTGGTTCAGTCATTTCATAAACATCAACAGAATCGTCGTTCACCATTTCTTCAAGAGGCTTTCGATCAGAAAAACGCCTGTTGAACTGCTCCTCGGCATCGAAGGCCGCCTTTTCGTCGTGGTAGCGGGTGACGATCTCCCGGGCCAGGGCCCTTTTCGCATCCATGGGATGGGCGGTGCCCTTCTCCATGTCCTTTTGCAGCTTTTTCAATTCCTCCAGCGATATCGTGCTGAGGAGCTCGTAGTAGCGGACCATCAGTTCATCGGAGATGGACATGACCTTGCCGTAGATCTCGCCGGCAGGTTCGGTGACGCCGATGTAGTTGTCGTAGGTTTTGCTCATCTTCTGGACACCGTCGGTACCCTCGAGAAGCGGCATGGTTATCACCACCTGGGGCTCCTGACCGAAGGCGCGCTGCAGGTCCCGTCCCACGAGGAGATTGAATTTCTGGTCGGTGCCCCCCAGCTCCACATCCGCCTTGAGCTCTACCGAATCATACCCCTGGATGAGAGGATAGAGGAACTCGTGAATGCTGATGTGCCTCTGCTCGGTATAACGCTTTCTGAAATCATCGCGCTCGAGCATCCGCGCGACACTGTATTGGGCGGCGAGTTCGATGAGCCCTTCGGCGGACATGCTCTTCATCCATCGGCTGTTGAAATCCACCTCCGTGAGGTCGGGATCGAGGATCTTGAAGGTCTGCTCCCGATAGGTGACGGCATTTTGCCTGACCTCTTCCACCGTGAGGGCTTTTCTAGTCTCCGACCGCCCCGTGGGGTCGCCGATCATGCCGGTGAAGTCGCCGATCAGAAAGATCACCTGGTGTCCCAGATCCTGGAAGTGCCTCATCTTCTGCATCAGAACGGTGTGCCCCAGGTGAAGGTCGGGAGCGGTAGGGTCAAAGCCGGCCTTTATCCTGAGCGGCTTGCCGCTTTCAAGGGAGCGCTTGAGCTTATCTTCCAGCTCCTCCCTTGAGATCAGGTCCACCGTACCGCGGCTGATGACCTCCATCTGGCGTTTTAGTTCGGCTTTAATATTCATAATTAAGTTCCGTGATTGGTGACGTGTGACTCGTGACTTGCTTTTGATTCTATCGAATCACGAATTACGAATCACGGCCTTTTCGCGGCATCTATCGCTATTCCCTCCAGCAGCCCCCAGTCGCTGACGATCATCTCTTCAAAACCCCACCTGTCCATGACCTGAAGGACGATGATGGTCCCCGCGACAATGAGGTCCTCCCGGCCCTTTTCCATGCCTTTTATGGCAAGGCGATCGGCTGCTTTTCTGCTGAGGAACTCTCCCAGGACCTCCCTGATCCTGTCCGGGGTGAGGACGTGACCATTTACCAGAGTGGGATCATAATCGTCAATGCCCAAATCGATGGCGGCCAGTGTCGTGGGTGTGCCGGCCGTGCCTGCCAGCTGCCTGCCGCCGTCATCCCGCTGGAGGTCGAGAAGGCTCCTGATGCGGCTGCGAAGGGCCGCGATCTGGTCCTCAAGGGGCGGATCGTCAAGGAGAAGCTCCTCGGTGAGGTGGACGACCCCCTCCGGCAGGCTGGCCCACCAGACGTTCTGGCCGTCCAGGACCCTGGTAAGCTCCGTGCTTCCGCCCCCGATGTCCAGAACCATGCCGTCGTCCATTGCACCGATACCGGCCAGCACCCCCAGGGTGGTCAGCCTGGCCTCCTCCTCACCGGTGATGACGTCGATGGGATAGCCCAGAACCTCGCGGAGGGCCTTGCTGAACGCCCCTCCCCCACCGGTGTCGCGCAGGGCGCTCGTTCCGACGGCCCTGACCCTGGTGCACCCGGCCTGAGCGATGCGGTCCCTGTAGGAAGCCAGCACACCGGTCAGTCTCTGGAAGGCCGCGTGCGCGAGTTCCCCCCTGGCCCTGAGGCCCTCCCCCAGCCTGATGATATCCCTGTAAACGGCATCAGGTACGAGGATCCCGTCCCTGATCTCCCCGATGAGACAGCGCGCCGTGTTGGTCCCGATGTCGATGGAAGCGATCTTCACGAGTTCAGCTCCTGGCTGACAGCTCACAGCTGTGAGCTAACAAAGCTACCCTATTTTGTCATTACATGCCATAGCCTCCCGACACCCTCGAACCTTTCTTGAGTATAAAAGCGGCGCATGATAAATATTCCTGATGTCCGCGAGAACCGCCAAATACAGCCTCCTGATCCTTCTGGTGTCCCTTTTGATCATCCCCGTCATCACAAAAGGTTCCCGGGCGGTGGCCCGGGAATACGAGCTGTTTCTCACTTTGGGGGTCGACTGGGATGCCGCTGGTACAACAGCCAGAGAAAAAACCTTCTTTGAAAAGGTCCGGCAGCTCCTGCAGAAGGATCCCTCGCTCTCACTGGCCGTTGCAGGGCACACGGACACCCTGGGTTCGGAAGAGGAAAACCAGGCCATAGGGTTCTATTACGCCTCGAGGATCGCGGATCAGCTCGTCCACACCCTGAAATTTCCCTATGACCGCATCGAGATCACCTCCCAGGGCGAATCGGAGCCCCTGGTGGCAACCGGAAGTTTCGACACCCAGGATGAAAACAGGAGGGTCGTGATCAGATTGGCCACCCCCGCGGCAGCCAGTGTTACAGGGCAGCCAGCGGCCCGAAAGCAGGACAAAAAGATCCTCATTTTAGAACCCGCTCCGGGTACCGTGGACCGCGCCTACCAGAGAGTGAGGGCTATCGTGGAGGGCGGGTCACGGACGGCGCTGCTGACCGTAAACGGGATATCCAGCCTCATAACGGTCCAGGACTCCCGGATCAACACCGAAGTGGTCCTCGAAAGGGGGGACAACCGGATCGAGGTGATGGCGTGGGATGAGAGTGGCTCCTTCGGCAGGGATTCGGTCGATGTCACCTATGTCTCTCCGCCTCCCGAGATAGAGATCCACCAGCCAGAGGATGGGGACCTCTTCGACACGACCCACAGCCCCGTAGTGCAGGTGAGCGGGCAGGTCACCTCCCAAACCCCCCTGGCGGAGACATTTCTCTTTCTCAACGGAGCGCCCACGCGGATAGAGGTCGACGAAGAGGGCCGGTTCTCCCAACCTGTCGTGCTCATCAGGAAAACGAACCGGATCAAGGTGGAGGCCCTCGACATCTACGGTAAAACGGATACGAGCGAAGATATCACCGTCAGCACCTTCAATATGGCCCCGAAGGATATTGTCGTTTATCTCACCTGGGATCAGCCCGGAGTGGATCTGGACCTCCACATCTGGGGTCCGGAAGGTGACCACACCTATCACGCCGCCCTCGACCCCATCGAGGGCGGTGAGGCCATCCCTCAGGGCGCTCTGGATCTGGACGATAAAAACGGGTTCGGACCGGAGGTTTTCAGTATGGCCGGGGAGACAAAGGGCATATATACCATCGAAGCGCGGTATCACCATTCCCAGGAGGGGATCTCCTCACGGGCGCAGGTGACCGTGGTGCTTTATCCAACGGAACCGGCAAGGCGGATGATCCGCATATTCGGCCCCGAGGAGCTTGATCCCAAAGGGGCAAGGGAATGGATCGTCACCAGGATCGATCTGCCGGAAGGGATCTTTGCGGTCCAGTAAGGTCGATCGGATCACAGGAAGCCGGGGCTGGTCTTTTCGGTTTCCTCACGGGTCAATGAATGACACTGACTGTCATTGATCCGGGCGCCCCGAGCGGGGCGCGTTGATGATCTTTCAAAGGTTCGGCAATAAATAACCGCCCCACGCGGAGGCAACGATGACCCTGAAAAGGACGACTGTTCTCGCATTAACTTTTTTGATCACAGGCACTCTTTTCCTGCCTGTCCTGTGGGCAGAAACCCCGGGAAGCGGACCCCCTTCGACCGTACGTCAACTGGAGGACGAACTGACGGGCATCGAGCGGGAGCTGACCGGTCTGGAGAGGGAGATCGACGAGCTCCTCGAGGATCTCATTGATCCCAAGACAACCTCTCTGTCCATATTCTTCTCCTCCCAGAACATCCGGGGACAGGTGCCCGTTTCCATTCAGGTCCGACTGGAAGATAAGCTCCTCGCCAGCAAGGATCTGGATGAGACCGACAGGCTTGTCCTCATCCGGGGCGGGGCCATCGAGATCTATTCAGGGATCGCGGAAGCCGTTTCACACAATCTTGCTGTGGAATGCTTCCTTACTTCAGGAGATGGATCGGGCGAGGTAACAAGTACGGGCCAGACCGTTTTCAAGTTCGATACCAGGCGATCCGCGGCTAATTTCCTGGAGATAACCCTCAGCCAGGACCCGGAAAAGAAACCTGCCTCTTTTAAGGTAAGTGCAAGGCACTGGTCCAGGGAGCCCTGATCGGTGATCTTTCCCAGGCTTGTCCTTATTCTTCTGGTTATCTGCCTGATGCCGTCCGGCGTTCATGCCGGAGGTCTCCGCGCGGGAAGGATCACCCGCCTGGCCGACAGTCAGCTCAGGGACCGCCTCGCCTCCGCCTCCATCACCCGCGGCGAACCCGTCGAGGTCATCTCCCGCTCTCCTGAGCCCGAGGGTGCGGCGGAGACCGATCACTTCAACGCGGGTATGGCTCTGTCCATGACTGGAAGGTTCAGCCTGGCTGCGGAAGCTTTCGAGCGGGCTGTCGCCAGCAGCGAGCCGG
>CP070698.1:344993-349661 GCA_020349685.1 bacterium
ACCGAACAGCATCCCCCCCGACCCCGGGCCCTCCGGCCTCTTTTTGACGGTCAGCCGGTAAGCCCCGGGGGGAAGGGAAAGTTCGAACCGGCCGTCGGTGCCCGTGTTGGTGGCATCGACCGCACCGGCATCGGATCCCGAAGCTTGGAAAACCTCGACCCAGGCTCCGGGGACCGCCTCGCCGCGGAACCGCACCATCCCCTCGACACCGCCCCCCGACCCGTAGGACAGGCCCGGCAAGAGGAGAAACGGTAAAGCTATGGACAAAAGGAAACGTCCTGTCATCTTGAATAAGGCGGGAGGTCTCCCTCCCGCCTCCCTCAGCACGGGTGTACGCTGCTACTTCCCACCACGGTGGGCCTGATGTACCTCATCTTTTTCACAGGTCGACCTCCTTTCGTGCATCCTCCCCCTCACGGCCCATGGACCGGACGAGGGGAAAGGTAAGGGCATAGCAGAGGACGCCCAGGATCAGCGTCCTGGAGTAACCGAAGTTCATCGCCGTGACGATGGACGCCAGGGATCCCGCCACCGAGGCGGCACCGTTGACCGCCCAGGCCCAGGGGACCAGTGACCTGTCCTTGCGCGAAAGAAAGGACAGGCCGGCGGGCATGAACACGCCCATCACGAAACCGGGCGGCGCCAGGACCGCGAGGGTGATGATCACTCTCCACCCCGCGGGGATCTTCAGGGCCGGCGTCAGGGCTCCCGCGGCGATCCATGCCAGAAAAACGAGCAAGAACAGTGCCACCTGCACTCGGGGCATGAACCGGCCTGCCGCGCTCCCCCTTTTTCCGGCCCACAGGCTGCCTGCGGCGGAAGAAAGCAGGAGAGCCGCCAGAACAACGGTGAGGGAATAGGCGGGGTTCCCGAGGAAAAGGGCGAGGCGGTACATCATGACGAGCTCGATGATGATGTATCCCGTCCCGATGGCGGCAAAGTACAAGGAGATCCCCGCGAGGGGCGCGGCTGTGCGCCGCGGTGTTCCCTTACCGCCCAGAACAGGCAGGAGCAGGAGGACCGCGAGGGGCAGGACCAGGAGACCGGCCATGGTCCGCAGGACGATGATGTGGCGCTCTCCTCTCTCGGTTGGTTTGAAAAAGACGTTGAAAAACCGCGATTTGGGAACGTTGTTGTAAAAGAACGGCCGGTCGTCCGTGGGGGGCGAAAGGTCGAACCTGCCTTCGGTGACATCCAGGCCGCGGGCAGCGTCCCCGAACCGCCCCTCAGTGACCCTCCCGGGCAGATATTCGATGGTGAACCCCCGTTCGGAGGCGATCCGATGAAGATCCTCGGTCTCCTTTTCCGAAAAGCCCCGCCGGCCGATGAGAACCGTGGCCAGTCCCCGCTCCCTGATGACGGCGATGGACGAGGCGGGGTCCTCAACCCCTTTCAGGACCAGCATGTCCCTGGCGAGGGATACCAGGCGAAGGGCCCTGAGACCGAAAACCGACCGCGTCAGTGACAGGATTCCGTCATCCGTGAGGTGGTCCCAGTACTGTGCGAAGGCCTCGCGGGTGTACAGGAAGTTGGCGCTGAGGGTGAAGGAGCCGGCCGACGGGCTGATCTCACCGAACACGGAGGAAGCCTGGATGATCCGGAACCTTTGCCCGAGCCGCGCCAGCTCCGACCGGCCTTCGCCCACGATAACCTCGACCCCGGGAAGGGAGTAGGGACTGCCCGAGTACGATCCGAAAACCTCGTCGGCAGCCTGCACGATGAGGGGGTTGAGTTCGATGGCCCTGACGCGCCCCGCGCCGGTACCGAGGGCAGCCAGGATGTCCCGGCCTCCGCCCGGACCTATGACCAGGGAGTCGGCCCCTGGCCTCAGGTGCCAGGCCAGGGAGATGATGTGCCAGGGAGCCCACTCGGGAGATCCGTCCCGGTCCCGGTTCTCGACGATGGGCGTATAGCCCGCATCGTCCACCAGCATCCCCATATTCCCCGGGTGCTGCCCCGTGTACCTCCGGCTGATGCCCCACGCCTGCTCGGCCTCCCAACGGCTGAGAGGGTACACCACAACCCGGGAGAGTGCGTTCCAGGCCGAGTAGCGGATGTCTGGTTCGTACTGGCCCCTGGCGTACTGGAGCCTGACCAGCCGGTCCCCGGGCCCGTTGTAAAGGGCCAGAGCAGCTGTGACAAGGACCAGCGCGAGCAAAAGAATGCGCGCCCTTCCCCTGGAAAGGAGAAGCGCGCCGGCAAGGGCGGCGGCCGCCGCCGCAAGGAGCAGGGATGGCGCTCCGAGGGCCTCGAGCCCCGGCACGAAGATCACGCAGCCCGCGGCGGCGCCGGCCAGGTCCGCCGCATAGATGGCTCCGATGCGCCTTTCGGAAAGGCGCAGAAAGAGCCCCGCGAGGACGATGCCCGCCAGGGTGAAGGGCACCGTTATGAGCGCGTAGAGGATAACCATGGAAAGCACGGCGGCACTGTCCGGACCGGGGGGCGCCTGGCGGAAGGGCTGAAAATAGGGCTGGTGGAAGAAGCTCAGGAACGGGAAGAGGATCTGCGGCCTGAGGCGGGCCAGTCCCAGGATGAGAAAGGGTACCGCCGCCGAAAGGCCGAACAGAGCCATCCAGGGAGACAGGTTGGAAGGAAAATCTCCCTCGGGAACCAGTGCGGGCCTCAGATGGACGAGGACGCCGCCCAGGGCGAACCCTAAAAGAGCCGCCGCGACGGCCAGGGAGGCGAAATGATACCACATGAGGACCGAGAAAAGCCGGGTCAGGGTCAGCTCGTAGAGCAGCACCCCGAGACTCAGGAGAAAGACGGCGATGCCAAGGTTGTCACCCGGTCTCATGGGCCAGGCTCCTCCCAGCGCTCCCTGGAAAGGGTCAGGGCAAAGGCGCGCACATAGCCGTCGCGGGCGCCGTACACGACGAGGAGGTCCTCTTCCCTCTCGAGGACGGCGATGCCGTGGACCGCTCCCTCCGATCCGAGGGTCCCGAGCAGCCTCCCTGTCAGGGTGAAGATGCCCACGCCGCTGCCCTCGGTGCCCGCCATCAGCAGGCCGGCGGCCGGCCTGCTGATGGTGTGCACAGCAGATCCCAGACCCAGGCGCCACATGAGGGCGCCCTTCCCCGTAAAGGAGGATACCGTTCCTGAGCCGTCGCCGACGATGATCTGATCGTGGGTGTGGCGAAGGGTCACGGGAGCGGCGTAGGTTCCCGCGCCGGGGAGTTTACGGCGCCAGGAGACCCGGCCGTCGTTCAGGCGGTGCAGGATGCCCTCCCGCGTCACAACGGCGATCCCCTCCTCGCCTATGAGGGACGGTGCGGCCCTGACCGGGCTTTTGAGATCGACCTTATCGAGGATCTGACCTGCGTAGCTCACCCGGTAGAGGGAGCCCTCGTCGGTGCCGACCCACAGGGCATCCCGGGCCGGGGCGGCCGCCCCCCTGACGGGACCGTCCAGGGCGACGCTCCAGCCCCATTGCATCGTGACCGGATCCAGCTCCCTGAAATCCCCGTTCCAGAGCCCGACGTAGAGGCGTCCGCTCCAGCCCGCGACGGGTGAAGCCTGCCTGTGGTCGTCGGCCAGGGAGGTGTCCCATTGAGCCTCTCCAATGACCTGACCCGATATAATATCCACAGCCCGGATCTTGCGATCCCAGGACGGAAGGTAAAGAACACCGTCCACCAGTTCGGGCGCGGCATCTGTGACGTCAGGTAAAGGAACGTGGTGCACGCGCGCGCCCGTGGCGGTTTCGAGGAGGAGCAGTCCCGCCTCCCAGCCGGCCACCGCGACCTTACCCTTCGCCTCCCCTGCGAAAACGGGCGGTGCATCGACGAAGGACCCGACCTGTATCTGCCAGAGGGGCCTGGCGCCGAGTTTCACGACCAGGGGGCCCGGTCTCCACCGGGACCATGGAAAGCCTTCCTCAGCCATCCCGGGATCCAACGGCCCCTCGAAACCGGCCACAACGACAGGGGCGCCGTCCTCCCTCCGGTTGCCCATCATCTGAGGGGCCTCGCCCTCGTAGAAATCGCCGAACCGGATATCCGACCTCCCGTTCCCCGCGAACAGGTTGAATCCGATGACAGATCCCGCTGTCCTTTCGAAGAGGAATATCCCGTGACCGTTGCGCGCGATCCGGTTGTCGGCGATGCGGATCTCGGAATCCCTGAGGTTTATCCCCTTGCCCTCGTTCCCCTCCACCAGGTTGAACAGGAACTCAAAGCGGCTGGTGCCGAAGCGGGTGCCGTCGATGTTGTCGCGAAAAACGCAGTTCATGACGTAGCCGGAGCTGAAGTGCACGTGAAGGCCGTACCGTGAGTGCTCAAGGACGCAGTACTCGAGCACACTCCCCTCGCTGTGGTCCATCCTCAGCTCCAGCCAGTCCCCGGGTCCCGGCTCGCTGGCGGCGCTGGTAAAGTATATGGGCGCTTCCGGCTCGCCCCTTGCCACCAGCACGCCTTCCACGACCAGACGGGAGTCGTTGACCCCGTCTTCATCCGGATCGAAGGGCTCGAAGAGAATGCGGGTCCCGGGCCTGACCGTCAGCGTCGCGCCGGGAAAGACCTTGACCTCGCCCCGGACCTTGATCGTCCCGGAAACGGTGAGGTCGCCGCGCACCTCGGAAGGGATGGTGTTGACCGTTGTTTCATCACGGACCTGGGGGCTGGCGCAGGAAACAAACAGCAGCGCAATGGCAGCTGCCGCAATTCCAGA
>CP070698.1:349761-352591 GCA_020349685.1 bacterium
CCTCGTGAAGGATCCTGCCTCTGTTCATGATCGCCAGACGGTCCCCGAGATGCCCTACGGCAGCCATGTCGTGGGTAGCGGTGATCAGCGTTCTCCGGCCGTCTCTTAACTGCTGCAATGCCCGGATGAAAGCCTGGGAAGATTGATAATCGAGGCCGCTGAACGGTTCATCAAGGAGGATGAGCTGCGGATCGTGGAGGAGGCACCGCGCGATGGAAAGGCGCTGCTCCATGCCCCTCGAAAATCCACCCACCCGGTCATCTCTTCGCTCCCACAGCCCCATGAAATGAAGCATCTCATCTGCCCTCGGGGCCACC
The DNA here is from genome assembly GCA_020349685.1 of bacterium. Taxonomy (GTDB): domain Bacteria; phylum BMS3Abin14; class BMS3Abin14; order BMS3Abin14; family BMS3Abin14; genus JALHUC01. Next base: position 350,079 of record CP070698.1, read on the forward strand.
TCTCTGACACCGTACAGTTTTCCGTAAAAGAGGAGGTTCTCGCGAGCGGTAAGGCCCGGATAGAGCAGGGAGGAGTGGGCGAGATAGCCTGTCAGGCGACGCGACGCCGCACTTTTTCCAAGCTTTTCCCCATCCAGGACAACCTGTCCTTCGGTAGGGCGGATCCTTCCGGCCAATACACCCAGAAGGGTGCTTTTCCCTGCCCCGTTAGGCCCCAGAAGGACCAGCGACTCGCCCCGGTCTACCATGAGGTCGATTTCACGCAGGGCGCTGATGTGAGCATAACGTTTGACCAGCCCTTCGGTCTTTAAAAAGATATCCATTTCCCCCAACTTTGGACCTTTCCGTTCAACGTCGGTCCTCTTTGCTGTTTCCGGTCATGGCATCGTAATCCTCCCTTGCAAGACGTCCCGAAGCAAGGTCCAGCCGGAGACCATCATCTTCGCCGTAAGCCCGGCTGTCATAAGGATCCGGTTGCCCGGCGTCCTCCCTCTCCGCGCTGCGTGAGGACAGGAATGGCGAGGCAAGGATGACGACGCTCAGCACCAGGAACAGGGCGGTCCAGATGTTCAACGCAATTCCTCCCCGTCCCCGGCCCTCTTCTTACCGCGCTTTCGCGGCCACACTGCCAGAAGAACACCTATACCGATAACATAACCACCGATCCATAACCAGGAAACCAAAGGGTTTATCAGGACCCTGAAGCTCGCGCGGCCATCCCTGTTGTAGCCGGTCATGGCCACGTACAGGTCCTCTCTCCAGCTGCTCAGAATGGAAACTTCGCTGGTGGGCTGGTCCTCCCTTTTTTCATAGAAACGTCTCTCGGGTTCAAGATACCCGACGGGCTGACCGTTGTGAAAGGCTTTCAGCCTGGTCCTGACGGCAAGTCTGTCCTTCGAGGGCACCCAACTCATGTTCATGTATTTCAGGGTGTAGTTTCCCACGCTCAGAGCCTCGTCGGGCCTGATGGTGCCGGCCACCTCCCTGGTGAGGGAAGCTCCGGAAAGACCCAGGAAAATAAGGACCATCCCGAGATGAACGACATACCCCCCATAGCGCCTCCGGTGGGCGAGGATCGTCCTTAGAGCTGCAAGGGGCAGGAAAACATTCCCTGTTTCATTGAGGGCAACCGTCCCCCGGTAGAGTTCCAGAAGAACGGATCCCGTGATGCCCGCCGAAAAGGCCATGACAAGGATCGTTGCCGCGCTGCCAGCGCCCCCCAGGTAGGCTCCCAACCCCCCCATCACGGTAAGTCCGACAGGGAGGAGAAGGTCCATGTGGACCTTCTTCCCCCCCGGGTGGCGCCAGGCCAGGAGGGGACACAGCCCGAGGAGAGCCATCAGCAGAAGAGCGATGGGAACGTTGACCCGGTTGTAAAAGCCGGCGCCGACGACAATTTTAACCCCTTTTGTGATCTCGGACAGGACCGGAAAGACCGTTCCCCAGAATACGGAGAACGCCATGGCGCACAGAACGACATTCGTGAGGAGAAAGGCGCTCTCCTTGGACACGGCAGACTCCAGATGATTTTCAGTGACAAGCTCCTCCCTGCGCCGCCAGACAAGGATAAGGCCCATCGAGAGGGTCAGGATCATGAAGACAAGAAAGAAGGTCCCCAGGCTGCTTTTTCCGAAAGCATGGACAGAGGAGATCAGACCGCTGCGCGTTATGAAAGTACCGAACAGGACGAGAAAATAGGTGAATATGATGAGGTTCATGTTCCACAACTTGAACATGCCGCGGCGCCGCTGGATCATGATCGAGTGCATGAAGGCTGTGGTTGTCAGCCACGGCATGAGGGATGCGTTCTCCACGGGATCCCACGCCCAGTAGCCGCCCCATCCCAGCTCAACGTAGGCCCATTCAGCGCCCAGAAGGATTCCCACTCCGAGGAAAAACCAGGAAACGACCGTCCAGATCCTCGTCCGCGCGATCCAAACGCTATCAGATTTTCCAGCCAGCAGCGCCGCCATGGCAAAGGCATAGGGGATGGTGATGCCTGCATACCCGATGAACAGGGTGGGGGGATGAATGATCATCCCCGGGTTCTGGAGCAGCGGGTTCAAACCGTATCCGTCGGCTGGAAGGGGTCCCGGAAAGGGTGTAAAGGGGTTGGACACGAAGTTGATCAGGAAGAGGAAAAAGGTCGAGTTCAGCATGAGAACAAAGGCAGCCCACGGCGTGAGCTCCCTGAGGCGGTCCCGGTTAAGATAGACAGCCAGAGCAGCGCATATAGCCAGAAGCCAGGCCCAGAGAAGCAGCGACCCCTCCTGCCCTGCCCAAAACGCGGTGGCGGCGTAAGCGTCGGAAAGGGCCCGGCTCGAATACTCGAAAACGTAGAGGAGGGAGAAGTCCCTTGTTAGAAAGGCCTTTAAAAGGGCTGCGCTGGCCGCTGTGAGAAGACCCATGTTGAGGTACACAGCCCGCTCGGAGCTTCTGATCAGGTTGCGCCTTCCGGACAGGGCACCAGCCAGCGAGACACCCGCACCGTAAAGACTCACGAAAAAGGCGAC
>CP070698.1:352691-358337 GCA_020349685.1 bacterium
GGCCTTTCCGCCAATGCGGATGAGAGCACCCTCAAGGCCCTTGGCAACTACGGCGAAAGGGTGGGGCTGGCTTTCCAGGTGGTGGACGATATCCTCGATGTGACCGCAACCACCGAGGAGATGGGCAAGGACCAGGGAAGCGATGCCGCCAGGGGCAAGGTTACCTATCCCGGTCTTTTCGGTCTCGAGGAGGCCCGCGAAAGGGCCCGCAAACTGATCCAGGACGCCAAGGCTGCGGTAGAAGGTGTCGACCCCACCGGCCGGCTGGCCGGGATCGCCGATTACGTTCTGCTCAGGAGGCTGTAGGGCTTGAAAAGGAATGTTGAAAAATCCCCCATTCTCCCATGGATCAACTCCCCGTCCGACCTGTGGGATCTGAATGTCAGGCAGCTCGAGCAGCTTGCAGGAGAGGTCCGGGAAACCATTCTGGATGTCGTCTCACGGAACGGCGGCCATCTGGCCTCCAACCTCGGGGCTGTGGAGCTCACCCTGGCCCTCCACCACGTCTTCAGGATGCCCCAGGACAAGATCATCTGGGACGTCGGTCACCAGGCCTACACCCATAAGCTGATCACGGGCCGTAGAGACCGATTCGGGACCCTGCGCACCAAAGGGGGGATAAGCGGATTCCCCAAGAGGAAGGAGAGCCCCTACGATCTCTTCGACGTCGGCCACAGCGGCACCTCCATCTCCGCCGCCCTGGGCATAGCCGAGGCGATGCGGCATCAGGGCGAGGACGGTAAGGTCGTCGCGGTGATCGGGGACGGGAGCATGACCGCCGGCCTGGCTCTGGAGGGCCTGAACCAGGGGGGGGAACTGGGCGAGAGGCTGGTCGTTGTTCTCAACGACAACGAGATGTCCATTGCCCCCAATGTCGGGGCCATGTCCTCCTACCTGTCCCGCACACTGACGGGCAGCCCCATTAACAGGGTAAAGAAGGTGACGGAGAACTTTCTGAAGAGCATCCCGAAGGTTGGGGAGCATTTTCTCCACATCGCCCAGAGGGCCGAGGATTCCTTCAAGGCCCTCATCTACCCGGGTATGGTGTTCGAGGAGCTTGGTTACGAGTACATCGGTCCCATAAAGGGGCATCGGCTGGACCGCCTCATCGAGGCCCTCAGCAACGCGCGGCGGATCGGAGGACCGGTTCTGGTCCACGTCGGGACCGAAAAGGGCAAAGGATATGCCCTGGCTGAAGAGAACCCCATGGCTTTCCACGGCATCGGGCCCTTCGAACTCGAGACTGGAAAGCCCCGGAAGATAAACGGGCACCCTTCCTACACAAGCGTTTTTTCCAGGGCCATCGTCGAGGCCGCCAGGAGGGACGACAGGGTCATCGCCATCACCGCCGCCATGCCCGAGGGCACGGGCCTCGACAGCTTTGCCAAAGAGTTTCCCGACAGGTTCTACGATGTGGGTATCGCCGAGCAGCACGGAGTGACCTTTGCCGCGGGTCTTGCCACGAGAGGGTACCGTCCCGTCGTGGCCATCTACAGCACCTTCCTGCAGCGCGCCTACGACCAGGTGGTTCACGACGTCTGCCTTCAGAACCTTCCCGTTGTTTTTGCCATGGATCGGGGCGGCCTGGTCGGGGAGGACGGTCCGACCCATCACGGCACCTACGATCTTTCCTACCTTCGGCATATACCCAACCTGACCTTCATGGCTCCGCGGGACGAGGCGGCCCTCGTCCAGGCGCTGGCCACATCCCTGTCCCTGGAGGGTCCCTCGGCCTTCCGCTACCCGCGCGGTGCGGGTGTCGGGGCACTCCTCCCCGAACCGGTGCCGTGGGAGATCGGCACCGGCGAGATCCTCCGGGAAGGGTCCGATGTCCTTCTCGTCGGAGTGGGGTCGACGGTGCATCCCTGTCTCGCTGCTGCCGATATCCTGGAGGCGGAGGGGGTCTCCGTAGCCGTCATCGATGCCCGGTTCATAAAACCGCTTGATACGGAACTCATCTTCCAGTGGGCCAGGGAGTGCCGCGTCACCTTTACTGTGGAGGAGAACGTGCTCCAGGGCGGCTTCGGCTCGGCGATCCTCGAGGCGGCCACGGATATGGGCGAGAGTTTCAAGATCCGTCGTCTCGGCCTTCCGGACGCCTTTTTAGAGCACGCCACTTTAGAGGAACTGAGGGCGGATCTCGGTATCGATGCCAAAGGGATCAGCTCGACTGTCAGGGAAGTGCTGTCCGGTGGCCTCCTCAAAAAGGGTTGATCTTCTCCTGGTGGAGCGGGGACTGGCGGATACCAGGACACGGGCGCAGGCGCTCATCCTGTCGGGTCGTGTTTTCTCGGGGGAAAGGAGGATCGACAAGCCAGGGACCGTGCTGCGTCCCGAAACCCCCCTTTCCGTCAGGGAGCCCCTTCCCTACGTCAGCAGGGGAGGAGTGAAGCTCAGGGCCGCACTGGATCATTTTGGCATCGACGTTACCGGAGCCCATTGTCTGGATGTGGGCTCTTCCACGGGAGGGTTCACCGACTGCCTCCTCAAGGCCGGAGCCGGCAAGGTTTACGCCATCGACGTCGGCTACGGCCAGCTGGACTGGAATCTGAGGAACGATGAAAGGGTGGTGGTCCTGGAGAGGACGAACTTCCGAACCATCGAGGACACCGCTTTGCCACACGACCTGGATGTGGCCGTGGTCGATGTCTCCTTTATCTCCCTCAGGCTCATTTTGCCCAGGTTGGGCACCTTTTTGAGAGAAGGTGCCCGGGCGGTCCTTCTTGTCAAACCGCAGTTCGAGGCGGGACGGGAGAAGGTTGGAAAGGGGGGGGTCGTCAGGGATGACAGGGTTCGGGAGGAAGCCCTTCAAAACGTTCTTAGTGCTGCCGGTGAGGAGGGTTTCACTTTGATCGGTACAATGGAGTCTCCCATCAAAGGGGCCAGCGGGAACATCGAATATCTCGCGTACCTGGTGCGGGAAGGGGAAAAGCAGGTTTCGGGGTAACGGGGAAAAGGCAGATATGGATATCAAGCTCAAATTCGGGCGCGTGGTTTACTCGGTTGATGTAGCAGGAGTGCTAAAAATAAAAACATGATATTATTTTTTTGATATCTCCGATACTCCGATACGCCGACACTCCGACACCATCGGGTTATCGATAGGGAGTCTTGCATGTCCTCCATCAAAGAGATAGGGATCATAACCAAGGTCACCAGTCCCCATGCCGACGATGTCATGGGCAGGCTTGTTCCCTGGCTGACGGAGCGCGGGGTCAAGGTCCGCATGCAGGAGGACTACCGGGGTCTGGCCGACGTCGATTCCACAGCCGTTTCCAGGGAGTACGTTCCTGACGGAGTGGACCTGGTCCTCGTCCTGGGCGGTGACGGCACCCTGCTCTCCGTCGCCCGCCTCCTCGAGGGGAAGGACAAACCGATCCTGGGGATCAATCTGGGATCGATGGGTTTTCTCACTGAACTGGGGCTCGACGAACTGTTCGGTTCCCTCGAGAGGGTTCTGCAGGGGGAGTATACCGTGGAGCCCAGGGTCTGTCTGGAGGCGTCCCTGCACAGGGACGGGGAGCGGATCGGTCATTACCAGGTTCTCAACGACGTGGTCATCAACAAGGGCGCGCTGGCCAGGATCATCAATCTCGAGACCATCGTCGATGACCAGAAGGTCACCAATTACCAGGCGGACGGCCTCATCGTCAGCACCCCGACGGGATCCACCGCCTACTGCCTCGCTGCGGGCGGGCCCATCATAGAGCCGACGATGGATGTCATCGTCATCGCCCCCATATGCCCCCATACCCTGACCAACCGTCCCCTGGTGATTCCCGGCGGATCCAGGATCGACCTGCGCCTGATCAGCGATTCCGGTGCCGTTTTCCTCACCCTCGACGGTCAGGAGGGGACCAGGCTCAACAAGGGGGACTGCGTCCGCGTCCGGGCCTCGGACAGGAAGGTCCACCTCATCCGGACCGGGGCCAGGAACTTTTACGAGGTCCTGAGCACCAAGCTGCACTGGGGGCAGCGATGAGCCGCGCAGAGGAGCGATTCGGCTCAGCAATGAGCTGGAAGCTTTGAGCTGAGTGCGCGGTTTATCTGTCAAGAGGGATGATTCCCAAGGAAGGAGTAAACGGTTCTGCTGACGGCAGATTGCTGACAGCTGCCTGCTACCATGCTCGAATATCTCTCCATCAGAGGCTTCGCCATCATCGATGAACTTCAGCTGCCCTTCCACCCGGGATTGACCGTCCTGACGGGTGAGACGGGGGCGGGGAAGTCGATCATCGTGGACGCCCTCCAGGCGGTCCTCGGGGAGAAGGTGGATCTGTCGGTGGTGCGGGCGGGCGAGAGCGGGGCCAGGGTGGAGGCGGCGTTCAGAGCACCGGAGATCGACCTGCCCGAAGGTTACGAGGCACTCGATGAACTGATCATCGGACGGGAGATCCGGCGGGAGGGGCGCGGTCGCTCCACGGTTAACGGTGCGATGATAACCATAGCGCACCTCAAGGAGATCGGCGAGTGTATGGTGGACCTCCACGGCCAGCACGAGCACCAGTCCCTGCTCAGGACCTCCGTTCACCTGGATGCGCTGGATTCCTTCGCTTCTCTGGTCGAAAGAAGGCAGGAGTTTGCCGGGCTTTTCCAGGAACTCACGGATGTGAGGAACCGTATCGCCGCTGTCGAACGTGGTGAGAAGGATCGTCTGGCCAGACTCGATTACCTGCGCTACGTCACCCAGGAGCTTCAGGCAGCCGGTCTGGTTCCGGACGAGGAACCCAGGCTCCTCGAAGAAGAGCGGATCCTGGGTGCCGCTGAAAAGCTGCTGGCCACGGCTTTTAAAGCCCTGGAGGACATCTACCAGGGGGAGGGCTCGGTCGCTGAGACGGTCCGCAAGAGGGCCGGGGATCTGAAACAGCTGGTCAAGACGGACGGGAGGTTGAGCGAGGTCGTTGCGCTCCTTGATGAGGCCGGCGTTCAGCTCGAGGAGGCGGGGCATTTTCTGAGGGACTATGCAGCGTCGGTGCAGGCCGACCCCCGGCGCCTCGACGAGATCCACGAGCGCCTCGGCCTGATCGCCACCCTGAAGAAAAAATACGGCCCTTCCATGGAAGAGGTCCTCAAGACACTGGCCGACGCGGAGGCTGAGCTCACCCGCATGGAAGAGGGTGAAGAGGACCAGGGCGCCTTGAGGTCCAGGGAAACCGCCCTCGCGGCGCGGTCGGGGGATCTGGCTCGAAAGCTGAGCCTGGACAGAAAGGAGAGGGCCTCATCCCTGGAAAGCGCGGTCCGTAAGGAACTGGCGGACCTCGCCATGGACAAGGTCCGGTTCGAGGTGTCCTTCCAGGATACCTCGATGAACGAGACCGGCATCGATGAGGTCCAGTTCCTCATATCGCCCAATCCGGGGGAGCCTTTGATGCCCTTGAGGAAGATCGCGTCTGGCGGGGAGCTTTCCAGGGTCATGCTGGCTTTAAAAAGGATCCTTGCCGGTGCGGACGCCATCGGTACCCTGGTTTTCGACGAGGTGGATGCCGGTATTGGAGGGCGGGTGGCAGCCGTCCTTGGCCTCAAGCTGCAGGAGATCGCCAGGCACCACCAGGTGCTCTGCATCACCCACCTGGCCCCTGTCGCGGCCTATGCCCATCACCACATCGTGGTCGAGAAGTTCGAGGAAAGGGGCCGGACGGTAGTAAA
>CP070698.1:358437-365784 GCA_020349685.1 bacterium
AGTTCGACCTTAACCGCCAGTCCTTCGGCATCCTTCCGAAGGTCAGGGAGCTTGACCAGATCGTGACACCGGGACTGCAGAACCGGGTCAGGGAGGCGCACCCCGAGTTGAGCTTTTTCACCATGGCGGGCCTTGCGCCGGCGCAGTCCGGTAAGAAAAAGGCCGAAGGACGCGATGAGAGGGCCTCCCTCCTTGAGAGGCATTTTTTCCAGGTGAGCGAGGGCCTGGCGAAGTTTCCGACGTCGAAAGCGAACGCGGACGACATCCTCGACGCCTACGCCTGTGCCTGGACAGCCATGCGCATTTTCCGCGGGGAGGCCGGATGCCTTCCCGACGATCCGCCCAGGGATGAAAAAGGCCTGCAGATGGCGATATGGTACTAATAAGAGTACCCAGTACTCAGTACTCAGTACTCAGTACCCAGTGCAAGGTACAAGGTGCAAGGTACAAGGTACAAGGGAAAAGGCAAAGGTGAGTCCTGGTCCTAGTCCCAGACCTAGAATGTTTCAGTATCCGGTATCTGGTTCTAGTGCCCAGCCGCCCCACAGTTTCCAGGTCTCTACTAGAACCAGACACCAGACCCTAGACACCAGACCCTAGACACTAATCACCAGACCCCTGACCCCAGACACTGCCCCTCTGCACTCCCCCCCTTTTCCGGCTATACTTTCCGTGAAGACCGCAAAGGGATTGGAGGAGCGCGGTCATGGGAGGGAGGTTCTCGATTTTGGCGTGGGCGGTGGTTTTTTCCGCCCTCCTGCTCTTCGCTCTGCCCCTAACCGCAGGGGCCGCTGGGGTTTTGCCTGACAGCGCACCGAAAGCTGTCTTTCATCTCACATCCTTCGACGATCGCTCCATACCCATGGCCATCGGCCAGGGGTTCGTGGTGGCGCCAGGGTCCGCCATCGTCTCCGTATCCACCCTCGAAGGCGCAGCCAGGGTCTTGGTGAGGCTGGAGGACGGCGGCACCGTTGAGGTTACGGAAGTGCAGGTGGTGGACGAAATTTCCGGACTGGCAAGGATCACCCTTGCGGCCGGCGTCCCTCTCTCCTATGAAAACATTCCGGTCAGCGGGATTCCACAGGCCGGGGAGGAGGTCCTGTTCAGCGACTTGAATTCCCATGGCCGGCGAACCTGGGTGGCATCGCAAATCATGACCACCAGGTCGATCCCTGGACTGGAAGGGCTTCATTACCTCGAAACCGGCAAGCCCTTGCCCCTTCCCGGTGGCGGAGTGTTCCGTTCGGAAGGAAACCTGCTCGGGATGGTCATCCTGCGGTTCGGAAACGGTTCCTCGGGACTTCTGGCATCGGGCGAGCGGCTGTCGATGGTCGCCGAAAAGGAGGAAGGGAAAGCATCTCTTCAGAGGTGGGTCAGCCAGAACAAGACCAGATGGTACGATTCACCTTATGCGAAGTACATGAGGGGGCAGGTAGCTTTCTGGCAGGGGCGGCCGGAAGCCACGCTCGAGCTCATGGAGGACCTTCTGAACACACTGCCCGATGTAAAGGCGCAGCTGTCGGCACTTTTGGGAGAGACCTATCTGGCCATGGGGCTGCTGCCCGAGGCGATCCTCGCCTACAGGTGCGCCCTCGAGCACGGACCCGGGATCAGCACAACCTACCAGAAGCTTGCGTGGGCCTACATGGAAACCGGGCAGTATGGCCTGGCGGAAAGGATGTGCTCCCAGTTGATAGGGGGTGATCCCGACGATTCTTACGGTTACATGCTGATGGCGCGCCTCAGGAACCTGCAGGGCGATTACAGCCTTGCCATTTATGAGGCATGCCGGGCGCTCATGCGGGATTCGGACTGTTCCTGCGCGCACCTGGAGCGGGGTAAGGGCTACATCGGGCTTGGAAGTTACGATGAGGCTGTCGCATCGCTCAAGCAGGCCACCACCCTCGACCCGGAGTTCGCGGAGGCTTTCAACGATCTCGGATATGCCTACCTGAGGGCCGGAAAGGCGCTCAACGCCATCGTGGTTCTTAAAGAGGCCGTTGAGCTGGAGCCCGAGATGCGTGACGCCTGGAGCAACCTCGGTGAGGCCTACGCCCGGGCAGGCCTTTCCCAAAAGGCCCTTGCCCCCTTGAACCAGGCGGTCTGCCTGGATCCCACGCATCCCTTCGTTTACAGCCGTCTTGCCAGAGAGTTCATCGATCTAGGCCGGTACGAGGAAGCCGAGGAGACCATAAGGGGGGGCCTTTCACGGTGCGAAGAGTCCCAGTGGCTGTCTTTTTATCTGGGAAAGATCTTTTTCCTGGAAGGGCGCACGGACCTGGCCCGTGAACAGGTTCTCCAGCTCCAAAGGGAGAATCAGGTCCTGGCTCGGCATCTTCATGGTTTAATAGAGCGTGGCACCCTTTGACAGGTGGCCATAGACGAAGAGAAAAAGGTTTTCCAGGATGTAAAACGCTGTTATATTATCAGCGTTCCTGAGCGGATGACAGGTCCGCTGGGGGCGGGAACGCGTTTTTGCTGAAGTGGCATCTCCCGCAGGATGCGGGGCGTGCAGCACCTCCAGGCAAACAGGCGAAAAGCAGTTTCGGGTCCGCAGCAACCCTTCGGGCAGGCTGGGACTCCCTTCACAGGGCTCTGAGAGGATGAAGCCGCTTAAACGGTCGACCATTACAATACTTGCGGTGGCTCTGGTTCTTGGCATCACCGTCCTTGACCTGCATGCCAGTCTCAGAGGGCCCGGCCGCGTTGCGAGGAAAAGACTGAGCTCCTCCGTTGCACAGATCACGGTCTACGACTGGAGGGGCTCGTTTGTGCGGCAGGGATGGGGTTTTTTCATCAACAGGGAGGGCCACATCATTGCACCGAGGAGCCTCCTCGAGGGTGGATTTTATTTGGAGGCGACAACGGCATCGCGGGACACTGTCCTTATCAACAGGGTGCTGGCCGAGGATGTGGAGGGCAACTTCATCCGCCTTGGTCTCGAATCGACACCTGAGAAGTTTGCCTACCTGGAAAGATCCGCTCCGCTGCCTCGCGAAGGGGAGAGGGTCCTGGTCGGAGGCGGTATAGGGTGTGAGCCGGGAGCCTTTCTGGACGGAATTTTTGGAGGCGTGCGCAAGGTTCCCGTTTACGGTTCCCTGATCAGGATCGAATCCCCCTTCGCCTCGGCCGGGTCTCCCGTATTCAACGAAAAGGGAACACTGGTCGCCGTCGTGCTGTTCAGGCTCGAGAGCGGCTCCGGCTCCGCCTGGGCCGTTCCGGTGGGCAGGATCGCCAAGGTGATGACCGAGAAGGTCGTGCCGGTAGAGCACCTCACCTGGGCGGAAAATGGACGGGTCAATTGGGAGAGGACAACGGTGGGGTCCTACATGACAGGCCTTGCCTACTACTGGACCGGTCAATACGGCTCCGCCATGCCCAGGCTGATGGCAGCCACCAAGGATGAACGGTTCCGCAAGGAGGCCTTTTTCCTCCTCGGCTGCTGTTACGATGCCGTCGGCCAGCACCGGTCATCGGTGGACGCCTATTCCATGGCTCTGCGTCTGGGAGATTCCTCGCATCAGACGTTCCTGAACCTTGCCAGGGCCTACCTGGTCCAGGGAGACCTCCCGGAGGCCCTGGAGGCCACCTGGATGGCGGTCAGGGCCAAGCTCGACGGCTACGAGGGGTTCACCTTGCTCGCGGAGGTGTTCAATTCCATGAACAAGTATCAGGAGGCCCTGGCGGGAGCTTACGCTGCCATCGGGATAGACCCTGAAAGAGCCGAAGCCTATCATCAGAAGGGCATTGCCCTGATGGGGCAGCACGACTACGAACAGGCCATCGTGGTCCTTAAGAGGTCCCTGAAAATAGACCCTCATCGCAGCCGCGCCTACTGGGATCTGGCCCTTGCCTATTACAGGAGCGGAGATCGAGAGGCGGCGGCTGGCATCTGCCGGGATCTTAAAAAGGTCGATCCGACACTTGCCGAGCAACTCCTGACCCGCGTCACCCGCTGATCCGCATGCCCGGTGGTCCTGTTTCGGGTCGGCGTCCGGGAACCTTTTTCACGGTGTTTCAGGTCAAAATCCTTTATCCGCCTTTACAGCTCCAACCCTTCCGTTATAAATTCACCCCAAGGGCAGGACATCGACCACCGTGCCGGGGGTATGCGAGCCGGCCGTCCCCGGGCCTGGTGGACCCTTTTGCCGATCCGCCCTTTCCTCCTGAAGGGGCGTCGGGCATGTCGCAGCCAGCTTCAGAAAAAGGGAAACATCATTGAAGAACTTTGTCGTCGACACCAACGTCATCCTCTATTCCCCAAACTGCCTGGAAACCTTCGAGGAGAACAACATCATCATCCCCTCCATCGTCCTGGAGGAGCTGGACAACTTCAAGCGGCACTACGATCCGAGAGGGTTTGCCGCCCGGCAGTTCTCCCGGCAGCTCGATGAACTGCGGATCCAGGGGGATCTGCTCAAAGGGGTGGAAACAGGTCACGGCGGCAAGCTGTTTGTGCGGTTCTACGATGAGGACATAAAGCTGCCCAGGGAAATGGAGATCGTCGGCGCCAAGACGGCTTCCGACAACATGGTCCTCAATGCCGCCCTCAGCGTTCAGAAGGAATCCAAAAGCCGTACCATTGTGGTCAGCAAGGACATCAACGTCAGGATCAAGGCCAACATCCTGGGCGTCGACTCGGAGGACTACTACCACAACACGACCGTCTCCAGCGTGGAGGAGGACAACCTTTACGCCCTCGTCCCCTCGGATTACATCAACCGCCTATACCAGGAGAAGGTCCTTCCCGTGGCCGGCTACCGGAGCGACGGAAGCGAACTGCAACCTTATGCCAACGATTATCTGCTGCTCAAAAACGAGGCGGATTTGAACCAGAGCGCCCTCGTCCAGTACCGGCACAATGAAAAGAACCCGGGGGAATTTCATCTTCTGACCAACATTGAGGAGGTTTTCGGGATACGGCCGAGGAATCACAAGCAGAGGTTCCTCATGGACGCCATCCTCGACACCAGCACCGACCTCGTTTTCGCCATGGGCATTGCCGGCAGCGGGAAAACCCTGGTCTCCCTCGCGTGCGCCCTTGACATGGTCCTGGAGGAGCGGTTCAAGCGTCTCATCATCGCACGTCCCATCATCCCCATGGGACCGGATCCCGGGGCCCTTCCCGGGACCGAATTCGAGAAGGTCAGGCCGTGGCTCCAGCCCATCTACGACAACCTGGAGTTCCTTGTGGACAACCTCGCCAACGGCGGGCACGGAAAAGGCAAGGACCTGGGACACGGGGCGCGGGACATAACCCTGCAGTACCTCTTCGATGCCAAGCTCATCGAGGTCCAGCCCCTTGCCTACATCAGGGGGAGAAGCGTTTCCAACGGCATTTTCATGATCGACGAAGCCCAGAACCTGACCCCCCACGAGGTCAAGACCATCATCACGAGAGCGGGGGAGAACACCAAGATCATCCTTACCGGAGACATATACCAGATCGACAGCCCCTATATGACGTCAACGGACAACGGACTGGCTGTCGCCTCGGAAAAGTTCCGTCTTTCCGACGAGAATATCTCATCGAGTATTTTCCTCGACAAGGGCGAACGAAGCCGCCTGGCCACCATGGCTGCCACCATTCTCTAGACGAGCCGGGCGCCACCAAGGGAGAGCGGGGGGATCGTACGACCATCTGTTGTTATAAGCGCCTTCCTGTTCTTTGCTCTTTTAGCGTTTTCGGAACCGGGATTCGGCGCCCGGCACACCGGAATGGAGCAGGAGCTGGAGGAATACGGGGAGCTGGCCCCCGTGAAAAGCGGCACCGGCATGTCCCTTGCGCCCATCCTCGCCTACGAACCTACCTTCGGAACGATCTACGGCGGGGCGGTCTTTCTCGACCGGCCCCTGTTTCCCCAGTACAGATTTTTCACCCGCCTGGCCTGGTCCACGGAAGGAGAATACAGCACCCTGTTCGACCTTCAGAAGTGGGTCGGGGAGGATACCTATTTCCGCCTCGAACTCGAGGTGGATGATTTTGCCAGACCCTATTACGGGGAGGGCATGGATACCGACCCGGACGATCAGATCACCCTTGATGGAACGGTGACCCGGGCTCTTTACTTCATGAAATTCCTTCAAAGCGGCAAGGTCTCCATGGGTCCGTTCCTCGATGTGAGGGGCGCGGAAGAAAAAGAGGTGAACGGCACCGGGGTTCCGCCCCCGGAATACGATGAAATGACCCTCGGTCTGGGCATGCGCTTCTTCTACGACAACAGGGACAGCCACCTGAGCCCGACCAAAGGTGTTTTCGACACCCTGACGGTCAGGTACGTTCCGGGCTCCTTTTCCGACTACAAGGGAGGCGGAACCTTCCTTCAGGCTGAAGTGGACCACCGCACCTTTTACGAGCCTGTTGACGGAACGGTTCTGGCGGGGAGGATCCGCCTGGCAAGGTCGTGGGGCGACCCGAGCTACCAGTATCGATACTTTCTGGGCGGCCCCTACGAGCTGAAGGGGTATTACACAAACCGGTTCAGGGGAGACAACCTCTACCTGTTCCAGGGGGAGTTGCGGCAGGACCTTTTCTGGATCTTCAGTGGAGCGGCCTTCGCTGAGCTCGGCGAGGTTGCCGAGGACCGGTTCCACTCCCCCGAGACCTCCTATGGGGCAGGTTTGCGCATGACCCTCCCGCCCGATCATGTGGCCAAGGTACGCCTGGATTTCGCCTGGGCCAGGGACCAGAAGTCCATCTACTTTATTTTCGGGGAAGCGTTTTAAAAAGTACCCGGTACCAAGTACCCAGTACAAGGTGCAAAGTACAAAGTGCAAAGTATAAGATCTTAGACACCAGGCACAATGCGCAGCGTACTATGTACGATGTACCTGGAATCATGCACCAGACTCCAGGCGCGAGAAACCGACTTTTCTTGCCACCCCAAACGAAAACCATTACAATTCAGCCCATGCGCCTCTTCCCGACCCTTTGCCTCCTTTCCCTGTTTGTTTTTCCCCCTGGTGCTAACGCCATGCCCTCCCTTCCGGAGTCCATCGGGTCAGAGCCTGCCCTCCGCCTGGTGGAAAAGCCCGGTACATGGACTCCGGAAAACATGTACGAGCACGTCAACGGTGAAGCCGAACTCCTGATACGCTACGGGGCGACGGGGCTCGTCAACGCCTACTATGAGAACGACGCCGGAGCCTCCCTGTCGGCAGACATCCTTGATCTGGGCGCCCCCGTGAACGCCTACGGGCTTTTCAGCCTCTATGCCGGCTGTGAGGGCGAAGAATACGCGTTTTCGGGAGCCACGGTCCTTGCCGGGGATTACACCTATTACGCCATCTATGGCCGTTATTTCATGAGGATCGATGTGGACACAGGGCAAGGTGACGGCAGCGGCA
>CP070698.1:365884-378000 GCA_020349685.1 bacterium
CATTCTATCCAGTGTTTCGCATTTCTTCATTTTTAACCTCTCGGAGTGGAAGGTTGGTTCTTTAAAATAAAAGCAATTTCCATGCCCTGGACCGCTCTTAGAACCCGAAAAGATGATCTTTATCTGAAAAAGCGCAAAAAGGGACCTGGTGGAAATCCCGCGTTAACCCGCAGCGCCCGAAGAATGGACCTTTCGTTCCCCGGGCACGGCCCTGCGCAAGGAACGGTTGACAAGCCCTTTCCCAGGGATCCGCCGCTATGCTGCGGAAACAAGGCTCCTGTGTTTGTTGCAATATTAAAACACCAACCCCGGGTATGTTGCGTTTTTGACACAAATCTTCCTTCGCCGGGTCCGCAGCGCTGACCCCGGATTCCAGACACCAGCCACCGGACACCAGGCACCAGACACCAGACACTATCCACCAGAAACTTCCCTTCCTTTCCCTATCATTCCCAGCGCGGTGTCCACGATGATGGCAAACAGACCGACCAGTGCGGCTCCCTGGATAATGAAAGCAGGGTTTTCCCCGATGAGTCCGGCAATGATCGGTTTGCCAAGCCCACCGGCGCCTATGGTTGCGCCCAGTGTGGCAGTCCCGATATTGATGACGGTAGAAATCCGCACACCTGCAAGGATGACCGGCAAGGCCAGCGGGATCTCGACGGACCCCAGAACCTGAACAGGGGTCATTCCCATACCCCTTGCCGCTTCCAGGACATCCGAGTCCACCGAATCGATGCCTGTTATGGTGTTGCGGACCACGGGCAGGAGGCCATAAAGGAAAAGGGCGATGATCGTCGGCTTGAAACCGAACCCCACAACCGGTACGGCGAGGGCAAGGACCGCCACGGGCGGAAAGGTCTGCCCCATGGAGGCCAGGGCATTCACCGCTGGCAGAAAGTCACGGCCCCAGCGGCGCGTCACGGCGATCCCGGTAACCAGACCGAGGATCGTGGCCAGTCCGCTTGACACCAGGACCAGGAGGCCGTGTTCCGCGACGAGTTGGGTGAAGGGTGCCAGGTCGTAGATGACCTGGTCGAGGGAAGGGAAGAAAAACATCATGGCCACGGACCAGAGCGAGGTGGAAAGTGTGAGGATTATAAATACGGCGATGAGTGCCGTTACGATCCAGATCTGTCTATTTATTCCATTGGCCATGAGGTTTTTCAGTGGAAAGTGGACAGTGGACAGCCCAAAGAGGAGGCCATATCCGGTCTCTTCTGAATCCTGAATTCCGAATCCTGAATCCTGATTTTCATGCCTCCAATATGTCCTCCATCCTGATCTCTCCTAAAAGGGCCCCCTTCCGGTCCACCACCGGCGCGCTCCGGATCCCCTGCTGAACCATGCGTGAAAGGGCCTCCTTGAGGGTTGATTCGGTCGTAACCGCTGCCGTCCTGTGGTCAAGGCACGACATGGCGAGGCCGGCCGTTGGTTCAGCGCCTTCCAGGTCGTTTTTATCCAGCCATCCAAGCACGCGGCCGTTCCTGTCCACTACCCACAGATAGGGATGTTCCAAAAGGAATCGCGCTGCTGATTGGAGAGGCTCTGAATCCGCGATACTCGGAGCCTTTTTCATGTAGTCGCCCGCCCCCAGCCTTGACAGCCTTTTCAGGGCCCTGTCGGTGCCGATAAACTCTGTGACGAACCGGCCCGCGGGGTTGGTCATGATGTTCTCCGGCGTGTCGTGCTGAACCAGCTTTCCTTCCCTGAGGATGATGATCCTGGTCGCGAGACGGATCGCTTCATCGATATCGTGGGTTACAAAAACGATGGTTTTCCTCAGTTCCTTCTGGATCCGGGCGAATTCGGTCTGGAGCGCTTCCCGCGTGATGGGATCGATAGCGCCGAAGGGTTCGTCCATAAGAAGGATGGAGGGGTCGGCGGCAAGGGCCCGGGCCACGCCGACCCTCTGAGCTTCGCCGCCCGAAAGTTGACGGGGGTACTTGGCGCTGTAAATGCCCGGGTCCAGGTTCAGCATTTCAAGGAGGTGGCCCGTGCGGTCGCGGATCCTCGTCTGGTGCCAACCGAGGAGCCGTGGAACGACACCGACGTTCTGGGCGACCGTCATGTGAGGGAAGAGCCCGACGCTCTGGATGGCGTAGCCTATCTGACGCCGCAGCTCCTCCGCACGGTAGGTGGTGATGTCCTTTCCGCCGATAGTTATGACTCCACCGGATACAGGAATAAGCCGGTTTATCATCCGGAGGGTGGTCGATTTTCCGCAGCCGGACGGACCGATGATCACGCAGAACTCGCCATCCTCCACATCGAAGGACAGTCCGTCCACAGCGGTTCTTCCGGCGAACACCTTTGTTACCTGCTGAAGGCTTATCATCGGAGCCCTTTCGGCCGCATCATGAAGATGATCCCACCCATGAAGGAATCAACAAACACGGCCATCAAGATGGTCGGCATCGCGCCAAGCATGATCAGGTCGTTGGCAGCCTGGCCCAGCCCCTGAAAGATGAACACTCCCATCCCTCCAGCGCCGATAAGGGCTGCAACAGCGGTCAGACCGATAGCCTGGACCAGCGATACCCTGATTCCGTTCAGGATAACCGCTGATGCGATTGGGATCTCGACTCTGAAAAGGAGCTGGGACGTTGTCATACCCATTCCCTTGCCGGCTTCGATGGCAGCCGGGTCCACCGTTGAAAAACCGGTGTACGTGTTCCTGACAACCGGAAGGAGGGAATAGGCGGTCAGGGCGATGAGCGCCGGTGCCGTACCGATGCCGCTGACACCCATTTCGGTGAGAAAAGGGAATTTCAGGGTGGCGGCGGCAAGGATCGGTATGAGGATGCCGAAAAGCGCCAGGCTCGGCGTGGTCTGAAGTGTGTTGAGTGTGAAGAATGTCGGGTTGTAGAAACGTTTTTTCCGGTGTGCCAGGAGGCCGAGCGGGATCCCCAGCGCGAGGGAAAGCCCAACTGAAGATACCACCAGTGCCGCGTGGGTGATCAATTCACTGAAAAAGCGCTCCCTGCGGTTGGCGAATTCACGCATGATAGAGAGCATGTCAAAACGGCCCGAGATCAGCAGGAATGCCGCAGCGGCGGCGGTGGCCAGGACCAGAAGAACAACGGGGCTCTTGCCTTTGCCACAACTTTGCCATGTATCGGTGAGGATGATGATCAGTGTGAAGGCGCCTATCCAGAAGGCCGGACCGAGCGACACCCTTGCAATCGTTCCGTATTCCTCCGTAATTATGGCCGCGTGTTTTCCCGCCGTGATCATCAGGAGGATGAGGAGGATCGATGAGAGCAAACCGGCAAGAAGGATCCGACGCCGTCTGTTGAACCTCAAGGAGCATAGGATGACGAGAGCGATCCAGAAAAGGACCACCACGATCCACAATTCTCCACGGGTCCTCACGAGATGCACGGCGTCGCCGATGGCGATCCGGTTGGGCCTGAAGGTCACGAAGCCCGTTGACAGGATGGCCACCAGCCCCAGGACGGCGGCGCTGAATGGAACTTTTTCGATGGAGAAGAGAGGGCGCATAAAAAGAGGGGAAAGGTTAAAGGGGAAAGGTTAAAGGGGAAAGAGGAGGCGTGTGTGCCGTCAAGTGATCCAGCGCGTTGACTTTCCCCTTTCTCCCTTCACCTTTCGCCTTTATTTCAGAAACCCCTTCTCCTTCAGATACCCTCGGGCCACCTCTCTGGCATCGATACCTTCAACCTGTATCCTGGCGTTGAGTGTCTGGAGCGTCACCAGGTCCAGGGACTCGAAGACCGGCTTGAGGAGGGGCTCGATCTTCGGGTATTTATCCAGGATCGTCTTCCGGACGATGGGTGCCGGTTCGTACACGGGTTGAACGGCTTTGGTATCCTCAAGGACGATCAGCCCGAGAGCCGCCAGCTGCCCATCGGTTCCGTAGGCCATGGCGAAATTCACTCCGTTCACGCCCTGTGCCGCGGCCTTTTCCGTCTGGGCCGTGTTGCCTCCCGAAAGGGTGAGGAGCTGGTCCTTGCGCAGGGTGAAACCGTAGGCCTCCTGGAAGGCGGGCAGGGCGGCCGCGCTGTTGACGAATTCCTCACTGCCGGCAAGCTTGACCTTTCCGCCATCGTTAACGTATCTGGCGAACTCTTCCAGGGTGTACACCTTGTTCTCATCCGCCACATCCTTGCGTGCCGCGATGGCCCAGGTGTTGTTGGCTGGAGCGGGCGTAAGCCAGACAACGCCGTTCGCCTCCATATCCAGTTCTTTGACCTTCTGATAGCCTTTGGACGCGTCTTTCCAGAGGGGATCGTCCGCGAGGCCGAAAAAGAAGGCTCCGTTTCCCGTATACTCCGGGTAGATGTCGATCTGTCCCGCCGCGATGGCCTTTCGTACCATGGGCGTGGGCCCGAATTCGGTCCTGTCCTCGGTGGAGATACCGTTCATCTCCAGCATGAGGATGATCATGTTGCCCAGCAGCGCCCCCTCGGTATCGATCTTGGAGGCCACAACGACCTTGTCCGCAGCAAGGCCGGGCGAGATCGCCACAGCCAGGGTGACGAACGAGGCAATAAGTGCATTAAATATGAAACGCATTTTCACCCCCTTGTTCTGGTCCCGCATTCAAAAAGCGCTTTGCGAGACGCATGTATCGGTGTGTCGGTGTATGGGAGTATCGGGGAAAGAGCAGTAACCCGTTCAGGAATACCGGTTGAATTTGTAGACGACACGGAGGTTCTGCGTCGATACCCCGTTACTCCGATACCCCGATGCGACACTTTACATTCCTTCCAGTATGGACCTTTTAAGTTCTTTCAGGCCCCCGTCCCCGAGTTTTTCACCGAACCAGATGGCCAGAAGAGCACCGGCGAAATCAGATCCTTCAATCGTCGCTTTTGGCTGGCCATTGAAGATAATGGTTGTTCCTTTCCCGGGTTCGTACTGAAAAACATGCCTATCGCCCTCAACGGCTGCCTCTGAAAACAGGGAGACAAAACGGTCCATGCGATTTTTAAGATCGGGCGTGGCCGCAGGCGTATTGGCCTCAAACCCTTCCCGCCAGGCTTCCTGCAATTTTTCACCATCGACCTTTTTGTAAAGGTATGCCATCTCCATGGCCTTCGCCTGGTCCGACGCGATGATATTCCCGGGATCTTTTGAAGGGGTCTCCATGTAAAGTCCCGCCACGTAGACCTTCACCTTGAGAAAGGTCTTGGTCCTGATACCCATCCCCGCCAGAGCGGCGGTGCGCCCACCGATCTGAATGGTGTTGTCCATGGTGACGCCTGCGAGTTCTCCTGCAGGCACGCCCTGGGGGATCAAGGCCGCGGTGAACAGAAACATCAGTGTTAAAGCCAAGATCTTTTTCATGTTCTCCTCCTTGTAAATTCAATAATTCGTGACTCGGTCCAGGATCCGTGAATCGTATTTCTTGATCTGTCAATTTGATGCCCTTAGAGGGTGCTGTTGTACTCTTTTCGAATCACGAATCACTAGTCACGGGTTATCTCTCGCCCTTTTTGGCTTTTTGCCAATACCTTTCCATTTCGTCCAGCTCCATCTCCTCGAGTGACTTTGCATCTCCCGAAGCCAGTTCTTCCATCGCCCGGAAACGACCAGCGAACTTGTTCATGGAAGCTTCGAGCGCATCTGCTGGATGGACGTCCAGGAAACGGGACAGATTGACGGTCATGAAAAGCAGGTCCCCAATTTCCTCCATGATCTTCCGGCGGTCTCCTCCAGCAACGGCTTCGCGGATTTCCTCCATCTCCTCGACAAGCTTTTCAAAGAGCTGGGATGTCTCCTCCCAATCAAAGCCCAGGCTGACGGCTTTTTCCTGCATGCGCAGCGCGCGGTGGAGGATGGGGGTCCCCGGATGCCTCTTTGTCCTCTTTTTCCCCTCGGTTTCCTCCTTTATGCGCTCCCAGTTCTTGAGGGCTGCCGCCTCATCGGCCGCCTTTTCATCCCCGAACACGTGGGGATGACGGCGCAGCAGCTTATCGTTGATCCCGCGAACCACGTCGTCGAAATTGAAAGTGCCTTCTTCTGCCGCGATCTGGCTGTGAAAGACGATCTGAAGCAGGAGGTCGCCCAACTCCTCTCTGATCTCACCGTTCTCGCCGCTGTCAACAGCCTCAACAAGTTCATATGCCTCTTCAACGACATAAGGTCTCAATGTTTCGTGCGTTTGCTCCCTGTCCCAGGGACAGCCTTTGGGTCCCCTGAGCGTCGCCATGATCTCGAGAAGTTCATCAATGGGTTTTTTCATCTTAGCCACGGCTGGTATACCCCCGAAGGAAGATATTTGAGTCAGTATGCCAGAGTAAAATCATAATTCCAAATGGATGAGGGGGAGTAATTCGAAATTCGTTATTCCCAATCATAAGACCTTTTATAAATAATGCTCGCACATTTTCGGGTAACGAGTCACAAGTTACGAGTCACGGTTTTTCCCTTTTGTATTCCCTGTTATCCTTGGGGTATAATCACTGGACAGGAATAACTCAACTTTTCAACGCTTTTCGGAAGGGGGTACCGACGATGAAAAGATATGTCCTTTGGTCGCTTCTGGTGCTGCTCAGCCTTTTATTGGCAAGCAGCGCGTTGGCGGCTGAGACCGTCAAATTCGAACCCGTGCGCGCACCAAGCAAGGGACCAGATAACGCGCCCGTGACCATCATCGAGATCGCGGATTTCATGTGACCCTTCTGCAAGGAGGTCGGTCCGACCTTCAAACAGCTGTTCGAGGAATACAAGGGCAAGGTGCGGTTCGTTCTGGTTCCCTACATGAGACGGTATTCCCACGATTCGGAAAACGCCGCCCTCGCAGCCTGGGCGGCATGGGATCAGGGCAAGTTCTGGGAGATGCACGATCTGCTCTTTGAAAAGGCTCCGGAGCTCGACAGGCCCATCCTGGACGACCTGGCGCGACAGCTGGGTCTTGATATGAACAAGTTCAGGAAGGCCATGGAAGAAAAGTCAAACCTTCCCGAGCTGAAGGAAAATCTGGACAGGGTTCACCAGCTGGATATCTGGAGCACCCCCACGGCGATCATCAACGGTCGAGTGGTCAAAGGCGCCCAGCCTATTGAGAACTATCGGAAGGTGATCGATGAGGCCCTCGGTAAGAGCGGCCTGACACCATGGGTGCCGGCCTACCTGAAGGCCCTCTTCCATGTGCTTGGCCCCGCCCCGGCCCATGCACAGAGCAGGGAGTTTGGACGAGGGAAGGTACCCCTCTACATAAAGGTTCCTGATGCCAAACCGACAAACGAACCGAAAGTGGGAGAAGAGGCCCCTGATTTCACCCTCCCCAGTGTGGGGGATGCCTCCATCAGCCTGAAAGAGTACAGAGGGAAAAAGAACGTGCTGCTCAGCTTCCTGCCGGCCGCGTTCACACCTGTCTGAACGGGGCAACTGGCTGCGTACGAGGAGCTCAAGGACCTCTTCGCGCAGCACGACACCCAGGTTCTGGGTGTGCTGACCGATAACCTTCCCAGCCTCAAGGCATGGACACAGGGTATCAATGTTTCCTTCCCTGTCCTGAGCGATTACTGGCCCCACGGACACACGGCCCTCAAATATGACGTTCTCCGGTCAGAGGGGATCGCTGAAAGAGCCATTTTCATCATCGACAAGAAGGGGATCATCAGGTACATCGACGTCCACGACATCAACGAAGACCCTGGCATGAACGCCATTATCAGGACTTTGGAGGAGATAGAAGGGAAGAAATAGTGGCAAGTGGAAAGGATAAAGGGGAAAGGTCAAACGGCAGGCTGTGTTTTACTTTCCCCTTTCCACTTTTACCTTTTCCCTTTGTTTTCCCCCCCTTGCCACCCTGCAAATGAAATTGGTATATTTGACAGGATGTGGCGGGATCAGGCGCTCCGGTCCTGGCCCAGGAGGGCGCACCGAATAAGCAGCTTGTTTGCCGTCCGGC
Source organism: bacterium (assembly GCA_020349685.1). Lineage (GTDB taxonomy): Bacteria > BMS3Abin14 > BMS3Abin14 > BMS3Abin14 > BMS3Abin14 > JALHUC01. The sequence continues at coordinate 373,767 of CP070698.1, forward strand.
GGCACTGGATGCCGGAGGTAAGGGAGTTATTACATGACAGAGGACCAAAAGAAGGACAAGGATTTCAAGGTCGATGACCGCCGCACTTCCTCAGGCGCGGAAGGTAAAGAGAGCAAGCCACCGGAACCCGAAGGTCAATCCGGCGCCGATAAAGGAGAGCCTCCCGAGCCTCCGAAAACTGGCGATCCGGGCGAGGCCATCAAGGTCGATTTTTCGACTTTCATATTTTCCCTTTTCAGTTCGGCGCTGATACAGCTCGGCGACATGGCTGATCCCATTACGGGTGCCATGGACCCCAACCTTACCTCTGCCAAGCAGACCATCGACATCATCGATATCCTCAGGTTAAAGACCCAAGGTAACCTGACAGAGGAAGAGGACAACCTTCTGGAGAACGCCTCGGCAGAACTGAAGTGGAAATACCTTGATGCCCTTAAGAAGAAAAACTAGGATCCGGAGCCTGATGAGAAAATTCAAGATCCTCGTCCTCCTCCTGGTTGCGTGGGCGATCTTTTCAGTCAATGCGGTCCTGGCCATCGAGGTCAGTGAGGTAACCGTCGATTTCCCCCTTTCCGAAGTGCTGGATATCAAACCTTCCGAACCGGACGGCACGGCGCAGGTCAGTGCAGGGGGTGCCTCTGCGAAGGTGTGGCGCGCCCCCTGGGAGGATGACTGGTACGCCTACCGGCAGAACGTCCTTCGCGGAAACTTCAGCGAGGCGGAAAAACGGCTCGAAAAGGTTCTGGCGCACCGGAAAAAGAGCGGGATCCCCAACCTGTTCAGCCCCGCAGCCGCCCTCCTGGTAGAGGCGTCGACGGCGAGGAAGCAGGGGCGATACGATGACGCCCTCAAGATCATCGCCTACGCAAAGGAGTTCGCACCCGACGATCCCGGTCCGCATTTTCAGAGGGCCCGGACCATCTGGAGACAGAACCAGCTCAGAGCCCTGTCTTCACTGGATGCTCTTTTAGAGGGATGGGTCACCTTTTTCAAGGACTTCCGTTCCTTTTTCCCATGGGGCATGGGGGTCGTCCTCTGGTTTCTTGTAGCGGTAACGATCTCTTCCCTGCTGACGATCCTGCTGTTCACGCCCAGGGTCCTCCCCAGGATAGCCCACGATCTTTCCCATGTGGTAAAGGTTCCCCAGTGGCTGTGGCTGGCTGCCATTCCCATCCTATTGGCTGTCATTGCCCTCATGGGAGTGCCCTTTATCATCTGGATCCTGCTCGTGGCCCTGACGATGATGCTGCACCTGACGAACCGGGAAAGAATGGCCGTGGGTCTGGCACTTTTCCTCCTTCTGGCTCTGCCGCTCCTCGTCCATGTCCTGGCACTTAACGAAGCGTACTACTCGAACTCCAGGTCTTACATGATCTAGATGGCGGAAAGGGGCGGAGAAGGGGCCAGAACCCTCGAGGAACTTCATGCGCTTCGCGTGAAGGATCCCGAGAACAGTCATGTCCTGTCTACACTCGGTGTGGTCCTCAAGAGGTCGGGCCGTTTGAGGGAGGCGGAATCGTACCTGTCCAGGGCAATGGATCTGGCTCCGGATTCACCGTCCATTATCAACAACCTCGGCAACGTCCTTTTCCAGACCGGCCGCGTCACGGCAGCCGTCGATCATTACAGACAGGCTCTCAGGTACGAGGACGACCCACGCATCCATTACAACCTCAGTCAGGCACTGAGAGAGAACCTTCAGCTCGAGGAGGGAGAGAAGGAATTCCGGGTCGCCCAGGAGAAAGCGCCTGAATTGGCAAGCTCGCTCATGGCACAGCAGCAGGAGGGGGGGCAGCGTATAACGGTGGAAATTTATGGAGAGTCCAGCCGCTACCTGCTCGATTCCCTCTCCCTGGACCGGGCCGGCATGCAGTGGAGAGATGCGCTCTGGTCGGGCATCGTTCCCATGGTCCCCTTCAGAAGCTCCTGGTTCCTGTTCCCCGTGTCGGCTGTGATCCTTTTCATGGGGCTGCCTTTGAGCGGAAGGTTCAGCATTTCGAGGAGGTGCCGGCGCTGCAACAAGATGCACTGCCACAAGTGCAGCCAATCCAGTTCCGATGTCCTGTGTGCCCAGTGCCGGCAGATCTTCATCGTTCGAAGCGGCGTTGATCCAGCCAGCCGCGTTAAAAAGATGATGCAGATCATGAGGTTCACCAAGACCAGGGCCCTTGTTTCCAGGGTGGCGACAGTCCTGCTTCCGGGCATGGGGCACATCTATCTCGGAGTGGGCTGGCAATCCCTGGTTCTCATCACCCTGTCGGTGATGTTCTGGTCAAAATGGGTCCTCTGGTACGGGGTTTTCAGGAACACGACCTTACTGGATATTCAGGCAGGGCTGTTCTCCAAGATCCTGTTCGGAATCCTTCTGGGTGCTTTTTACCTGTTTGCGCTGAAAAATGTGAGCAGCCAGCTGGAGGAGAAATGATCCCATGGCGCTAAAGGGCACACTCAGGGATTTTGGCCTTTCAGATATATTCCAGCTGATCTCCCACCAGAGAAAGACAGGGGTACTTCGTCTCGAGGACAAGGGAAAGAGCGTGTCCGTTGCCTTCGATGAGGGCAAGGTGGTAGGGGCTGAAAGCGCCTCCGCCAGAACCCAGGAGAAGGAGCGGGTGGGGGATATCCTCGTCAAATCAGGTCTCGTGGACACAGCACGGCTTGATGAATGTCTTCAGGAACAGAAAAGGACAGCCAAGAAACTCGGTGTGGTTCTGACCGAAAAGAACTACCTCACGGAGGAGCTTTTCCGGGCGGCCCTTGCTTTCCAGATCAAGGAAACCCTCTACAGGATCTTTCAGTGGAGCAGCGGGACCTACAAGTTCGATGCCACAAAGGTGGAGTACGACAAACATTTTATCTCCCCCTTTCCGGCCGAGTACATCCTCATGGAAGCGGCGAGGATCATCGATGAATGGCCCGGTGTGCAGGCTAAAATACCCTCGATGGAGATCGTTTTTGACAAGATCTCGGGAGCGGAGGGGAAGATCGTCAGAAGTTCCGACCTTGGCAAGGAAACCGGTGGGGATGAGGATGTAAGCTTCGACACGATCGGTGAGGAAAAGCCCAAGTCGATAGAGGGCGACAGGACGGTGCTGTCCGCTGCCCAGGAGAAGGTTTTCGACCTGGTCAACGGAAAGTTCTCCGTTTCCGATATCGCTTACAGGTCACTCCTGGGGGATTTCGAGGCCTGCAAAATCCTCACGGACCTTTCGGGATTCGGCCTGATAAGACCGGTCAAGGTGCCCGTGTCAACGCCCAAGACCGAGGAAACGGCAAAGGAGACCAGGAGGCGCAAAGGGGTCGTCACCTTGCTTACCGGCCTGTTCTTTGCGGGTATACTGATCTTTATCCTTTTCAGTGCCATCGCGCGCTCGGGCGGGAAGCTCAACCTCCTCGCCCAGGTGACTTCCGAAAAGGCCATTACAATAAGGCAGACCATCGTCAACGCCCAGAAACAGCGCCTCATGCTCGCACTGGAAACATACCGGCTGGAGAAAGGTTCCTATCCTCTTTCCCTGGATGATCTCGTCCAGACAGGTTTTGTTATTGACTCTGACATCTCCTACCCCTTTGAGGAACCTTACAGGCTGGAATGGAGCGACAAGGGCCCCATTATTGTGCCTCCCGGGGATCAGCCGTGAAAAAAGCTCTCAAATTAGAAGATGAAACGGTTGCAAGGGTGCTTTCGGGTGACAGGGATCGGAACCTGAAGATGATCCAGCAGCTGACCGGTGTGACGGTGGGTGTCCGGGGTGAAAATATCTTTTTCGACGGGCCGGAGGAAAAGGTCGAAGACGTCCAGCGCCTGATCGAGGACATCATCGACAACCTTGGCAAAGGGAGGGCGATAACCAACGATGAGATAGAGAACCTGTTCCGGCAGGCGGGCAACGGGGAGAAAACGGGGTACACGGAGCTCGTTTCTGAAGCGGTGGTTCTGACCCCCCGAAAATCGGTGGTTCCCAAAAGCCGGAACCAGAAACTCTACCTTGAGAGGATCGGCACCGACGATATCGTTTTCGGTATCGGACCCGCTGGAACGGGCAAGACCTATCTCGCCATGGCCGCGGCCGTGAGAGCTCTCGTTTCCAAGGAAGTCAGCCGGATCATCCTGACCCGGCCGGCCGTGGAGGCGGGGGAGAAGCTCGGGTTCCTGCCCGGTGACATGTACGAAAAGGTCAATCCCTACCTGAGGCCCCTTTATGACGCTCTCTTTGACATGATCAGCGCGGAG
>CP070698.1:378100-380986 GCA_020349685.1 bacterium
AACACGCCTCCATCCGGAACGGCCACCGGCACCGGTGTGCGAAAGGGAACCAATTCGATCCCCAGCTCGCGGACGACAGGCATGATCCGGCTTCTTTTCAGGACCCTGGTAAGGGAACCGACCCCCGGGCTGTCGCCCAGGCAGACCTCACCGCCCGCCTCCATGACCAGTTGAGCCACCGCCCGGACCACCTCCGGGTGGGTGGTCACCGCTGCCTCGGGCGGCTTGGGGGCAAGGAGGTTGGGCTTGAGGAGGACCCGGTCGCCGGGCGATACGAAAGCAGCCATGCCACCGAGGGGAGCGAGTAGCTTGTTGAGAGCATCCCGGACCTTTTCACGTTCGTAGCTTGCACAACGCTGGACGGATACGGGGATTGTTTCGTTCAGCACAAGCCTCCTGGGTTCGGGATGCTCACAACGAGAGGGGGAGCGGGAGAGTGGGGGAGCGGGGGACAACTACCTTATAAAGTCTTCCGACCACGATTCTGGTCTCCCTCTCACCCCCTCACCCTCTCACCCACTCTTGCGTCCGCAATTTGACACTAAAGTATCTCAAGTTCCCGGTCGTACCGTGTCAAATTCCGGACCGTGCCGTCCGGCATGCAGGCCACCACGTCCTCGATCCGCACGCCGCCAATACGCCTGTCGTAAAGCCCCGGCTCGACGGTCACAACGTCGCCGGGCCCAAGGACATCCGGAGTCACCGAAACCGAAGGGGCCTCATGGACCTGCAGACCGAGACCGTGCCCGGTGCTGTGCAGGAAACCGCGTCTGGGAAGTTTGCCCTCTATGGGGACGGGATACCCCCGTTTCAGGAAAAGGTCGCACACAGCCTTGTGCACCTCGGCCAGGGCTACCCCCTCCCTGAGCCGCTCAAAGGCTGTGTCCTGCGCCTCCATGACCGCTCGGTGCATCTCCCTGACGGTATCGGTCGCCCTTCCCACGACGAAGGTTCTGGACATGTCCGAATGGTAACGGGTCTTTTTCGATCTCGGGAACAGATCGATCACGACAGGCACCCCCGCACGGATGGGACCCTCGCCCCGCCAGTGGGGATCGGCACCGCCCTGTCCCGGCGCGACGATAGTGTCGGAGGTCTCAAAGCCGTTCTCGAGGAAAAACACCTCAACCATGGAGCGCACCTTCTGGGCTGTGAGGGGACGCCCCTGGTGAAAGAGGACCCCTTTCCTCAGAGGGCAGCCGGCCAGGAGAGAACGCACCAGGTCAAAGGCGCCCTCACAGAAGCGCTGGGCTTCCTCGATGGCCCGGATCTGTCCTTTCGTCTTTGCCCTGCGACGCTCACCCAGATCCTTACCGTCGATCTCGATCCCTATGCCATCCCCCTTGAGCTCCTGGGCGAGGCCGACGGGAAAGGTGGGGAGAACGCGCACCCGTTCGCCACCGTAGCCGCGGATGAAGTCCGCCAGCAGCTGGTTCAGGGTTTTTCCCTTCATGCGGTGGAGCGGAACGACCACCTTGCCGGCGGTCTCCAGAAGGGCCCTCCCTTCCTCCATGGGGGAGACCCCGAGGATCACCTTCCGACGGCCTATCTCCAGGACGGCGAAGGGGTCCGGACACAGGAACCCGGAAAGGTAGTACTGGTCGGCGTCATTGTAGCTTTCAGCGAAATGAAATAAGGGTGGGTGGGTCATGGAATTATTCTAGCTTATTGAATCCAAGATCCAAAATCTAAAATCCAAAATTAGGATCGTGGTTCCTGTGATAGCAGTGAAAACGAATTTAACAGGGATAAAGGGGATTAAGGGGATAAAACCAGTTTATATTATGTGTTAAAACTCGGATCGAATTCTGCGGGTTTGGCTTAATGCGATTCCCATCCCATTCATCCCTTTCATCCCTGTTAATAATTGCTTTTGATTTGAGGAAGGCCTTAATAAAGGGAAAAGAACGTTTCCCGTGGAAGCGATAAAAGCCTTTACGCAGGGTTACGCAGATGCTGTCTTTGTCGCCTTCAAAGGAACCAGGCTTCTGCTAGACACTAGAAACCAGACTCTAGACACTCCCTTCGAGGGTATCTATGTCAAAGGGCACACCCTTCTCCGGTGCCAGCACCATCGTGGCGGCGCCGTTGGGACAGAGGTTGGCGCACACACCGCATCCGAAGCACTTTTCGGGGTCGATGACCACCGCCCCGGTGTCGTCGCTCATGGCCCCGAAGGCGCAGATCTTTTCGCACCCCCCGCACCCGGCGCAGGCATCGGTGTCCATCACGGCCACGTAGCCTGAAGGAGCCAGGTACCTTGCCTGAAGGCCTGTCCTTTTCATGGTCCGGGTGGGGATGCAGCAGCACGAGCAGCAGTTGCAGATGGCGTAGAACCTTCCGGCCATGGCGTCCTTGAACCAGGCGGTGTGGATCCACCCCGCGTCCCTGGCTCTGGCCAGGATCGCCATGCCCTCCTCGCGGTCGATATACCTGGCTCCGTTGGTGCCGTGCTCGACCACGAAATCCACGAAGGGTTTTCCCACCACCATGCACACCTCGAGGGGACCGCACTTGCCATTGTCCCGGATCTCCCGGCACGGGCAGCGCATGACAGCCAATGAACCCGGCGTATCGAGGACGATGCGGTTGGCGATCTCGTAGGGGATGACCCGTTCGGGGTTGTCCACGCGCAGCGGGCGGTCGAGCTTGACGATCTTCCCCGCATCCTGGTGGGTCAGGACCTTGGAGTGATAGCGTTCTTCGAACCATCGGCCCAGACTTGTCTGCGGCTGCGGCGCCCTCGGGCCCATGGCCACCGCCCTCCTCTTCTTCCTGTTCATGAAAGCCTGGCCGGTTATGACCTTGAGGTAGGTGTTGATCCATCTGCCGTAGAGGTACCCGTGAAGAAAATCAACGAAGTTGCGCCAGCCGTGGAGGCGGAAG
>CP070698.1:381086-384631 GCA_020349685.1 bacterium
AGAACGTGGGCAACCGGTTCGCCGAAGAAGCGGTCAAGATGCATCTCGGTGAATCGGAGCAGCGCAACATCCGGGGCACCCTGACCTCTGAGGAAGAACAGAGCCTGGTCGAAGACGGCATCGAATTTTACAAGGTGCCGGTCCCCAAGTTCGACTCCTGACGCTAAAATTAGAAGGTTGTAATTTCAGCCTTCACGGCTATAATTCCCCTTACGTTCGGGCGATTAACTCAGTGGGAGAGTGCTGCCTTCACACGGCAGAAGTCACTGGTTCAAATCCAGTATCGCCCACCAGAAATTAAAAGCCGCCAATCTGGCGGCTTTTAATTTCTGGTGATAGAAGAGAGTGTTAAAGAACTATAACTGGGAAACCCAGTTTTTCGTCGATCATCCGGAAATTGAACTTTTATACGTAAAATGAGCCGAAGATTATTCAGCTGCTCATTTTACGTACTGGTATCTTGAGATACTGAACCCCCTCCTCCTGGAGTTCCCGTTCCTCCTCACCGGTCATGGTGCCGCGAATGTTGCGGTGGTCGACCTCCTCGTAGTGCATCCTGAGGGCCTCCTGGGCGAAATCCGCTCCGACGTTGTCGAAGTTCTTTTCGACGTACTCCGTAAATGCCCGGACGAAATGTTTCTGTTTGTCATAGTTGTCGGCCCGCTCCTTTACCGAAACGTGTCCCACGGTCGGAAGGAGGGTGATGTGGGAGTCGCCGCACATGGGGCAAACGAGTCTCTTGGCCTCGTTCTCACGGTCGAACTCCTCCCGTGACCTGAACCAGCCCTCGAATTTGTGTTCGCGTGTGCACTCAAGGTCGTAGATGATCATGTTCTCGGTTACCTTCCTAATACAAGTTTACATTAAAAGTAAGCAAAAATGGAACTATGTCAAACTGCCGCTTTATCAGCAGGCAGTTTGACATAGTGCAATGTACAAAGTGCATAGTGCAGGGAAAAATACAATCATCGACCTAAAAGAAAGCATTCCCTTTGTACTTTGTACCTTGCACCTTGTACTGGCCCGTCATTTGACAGCGCCGGGCCTGTGGTTAGATTCAATGCAGCATTTTACACAAGAAACAGGGGGAATGTTTCCATGGCGATAAGTTTCGACAAGTTGACAGTGAAGGCGCAGGAGGCCCTGCAGGATTCCCAGAGGGAAGCCGAGAACAGGGGGCATCAGGAGATGGGCGTCGAACACCTCCTTCTGGCTCTTATAGCCCAGGAAGGGGGCGTCGTCGTGCCCATCATCGAAAAGGTGGGAGCCGATGTTTCTGCCTTGACCATCTCCCTGGAGGAGGCCCTGGGCAAGGTGCCGAAGATACTCGGCATCACCCAGGTCCACGTTGGGGGGCACCTGAACGCTCTGTTCAACGTCGCTTTCGCGGAGGCCGAGAAGCTTAAGGACGAGTATATCAGCACGGAGCACCTGTTCCTGGCGATGCTCGATCCCAAGAGCCCGGTGGCCGGCATCCTGTCTAAAAACGGACTGGACAAGGCCAGGGTGCTCGAGGCCCTCAAGGGTGTTCGAGGCAGTCACAGGGTGACCGACCAGAACCCCGAAGAGAGGTATCAGTCCCTGCTCCGCTATGGGCGGGACCTGACGGAGCTGGCCCGCAAGGGAAAGGTGGACCCGGTCATCGGGCGGGACGACGAGATCCGTCGGGTCATCCAGGTGCTCAGCAGGCGTACCAAGAACAACCCCGTGCTCATCGGTGAGCCCGGGGTCGGCAAGACGGCCATCGCCGAAGGCCTGGCCCAGAGAGTTGCCGACGGGGACGTTCCCGAGGGCCTTTCGGGCAAGAGGATCGTTGCCCTCGACATGGGAGCTCTCGTGGCCGGTGCCAAGTACCGCGGTCAGTTCGAGGAACGCCTCAAGGCGGTCCTCCACGAGGTCCAGGAGGCGGCCGGGGAGGTGATCCTTTTCATCGACGAACTGCACAACCTGGTGGGCGCCGGGCGCGCCGAGGGTTCCATGGACGCCTCCAACATGCTCAAACCGGCCCTGGCCCGCGGCGAACTCAAATGCGTCGGAGCCACGACCCTGGATGAATACAGGAAGCATATCGAGAAGGACGCGGCCCTTGAAAGAAGGTTCCAGCCGGTGTTCGTTCCCGAGCCTTCCGTGGAGGACACAATAGCGATCCTTCGCGGGCTCAAGGAGCGCTACGAGATCCATCATGGGGTGAGGGTCACCGATGCGGCCATCGTCGCCGCCGCCACCCTCTCCAACAGGTACATTGCCGACCGCTTCCTGCCGGACAAGGCCATCGACCTGGTGGATGAAGCGGCCTCCAGGCTGCGCATCGAGATCGACAGCATGCCCCAGGAGATCGACGAGATCCAGCGCCGCATCGTGCAGCTTCAGATAGAAAGGGAGGCTCTCAAGAAGGAGAAGGACACTGCCTCCAGGGAGCGTCTGAACAGGATCGAGAAGGATGTTGCCGACCTTACCGAGAAGGGCAACGCCATGAAAGCTCACTGGCAGACGGAGAAGGACAGCATCCAGGAGTTGAGAAAGCTCAAGGAGCAGATGGAGGATGCCCGCTACAAAGCCCAGAAGGCCGAGCAGGCCGGGAACCTGGAGGAGGCGGCCCAGCTCAAGTACGGGAGCATCCCGGAGCTTGAACGTAAATCGGCCGAAGCCGAGAAAAAGCTCTCCGAACTGCAGTCGGCCCAGCGGATGCTCAAGGAAGAGGTCGATTCCGAGGACATCGCCTTCATCGTGTCACGCTGGACCGGTATCCCCGTCAGCCGCCTCCTTGAAGGGGAGATGGAGAAGCTTGTACATATGGAGGAGAGGCTATCTGAAAGGGTCGTTGGGCAGGAGGAAGCTATCCGGGCCGTGTCCAACGCCGTGAGAAGGGCCAGGGCGGGACTCCAGGACCCTGACCGGCCTATCGGATCCTTCATCTTCATGGGCCCCACGGGCGTCGGGAAGACGGAGCTCGCCAAGGCGCTGGCCCATTTTCTCTTCGATGACGATGCGGCCATGGTGAGGATCGACATGTCGGAGTTCATGGAAAAGCACTCCGTGGCCAGACTTATCGGTGCGCCGCCCGGGTACGTCGGCTATGAGGAAGGCGGGTATCTCACCGAAGCGGTGCGCCGCCGTCCCTACAGCGTCATCCTCCTCGACGAGATCGAAAAGGCCCATCAGGAGGTGTTCAACGTTCTGCTGCAGCTCCTCGACGACGGGCGTATGACCGATGGCCAGGGCAGGACTGTGGATTTCAGGAACACGGTGGTCATCATGACCTCCAACATCGGGAGCGCGGCCATCGCCCAGCTGCAGGGCCGGGACACTCAGGAGATGGAGCGCAGGGTCATGGACGCTTTGACGGCCCACTTCAGACCCGAGTTCATCAACCGCATCGACGACGTTATCATCTTCCATTCCCTGACGCAGGAACAGATCGGCGCCATCGTCCGCATCCAGGCCGAAAGGCTCGGGGCACTTCTGAAGGACAGGGGAATAGAACTCACCCTTACCGACGCTGAAATGGATCTGATGGCCCGCGAGGGGTACGACCCCGTCTATGG
>CP070698.1:384731-387327 GCA_020349685.1 bacterium
CTGTAGATCCGGAAGATCGACCCGTTGACGCGCGGTTCGGCGATGATGCCCGGCGCGATGGCCGCCAGTCGCTCCCCCAGAGCTTCCGTAAAGGCTTTCGCGGGCTCGGTGACGAACCGGTCGAACTCCTTCCTGTGGGCGTCGAACCAGCTTTTTTTGTTGTTCTTGGCCAGGTCTGACAGGAACCTCACGGTCTCTTCCGGAAAACCACTGAATTCGGCCACTTAGTTTTCTCCCGACCTAAAAGAGTAACCGCAAAGGACGCAAAGTTTCGCAAAGGAGGTATGGGGTTATTTATCAATCTTTACTTCGCGTTACTTCGCGTACTTCGCGGTGAACAACCCTGAACCTTTCTTTGGTCTTTCTATCCCTGGAGCGCTGCTTTAAGTTTCTCTACGAACTGCTCCCGGTCGGCGGGATCCCCTTTCACCATCTCCTTGATCTTCTTCCACGCCGGAGAGCAGTTCTTGTACTCGACCCCCGCTATGCCGTGGAGGATCCGGTCGATCTCCTTCTTGTTCCCGGGCGTGATCTCGACGCCCACTTCGTCAAGGACATCTTTCATGTGTCTGAAATAGCAGGACAAAATATTATCTCCTTTCTGTGGAGGATTATTAGCACGCAGGACGCAGCACGCTGCACGCAGCAAACAAGTGATGGGAAGGAGAAAGTACATTTAAGGTTTGATCTACTGCGTACTGCGTTCTGTGTTCTGCGTTCTGCCTTTACCTCACATTCGACCTCACCAATTCCAGCTCCACGAAGCCTGGCTCCTCCTCGCAGTTGGGATAGAGCTTCTGGACGAAGGTAGCCATGTGGGGCGTCTGGCGGTGGAGCTCCTCGGCCACACCGTCCTCGAAGGTCATGAGGTGGAAGAAGGAAAGGTCCCCCTTCCCCTGGTAGGCCTCGTAGAAGAGGGCCCCTGGCTCGTTTTCCTTCACCGCCTCGACGAACTCGTTAACGGCGAGGCGCACCTCGTCGACCTTGTCGGGTTTGACCTTGTAAAGGGCCAGCATGTGGATCTTGCTCATTTATTACCTCCGGAAAGAAAAGGATCAACATACACGATAGGTAAAATCGTTCACAAAACGACACAGGAGAATGGAGAAGTGGAAAAATGGATGATGGAAAATAGTATGAAGCGCGCTCTCCTTTTTCTATTCTCCATTCTCTATTGTCTATTTTCCCATAGGAAATTTACTCCCACGCGCTATCGGCAATTTGCTAACTCAAGAATACTGCAATACCGGCTGCAACAAAAATAGCTGGGAGTAAATTTCCTATGGGCAGCTTCCTGATGCCCAGAATATCCAGGCCGATGGCCAGGATGAGCAGCCCGCCCGTGGCGTTCATCTCGGCCACAACCGGGTCTGTCAGCAGCCCCTGCACCCAGCCGGCCGCCAGGGTCATGCCGCCCTGGTAGACAAGAAGGGGAATGACTGAAAAGATGACCCCGATCCCCAGCGTGGAGGTCAGGGCCACCGAAGCGATCCCGTCTAACGCCGACTTGGCGTAGAGGATGGTCGGTTCCTGGCCAAGCCCGTCCTGGATGGACCCCATGATGGCCATGGCCCCGATGCAGTACAGGAGGCTTGCCGTGACGAAGGCCTCGGCGACGTTGCCGGAGTCCTTGAAACGCTGCTGGAGCCTGTGCCCCACGTTCTCGAGCCGCGCCTCGATGGAGAGGGCCTCCCCGATGAGACCGCCTATGAGCATCGCGCCGATGACGATGAGGGGGTTTTTCGACTGGAGGGCCAGCTGGATCCCTATGAGGAGAACGGCAAGCCCCAACCCCATCATGATGGTCCGGCGCATCCTCTCCGGGATCAGATGCCCGAGGTAGCGCCCGATGAGGCAGCCGGCGATGACCGCACCTATGTTGACGAGAGTTCCTTTGAGGATCAAGTTGCTATTCCTTTCCCTGGGACGCAGGACGCTGCACGCAGTACGCAGCAGGCGTCTAAGCTATATTCATATTAGAACTGGTGCGAGGTTTAGTACATTTTCCTTCTGCGTGCTGCGTTCTGTGTGCTGCGTGCTCGAATCACAGCCGCTGCTTGACTTTATCCCAAGCGGCTGTGATGAGAAAGCTCTCCTCCATGTTGCCGGCCATCTCCTCGAAGAGCCTGAAGGGTACGGCAAAGGACAGCTGGTCCTTCTTGACGTAGGGGCGCGCGGATATGTCGAACATCCCGAGGATGGCCCGGGGATGCTCCTTTTCCTTTTCCCCCATGGGATAGTTTATCAGTGCACCGCAGCCCGAGGACTGGGGTGAATAGACTATGGACCTGTCAGCGGAGTTAAAGGCCGCGAGGTGGAAGAGGGCCGAGATGACGTCCGGCTGCGCCAGCCAGGCGACGACCTCCGGGTTTTCATCGGCATCGAGACGGTCCAGCCTCGAGGCGACAAGGAACCTTCCGCCCGCCGGAAACGGAGTGTGATCGACAATGGATGCCCCCACGAGCTCCGGCGTCTTTTTGAGCCGAAGGCCTTCCTCTTTCCCCGGGATCCCGCAGGAGAGGAAGCGCTCCAAACTGGGGTCCGGTTCGACGGGGAACCCCGAGTATCGGACGCCGCCCGGGCAGGCGATGGTCTC
>CP070698.1:387427-390059 GCA_020349685.1 bacterium
CCTAGACCTGGACCTAGACCTAGACCTAGACCTTGAACCAGACACTAGACACTAGACACTAGAACTAGACACTAGAACCAGACACCAGACACCAGACACTAGACACTAGAACTAGACACCAGACACTAGACACTAGACACTAGACACTCCTATCTCCCCCACCCATTGGACATTGAGCGTCGCCACCCCGAACTCCTCCTCCACGGTGCCCCGGAGCAGGTACGGCCGGTGCCGTGTGAGCTTCTGACAGAAGCGTGCGTAGGCGCGGGGGAAAAAGGTGGTCTCGAAGGTGGCGGTCGTGTCCTCGAAGGTGACAAATTCCATGGGCTGACCGTGCTTCGTGCTTACAGGTTTACCGGTGATCCACCATCCCGCCATGGTGACTTTCTGACCGACATGCCTTCCCATTTCGTCGGCGGGAACCGTATTTACCCGGTCGAGGACTTCCCTGTACAGCGTGAGAGGATGCCGTGAGACCAGCATCCCCAGGGTGTCGATCTCCTGGGTCAGGACCGTCTTTTCCTCGTAAGGGATGGTTTCGGGAAGGTTGACAGGCCCGTCGTCGAAAAGGGGAAGGGTTCCGGTCACCCTTTTCCGGCGACCGGCTGCCATCAGTTCCCACTGGAGGGACGGCCGCCTCCCGATCCCCTCCAGGCTGTCGAAACAGCCGGCGCGGATCAGGAGGCGGACATCGGACGGATCGAGGCGTGTTCGTCTCAAAAATCCCGTGAACCCCCTGTATGGGCCGCCACTCTGCCTCTCCTTGAGAAGCTTGTCGGCCCCTGTGCGGGAAAGGCCCTGGATCTGCATGAGGCCGAGGCGTATCTCCTCACTCCTGCCCGAGTAGTGCCAGCGGCTCTCGTTGATGTCCGGCAGCGAGATGGCGATCCCCATGCGCCGGGCCTCCATCAGGTAGGCGAAGGGCGAGTAAAATCCGCCCTGGTTTGAGATGACCGCTGCCATGAACTCGGCCGGATAGTTGGATTTGAGCCAGGCCGACTTGCAGCTGACCAGGGCGTAGGACGCGGAGTGCGGCTTGCAGAAGGAGTACCCGGAAAAGGACAGGATCTGCTCCCAACACAGAGACGTCGTCTCTGTGTCTATTCCGCGCTGTGCGGCACCTTCAGTGAACCGCTTCTTGAGGTCCTGCAGTTTGCGGGAGTGATGTTTCTTGGTGACGATCTTCCGCAGCTGATCCCCCTCGAAAGCTGAAAATCCGGCCAGCACCATGGCCATTTGAGTGATCTGCTCCTGGTAAACAGCGATGCCGTACGTCTCGGCGAGAACATCATCCAGAAGCGGGTGGAGGGACCGCCACGGTTTGCCGCGCATCCGGGCCACGAACTCGAGGATAAAGTTGTTGGCCGCGGGGCGTATGATGGAGGAAGCCATCACCAGGTGCTCGAACAGGTCGCGCTCGCGCGCCCGGGTGCAGGGGTCCGGACCCCACATCCTCGACAGCAGCTGCCGGGTGGCGGGGGACTCGATGTAGAAGCATCCCATGGTCCGCCCCTCCCTGATGAGGAGCCGGGTTTTCTCGTCTTCAAGTGGATCGAAGCGGGCATAGTCGATCTCGACGCCGGTGTTGGTCCTGACGGCGCCGATTGCGTCACGGATGACGGCCAGGGAGCGGTTGCCCAGGATGTCGACCTTCACGAGGCCTGCCGCTTCGGCCTGATCCTTCTCCCACTGGATGACGGGCAGCCCCTTTGCCGAGACCTGTACGGGCACGTACCGCCGGATCTCATCCGGAACGATGACCAGGCCTCCGCAGTGGAGGGAAAGGTGGCGAAGCTGACCGTCGAGCTTCGAGGCAATGGAAATGATCTTCCGCCACTTCTCGTCAAGCGCCTCCCCTGCGAACAGGGGGTGGTTGTGGACCCTGTCCCCCGTCTTCGTTGCCCGGCCGAACCCGGAAAGGCGGCGGGTGAAAGCCCTGATGTCGGCTGCCGGGATCCCGTAAACCTTGGCAACCTCCCGCACGGCACCGCGGGCGCGAAAACTCACCTGGTTTGCCACCATGGCGGTGCGCCTGGATCCGTACGTGGCGAAGGCGAAATCCAGGATCTCGTCCCGCTCGTCCCATGGGAAATCCACGTCGATGTCCGGAGGGTCCAGGCGGCCCTCGTTGAGGAACCTTTCGAAGAAGAGGTTGTGCTTCATGGGGTCGACGTGGGTGATCCCGAGGCAGTAGGCGACCAGGGAGGCTGCCGCGCTGCCCCGCCCACAGGTGCGGTCTGAACGTCTGGCCAGTTGTTCGACGACCAGGAAGTAATGCGCGAACCCCTTGTCCCGGATGAGAACGAGCTCCTTGTCAAAGCGCCGCGTCAGGTCCGGCGTGATCTGGCCGTAGCGCCACACGGCTCCTTCGTGGGCCCTTTGGCGGAGGGTTTCGTAAGCTTCCCTGTCATCCATGCCGCCGAAGGAGGGGAATACGAAGCCCGAGTAGCTCCAGTCCGTCCGGCAGCGGTCCGAGACCAGGACCGCGTTCGCCAGGGCCTCGGGACAGTGGGGGAAGTGGTCGGCGATGCGTTCGGGGGGGAGAAGGATGTCTCTTTCTCCCGCCGTGTCGGCGGGGGAAAGCCGTGACAGGGTGGTGTTCAGGTGGATGGCCCTGAGCACCCGGTGCAGA
>CP070698.1:390159-394561 GCA_020349685.1 bacterium
GAGAGTGGGAGAGTGGGAGAGAGGGTGATAACCATTTTGAAATACATGAAAGGGGTTTTCCCCCGCTCGCCCTCTCTCTTTGTCCCCCTCTCCGGATGCCGATTTTCATCACCATTGAAGGGGGTCGTTGAGTGATGAAAATCGGCATCTTCGGCGGCACCTTCGATCCCATCCACGTCGGCCACACGAGGGTCGCTCAGGAGTTTGCCGACGCTTTCGGGCTGGACAGGGTGCTGATGATGGTGGCTGCGAATCCCCCCCACAGAGAGCCCCCGGTGGCCTCGCCCCGGGATCGCCTGAAAATGGTCGAACTGGCGGTGGGGCAGTTCCCGGCACTCGAGGCTTCCAGCCTGGAGCTGGACAGGGAGGGCCCCTCCTACACCCTCGACACCGTTAAAGAGGTGCGCAGGACCGCTGGCGGAGGCTTGATATGGATGGCCCTGGGAGGCGATGCCTTTGCTTTGATCACCAGCTGGTACCACCCCGAGGAGGTTCTGGCCTGTACGCACGTGGTTGTCCTGACCCGCCCGGGATACGCGGTTGACCTCATGGCCCCGCTTCCGGCAGGTGCTGCAGCCCGCTATACCCGGGATGGAGAAATCTATTTCCACGAGAGCGGTGCTACCCTCAGGACCCTTCAGGTTTCACCGGTCGATGTCTCCTCAAGCATGATCCGTGAGGCTGTTTTGAGGGGCGAAAACATTCAGGACCTTGTTAGCGAGGAGGTTTTCCAGTATATCCAACGAATGGGCCTTTACCGACACCAACCCGGAACCAGGGAGGAATGAGGACAGTTTGAATTCAACCGATATGGCTCGACTGGCTGTAGGCGCGGCCGCGGACAAGAAAGCCCTCGATCCCATCGCTCTTGATCTGAGGGGTTTATCCTCTGTCGCGGAATATTTCGTGATCGTCACCGGAACCTCCGACAGGCATGTCCAGGCGGTGGCGGAAAACATCACCGAGGCGTTCACGGCCATCGGTGTCGAGCCCCTCGGCGAGGAGGGACTGCGGGAGGGCAGGTGGGTCCTTCTCGACTATGGTGAGGTCGTAGTACACGTTTTCCTTGAGCCTGTAAGGGAATATTATGATATAGAAAGGCTCTGGATCGATGCGCCCAGGCTGGATCTGGAAAAGGGCGTCGAGGAGATGAACTCTCCTTGAAGATCCAGATACTCGGGATCGGCAAGATCAGGGAACCCTATTTCAGGGAGGCCATTGAGGAATACAGCCGGCGAATAGGGTACCATGTCCCCTTCCGGGTCCGGGATGCCGCCAAGGAGATGTCGGGCAGCGAACAGGATCTCGAGACCGCCTACGGCAGACTGAGGAAAGAACATCAAAAAGGGGATCTGAAGGTAGCCCTCGACCGGGAGGGCCGGGTCATGTCCTCCGAGGATCTGGCGCTCTGGTTCGAGAGGGCGATGCTCGATTCGGTGGGGCTTGTAAGTTTTATCATCGGGGGGCCGCATGGATTGGCGGTTTCGGCCCTGGCCGATTCCGACCAGGCCATCTCTCTGGGTGCCATGACGCTTCCTCACCAGATGGCCAGACTGGTCCTGGTAGAGCAGATTTACAGGGCTTTTACGATTATCAAGGGAGAGCCCTATCATAAATAGAAAATGGGGAATGGAAAATAGAGAATGGAAAATGGAGAGTGGAAAACACTCCCGTTCGGTAAAGGGTGGACAGAAAGGATTTGCCGGCAGCGGACTTGAGACGTGGTCCGTGACCGGTAAGGGGTGACGCGAAGGCATTAAGTGGTATATTAATAGAACCTTGGGTTTTCTGGTTCCCAGGCGTTTTCTGGTTCCCAGGCATGGATTAAATGTTCGCCAACCTGAAAGGGAGACAGTGTTATGGACGCGAAGAAGCTGGAGAAATTCAAAAAGAAGCTTCTCGAGGAACGTATGGATCTTCTGAGTGAACTGCAACGCGTCACCAGCGGGGAAAAATCCAAGGATATGACGGAGGCCAAGGATTCAGTGGACCTGGCCGATGCCAGTTACTCCGCCGACTACTCCCTTGCCTGGACGGAAAAGATCAACCGGCAGATCAGGGAGATCGACGAATCCCTCGACAGGATCAAGGACGGCACCTACTCTGTTTGTCAGATCTGCGGCGAGGACATCCCGGAGGGCCGCCTGGAGGTCAAGCCCAACGCAAAATACTGTACCCAGTGCAAGGAAGATCTTGAGAAAAGAGGTGAGATCCAGTGAACCGCGTAGCTTCCATCGTCGTCCTGGCCGTCGTCATAGCTTTTTCCTACTTTGCCTTCTACAACCATGGGACGGTGAACCTGACAGTGTGGCAGAGCAGGAACGTGGAGCTTCCTGTCGTCGGTCTTGTTCTCCTCTCCATGGGCCTGGGCGCGGCTATCGTTTTCACTCTTCTGGCCATCCGCGGAATACGCAGGTCCTTTGATAATTTTCAGGTGAGTATTAAGAAAAAGCGGCGAGCCAAAGCCGAGGAGCTATACAATCGCGGCGTTGACGCCCACCTTTCCGGCAAGATGCGCCAGGCGGTCAAGCTTCTCGAGGAGGCGGTGGAAAAGGACACGGAGTTCCTTCTTCCCTTCTTCAGGCTCGGGACCGTATACCTTGCCCTGGGCCAGACCCAGAAGGCTCTGGAACTTCACCAGAAGGCCCTCGAGGCCCATCCCGGCAACCTGAGGGTCCAGCTCTTCCTCGTGGACGACTACCTCGCTGTTGGGCAGCTATCCGAGGCCGCAGATGTACTGAACAAGATCATCTCCAAGGACGATTCCAACCGGACAGCCCTGATCTCCCTCAGGAAGATCCAGGAACAGCAGGGTGACTGGGATGCGGCGGTGGAAACCCAGCGCAAGTTGATCAAGGCAGCGGGAAAGGAGAGGGAGCACCTGGACCACCTCATCGGACTCCGTTACCAGGCGGCCACCGCTCATCTGGAAAACAAGGATACCGAAAGAGCCGTAAAGACATTGAAGGATCTCCTGAAAGAAGCTCCGGATTTTGTAGCGGCCACGGTCGCCCTCGGGGATGCCCGCATCGGTTCCGGCAAGGTGGATGATGGTTTGAGGATCCTCATGGAGGGGTACGACCGCCACCAAAACCCCGTTTTCCTCCAGGTTATAGAGGAAAAACTGATGAAGAAGGAAAATCCCCGGAAGCTCATCGAGACCTTCCGCACCCTCCTGGACAGATCTCCTGAGGATATTTTCCTCAACCTTTTCTACGGGAAGATCTGTCTCCGCCTTGAGATGGTCGATGAAGGATACATGGCTCTTAAAAAGGTGGAAGCGAGCGGCTACGACTCACCTTTCCTCCACGCCCTCCTGGGCGAGATGAACGCGCGGCGGGCCAGATATGAGGAGGCCATGGAGGAGTTCAGCCGTTACGTTGAGCTTTCCGATGGCCTCCATCCCAGGTTCATCTGCGGGAACTGTCAGCACACTGTCGACACATGGGCCTCCCGGTGCGAATCATGCGGCCGGTGGAACAGCTTTACCCTTCCCGGCCTGACCAAACCTTCCCGGGTGCCCGCCACCATGCCCCAGTACGAGAGCGGGGAATAGCGCACTTGGCGCAGCGCTGTTTCCCGTTCACCCAAAACCATAGGCCACGGGAAACGTGTCGGAGTATCGAAGTGTCGGCGTATCGGGGAAAAATCCAAAGAAACCTACGCCTTTTCTCCGTTACCCCGATACCTGGGCCTGTCGCCCGTGGCTGCTCTCCCTCTCCGATACCCCGTTACCCCCATACCCCGATACCCGGGTCGGGACTTTTTTCCAAACGGGAGTCTCCTTATGACAGGTAAAAAGGTCCCGACCGTATTAATGGTTCTCGACGGATGGGGCGTTTCCACCGGAGACGGTAAAGATGCCATCGCCGGAGCCAGGAAACCTGTCATGGATCGGCTCATGAAGCATTATCCCGCGACCACACTGGGCGCGGCGGGGCAGGATGAGGGGCTTCCGGACGAGCAGATCGGCAACTCCGAAGTGGGGCACCTGAACCTGGGCGCGGGAAGGATCGTCTACCAGGATTTCACGCGGATCAGCAACGCCATCCAGTCGGGGGAGTTCTTTCAGAACCCGGTTCTCATGGAGGCCTTCGATGCCGTCAAGAGAGGGTCGGGGCGGCTCCACATCATGGGTCTGATGTCGGATGGTGGCGTCCACAGCCACATCGATCAGATCAAGGCGCTTGCGACGATGGCCTCGCAAAATGAGGTAGGCGCTGTTTTCGTTCACGCTTTCATGGACGGCCGCGACACACCTCCCAATTCCGGATTGGGGTATATAAAGGAGATCCAGGACCATCTGGGCAGCATTCCCAGAGCCAGGTTGGCAACGGTGGCAGGGCGCTTCTATCCCATGGACAGAGATAACAGGTGGGAACGTGTCGAACGGGGTTATAAC
>CP070698.1:394661-406148 GCA_020349685.1 bacterium
AGAAACGGAAAATAGGCCTTCTTTCCTTTAAAGTCTACATACCCCATGACCGTGATATCTCCCTTCTGAGGGAGGCAAGGGTGCTGTTCCAGCTTTATGTGGAAAGATACCCGGATGGCGAGTGGGTCGGCGACGCACACCGGCGTGCGGAACAACTTCTGACCAAGGAGGGCATGCACGAGCTGGAGATCGCCTCCTTCTATCTCAGGAAAAACAACCCCCTCGCCGCCATAAAGAGGGCAGGCAGGATCCTGGGTGGTGAATTTCCAGAGAAGATCAAGGACGATGCGCGCGGCCTGATACGCGATGCCGAAGAATCAATTCCTCAGGAAGAGAGCGTACAGGATCTCTGATCCCATGTTTGGAGGGTCTCATGCGTCTGAAGCGGCTGACCATCACCCAGATCGATGACCTCATCGATCATGGCCAGATCGAGGAGGCGGAGGAAACCCTCCTCTCGATCTATCGTCAGAATCCTGATTTCGCCGATATATGCAACCGGTTGGGGCAGATCTACTATCAGAAGGGTGAACACGCCAGAGCCAGGGAGTTTCTCGAGAGAGCCGTGCGCCTCAACCCCGACTATACCGAGGCCTCCCTGAACCTGGCCGTGACGCTCAATGAAATGAAACAGTACGGCCGTGCAAAGGAAGTGATCGAGCAGGCCCAGATCAGGGCCAACAGGAAAAGAACTGCATTGGAGCCCTTCATTGCGGGGAAGCTTGCCAACAAGCACATGGAGATCGCGGACATATACCGCGAGCTGGGGATGTTCGTTGAGAGCATCGATGAATATCGAAAGGCGCTCAACATCTCTCCGGGCTTCCCCGACATCCAGGTCAAACTGGCCGTCACCCTGCGCGAAATAGGGATGACGGATGAGGCGCTGGAGGTTCTGATCAAGGCGACGGAACATCGTCCTGACTATCTTGATGCCCGCATTCAACTGGGGATCACCTATTTTTCAAGAGGTTTTTTAGACCGGGCCAAAGAGCAGTGGAAACTGGTGCTTAAAGCCGACCCTTCCCATACCAGGGCCCTCATGTACATGAGCTTTCTTGAAAAGGGTGCCGGTGTGGCATCAGGCAGCTCTGGTTGATTTACCTAAACCACTGTCTTGACAGGGGTTTTTACGACCACTATCATCTTGAAAACTGTTTGAGCTTTGTATTCAGGGTTTAGAGCTCCGGTCGCGACGTCCGGGGTTGAGACTAGACCCTTATTGAAGTATACCCATATCGAGAGGGGCCTTTATAAAAAGGAGAGCGCCATGAAGCGAACCGGCTATGTTTTAGCCGCGGCTGTCGCCGCGCTGGTCGTGGTGACCTTGCTGACGACCGCGCCGTGCATCTCACACGCCTCAGGAAAAGTCCACATCGTTGTTAAGGGCGACACACTCTGGGACATCTCGTCCTTTTACATTTACGATCCTTTTCTGTGGCCGCAGATCTGGAGCGCCAACCGTGGGATCGAGAACCCCCATCTTATCTACCCCGGTCAGGAGATCGTCATCCCCGAAATGGCCGCCAGGGTGCCACCCCCGCCGGCAGAAGCCAGACCACCGCTTCCGGCTCCTCCGCCAGAGCCCGAGATAGCCGAACCGGCCGAACCTGAGCCGGAACCTGAGCCCGAACCTGAGCCCGAACCAGCCCCGGTCACGGAGGAAGCCAAACAGGAGATGATCCTGGCCATGAGCACCTACGGATTCATCATCGAGGACCGTGAGATCGGGATCGGCACCATTACCTCCACCGAGGAAAAGAGACTCCTGATCAGCCCGGGAATGAAGGTCTACGTGGAGACCGATAAAAAGGATCCCCTTTTGACCGATCACCGCTACTCCATCGTTCGTATTTTTGACGAGGTGTCCCATCCCGTAACCAGGAAAAAGGTCGGGTACCTCGCGAGGGTTCTCGGCGACATGACGGTGGTCCATTCCAAGGGGAAACTTTCCACAGCCATCGTCGGAGAGGTCTACAGGGATGTCCAGATCGGTGACCACGTCATCGAGCACCTCGATTACCTGACCTGGCTCCCGAAGGAAGAGAGCGAGCTGCCAGCGGACCTTACAGGCTACGTTCTCATCAACCCCGAGGGTAAATCCCTCCTGGGCAAGGAAGACGTGGTTTTCCTGGACATGGGGATCGAGGATGGACTCAAAACGGGTGACCGATTCGACCTGCTGGGCCCTTCCAAGGAAGTGGGAGGGGTCATGACCCCTCCGGAGATCATCGGGGAAGTACAGGTGATCGTTCCCAGGCCCAATTCTTCTGTGGCCAGGATCACCAAAAGCCTTCGCGATATCAGTATCGGTACCGAGGTCGTTACCGGAGTCAGGTAAAAACTGTCCGGAGACCGCGGCCTTCCGGCTTCAGTGCCCGGTGTGTTCGCGCAGAGACGCAGGGAACGCAGGGTAAAGAACACAGGGTAAAGAACAAAAGAACAGAAGTGATTGATTTATTCTGAACCCTGTAAAGGCATTCCCCGCGAACTCTGCGTCCCTGCGAGAGTCAGGGTTTCACGGGCCGGTGCCGGTCGGCCGCAAGGTAATCCAAGGTAATCGTTGTAGGGTAATTTCCATCTTCCCAGGCAGCCCCTGAAGGCGGCCCCGGGTCTTGACAACCGCTTTGAGCGGTTCACGGTATAAGCCCCCGACTTTGCCGGGGGTACGTGACAGCCTGGCCTACTGGGCCTCCTCCCCTGAAGTCTGGGGGGCGGCTGCGTCTGACTGAGGGGCGGCGTCCGGCAGGGCTTCCGGAGCGGCTTCGCCGGGTGTCTGGACCGGGAGCTGCTGCGAGGCTGGAAGCTGGACGCTGTCCACTTTGCCTGCGGACGAAATGTAGGCCAACCCGAGAGATGTCAGCATGAAACCGACGGCGGCCGCCGTCGTCAGCTTGGCCATGAATCCGGCGGGTCCGCCGCTTCCGAAGAGGGTCTGGCTGGAACCACCGAAAGCGGCACCCATCTCAGCCCCCTTGCCCGTCTGCAGGAGAACCACCAGGATGAGAAACACCGCGACAGCGATGTGAAGAAGCTTGATAAGGATCATTAGCATGGGTTGTGTGTACCTCCGGTTTTCAGCTGAGAGCTTTGAGCTCAGAGCTTATGAATAATAGCTATAAACCTTAAAGAATATTCATCTACAATTTTTTGTCAACTCCCGATCACCCATCAGGTTTCACCGATCACTGATTTAATTATCCCCGCGAAACTCTCCGGTTCCAGGCTGGCCCCGCCAACCAGGGCGCCGTCGATGTCATCCATGGCCATGAGCGCGCCGATATTCTCCGGCTTGACCGACCCTCCGTAAAGGATCCTGACCGAACCGGCAACCTCACCACCAAACAGGTCGGCCAGCTGGGTCCTGGCGAAGGATTGGACCTCCTGCGCCTCCTCCGGGCTGGCTGTTTTCCCGGTGCCTATGGCCCACACCGGTTCGTAGGCAAGGACGATCTCCCGGCCGCTCTCCAGGACCACATCGGCAAGGCCTCCATGGATCTGCACTCCCACGGTGTCAAAGGTCTTCCCGTAATCCCTCTCGCCTAGGGTTTCCCCCACACACACGACCGGCGTGATCCCTTCCCTCAAGGCTGCCTGGACCTTCCTTGACACCTCGCCATCCCCCTCTCCGAAGAACTGCCTGCGTTCGGAGTGGCCGAGGATCACGTAACGGCACCCGGCGTCCCTGAGCATGACCGGGCTGACCTCTCCCGTGAAGGCCCCCCCCTCCTCCCAGTGCATGTTCTGGGCGGCCAGCCCGACTGCGCTGCCGGCAAGGGCTCTGGAAACAGCCGCGAGGGAAACGAAGGAAGGGGCCAGGGCGACCTCCACCTCGACCTCGTCGGCGACCATGGGCAGGAACTCCTCGACGAAATCCACCGATTCGTCGACGGTTTTGTTCATTTTCCAGTTGGCAAGGATGAACGGTTTTCTTTCCATCAGGGCAATTCCCCGGGCCAGCGGCTAAGGCGCTTTGCCAGGCCTCTTTTCAATGCACGGTCGTGAGGGCTGCCGGAACTGAAGCTCGGGATCAGGCGTCATCAAGGGCATTGATGCCGGGCAGCTGACCCTTTTGCAGGAACATGATGAACGCTCCCCCACCCGTGGAGATATAATCTATTTTGTCCCACTTTCCGGTGGAGTGCACCGCCACATCGGTGTCGCCTCCGCCGAGGATGGTCAGGGCCCTGCAGTTGGCCAGGATGTCGACCATGGAGGAGGTTCCCTTGCTGAAGGGCGAAACCTCGAAAACCCCCATGGGACCGTTCCAGACCACGGTCCTGGCCAATTCAACGACCTCCTTGAAAAGAATGACCGTTGCGGGTCCGATATCCAGGCCCATCTGATCATCGGGGATCTCCTGGACAGGCACCGTCATGGTCTCGGCCTTTTCATCGATCTGAAGGGCCGCGACGCAGTCCACTGGAAGGTAGAAAGGGATCCCCTTTAATTTGGCCTGCTGCATGATGTCGGCGGCAAGTTCGACCATATCCTTCTCAACCAGTGATTTTCCTACTTTATAGCCGAGGGACTTCAAAAAGGTGAAAGCCATGCCGCCGCCGATGATGATCTTGTCCACCCTTTCCATCAGGGCCATGATCGTCATTATCTTATCGGAGACCTTGGCCCCGCCCAGGATCGCCACCAGAGGCCTCACCGGCTGGGCTAAGGCCCGGTTGAAATAATCGATCTCATTCTTCATCAGGAAACCGGCCACGGCCGGTTTGAGGAGGGCCGGAACGCCCACCACCGAGGCGTGCTCCCTGTGGGAGGTGGCAAAGGCGTCGTCCACGTAGATGTTGCCCAGCCGGCTGAGCTGCCTTGCAAATTCGGGATCGTTTCCGGTCTCACCGGCATGGAACCGCAGGTTCTCGAGGAGGACGACACTGCCCGGCTGGAGCTTTTCCACAGCCTTCTGCACCTCGTCGCCGACACAGTCGGCCAGGAGCTGCACATCCAGTTTGAGCAGGCGGCTGAGGCGCCTTGCCACCGGCCCGAGGCTCATGGAAGGCACCACCTGGCCCTTGGGCCGGCCCAGGTGGCTCATGAGCACCACACTGCCCCCGTTGTCGAGGATGTGGTTGATGGTCGGCAGGGTGGCCCTTATCCGGGTGTCGTCGGCGATGTTGCCGCTGGCATCCAGGGGGACGTTGTAGTCCACCCGCACAAGGGCACGCACCCCCTTGAGGTCCAGGTCCTCCAGAGTCCTTTTTCGCAGCACGTTAGAGTGCATAGAGGTATTTCACCAGATCCCGGAGCCGGCAGGCGTACCCGTACTCGTTGTCGTACCAGGACATGACCTTGGCCATTGTCCCGTCCACCACCCTCGTCAGGGGGGCGTCGAAGATGGAAGAGGCTTCCCACCCGTTGAAGTCCACTGATACCAGGGGCTCGTCGCTGTATGCCAGGAAGCCGGCCAGAGGGCCCTCCTGGGAAGCTTTTTTCATCTCTGCGTTGATCGAGGCAGCGTCCGTTCCCTTTTCCAGTTCGACCGTCAGGTCCACAAGGGACACGTTGGGTGTGGGCACCCGAACAGCCAAACCATCCAGTTTTCCCTTCAGCTGGGGGAGCACTTCGCCCACTGCGGAGGCCGCCCCGGTCGTGGTGGGGATCATGGAGACCGCAGCCGCCCTGGCCCTGCGAAGGTCCCTGTGGGGCTGATCGAGGATGCGCTGATCGTTGGTGTAGGCGTGGACGGTGGTCATGATGCCGTGGATGATCCCGTAATTTTCATCCAGCACTTTGGCCACCGGGGCAAGACAGTTGGTCGTGCAGGAGGCGTTGGAGATCACCCGGTGTTTTTCAGGGTCCAGGTCCTGGTGGTTGACCCCCATGACAACCGTGATGTCCACGCCCTTGCCGGGCGCTGAGATGACAACATGGGAGGCGCCCGCTTCCAGGTGCACCGCGGCGGCCTCTCTTTTGGTGAAAAGCCCGGTGCATTCGAGCACCACATCCACACCGAGCTCCTTCCAGGGCAACCTGGATGGATCCTTTTCGGAAAAAACCTTTACCGGCTTCTGAGCGATGATGATGTTGTCACCGGAGACCTGGCTCGCATCCTCCCCTTTCAGGCAGCCGTGGACGGAATCATGACAGAAAAGGTAGTTGAGCGTCCCGGCATCGGTCAGGTCGTTGATGGCAACGAACTCGATCCCCGGGTCCTCCATCGCGCTGCGAACGGTAAGTCTCCCGATGCGGCCAAATCCGTTGATCGCCACTTTGACGGCCATTTCACCCTCCTTGCCAGTAGATTAGCAATGATCTTTCCACGGCCATGCTTCATGTTACGGCAGGCACAAATGACTTAACATGGAAAGACGTTTATGTAAACGGGGTTACCAAATAAAACTTTTTTTTAAGGATAACAGTTCAACTTGACACCCGCCCCATGACCTATAGTATGATGGGGATCAAACTGTTAAGTGTCAATTCACACTAACGTTACACAAATGAGAGATGTCGATCTGCGGTAATCATGACGTTCACTAGGAGACCGTCCAGAATCCTCATTGTCGAGGATGATCCTGTTTCCAGGAGCCTCCTGAAAAATATATTCCATAATGAAGGCTACCAGGTCGAGGAGGCAGCCGACGGGATCAAGGGGCTCGAAAAGGCCATCGCTGATCCACCCGACCTTATCTGTCTGGACATTATCCTGCCGGGCCTGTCAGGTTACGAGGTCTGCCGTTCGGTCAAGCAGGACAAGAGTGGTGCCAGCATCCCCATCCTCATGATCACCTCCCTCACGAAGAGGGAGGACATCGTCAAAGGTCTGAAATCGGGAGCGACCGATTACATCACAAAACCCTTCTCGCCCGTAGAGGTCCTCGCCAGGGTAAAGGTGAACCTTGACCACAGGTTCGCCGTCAAGCAGCTTCTGGAAAGGTCAGGCCGTTTCGAACTGGCCTGTGACGTTCTGGAAACAACCACATCTTCCCTGGAACTGAAACAGGTCCTCTACCACCTCGTGTCGAAAACCGCCGAATTCCTCGACTGCGAGCGCTGCTCCATCATCTCGGTGGAGGGGAACTGGGGCGATGAGGGAGACATCCCCGTGGGCCGCCTCCTCGTCTCCCACGACGACCCCAACGTCCCCGAACTGAAGATCGATCTGATCAAATACCCGGAGATCCTCAAATCCTTCAGGACCGGGGAGGTGGTGATCGTTGAGGACGTCTTGAACGACCCCCTCATGGAGGAGGTAAAGGAAAAGATCCTGGACCTTCCTTTCAGGTCCGTCATGGCGCTCCCCCTTGCCTTCAGAGGGGAGATCCTCGGCGCCATGCTTTTGAGGGCCACGAGAGCGGATACGGGCTTCAGCGAGGAAGAGATCATCATGGCGAGGATCATCGCCGGAGCCAGCACCAACGCCCTGAGAAACGCTGCCCTGTACGAGCGCCTGACCAGGAAGAATGAAGCCCTCGAGAGGATGAATGAGGAGCTGAGCATCGCCAATCATGAACTGGAGAACCTGAGCCAGGCCAAATCGGATTTCGTATCCATGGTCTCCCACGAACTTCGCACGCCCCTTACCTCGATCATCGGCTTTTCCGAACTGCTCGCCGAGGCACACATAGGTGAGCTCACCGATGAACAGGACGAGTACATCAGGCAGATCCTTCGGAAGGGCAAGGACCTTCTCGCCCTGATCAACGACCTCCTGGATGCCGGCCGCCTGGAAACCGGCAAGCTTGCCATGCGCTACCAGGAGGTCAAGCTGGAGAACGCCCTCCTCGCCGTGAGGTCCTCCACCCGGCACGTAACCGAAAGCCTCCCCATTATCAACACCCACATCCCGGCCGACCTGCCGACCTTCGAGGGGGACGCGGACAAGATCACCCAGATCCTGACCAACCTGGTCACCAACGCCCTGAAGTTCAGTCCATCGGGATCGCCAGTGGACATCATCGCTTCGAAGATCCGCGGGAGGAGAGAAAGCGACCGGGGCGATCTGATCCAGATCAGCGTCAAGGACAGGGGGATCGGGATCCGGGAAGAGGACCGGCAGAGGATCTTCGACCAGTTCGTTCAGGTTCAGCAGGGAAGCTCCCGCTCATTCCAGGGCGCCGGTCTTGGCCTTTACATCTGCCGCTCCTTCGTTGAACTTCACGGCGGCAAGATCTGGGTCGAATCAACCCTGGGTGAAGGAAGCACCTTCCACTTCACGATACCGATAAAACAAAGCTGAAAAGCAGTGTCTGGTGTCTAGATTCTAGTGTCTAGAAACTGCAATCTTAAAAGCCAGAAACCAGACACTAGACTGTCCAGTTTCGTTTAGGTGTTGACAGTTTCATAGTGACACCTCCGTTTGTTTGCGGTGAGCCTCGATAACCTGAGCAGGTGTTCTTCCTTTGGTGCGATAACCATGGTGACTACGGTCGAAGTTGTAATATCTCATGTACCCATCCAGTTCCCTCTGCATCTGGGGAACACCGGTAAAGAAGCGTCTTCGGAAAGCCACACGCCACAGTTCGTTGAGGATCGTACCCTGCAGCCTTTCCACAAAACCGTTGGTCCAGGCGTGTCTGGCCTTGGTTCTGGTGTGGCGGATCCCCCTGGAGGCACACAACTGGTCGAACTCTCCGAAGTACTCTCGGCCCCGGTCTGTCAGGACCCGTTGAACATCAAAGCCAAGACCGGCAAAAGTGGGAATCACAGTATCTTTGAGGAAAGCAGCCGATTTTTTCGCACTCCAGTTCCCCGTGATGAGCCTGGCCACACCGAAAGAAGTGGCCGCGTCACAGGCCGTGTACTGCCAGACCTTGCCCACTCCCTTGAGTTTGCCGATGTAGAAGGTGTCGATGCACACCAGTTCTCCAGGCAAAGAGGCATGAACGTGGCGCGGTTTATGGCCTCGGGCCCGAAGAAGCTCGCGTCGTGTCCTTTCCGTCAGGAGCCCCGCCGTTTCAGCCGAGTGCTGTTCCAGGACCACCAGACGCTCGAAACGGGTCTGCAGCCCGTGGCGCTTGAGGATCCGGTAGACCGTGCTGGGATGAACAACAATCCCGTGATGCTGCCTCACCTTACCGGCCAGAAACACAGGGCCGCGGGTCGGATCTGCCACAGCCCAGGCCAGAACCATCCGCTCGATGTGCGGCGGCGTCCGACGGGGATGGTCCGGAGCCTTCAATGGACCGGGACGGAGGCCATCCCTGCCGTACTGTTCGTAAAGTCTCCTCCACCGGTAAAACAGCGTCCGGCTGATCCCCAGATCCCGACACACCTGGCTGATGTTCCCAACACGGGACGCATAAACCATGGCATGAAGCCGAAACTGGTGTACACTATCTGCGAGGGTCATAACTTCGCCTCCTTTCTTGTGTCGCAACAAAAAGGATAAGCGATTTGACCCTCTTTTGCTTTCAAAGAACTAAGGTCATTTACTGCTGACCTGTAAACACTAAACTGAAACTTTACACTCTAGACTCCAGACCCTAGACTCTAGACACTCGGTTTCAGGCACTACGTGCCTGAAACCGTTCCCTCCCTCATGGCCTGGCCGATCTCCGCTTTGGCATTTTCGATGGCCTCCCCATCAGGCTCGTCCTCGCCGAGCAGCTGCAGGAGGTGTATGAGTTTGTCAGAGATGGGTGAGTCGATGACCCAAATGTGAGCGTTGAGCATCTCGCTGTTCTGCCCGGGGTGCTGCAGCATCATGAGGTCGTTGGAGGCGAGGCGGAATTTGTGCTCGCAGAACTCCCCGTGGGCGCCTTCCGGGCAGGTGCAAGTGATGAACAGCCTGTCTTCATCCTTCCGGAAGGTGACCTTGAAGGGTTCTTCGGTGCTGGTCCGCGCCAGCAGGGTGATCTCGTTTGTTCCCATGGGTAGCTCCTAAATGTGGCTGAATGGTGAACGGTGGATCGTCAATAGTATTTATTTCCAAATTTTAAATTCCAAATTTCAAGGCAGTGTTATCTAAGATCCCGGATCCAAGTCCCAGTTTTTTAATCCTGATTTGACTTCCTCTGCTTCCCTTCGCGTACTTGGCGGTTAAATCAGCCCCTTTCAGGAGATAAGGGATAGCTCCTCGTCGCTCGGCAGGGTCCCGAACAGCTGCCCCTCGATGACGGTCTCGCCCCTCTGGTTGACGAGGAGGGCGGAACATTTCACGCGCCTGCGTTCGTCCATTTCCTCGATCGTCAAGGTGCAGGTGACGGTGTCACCGCAGTAAACAGGGCGCCGGAAACGGAAGTTCATTCCCGCCGCCAGCATGGAAAGCTGACCCCCGATCTCGGTGACGAGGCTGCCCACGTGGAGGCCGTGGCAGATCAGGCCGTCGAACCCCTTGGCCTTGATATATTCCCTGTTGAAATGGATGGGGTTGTGGTCGTGGGAGGCCCCCGTGAAGAGAAGAACGTCATCCTCAGTGAAGGTGCGTGTCACGGAGAAGGTTTCGCCGGCTTTGACCCCTGCAAGCAACCTTTTTCTGATAGAGGTCATCTATTTATCCCATTTCTGGATGCAATCGGCAAGATCACGCCGGAACTGCTCCACATCCCTGCCTACCTCTTTGAAGATCTCGTCTTTTCGGTAAAAATCCAGGAGCTGGAAGTTCTTCAGGCGGGGTTGGATCAAAATGTCCGGTTTCGAGTTTTTCATTTTGCTGCGGATGATGGAAGCCTGCATCGTCTGGAATGTGGAGAAGATATTCTCCAGCATGTTCGGGGCGGGTTCTTTTTTATCGGATACCCTCTCGCCCGAGACATCGATGGCAACCAGGATGTCGCAATTCTCGCGGATGAGATCGTAGGGCAGCGGGTTGACCGTCCCCCCATCTGTGAGGGCCCGTCCTCCCAGGATAAGGGGCTCTAAGACGACCGGCACAGCGATGCTGGCCCTGACCGCGGTCACGAGATCACCGCTGTCAAAGACCACCTCTTCCCTTTTCCAGAAGTCGGTCGCCACGATCTTCAGGGGTATGGACAGTTCGGAAAAGTTCCTGGCAGGAAGGTTTTCGTTGAGAAAGTCCTCCACCTTCTTCCCTTTTATCAGGCCTGAGTTGCTGAAGATGGAGAGGTCGATCATGCTTCCCATCTTCCGGATGCCCATGTCGTCGAAAAGACCCTCGATCTGTTTCCCCTCCATTCCACCGGCGTAAAAAGCCCCAACCAGGGCACCCATAGAGGTCCCCGAGACGATGGCGGGCTTTAATCCCATCTCATCCAGGGCTTTGAGGAAGGCGATATGAGAAAGACCCTTCGCCCCTCCGCTGCCCAGCGCAAGCCCGATCCTCATTGTTTAAAACCTTTCAAAACTGTTTCCTGACAGCTGAATTCACATTGGACCTCCCTGATACAATCAAGAGGTTGATTCTTCTACCCGCTCAGTAAAACCCGTATTTTATTCTTTTAACAGGGATGAAAGGGACGAGTTGCAGTCAAACCCATCTCCCCCAAGTGTTGAAAAATGCCATTTACTCTTTTTGATTATGCGCGGTT
This sequence comes from bacterium, assembly GCA_020349685.1. Lineage (GTDB taxonomy): Bacteria > BMS3Abin14 > BMS3Abin14 > BMS3Abin14 > BMS3Abin14 > JALHUC01. Next base: position 406,103 of record CP070698.1, read on the forward strand.
GTCAATGCCCAATGATAAGGCCGGGAACTTTCAGTTCCATGGCCTG
>CP070698.1:406248-414879 GCA_020349685.1 bacterium
ACTTCTGGACCTTCGTCTGGCCCCGTGTGACTCTGGGCATCGGCATGGGGTGCATCTTCATCCCCGTGACGACCCTTACGCTCTCCCACATTCCCAAGGAAAGGATGGGGGAAGCGACCTCCCTTTACAACATGATACGCAACATCGGGGGCAGCATGGGCATCGCTTTCTCCTTTACCATGGCCACTCGGCGCGCCCAGTTCCATCAGGCGAGGCTGGTCGAGAACCTCACTGCCCTCAACCCCAACTACGTCATGACCAAGGCCAAGGCAACGGCCCTCCTTTCGGGAAGAGGAGGGGAAGGCCTGGTGGATGGGGCGATCTACCGGGAGCTTGTTTTCCAGTCGAACATGCTCGGTTTCAACGACGCCTTCTTTGTCGTCGCCATGACGCTCATCTCCGTGCTCGGACTGGTCCTGGTCATGCAAAAACCGGAACCCATGGCGGAAGGAGGGCCACCTTAATGCAGTGTCTGGTGTCTAGTGTCTAGTTTCTAGATACCGGAGTTTACCCCGTGTAACCCTGTGGTGCAGCCTGCGAGTGGCTGTGCTGTGGTTAATCCGTTCTAAACTCTTTTAAAAGAATAAGGCCAAAGAACCAAAGCGCGGCCCACTTAAGGCCTCCTCACAGGGATAAACGAAGAGTCTAGACTCTGGAATCGAGACTCTGACTTTGCGGTCTTTCCCTTGACTTGGTTCGTCCGGAGTTAGTAGTTATTACCTATCATCCCACCTTCCAGGGGGAACCAGAATGCCCGAGAAAACCGCAAACAGGCTTTTCGAAGATATCCGTCTGATCATCAACGAGAACCACCAGCGTTCTGAAAAGAACATGGGCTGGCTCGCCAGGAACATGCATCCCTACTTCTTCATCACCATGAAGGAGGAAACCGGAGCTCTTGCCACCCTGGCCTGCCAGATGCAGAACCTGAAGACCAGCAGGCAGCTGATCCTGGCCGACAGGGAGAACGTACTGATCCTCGCCCGTCAGGACACCCCGGGCTCCCTGTACGAGACTCTGAGCACTCTTCAGGAGAGGGACATCTCCTATATAGAGATCATCCACTCCGAGAATGCTCCGCCGGGGCTCAAAAACTGCATGGAGATCCAGACCTACAAATTCGAACGCAAGGACAACCAGGAGATCTCCCGCTCAGGAAAGGTGTTCATTCCCGAGGCCATACGAACGGGAGTCCGTGAGGAGCTGGCAGCCAACTACCCCGATTTCGACATGGACAGGCTCGACGCTTACCTGCGGATCCTCTGGCTCAATAACGAAAACTATGTGCGCATCTCACCCTACCAGAGGATCGCCCAGACACTGGACCTTTACTACCAGGGCAACAGACACGGAGGGGTCTTTTTTGATGTGGAGGACACCGACTGGCCTGGTTTTCCGGGTGAATACCGCGTCCGCTTCGCCGCCGGCAACCCGCCTCAGAGGGGGTTCCTGCAGCAGCTCATGGAGGCGTTTCACCGGCTTGATATAGGGATAAGGCGCACCTACTGCCTGATGATCAGCACGGGCATCCACCCTTATTTTCTGGGAACCTTTTACGCCAGGTTCAGGAAGTCCACGGCGCCCCTCCCGGGAACAGCGCTGTTTGCGGCACTGAGATCGGAGCTCGAAAACTCTCAGATACTCGCCACAGAGTCTTTCACCTACACCGATTTCGTGATGACGAAATACTTGCACGGCGAGGATGCCGCCCTGGTCAACGCCTTCGTCAGCTTCTGCCACACGAACCTGGCCCACAGCAGCCCCGCCATTTACGAACTGGAAACCGTGATCAGGGCCTTCACCTCCCACCCCGAGATCATGCTGAAACTCGTCAATCTCTTCCGCATCCGCTTTGATCCCCAGACGCCGGAACGCGCCGACAGGTATTCCCTGGCTCTCCAGGATACTGAGAGAGCCGTCACCAGATACAACACGGGGCACCGCTACCAGGACGAACTGTACAGGACCATCTTCCGATGCTGCATCGCGTTCGTCAAACACACGCTCAAAACCAACTTCTTCGTAAATGGGAAGCAGGCTCTGGCCTTCCGTCTTGATCCGGCCTACCTGGGCGAACTGGACCATTCCTTCACGGCGGACCTGCCCGACGATCGTCCCTTCCGCGTCACCTTCTTTTTCGGCCGCTACGGCGCGGGCTACCATATCGGTTTTTCCGACATAGCCCGCGGTGGGTGGCGGACGATCCTCGCCAGGGAAAAACACGATTACGCCCTCAGCGCGGACAGCCTTTTCAAGGAGGTTTACGTGCTGGCCCACACCCAGCACCTGAAGAACAAGGACATTTACGAAGGCGGTTCCAAGATGGCCGTGGTGGTCGACGTGGAAGGCATCACCGACGAGAACCTCGTCACCCAGAGGATGTACAAGCTTCAGTACGGTTTCATCAACGCGTTCCTGGATCTTTTTATTACGGAAGACGGCCGGGCGAAGGATCCTGCTGTAGTGGATTATTACGGTGAGGACGAACCCATAGAATTAGGCCCGGACGAGAATATGCACGACGAAATGATCGAAGAGATCGCCCGCCTCTCCCTCAAAAGGGGATATGTACTGGGATCAGGCATCATTTCCAGCAAGAGGATCGGCATCAGCCACAAGGAGTACGGTGTCACATCGACCGGTGTCGTGACCTTCGCCCAGATCACCATGAAGGCCCTTGGCAAAGATATTCGCAAGGACCCCTTCACGGTCAAGTTGACCGGGGGCCCGGATGGTGACGTGGCGGGGAACGCCATCCGGCTGCTTATCGAAAGATGTCCGAAAGTGAAGATCAACCTGATCCTGGACGGTTCGGGAGTTCTTTACGATCCGGCCGGAGCAAACCGCAGCGAGCTTAAGCGGATCCTGTTCAAGGGAAACATCGACAGCTTCCGGCCCTCAAAACTTCACAAGGGGGGGTTCATCCTTTACCGGACCCGGCAGAAGGAGGAGCGCCTGGCAAAACGCTTCAAGAGGGTATCCCATAACGGCAGGACACTCGAGGAAAAGTGGGTCTCTCTCGACGACTTTTACCAGGCATATGAAGACCTTATCTTTACCACGCCTTCGGACCTTTTTATTCCGGCGGGTGGAAGGCCGGAGACCATTGACGAGACGAATTACCAGAAGTTCATGGAAGCGGACGGAACACCGACGGCCCGGGCTATCGTGGAAGGCGCCAACTCTTTTATTACACCCGGTGCCCGCGACCTCCTGCAGGAACGGGGTGTGGTGATCATGAGGGACGCCTCAGCCAACAAGTGCGGTGTCATCTCCTCATCCTATGAGGTTATCGCCAACCTCCTGATGAGCGACGAGGAGTTCCTGGCCGAGAAGGACCGCTACGTCTCGGACGTTCTCGAGATCCTCGAGAAGAGGGCGGCCGATGAGGCGCGCCTCATCCTTGCCAGACACAGGGAATCGGAAGGCAACCGTTTTTTTACCGACATATCGGATGACATCAGCAGAGAGATCAACGCGCATTACGGAAGGCTCTTTGACCTGCTTCGGAGAAATCCAGAACTGACCGAAGACCCTCTGCTGCGCAAAGCCCTTCTTGCCCATCTCCCGCGCCTCATCCGGGAAAGCAGAAAGTACAGGGCCAGGATCGAGGAGATCCCCGCAAAATACAGGTACGCAATCCTGGCCAGCGAGATCGCCTCCTCCCTCGTTTACAAGAGCAACCGGGAGACCGACTTCGTGGATCAGATCCGGGGTCACCTGAGGAGAGTGTTCACATCCAAAAGAATGGCAGGGGATCCGAAGTTTGAAGTTTAGAACGCAGGATGCAGCACACAGCACGCAGAAAACCAGAGAATGTAGAATGTAGAACGCAGATCGGAGGAGGGAACAGATAAACTGAAAGAATGTGGAAGAGGGAATAGAGAGTAGGGAAATAAAGCAAACAGGCATTCATTCTTCCTTCCCTATTCCACCTCCCCTATTCCGGTTTTCTCTATTTTGAGATCTGAGATGTGAGATTTGAGATTAATTATGCTGTCGATAGACAGCATAAAAAAGCCCCGGAAGGATGTTCCCTCCGGGGCTTTTGTTGTCGTGGCTTTCCTGGTTTTACAGGGCTACGACGTTGGCGGCCTGGGGGCCCTTGGGACCTTCGGTTACCTCAAAGCTCACGCGCTGACCCTCGGAAAGAGTCTTGAACCCCTCGGACTGGATAGCCGAGAAGTGCACGAAAACGTCGGGACCGTCAGCCTGCTCGATGAAGCCGAAACCCTTGGAATCACTGAACCACTTTACTGTTCCTTCTGCCATTTAAACAACTCCTTGTTCTGTGTCTGCATCCCTTCACACAACGCGCCGGGCCTACGAAAAAGGCCCCGGACATAAAGCCTGGGACCTGTTTTGATACCCTGGTGCTTATCCGAATAGATGCAAACCTTAATCCCTGCCAGCGGCACATCCTCACTGGCAGGAACTTTATACGACACATGAAAGGGGAAAGCAACTGATTTTTTTGACCTTTTGACCGGGTCCACAGAGACCGACCACCGTCTCGGCAATGACCCGAAACCTTCACCGAATGCTCCCGACTCCCCCAATTGGTGCGCACCCCGCCCAACTGCCCGTACCGGGAGTTGGAGACTCCGTTTTTTTCTGTTAATCTATTTTTATAGTGAAACATTTTTCGATATCAGATGTCTATTTATAGTGCTCACGAGGTTCTGATCCACTGCTCTTGATGAAAAAACGGGGTCGCTTTTACCCAACCCACCTCCTTTAACACCGGAGGGCACTTAAAGAGAGAGGCATATGGGTCTTCGCAGATTCCTTCTCCTGATTTTTCTTTTTCCGCTTGTTGCCTTCCAGCCGGCTTCATCTCAGGGTTCCAGCCTGGATCTGCAATCATCCACTTATCTCCATCTGTACCAGGAGGACCAGATCCTCGGACCGGATGTCGACCATGCACCTCTGTACGAATATCTTTCGCTGGACGTATGGGAGGCAGGGAGGCCTGAGATGTCTTTTCATCTCTACGGGTGGGGGCGCACAGAACTGGGTGACGAGTCAGGTTACGACACAGGGGATGGCCACCTTTCGAGCGCACTGCTCCGGTACCGGAGCCGGACAGGCTCCAGTCAGGTGAGCCTCGGCAGGATGTTCATCGCCGAGGGAACATCCCTTGAGGCACTGGACGGATTGCACCTGACAAAATCCCTGGGGCGGGCAGGCTTCACTTTTTACGGTGGTACGCCCAACGAGGATGACCGATCCGAGGATCTGAGGGGCGACACTCTCGCCGGAGTAAGGGGATTCTTTATCCTTCCGGGCAGGATGGAGATCGGATTGAATTATCTTCAGGAAGACGGCGACTTCGGGGTCGATGAACGTGAGGAAGCGGGCACAGACCTCTGGTTCAAACCCTCAACCTCCCTTGAGATCACAGGTCACGCCCTTTACAACCTCTCAACCTCCGGTCTGGCCTCGGATGACCTCTCCCTAAGGTTTTCCCTCACGCCGAACCTGGAGATTACGCTGGCAACAGAAGGGTATGTGTATGAAGATCTCTTCCAGACAGTCACCAACCCCGCTTTTTTTTCCTCCGGCATCAACCCCTCAGACGAGGTCCGCATCGTGAGGGGCGCATTTAACTGGAACCCTGTCAGACAGCTCGAGATCCACGGGGCTTTAAAGACCACCGACCATAAGGAGGCCGATCCTGGTGACAACAGCCGGACCGAAATCGGGTTGGACCTTGACACAAAGATCCTGGTCGACAGGGTGGGTTTGCGCCTGTCCGACCAGGCCGGCGACCTTCCCGAGAACGAATACAGGGGCATGAGGGTGTTCTGCATGACCGCCAGGGGATCCTTCCGGTGGTCCCTGGACCTTCTTGCCCAAATGTACGAGGAGAAGATAAACGGTGAGGACCAGACGACCCAGGTCGTTGGATCAGCCGGGTGGAAGCTGACCGACAATTTTGATGTCTCCGGGGATGTGCGTGTGACCAGAAGTCCGGTGTTCGATGAGGACCTGGCTGTCGTATTAAGAGCCCGTTACGATTTCGGGTCCGGAAGTGGGGCAAACTGATGAGAACGGTCACAGCGATCTGCATCCTTTTCCTATCCGTCGCCCTTTTTCTGGGCTGCGCCGGTGTTGAGACGCAGGGAGTCCCGGCCCGGCACCCCGAAAGACTGGCCGGCCCGGAGGCCAACTGCCTCGAGTGTCATGACAACGAACTCACCGGCACCCTCAAACCCTTCGGTACATTCAGTCACACGAATTCGTTCCTGCTCAGGCACGGAAGTTACGCCTCGCAGGATCAGGATCTTTGCAGCAGCTGCCACCGTCAGGCTGACTGCCTCGAATGCCACGCGACGAAGGAGGAGCTGACCCCTTCGCTGCGAAGGGGTGACCGGCCCGACAGGGAGCTCCCCCACAGAGGTGATTACATCGTCCAGCACCGTGTAGACGGGCATCTTGACCCGGGATCCTGCGTCCGGTGCCACGGCAACAGGAACACGGGGGGTTGCATTGTTTGCCACCGGTAACGGCCGCTTCGTGGCAAACCACGAGACGCGGTGACGCGGTGACGCGGAGAGAAATTTTTACTCCATGTCCCCCTGTTCCCGTATTTCCGTGTCGGATGGCAGCCGGTAAATGATACTTGAGAGGATCGAAATGTTTATCAATCGTAACCTGATTTTACTGATGCTGATGATGGTTCTACCGGCTGTCGTGCTTTCCGGCTGCTCAACAGCCAATCAGGATTCGTCCCTCAGCCTCGTCGACGCTGCAGGGAACCATCCCGACGGCTGGATCACCGCCCACGGGCAGTACGCCGAACCCGATGGATCCCTGTGTGTGGATTGCCACGGAGATGATCTCGCGGGAGGCATTTCAGGCGTCTCCTGTTCAACCGGCGCATACAACGGGCAGGGCTGCCACGCCAACGGGCCGGCTTTCCATCCCGCCGACTGGCTCAACAAATCTGCCACTGGCAGCACCTGGCACGCCGACGCCTACCAGAGCGGATTTCAGGTAGGGGGTCTGGATTGTGTGGACTGCCACGATCCTCTCGGCTCCTCCTACCCTGATGATGCGGGTAAATGCACCATCTGTCATTTCACCATCGCAGGAGCCAGATCCCCCGGAGGCTGGACCCATCCCCCTCCCTACGATGACAACCACGGCGACTTTGCCGGGTCGCCATCGGTTACCGCCATCTGTCTGGCCTGCCATGAGGTCAATTACCGGTTCGGCAACGGCCCGGCGGGGCACGGCTGTGAAAGCTGCCACGACGTACCCTACCTGGACCACAACCTGGCGGTGCCCGCATCGGGCGATTTCACAGCCCGATGCTCCTCCTGCCACACCATGGACGATCCACCAGTGACCAGCAAACAGGACTGCACCTTCTGCCACGTGGCCGGCAGTCCCTACATCCAGACAAACTGCACATCCTGCCACGGCCGGCCGCCCAACACCGGAGAACACGTTGAACACTCAGGCGAGGCCTCCTGCAGCGAGTGTCACCTGGGCGCCGGCTCGGGCAGCGGGTTGAACCACTACTACAACGATCAGGTGGACGTGGTCTTTTCCGCCTCCGGCTTTACCTACAGTTCCGGAAGGTGCACGGGGACTTGCCACGGCGAGGTGCATGACAACGAAAACTGGTGGTAATGCAGAAAAGATCAAACGAGAGGTACAGGGTGCAGGGGGAAATCATCCTTTTGCACCCTTTTTTTATAAATGGAACGAGATTGAGTTGCAGGTTCCTGTTCTGGAGTCTGGGGCCTGAAAGCGATCAGCTGCTCTCAGTGCTCAATTTCAGTTAAAATCCCTGGCAAGCCCCTCCCAGTCCAACTCCGTGAGCAGTTTCCGGTTCTCCCGGTTCAGGAGGGGCTTGGCGGTATCCTGGAACCAGCTGACGACGAGGGAGCTGTGGCGCCCGGCTTTTTCGTCTAAGGGCGCGGATTCGAAAAGCGCGGTGACCTTGTAGACCGGGAGAGATGTCCTCTGCGTGACCTGGTAATGGTGGCGTCCGAGAAGAACGGACGGGAACTCCCTCTCCCAGAGGACCTTGGCCGGATACTCGCTCCACAGGAGCTCGAGGTTGATCTCGCTGATCCTGTCACCGGCGCTGAAGATCTTGGTGTAGGTGCCGTAGGTGAAACCGACATGGAGCTGCACGGCCATGATCCGTCTGCCGCTGCTGATCTGAAGATCGATGAGCGGTTCGGGCATGGGAATGCGCTGATCGCGCTGCTTGGCAGACATGAATCCATTATAGTGGAAGATCGGGGATAGGGGTAGATCGATTATAGAAACACGGGCCGGCAGATCCGAATCCTCAATCTTCTGGAAACAACCGTTGACAACAGGTGCATCATAAAATCAACCGGTATTACAATCAATTTTTCAACATCAGCTTGGTGATGGCCACTCCGGCCACGATCAGGAAAACCCTTTTGACCCACCTGTCACCGATGCGATCCGAAAAGTGGACCCCCGTAAAAGACCCGATGAGGCATCCGCCCATCATGGCCAGTCCCAGGGAAAAGTCCACTGATCCATGGTAGGAGAAGACGGCCGCAGCGGTGACGGCGTTGACGATGTTGGGGATCTTCATGGTGGCGGCGCTCTGGATGAAGGTCTGCCTGAAGATGAGGA
>CP070698.1:414979-419035 GCA_020349685.1 bacterium
CCCACAGAATAGGGGATCTCTTCGCGGCGAGCATCCAGCGCAGGGCACAGCAGAGGTACTCCACGGTACGCCGGGAACTGCTTCGCTTCGACGAGTCGCTGGAGTCGGCGATGGCGTTTTCCGGGAAAGGGGAGTGAGCGCCGCGCTGCGGCGCTTAACCAGTGTCTAGAGTCTGGTGTCTGGTCTCTAGACTAGACACTGTAACTAGACACTAGACGCTGCTTTTTCCCCCACGTGCAAATACGCGATGCCCATCGCAAGCGCCCTGTAGGTAACCTTCGTGAAGCCCGCCTCGGTCATCTCCCTCGCCAGTTCCTTCGTGCCGGGGAACTGCTGCACCGATTCGGGAAGATACCGGTAGGCTCCCGGGTTTCCCGAGACAATACCCCCGACCCAGGGCATGACCGTGTGGAAGTAGAACCTGAAGAGAGGACCCAGTACCGGCTTGTGCGACGGCGAGAACTCCAGGATCACGACCTTTCCCCCGGGGGCCAGGACCCGGACCATCTCCCGCAGCGCCTCCGGCCGGTGAGCCAGGTTGCGCAGACCGAAGGAGATGGTCACGGCGCCGAAGGTACCGTCCCGGAAGGGAAGGGAATAGGCGTCCCCTGCCGTGAGCCTGATCCTTCGCGTTGGGGCCTTTGAGATCTTTTGGGCGCCCACCTGCAGCATGGACCACGTAAAATCGGCTCCCACGATGAGACCTTTTCCCGGGTGCCTTTCCTCCAGGGTCAGAGCCACGTCGGCGGTTCCCGTGGCCACGTCCAGGACAGGCTGGTCCCCGGCCGGAATCTGGGCGACAAGCTCCCGGCGCCACCTCACGTCCGTACCCAGACTGAAAAGGCGGTTCAAAAAGTCGTATCTGCCCGCAATGGAGGAAAACATCTGCCTCACGGCGGGGGAACCTGTTTTCTGGGGCTCGGACATGGCTGCTCCTGTACTTAAAAATGAACGCTCTGGAATATATCGGAAACAGGATCGAATTTGAAGGGAAGCGATCCCGCTTTCCGTAAAAGAGGTAAAAGCATTAACGCAGAGTTGCGCAAAGGCGGCTCGCTGGTAGGCCGCACGTCCCGCAGAGGTCCGCAGAGGAAAGCATTAACAATGTAATTAATAATATCCCTCACCTGAACTTCTGAGATAAATAAAATCAGGATCAAAGTGGACTTTGATCCTGGTTTTATGATCTCAACGTCTGATTTCCATGAAATCCCTTTCCCTTCAGGAAAGGTCAGGTGAGGGAAGGACAAGTCTCATCTTTGAAACCCTGTTTGCCAGGCCCTAGCTTCATACGAAGGCTGAGAGAACATTCTGCAATTGACTGAAATGCGGTTATTGAGCCTAAAGTGAATTCACAGGAAACAGGTGTTTTACGTTAAATGCTGGTATCCTTTGCGTCCCTCCGGGTACTCTGCGGTTAAATCCTGATCTAAAGATTATAATCCGCTGCCCCCTGCGTTATAGCTTATGTTATCTGGAATCTGGAGTCTGGAATCATTTCTCTATCATCCCTAAAAACTCTTCCACGATCTTCGGGTCCCACATACCCTTTTCGGACTCGGAACGCAGGATGTGAATCGACTCATCCCGCGAGAAGGCCGGTCTGTAAGGCCGGCGGCGGTTCAGGGTGTCGTACACGTCGACGACGGAGACGATGCGGGCGATGAGGGGGATGTTGTCTCCCTTCAGGCCCTCCGGGTACCCTTTCCCGTCCATCCTTTCGTGGTGGTGTTTTATTATGGGCAGGGCGCTTTCGAGCATGGTAAAGGGGTGGCACAGGTCGTAACCCAGTCTCGCGTGGGATTGGACGATGGTGAACTCCTCGGCCGAGAGCATGCTCTCCTTGGCCACGATCCATCCGGGCAGGAAGATCTTGCCCACATCGTGCAGCAGCCCGCCCCACCGGAGCGCCTCCAGATCTTTCTTCCCGAGGCCGAGGCGGGCTCCGAGAGCCACCGACCAGTTGGACACCTGCTGCCCGTGTCCCTGTACGTCCACGTCCCCTTCCTCCAGAAGCCTTATGAGCCTCTTGAGGAAACTTTCCACCTCCTCGCTTCCAGAGCGCAGCTGAGCCAAATCCAGGGAGTTGCGGACCCGGTGGAGGAAATAGTCGGGGCTCGCGCCCGGTGGGACATAATCCGCGGATTCAGGAACACCGGCCAGGGGAACCTCGGTGACCGGCCCCGTGTATTTTATGAGGATGGGAGTGGATGGATCGGGAAGGGAGGGCACCAGACGCTGGATTAATTCGGGAACTCTCTCGAGATCGCCCTGGAGGATGACCAGATTGGCCTTGATCCTCCCGGGGTGCCGGTCTTCCTCGAGGGGCAGGATCTCGACCTCTTCGAAGCCATGGGAGTTGAGGATGCCTGCAAGGTCCTTGTCCCCTTCGCCGCTGCCGGCGATGACGATCCTGGAGCCGTTCCCGTGGATACCCTCCACTGTCCGGTGAGCCCTGGTGCCTGCCCGGAAGATCTCGTTGACCACCTGGGGATCCCAACCCTCCTCCCCGATGGTAACGGTGACCAGGCGCATCTCCCAGGGGGGCACGCCGAGTTCCTCTGCCCGGGCCTGGATCCTGGAGAGGGCGATCTGGGCCCTGTCCGAGGGCGTTTCCGGGAGTATGAGCGTCAGGTCCGTGTGTCCCGTGATGAAATCCAGGTCGAAGTTCCTCAGGACGGACCGTGTCTCGGCGGCGATCTTCAGGAAGCTCTCCTCCGAGGATGTGCGGATCCGGGCGATGGTGAAGGGCAGCTGGGCTTTCTGGGACCAGTCCACCATCTCAGGGTAAACGAATCGGAAGAAATCCTGCCTGGGTATTCCCGACGAGGGGTCGGTGTAACCGTGCCTGTTGAGGAGGAGGTTGTTCCCCTGGATCTTCTGGTGTCCCCTGCTCCTGTTGAGGAGACGGCGGACGCGGGTGAGCACTTCCAGGTTGTTGACAGGCTTGACGAGATAATCGTCAGGTCCCGAATCCATCCCGACGATCCTGTTGTCGAGCTCAGGTACCGAGGTTAGCATGAGGAGGGGCGTGTACTTCGTCTCCTCCTGCCTTTTCAGATACCGGCACAGCTCGAGGCCGTCCAGGTCAGGGAAAAGAAGGTCCACGATGACCAGCTGAGGGACCTTCCTCTTCACGTGCCAGAGGGCGTCTGCCGGTGTCCGGGCCTCGATCACCTCGCAGGGGATCTCCTGCAGAAGACGTCCGATGTTCGCGAGCTCGGCCGCCTCGTCCTCGACAAGGAGGATGGTGGGAAGGGAGTCGTTGGCCGTGAAGGGCTTGATGTCTTTGCTTGCCAGGAAATTTTCCTGGATCCTCACCTGGCCGAGGAGCTGCCTGTTGCGGAGCAGCGACCTAACCCTGGAGAGAAGTTCAAGGGATTTTACGGGGCGGATCAGGGTGTCGTCGCAGCCTTCGATCTGTATGGGAGGGATCGGCTCCCCGTTTTCGTGTTCCCGTATGTGCAGGAGCGGGATAGGAAGGGCGTCTTTGAGACGTTCCATGAGTACCGGGAAGAAGCCGTCCTTGTCCAGTGCGTGGTCGGCGTCGACGATGATGACGTGGGGTATGCCCTCGACGAGGCGAGGCAGAGCCTCTTCCGAGGAGTAGAAGGCGGCGACATTATAGTCCGCTCCGAGCAGCTGGGCCCTTAAAACGGTCCGCTCGGCATATTCCGGCGTTATGATGTAAACGAGAGGTTTCCAGCTCATAGGATAATATCCATGCGAAAATTATGCCGACAATATGGTCAAAAGGAAAGACAGGGTTCAGCTCCCTCTCCATGTGCGGCGCCCAAGGACAAGGGCATGGCGGTCTGGAGCCACACATATGATAAATTGTTATATTTTTCAGTATGTTATAATTTTTTACCTTTGCGTGGCATCATCCGGAGAGGTCATCCCGGTCAAAGTTGCCGTAAATGGGAGAGCACGGTACCTGAAACCGGGCGTGGAGGTGGAAAGGTAACAAAAGTTGTAAATATTTCAAGAATTTGGGCAGGGAAAGGGAGCGGCGATACGCCGCCACAATCCCATATCTCAGATCTGATATCTCAA
>CP070698.1:419135-424510 GCA_020349685.1 bacterium
CCATCGCTGTCTATGACAAAGGGCAGGTCGTACTCTCTTATCAGGCTATCCTGAAGCTCGTCGCCTGCGAGGCCAGTCAGGGATGAGAGCTCTTCAACCGTCATCTCGTCAAAAGAGCGGTATGAAAATCCCGCCTTGGCCGAAAGGATTTTGAGCCCCTTTCTTACCTGTTCTATGCCGGTGCCGAGAGAGATCCTCCACTCACCACCGATCTCCTTCGCCATTTGCGGTTTTTCGTCGAAAGTGCCAACAGGGATGACAATGCCGCAGCCGTTCTCGCAGATAAAAGGCCCCTGAAGGGTGAGAAGCCTGATCCATCGACGCATCTCTGCCGCTGTTTTGCTGCTGACCGGTATGACCGGGAACCCTCGCCGGATCAGAAGGTCTATGGCCGGCAGAGCCGCCCTGATCCCGTAGGATCTGTGGTCCAGGAGGGTTCCGTCCAGATCGGTGAAGACAATGAGGTTCCTCTTCACTCCAGGACCTCCCTGTAGTGGGCCAGTTCCATGGTAAAGGTTCCCCTGCCCTGGGTCAGTGAACGCAGATTGGTCGTATAGCCGAACATCTCGATGAGAGGGATCTTGGCGCTGATCACCTCCATCTGTCCTTGTTTCTCAACACCTTCGATGGTGCCTCGGCGATGGGTCAGGCTCCCCATGACCTCGCCCGTAAAATCTTCCGGTGTCTCGACCTGAACGGACATAATGGGTTCCAGGAGAACCGGATTGGCATCCCTCAGGCACTGGTTGAGGGCGTTGGATGTCGCTGCCTTGAAGGCCATATCGGTGGAACGGTCGGGGTGATACTCGCCGTCGATCAGGATAATTTTCATATCGATAACGGGATAACCCGCTTTGACACCGCTTGCCGCAGCCTCCAGAGCCGCCTCCCTTATGGTCTGTCTCATCTCAGGGGGAATTTTTCCGTCGGCAACACGATCTTCATACTGGACCGCACCTCCCATGGGCACAGGCTCTACTCTGAGGGTGACGACAGCTTCCTGATCCTTTCCCGCGATCTCACGGGCGAAGCGATCCGAGGCGCTGACACTCTTTGTCACGGTTTCCCTGTACGAGACCTGGGGGTTCCCCACCCTTCCCTGTACGTTGAATTCCGCGAATAAACGCTCAGCAAGCACGTCCAGGTGAAGTTCACCCATGCCACTGAGGATCACCTGCCCTGTTTCTTCATCCACGCGCACCTGAAAAGTCGGGTCCTCCTCGGCAAGGATCCCAAGGACATTCATGAGCCTTTCCTGGTCCTTGACGCTCTTGGGCTCGATGGCCACGAAAATAACCGGCTGCGGAAAGACAGGCTCTTCGAAAACAACCGGCTGAGCCGGATCAGACAGGGTGTCCCCCGTCCTGGCATCACGCAGGCCCACGAGAGCCAGAATGTCCCCGGCGGACATCTGCCGGATCTCCTCTCTCCGGTTGGCATGCATCCGCATGATTTTCATGACCCTCTCCGTCTTGCCGGTTCTGGTGTTGAGCACCTTGTCCCCGAGTGAACATCTTCCCGAGTAGACACGGACATAAAACAGGGTCGGACGTCCCGCGAAGGCCATGACCTTGAAAAGCAGGGCTGAAAAGGGTTCTTCAGCGTCCGGCACCCTTGTGACAGTCTGTTGATCCCAGGCCCCCTTTACGGGAGGCAGATCCTCCGGCGATGGTAGAAAGTCGATAACGGCATCCAGCAAAGGCTGCACACCCTTGTTCTTCAGGGAAGAACCGTAAAGGACCGGAACAAAACTCCCCTTGATGGTGCCGGTTCTTATAACCTCCCTTACGAGTTCAGCCGGCACTTCCCGTTCTTCCAGATAGAGGCTCATGATCCTGTCGTCCTGTTCTGCCAGGATCTCGAGCATCCTGTCCCGTTCACTGCGTGCCGTTTCCAGAAGTTCCTCCGGAATGGATCCACGGGCTATCTCGCCCCCTTCAGGATCCGACCATTTCAGGCTCTCCATTTTGATGAGATCGATAACACCAGAGAAACCCGATTCACTGCCGACCGGGATCTGGATCGAAATTGGGACCGCTCCAAGCACCTGCTCCATCCCTTTAAGTGCTTTGTTAGGGTCAGCTCCCAACCTGTCCATTTTATTAATAAATACCAACCTTGGTACGCCGTATTTTTCGGCCTGTCTCCACACTTTTTCCGATTGCGGCTGGACTCCGGCAACGGCGCAGAAAATGACCACAGCACCGTCGAGAACCCTCAGAGAGCGCTCCACCTCGGCCGTAAAATCCACATGGCCCGGCGTATCGATGATGTTGATGATGTGATCTTTCCAGGCACAGCTCGTGGCAGCAGAGGTGATGGTGATGCCTCGCTGCTGTTCCTGGGGCATCCAGTCCATCTGCGCTGACCCCTGGTCGACCTCGCCCATGCGATGGATCTTTCCCGTGTAGTAGAGGATCCTTTCGGTCGTGGTGGTCTTACCCGCGTCGATATGGGCGATAACGCCGATATTTCTCAGCCTGGTGATAGACATAAGGACCCCGGTTCCAAGTTCCAGTCGATCCACAGCAGCGATCTGCGGACCTATCTTCGGGTTAAATTTTACAGGGGAGAAAGGACAGGCAAAACCTTTTTGCCTGGAAGGTAAGACAGTAGAATTAGAAGTAGAAGTCGTGCCAGAGCCGCAATTTCATACTTATACTTCTAATTCCACTTATCCTTCCCAACCCGTCTCCACTTTCAATTTCCCCATTCAACCTTCGCCATTCACTAATCACCAAATTTATAAATTATCCCTCGTTATGACGTAATTGGAGATGACCTGACCGTGCTCTCCCAGGGGGCCGAACCTCTTTCCGTTCAACTCGAAAAGGATGCCTCCGGCGTTTCCAATAATGAGGCTGACGCTTTCAACTGCCTTGAGCCTTATTTCGTCTCCCGTCTTCATGGTGGTTTCCCAGGGCTGCGAAGTGTCGGCCTGGATCCTGAGCCACGTCCTTTCCGTAGCCCTTAGCAGCAGATCCAGCTCAACCGCCTCTTTCTCATCCGTGAACTGGTCCTGTGCGGCCTGAGCCACCGCTTGACCAGCGTTTTCGACAGGAACGGGGGACCGGTCAGATCCCTGATCCTCCTTGCCGCCGTGAAGAAGGATACCTCCCGTAACCAGCCCCACCAGGAGAACACCGGAAAGGATGAGAGGCACCACCCTTCTGGATCCGTTGCTCTGATCAGGTTCCTCGGCAGGGTGTTCAACATGGATCTGGTCTACGAGGTCAATGAGGGGGAAAGGATCCCTTTCCAGTTCGGCACATACAGACCTGATGAAGCCCTTTATGAAGACCGGTCCGGGAAGTTCCTCCAACTTCCCCTCTTCAAGGGACTGCAGATATCTGGCCCCGATCCGCGTCCGAACGGCCAGATCCGTCAGCTCGACGCCGGCATCCGTTCTGTAGCTCCGGATCCTTTGGCCCAGTTCACTGGCAAGTACGAGGATCTCATTCGATGAGGTCCAGGTAGCCTCTTGCAAGCCTTGCCTCCTCACTTTGGCGGTCTACAAGATCGACGACCGCCTTGAATTCACGTCTTGCAGCGACAAAATCCCTTTCCTTGTAATACACGATGCCGAGGTTGAGTCTGGCTGATGAAAATCGTGGATAGCGTTTAGCCAGATCCTGGAGGATGATCTTTGCCTTGTCCAGCCTGCCCTCCTCGAGGTATATGGTGGCGATCCTGTTTTCAGTGTCCGGCTGGTTGTCCTTTACGTTGAGAGCTCTTTTCAGCATCTCCAGAGCCCTGCCTGATTCACCCTTCTTGTAATAGGCCCACCCGATAATAGTCATGGCCCGTTCCGGAGTGTCATAATTGACCACCCCCAGGGCTTTCTGGCTGGCTTCGATAGCCTCGTCCCACCTCCCGAGCTTCAGATAGGTATATCCCAGATTATTGTAGGCATCCGCGTGTTCCCTGTTCAGGCTTACGGTACGCAGAAACTCCTCCATGGCCAATTCCGCTTCCTCGCGCAGGAGGTGCACCGTGCCGAGGGCGAAGTGGACATCCGGATCCTCGGGGATCAGTCGCGATGCCTTGGTAAGCTCGAAAAGCGCAAGCTCGATGTTGCCCTTGTTCAGATAATTCGATCCCATCTGCATGTGGATCTGGCCTTCACGGATATTCTCCTCCCTTTTCTGGGATGTCCCCGCACAGCCGAGAATCGACAACAGGGTGGGGATGATCAACGACAGTGCAAGGGTTCTCTTGTAAGGATTCAAATCTCCGGACCTCCCTGGTTCATATGCGCGCAATCAAAATCTGGACAGGAACCTTACGACCTTGAGCCTGGTTTCCCTCTCGGATGAAATGGTTTCATTTGCCTTCGCGGATACAGGGTGAACGTCGCTGGCAGGAACTGGGGGATCCCTCCTCATCGGACCGGCAGCGGCCTCATCCATTTCCTCACGGTCAGCGTCGGACTCGGCCTCTGAAACCGCCAGATCATCTTCGTCGAATTCTTCGCCAGTCTCTTCAGCCAGATCCTCAGGCGGTGGTTCTTTCCTCCTGAATTTCGGTATCTTCCTCTTTGTTTTCTCGGCGACGTCGGGTTTCAGAAACGCCTGCTTGAGAAGCTCATCGAAATCTCCTTCGGCCACGACAACGTCCTGAAGACCATCCGAGTCGTCCTCTTCATCTTCACCTTCAGGTTCTTCTTCTGAAAGCACCTCAGAGGCTTCTTCCCCATTCTCATCTATTTCATCGACAGGGGTCCCTTCCAGAACCTGAGGGAGTTCACCTTCCTCACTGTCTTCCAGAACCTGCTGCAGTTCATCTTCGCTGACCTCAACAAACCCGCTGTCTACATCGTATTCAGGTTCTTCGGCCAGTTCTGCATCCTCAACAACACCTTCCTCTATCTCCTGGAGCTCCTCGATCTCCTCGATGAAAGGCTGGGAATAAAGGATCTCTTTTTCTATCCAGGCCTCACGCTGCACCGGTGTCATGTCCTGCCAGGGCACCTCTTCAAGGATCGACCCCATTTCTTCAACAAAAATAGTGGCTTCCTCAATGACCTGATCCTTTACGGACGCCGGATAGGGGTTTTTGTCACACCCGTAGACCACCCGGATCTCAGGTTCAAGCATGTAAAAGATGACATAGGATTCGAAGTCGCCGTTGACCTGTCCCGTAATAATATAAACCTCGGATGGCTCTGAGATGTGATCGCCCACAGAGACGCGGACTTTGTTCATGCCGCGATGGACCATGGCCAGAGAGTCCTTGTGGATAGGCACAGACTGTATATCGGAAAGGAGCTCGAACATATCCCTCACCTCGTTTCCCCGGGTTATTCGATTTTTTGTACCATTTATAAGGGGTTGGGGCAAGGAGAAGTGGAAAGGTCCGTTAATTGGGAATCGATA
>CP070698.1:424610-427363 GCA_020349685.1 bacterium
CCCTGGATCTTCCGAACCCATGGCTGCCCCCGTGCGGTTGACGTACCTGGCGTCGAAACCGACGAAGGACCCTATGCCTGCCAGCAGAAGGAGGACTGCGAGGGACCGGAGCGCTCTATTCCAGGCGGTAGGGGCCTGGGTCGCGCGGACCAGGCCGGCTCCCAAGTAGAGGCACCCCAGACAGAGAAGGGGCAGGAGAAAACGGCCCACACGGAAGCTCAGATACCAGGCCAGGAAGGTCGAGAGGCCCCACAGTCCGAGGAACCGGCTGCCCGTCCCGCTGCCTCTCAAGGACAACAGCGTCGGTACCAGGATCAGGGGGAGGAATCCCGGGGAGATGTGGAACTGGAGTTCCCAGCTGCGAAAAATGGCCGTATAGGGAACCGTAAGCCAGCTCCAGAGGTCGGACAGGGCAAGTCCCTTGAAGTGGGTGTCCACGGCAAGGATCTTCATACCCGGGTTTGCCCCCGCAAGTCCCGAAAGAAGGGGGTACAAGGGGTCGCCGGTGAAGATCAGGTTCTTGATGTACCATGGGGATCCCGCGATGAGCGCCGATGCGAGAAAAAGCAGCCACGGCCCCGCGCGGAACCTTTCCTTTCCCAGCACGTCGACCATGATCCCCGCGGCGAGAGGGGCGGCGAAGGCAAAGGCCAGGGAGGTGTATTTACAACCCCCCGCCAGGCCCGCCATCACACCCGCAAGGAGCATGACACCCGCTTGCCGGGAACCCTCCATCAGAAGGAATACGGCCGCAAGGGTAAAAAAGGCGGCGAACCAGTCGTTGTGGAAAAATCCCACCAGGATCATCAGCGGCGGCGACAGCGCCAGGATCGCCAGCCCCCACGCGGAACCTTCATCTCCGAACCGCTTCCTGCCCCAACCCCACAGGAGGGCGAGGGTCAGGATGAAGGAGGTGAGAGAGATCATTCCGGCCAGGGCCACCCCGTCCAGACCGAGGCCTGCCCCGTAAAGGATCTCGACGAGCTGGGGGTAACCGGAGTAGAGGTTCTCCCCGACATGGAAGATCCGTCCTTCAAGGAGGTAGCGGGAGGGCAGCTCCAGGTGATAGGTCACGGCGTCGAAGAAAACGGGAGGGACCAGGAGATAGGCGAGGTTGATCAGGAGGGCTGCTCCCACAAGCATGAGGGGACCTCGCGCTCCCTGGGAGACGGCCTCAAATTCCGGGATATGATGATCACGGCGGACCCGCTGGATCAGCAGTCCAACCAGGAGGACTGCGAGGACGAGGAGGGTCAGGGCCGGCCGGGTGAAAAGACCAGCCATGCCCAGGAGCAAGGCCTCACAGGAAAGGATGCCCATCCCGAGGCCCACTGTGACAGCGGCCCGCGCCTCGGGCATCTCACGGAACCCGTCCCTGGCAAAAGCCTGGATCAGAACCGCCCCCTGTCCCCAGGAGGCCGCGATGAGAACGAACCACCACAGCCAGGCAGTGATCGGCCTCCTCGCCAGCGCTTCCATCGGGATCACAAGATCAGAAGCGGATATCGCCAGGATCGCCAGGATGACGATGGCCGCCTTGACCTGATGTTCTGATTTCATCTCCCTAGGCATCGTGCGTTCCGTACTTCCCTTCATCCATTGGTTTATTTCTAGAGGTTCATGTCGATCTTCTTCAGCCAGAGGGCGGAAAGGATCATCGCCACGCTCACCGCAAGGAGCATTATCACCGCCGCCCTTTGGCTGCCGAAAACCATGACCAGGGCCGCCATGCCAAGAAGAATGGCCAGGCCGCAGCTCAGGTTGACCGTCTGGGAGACGCTCAGCCTCCACTTCCTCAACCTGAGGGCAAAGTGATCGGGACTGCCGCGCAGCGGGTTCAGTCCCCTCATCCAGCGGATGGTCATGACGAAGAGGGTGTCGAAGATGGGTACGCCCAGGATGAGAACCGGAGCCAGCACGGCCACCGGATTGTTCCTCGCGTAGATCCCGACCATTCCCAGGGCCCCCAGCACGAAACCGATGAACAGGCTTCCGGCATCACCGAGGTAAATGCTCGCCGGCTGGCGGTTGTACCTGAGAAAACCGAGGAGCGCGCCCATCAGAGCCAGGGTCATGTGGGCCACACCCACCTGGCCCGAGGACAGGGCGACGATGCATAGAAAGGTTGCCGCAATGGTCCCGATGCCGGAGGAGAGGCCGTCCATGATGTCGATGATATTGAAGGCGTTGGTCATGCCGATGAGCCACAGAAAGGACAGCGGGTAGGAGACTATGGGCGGAAGAAAAACGATCTTGATGGCGACCCCGGCCTTGATGACGATGAGGACGGCCAGGGTCTGCCCGAGAAGTTTCGTGGCCGGCCTCAGGTTCCCCAGGTCATCGAGGAGGCCCAGAAGGACGATGAGGGTCCCGCCGAGCAGGATGGCCAGCACCTGCCTGTCCAGTTGGTAAAAGGGGGCGAACCCCACCAGGAAGGCCACGAAAACAGCCAGCCCCCCGAGGTAGGCCACCGGTTCGCCGTGATTTTTCAGATCGCCGTCGGGGCGGTCCACCATTCCTATGGCTCTGGCGGTTCTCGCCACCCATGGAGTGAGGGCCATGGAAACACCCAGGGCTACGGCAAATCGCGTTGCGTTCTGATCGCCGCGATAATGACGAGCTTTCGGCGGGATGGCTGTGGCATTTCCCACAAATGTACAAAAAATTTTCCGGTTCGCGGCCGAGTAAGCAACGCTCTGCCCGGAAAATGAGTTCAGGCGACCTCTTCTGGCTCCAAGCCCAACACTTCATGC
>CP070698.1:427463-430078 GCA_020349685.1 bacterium
CGCTACGGAAACCGAAAAGCGTGGTTTTCGGTTTCCTCACGGATCGATGATACAGTGATCGATCATCGATCCGGGCGCCCTTCCCAGGCGCGTTGGTGACTGATCCGGGCGCCGCTTCCAGGCGCGTTGGTGACTGATCCGGGCGCCGTTCCCAGGCGCGTTGGTAGTCGATTTGGGCGCCCTTCGCGGGGCGCGTTGGCAGCTATACGGGAGGTTAACGGACAGGACATGGGACGGATCATGGGTATCGACTGGGGACAGCGCCGCATCGGCGTGGCCCTTTCAGACGAGACCCGCACCATCGCTTCCCCCCACGGCATCATCAAAAGAGCCGGTTCCCTGGAAAGGGACCTTACCGCAATAACGGATATCGCCGTGAGTAACGAAGTGGAACTGATCATTTTCGGCCTGCCTGTCCGGCTCGACGGCAGCGTGGGCCCGGAGGCCGAGGGGGTGCTGGAGGTGGTGGAAAGGCTGCGCGCAAAGGTCCGGGTTCCGGTGGACACCTGGGACGAGAGGCTCTCAACGGCGGCGGCCGAGAGGGCGCTCATCGGCGGCGACGTCTCGCGCAGAAAAAGGAAGGAAAAGGTGGACCAGGTGGCCGCGGCCCTCTTTCTCCAGGCGTACTTGGATAAGAACAGGGACTAGAAAAGAAAGCACGCGGGACGCAGCACGCAGTACGCAGGAAAAGATCAAAAGCATTATCACAGAGTGCACAGAGGCGGCCCTTCGGTAGGCCGCCCGTCCCACAGAGTTACGCCAGGAAAGGCTGGAAGGATCTGGTTAAACTGTGATGGAATATTTTCCATCACCTGACCTTTCCCTTTCGGGAAAGGGATTTCATAGAAATCCACGGGTCGAGCCTTCGGGTACGGGATAAAAGCTCGCTTTGATCCCTTACCCACAGGCTCGATTGTTCAGGTGATGGCGTTGATAAACGGTTTCCTCTGTGACCTCTGTGTCCTCTGTGGTAATAGCCTTCTAATGCTTTTTCGTGATACCGCTGAGGTGTCTTTTGACTTTATTGTCTTATGGATTTTGAGTGGCAGGGAAAAACGGTTTATTATGGAAATTATTTATTAATCGGCCCTTAGAAGCGATCAAGTTCAAACAGGGTTTATAACTGATGCGAATAGGCAGACCGAAAAGGAAACACCACATCACCGCCTTCGCGGTCCTCGTGCTGACCGTCGTTTCGGTGGCGGCAGCCATCGGCGTGTGGAGCTTCTGGAACACACCTGCTGAGGACCCCGGCCAGGATGTCCTTGTCATCATCCCAAGTGGATCTTCCTTCGTTGCCGCCTCCAGGATGCTGGTGGACGCCGGCGTGGTGAGATCCTTGAAGCCTTTCGTCTTCCTGGGGAAGATCAAGGGCCTTTCATCCAGCATTCAGGCGGGGGAACTCATGTTCAACACCGGCATGACGCCCGGCCAGGCCCTCGAGGTCCTGGCGAAGGGCAAGGCCGTCACCTATCCTGTGACCATCCCCGAAGGCTACAGCATCGCTATGATCGCCGATCTCCTGGCCCATTACGAGCTGGGGGACGCCGCCCGCTTCCTCGAGCTGGCGAAAGACCCGGAATTCTGCCGGGAACTGGGTGTTCCCGCCGACAGCCTGGAGGGATTTCTGTTCCCGGATACCTATTTTTGGCCCAAGGGGCTTTCCGAGGAGGAGATCCTGGGCCGGATGGTGGCCAAATACCAGACCGTTTTTACCGGGGAGATGAAGCGGCGGGCCGATGAGATCGGCATGAGTGAGCTCGAGGTGGTCACCCTGGCTTCCATCATCGAGAAAGAGACCGGAGCACCCGAGGAGAGGGAGCAGGTGTCGGCGGTCTTCCACAACCGCCTTAAAAAGGGATACCGGCTCCAGACCGACCCGACCGTCATCTACGGTCTCCTGGATTTTAACGGGAACCTCACGAAGGCGGACCTTCGGACCGACCACCCCTACAACACCTACACTCGCAGCGGTCTGCCGGTGGGCCCTATCGCCAACCCCGGGGAGGCCTCCCTCAGGGCGGCCCTCTACCCGGCCCAGGTGGACTATCTCTACTTCGTTTCCAAAGGCGACGGGACTCACGTCTTCTCAAATACCCTTGTCGAGCACAACAAGGCTGTCGCCATCCACCAGCTAGGGAGGGATCCCCGATGATCCTGGAACCTTCATTGATCGAAAAGGTGATCTCGACCCTCCTGACCACGGTCGGAGAGTTCGCAGATATTTATTATCAGGACATGACCTCCAGGCAGCTGGAGGCCGAGTCCGGCCAGATGGAACGCATCTCCACCGTCCGGGAAAAGGGGGTGGGCTTGAGGATCATCCGCGAGGGTATTACTCACTTCGCTACGACGGTGAACCTGAAGCCTGAATCTCTTCTGGCCCTGGCCTCCGACCTCGCCTCCGGTGCCGGTTCCAGGGGTGGCAAGAGAAAGGTCCAGCTCACGGAGCTGCCGCCGGGACCCCTTCCCGCAGGCCGGGACCCGGCCGGGATCCCCCTGAAGAAAAAGGCCGGCCTGGTCATGGAAGCGGTCAATGCCCTGAAGGGCCACGACAGCCGGCTCGTGCAGGTCAAATCGGTGTACAGGGACGCGACCCTTTCCATCCTCTTGGC
>CP070698.1:430178-433512 GCA_020349685.1 bacterium
CCTTCACATCCTGAAGGAAGTCGTTCATGGCCTCCAGATAAAGCCTCCGCCGGGTCACCTTGGGGGCGCTCCTGTACTGGGCCAGGATGGCTTCGAACCGTTTCGCTTCACCTTCGGCACGGTTGACGCGCTCCGTGGCGTACCCTTCGGCCTCGCTGATGCTTTGCTCCGCAACCCCGCGGGCTTTGGGGATCTCCCTGTTGGCGACCTCCTGGGCCTGGTTGATGGTCCTCTCCCTGTCCTGCCGCGACTCGTTGACCTCGTTAAAGGCAGGCTTCACCGGGTCAGGGGGGGTCACGTCCTGGAGCTCCACCGTGACGAGACGCACACCTGTCTCGTATTCGGAGAGGATCTTCTGGATGTCCTCCCTTGCCTCACTGGCGATCTCCACCCTGGCTGTCGTCAGAACGGCGCTGCCGAGGCGGTTTCCCACGGCCCGGCGCATGATCGCCTCGGTGATGTCCCGTATGGTCTTGCGGGTGTCCCGGACGTTGAATAAGTAGGCGATGGGGTCCTGGATACGATACTGGACGATCCACTGGACATCGATGACATTCAGGTCACCAGTGAGCATGAGCGACTCGTCCTCGTAGGAACCGCCCTCGACGTACCGTGTCCTCTGGCCCGGCCTGACGGCCGCAGTGCGGAACCCGAACTCTTCCTTCAGGACGCGGGCCGTAGGCACCATTGTGGCCGTTTCGATGCCGAAGGGCAGCTTGAAGTTCAGGCCGGGATCGGCTGTGCGCATGACCTTGCCGAACCGCTGTACGACACCCGTCTCCTCAGGCTGGACCGTGAACCAGGAGGTCCACGCTGCCAGCCCCAGAACCATGATAATGATAAAAGCGTTGATAGTTGGACCTCCCTTGAACCCCTTGGCTCCTTTGAACTTCTCGCGGATCTCCGCCAGGGATTCCTCCAGGGAGGGTTGTTGGCCACCCCGGGGTGGGTCCCATTTGAAAGCCATAAAACAACCTCCTTCCGGACCGGGTGCTTCCCGGGTCCTGAAAACGTACTTTTTTGCTGGTCGGCTCTTTTAAAACCACTATAACAGAAGGAACCGCCGGTTTGGGGTTGGGTTTGGATCTAGGGGGTCAGGCCCTAAATTGTGGGAAAAAGCGGTGGAAGGTAACAAGCAACAGGTAGAAAGGTTTTTTCCCTTGTTACTTTCTACATTCTACTTTCTACTTTCTTCATCCCTCCTGACCCCCTTCGCCTGCGTTTCGCCTCCCTCGCCCTGGGGGACGTTAGTTAAAAGTTAAATATTCTTTCTCTGCGGCCCTTTGCGGATTGAAACCTTTGGGGCCAGGCCATGAATCTGACACACGAGTCAAGGCTGCATATTGACTGCGGGGACGGGAAAATGATCCCAAGGCACGGTTCCGGGAAGGAGAGCCACGATGTCCATTGAGGAAAACAAGAACCTGGTGCGGCGTTATATCGAGGAGGTCATCAACACCGGGGATGTCGCCGATATCGAGGAATTTATTTCGCCGGATTATACGGAGGTCCACAGCGGCAAAAGGTACCCTGTCGGCATCCAGGGAGCCAGGGATCACCTCCTCGGTGTCAGGCAGACCTATCCCGGCCTCGAACTAACTGTTGAGATGCAGATCGCGGAGGGTCAATGGGTGGCCACCTGTATCACCGCGCGCGGTACTCACGAAGGTCACTGGATGGGTATCAAGCCGACCGGCAGGGCGGTTACCTTTACGGGTGTCAACGTCAACAGGATCGAAAACGGGCGGATCGTGGAACATGGGGGAGCCGCCAACCTCTTCGAGCCCTTGCTGGAGATAGGCGCCATCAGGGTGGTGGGAGAAGAGGGGTGATAATTTCCGGTTTCAGCATTGGGGGGTCGTATCTTGCCAGAAACTCGTTGAAAAGGTAAAATAACCAGTAATTTTAAGGAGTTTCCATGAGCAGGGATTTCGATGTCGTAAAGCAGTTTGAGGACGATCTCGCCCGGAAAGAGGGCCGGCTCGACCACAGCCAGGCCCTTGAGATCTTCACCCGTCTCTGGGAAGAGGGCCGCGACCTCGGCGTGCTACCTCCCGCTGACCCCATGGAAGGCATCGAGACCGACCTCACTGTCGCCAGGATCCTGAACTCATGTTCCAGGAGCTGATCGCCCGCATCGCGGCATCTCTGGCGGTCCGCAAGATCCCCTACATGATCATCGGAGGCCAGGCGGTCCTCCTCTACGGAGAGCCGCGCCTGACACGGGACATCGATGTGACCATCGGTGCGGACACCTCGTGGCTGCCCGATGTCCTGCGCTCAGCAAATGACATCGGGGTCACCCCTCTGCCCGACGATGTGGAGGGGTTCGTGGGCAGGACCATGGTCCTGCCGACACAGCACCCCGGGACAGGAATCCGTGTCGATTTCATCTTTTCCTTTACGCCCTACGAGGTCGAGGCTATCGCCCGGGCTCACAAGGTCACGATGGCCGGTCAGGACGTGGCCTTCGCCCAGGTAGAGGACCTGATCATCCACAAGATCTTCGCCGGAAGGCCGCGTGACCTGGAGGATGTCCGGTCCGTTCTGATCCGCAATCCGGAGACCGATACGGCGTACATCCGCCGATGGCTAAAGCAGTTCGACGAGTCCGCAGAAGGTGGATCGTTCACCGAAACCTTCGAGAAGATCCTTTCAGGAATATGATGGACGAGAACTGCCCTTTCTGCACTCTTTCCAATAACCGGATCATCCCTGCGTCCGACTACACGAGGAAAGTAATAGTGAGGCTAATAGCGATAGTACCTGGGAGAGCGCGGTTTCCACTTTTAATATTACTTTATACTATTACTGGTTCTTTACCCGTCCTTGCCCCCCAACCCGTTCTCGTCTAAACTTTAGAGCAGCACCGGGGTAGGGGGAGACATCGTGATCGATCATCAGGACCGCCTCCGATTGGGGGCGGTTTTCCTTTTCAGAGGGAGGGAGCCGTGAAACGCGCCGCCCTGAACCCTGGGGTCGTATCTCAGGGTTTAAGGATTTACCACTTTTATGACCACCGTCACATGCGCCCTGATAAATGCCAGACTGCTCTGACCCCAAGGGGTGCCAATAAGCATTTAGACTATAGAAAAGAACCAATACGTTGGTCGATAGAAGTGATCGGTTAACATTTTGAAACAAACTGGGGGAAAAAATGAAATTGATCGTTTTCGGTTCTACAGGTCCCACAGGTCGCCAGGTTGTGACACAAGCGCTTGAACTGGAACATGATGTTACTGCGTTTGCACGCAGTCCTGAAAAACTCGAACTGAAACATGAAAAATTACAGGTCATAAAGGGAGATGTCCTGGATCTTGATTCGGTAGAGCGC
>CP070698.1:433612-436470 GCA_020349685.1 bacterium
GAACCTGGCCTCATAGAAACAGGAATCCCCGTTGACCGGAAGTTGGTATTCCAGAACGCTCTCCCTGCCGGTGTCGAGGACCTCTCTCATCTTGACCACGCCTGATTCAGCCAGATCACCGTGCACGACATCACTCAGGGGTCTGCCCAGAAAATCGGCGGGAGGACCGGCCGGGGCGAAGGTTCGTGAGGGTTTGAAATCCACCAGGATGCCGCCCCGGTCAATGACAAGGTACATGTCCGGGCTCGCCTCCAGCATTATTTTCAGTCGTGATTCATCCATGTCCTTACCGTGTGCTTCGTTAAAAGGAGAGTTGCCGGGAACATTATTGTAATTTAGAATCTCTCTTAGCACAAATGTTATGGTTACAGACGGATCAAAATGGGAAGATGGGCGGATAGATCCCCGGGGAAGGGCAACGACGGTTTAACCGCACCTGACGGGGTGCCCGTGTCCGGGGTCCTGGAACCTGCTCGGAGGGCTTTATTGTGAAGGTTTATCTGGTGCGACACGGCGAAGCGGTAAGCGACGGGGAAGACCCTGCAAGGCCTCTTTCCAAAGATGGGGACGCCCAGATCCGGGACCTGGCCGATATGCTGGCCCGCCATTTCAGGCTTCTTCCGGGCCACATTTTTCACAGTCCCCGTTTAAGGGCCTCCCAAACGGCCTCTCTCATCTGGCAGGCTCTCCCAATGGCTCCCGGACCGGAGGAGACGGACGGTCTCGGACCGATGGATGATCCGGCTGTTTGGGCTCAGCGCCTGGAGATTATGGACATGGACACCATGCTGGTGGGCCACCTGCCCTTCATGTCACGGCTGGCATCGCTGCTCCTGCTCAACGACAGCGGAAGGGATGTCCTGGACTTTAAACCCGGGACGGTGGCGTGCCTGGAAAAAACAGGAGAATGGAGGGTAAAATGGATGATCTCCCCACAATCACTGAAGCTTGGGGGAGATCATCCATAGTATCTGGTATCTGGTGTCTAGTGTCTGGTTCTAGTGTCTAGCGAAAAACTTTTTTGTTTTGAGGACATGTTAACTGCCCAACGGTCTTTCCGCTAGATGCCAGACACTAGAGACCAGATACTGCTGGAAAAATGCCGGTGCGGGTCTGGCGGAATTTTTTCAGCATCCGCATCCCGACCCGTGCACGTGCTGACCAGCCTTGATCTCCTCTTCCGTGGCCTCGCGGACACCGGCGACGGAAACATCAAAGGCCAGGTTCATGCCGGCAAGGGGATGGTTGCCGTCCAGGGTCACCATGTCATCGTGCACCCCGGCCACGACCATGATCATGCTGCCGCCTTCAGCGCCGACACGAAATTGCATCCCTACCTCGACCTCCTCAGGCACCTCGAACTCAGATTTCGGCACCTCATACACGAGGGTTTCCTCACGGGTGCCGTAACCCATTTCCGGCTCGATGACGACGGAAAATTCCTCTCCGGTGGACCTGCCCTCCAGCTCGTTCTCCAGGCCCGGGATGATCTGTCCGGCTCCATGGAGATAGTCAAGGGGGTCTTTTCCATCGGAGGTGTCAATAATTTCTCCTTTTTCGTCCTTAAGGGTATAGTGGATGGAAACAACACTGTTCTTGCTTATCTGCATCTGTCTCTCCTTATCCGGTACGATGTGGTTAAGGGTGGTATGAATAAGAGGACGCCTATTTAAACATATCGTGCCTGATGTTGCAAAGTTTGCATCGATAACCATCTCTGCGAAAGGTTCTTCATGTCGCTGGCATCCAAAAAGGTGATCTGGGCGGCCCTGATCGGCAACGGTCTTATCGCCGCAACAAAGTTCATGGCCGCGCTCCTCTCAGGCAGCTCAGCCATGCTCTCCGAGGGGATCCACTCCCTGGTGGACACCGGGAACCAGGTCCTTCTCCTTTACGGTCTGAAGCGTGCCCAATCGCCACCTGACGAAGATTTTCCCTTTGGACACGGCAAAGAGATCTACTTCTGGAGCTTTGTCGTTGCCATCCTTATCTTCGCTGTGGGTGCCGGGATCTCCCTCTACGAGGGCATCATTCACATCATTCACCCCTCCAGGCTGGAAAATCCCAGGATCAACTACATCGTTCTTGCCCTGGCAGTTTTCTTTGAAGGGGTGGCATGGTTCTTCGCCTTCAGGGAGTTTACGCGTTCCAAAGGCAAATGGGGCTACATGGAGGCTGTCCGGCGCGGGAAGAACCCCTCCCTCTTTGTCGTGCTTTTCGAGGACTCTGCCGCCATTCTCGGGCTCATCGCAGCTTTCGCCGGGATATACCTCAGCCACACCACGGGCAACCCCCTCTTCGACGGCCTGGCCTCCGTCGTCATCGGCCTGATCCTGGGCGGCACGGCCGTGTGGCTGGCCTACGAAACAAAGGGGCTCCTGATCGGGGAGAGCGCCAACCAGGAGGTCGTCCAGGGCATACGCATCCTGGCCGGTTCCTACACCCAGGTCGAGACCGTGAACGAGGTCCTCACCCTGCATATGGGACCGGATTTCATCCTGGTCAATATCAGCCTCGATTTTATCGACACGGTGCCGGCCGGGCAGGTCGAGGACGTTCTTGAACAGATCAGGTCTGCTATCAAACAGAGGTACCCCGAGGTAAAAAGGATTTTCGCGGAGCCGAGGAAGGCGGTCAATCAGATTTCATCTGATTGACCGGTATGGAGGTATGGTAGTCATGGGGTAAGGGGGTAAAAGTAACCGCATACTGCTGATGGAGCTTTGATCGCTTCGGCTAACTGCTAGTGGGTAACTTGATGTTAGGCTGTACCCGCGGCAAAGTCTTACCGTATTCTGCGGAAATTTGCCTTTCCCCCATACTCCTTTACTCCCTTACCCCCATACCTGGATCCTTCA
>CP070698.1:436570-440448 GCA_020349685.1 bacterium
CACATCGACGAGGAGGAAGGTCGAAGAATGGTGGAATATGCCGTCAAGCACGGCGTCAACTTCTTCGACACGGCTTACGGATACCACGGCGGGCAGAGCGAGACTTTCCTCGGAAAGGCCATCCGGCCCTTCAGAGACCGCGTCTCCATTGCCAGCAAACTCCCGGTATGGATGGTCCAGTCGGTGGAGGATTGCCATCGGATCCTGGACGAACAGCTCAAACGGCTCGATATCCCATACCTGGATTTTTACCTCCTTCACGGACTTGCCCGCCATTTCTGGGAGCCTGTTTTAACCATGGGGGTCCTGGAGTTCCTCGACAGGGTACGCAGCGACGGACGGGTCAGGCACGTCGGCTTCTCCTTTCACGACGACGTCAAGATCTTCAGGGAGATCGTGGACGCCTACGACTGGGAGGTGTGCCAGATCCAGTACAACTATTACGACGAGAGTTACCAGGCGGGAAGGGAAGGCCTTGATTACGCGGCGCAAAAAGGTATCGGGATCATAGCCATGGAACCGCTGCGGGGCGGCAGGCTGGTCGACCGCATTCCCGAGCCGATCCAGACGGTTTGGGATAGCGCCCCCACCAGGATGTCACCCGTTGAGTGGGCCTTCCGGTGGCTCTGGGACCAGGCCGACGTGGTCATGGCCCTCTCCGGAATGAGCAGTATGGCCCAGGTCCTCGAGAATGTGGACCTGGCCGGCGAGGCGAAGGCGAACTGCCTCACCGAAGAGGACAGAAATGTCCTCAGGGATGTCCGGGAGCTTTACCGCCGCATGTTGAAGGTGGACTGCACGAACTGCGCCTACTGCATGCCCTGCCCCTACGGCGTGAACATCCCGATGAACTTCTCCCTTTACAACGACTTCTTCATGTTCGAGGACCCGGAGCTCAATGTCATGGTGTACAACCACATGCTCCCGGATGAAAGGAAGGCCTCGGCATGCACCGAATGCGGGCAGTGCGAGGAGGTCTGCCCGCAGCACATCGCCATCATCCACGACCTGAAAGCAGTGCATGAGACGTTGAGCAGGGGATAGGTGGCAAGGGGTCCAGTGTCCGGGGGCTGCCACCTTGCGACACCCTGTGCAGGCCGCACCGGCCCGTCTCGACCGGGTCTTGCATTCATCACCTCCGCCCAAAAGGGCCTCTATATCAGGGGCCGCCAACCTCCATTGGGCGCCTTCCTCAACCCCTTTCCTCCTTGCCGGTTGTGTTTTGCCAACACTCTGATATTATCCCCCCATCGTTCAGGCCTTTTGCCAGGAGGAGTGCCATGAGACGGACTATATTCGACCTATTCGCCCGATCCCCTTTCGGACCGATGCAGGACCACATGCTCAAGGTCATGGACTGCGTGCGCCTTGTTCCGGACCTGTTCCGGGCCCTCGAGGAGGGGGATGAAGAAAAGCTCAAACAGCTCATCCAGCAGGTGGAGAAGGCCGAATTCGACGCGGATGAGATCAAGAACCAGATCCGGGGTGACCTGCCCAGCACCGTCTTCACCCCTGTTGACAGGACCGACCTCCTGGACATCCTGCGGTTCCAGGACCGCATCAGCGACGCTGCCGAGGATGTGGCTGTGCTCCTGAACATGAAAGAACTGCCCTTCCCGGAAGAGATCCGCCCCTATTTCTGGGAATTCATGGACCAGGTCATGATAACGGTTGAACAGTACGCGCGGATCAATGACGAGCTGGACGAACTCATGGAAGCCTCCTTTGGGGGGGCCGAGGCCGGCAAGGTCATGGAGATGATCAAGATCCTCGGCGAGATGGAGCACGCCACGGACCTGGAACAGCAGAAACTTCTGAAGAAGCTCCTGAGCATGGAGGAGGAGATGGGGGCCCTTAACATCGTCCTCTGGATGCGGGTGTTCCAACTGGTGGGAGACCTGGCCAACGGCGCAGAGCGGACGGGGAACCGGGTCCGCCTCTTCCTCTCCAAATCCTGACGATATGCTCGGTATCGAACCCTGGGTATTCTGGCTGGCCACGGCGGCCTGCCTCTACATGGCCTGGAACATCGGCGCCAACGACGTTGCCAACGCCATGGGCACCTCCGTGGGTTCCCATGCCATCAACCTGAAACAGGCGGTTCTCCTCGCGGCTGTCTTCGAATTCGCGGGCGCCTTCCTCGTCGGCGGGCACGTCACCGACACGGTGCGCAAGGGCATCGTGTCGACCGAGGTTTTCAAGGGACAGCCCGAACTTTTCGTTCTGGGCATGCTGGCGGCGCTCCTGGCCGCAGGGATCTGGCTCAACCTGGCCACCTTCCTGGGCCTTCCAGTCTCCACCACTCATTCCATCATCGGCGCCGTGGTGGGATTCGGGCTCCTCGTTGGGGGAATTTCCGCCGTCCACTGGGGCAAGCTGGGATCTGTGGTCATGAGCTGGGTCATCTCCCCTTTGTGCGGGGGGCTGATGGGATGGATCACCTTCACTTTCATCAAACGCACGGTCCTCAGTTCCTGGAACCCCGTGCGCGCCGCGAGGCGGATCGTGCCCATCCTCATTTTTCCGGTGGCCGTGATCCTTGTTTTGTCCATGCTCTACAAGGGGCTGAAAAACCTGAAGCTTGACGTCTCCTTTAACAGGGCGCTGGTCATAGCCCTTATCACGGGAGTTCTGGCCTATTACTTCATGAAACTTTTCCTGTCGGTGAAACTGAAGGAGGCCCCCAGAGAAAGGGTGGAGGCCTTCGTTCAGGTGGAAAAGATCTTCGCCTACCTCCAGATCGGCACGGCATGCTACGTCGCCTTCGCCCACGGAGCCAACGACGTGGCCAACGCCATCGGGCCCTTCGCGGCCATTGTTGCTGTTATCAAAAGCGGGGACCTGGTCATGAAGGTCCCCGTTCCCATGTGGATCCTCGGGCTCGGGGGGATCGGCATCGTGGTAGGCCTCGGCACATGGGGTTACCGGGTCATCGAGACGATCGGAAAGAAGATCACCTCCATCACCCCCTCCCGCGGGTTCTCGGCGGAGTTCGCCACCGCAACGACGGTCCTGGTATGCTCCAAGCTGGGCCTGCCCGTCTCCACGAGCCACACCCTGGTGGGATCGGTCATCGGCGTCGGGCTTGCCCGGGGTATGGCTGCCCTTAATCTGGCGGTGATCCGCAGCATCGTTCACTCCTGGCTCATCACCATCCCGGCTACGGCACTTGTCACCATCCTGGCTTTCTTCCTTCTCAAGATGGTCGCCCTTTGATCTCCCAGGTTCGGATCGGTGAGGCACAGACATCAAGACCGCCTTTCTCTAACGATTGTCTTTGGCACCCTGAAAGTAATATACTGATCACCTGCCGATGCGGTAATAATTGATTCTTAACCAAACGCGAATCAGGAAACAGGACGGGGCCCACATCTTCTGATGGCCAAAAGAGATCAAAAGCTGGAAAGGGTTGTCTACGAGGAAAAACCTCAGTGCGGGCGCTGTGGAGCGGAGATCGTCGGCGTCATCCCCAAGAAGCTGGACGGAAAACCGCTGTGCCGTGAGTGCGCCTTCGAACTGGAACAGATGGTCCTCAAGAGCGGGGGCAAGGTCACCTCGGTCGAGACCAAGGAACCGCTTACTCCGGAGGAGAAACAGCGCCGCATCACCCTGGGGATCGCTCTGGGTGTGCTGGTCCTCTTTCTGGGCTGGCGCATTTACGCCATTGCCCCAGTGGTGGCGCCGGAAAAGGTACTGCGGCACGGCACCACGAAAACCGACGCTGTGACCGACAGGTGCATCCAGCAGCTTTGGGAGCTCTCGAGACTCCTGCAGGACCAAAAACTGCCTGGCACACTGCCCTCATGTCCCCTGTCGGGAAGGCCCTATCTTCTGGTCACCACCTCCGCCAAAGACGATTTCGGCGACACCGGTGATAC
>CP070698.1:440548-453067 GCA_020349685.1 bacterium
CCCGGTGGGACGGTCGTGGCCTACGTGAACACCTCGGCTGCGGTCAAGGCGGTCAGTGACATATGCTGCACCTCCGGAAACGCCGTGAACGTGGCCAGATCCCTTCCCCCCGAGGCCGACCCTCTCATCATGATCCCCGACATGAACCTCGCTCAGTACATCGCCACCAAGGTGGACCGGAAGATCGTCTGGCACGAAGGGTACTGCCCCATTCACCACATGTACACTGCCGCCGATGTTCTGGAGGTCAAGGCCCTTCACCCCGACGCCGTCTTCGCCGCCCATCCGGAGTGCCGGCCGGAGGTGCTCGAACTCGCCGACCACATCACCAGCACCTCAGGGATGTACGCCTTCGCCCGGGAATCGAAGGCAAAGAAGATCATCGTCGGGACGGAGAACGGCGTTCTTTACAGGATGAGACTTGAAAACCCGGAGAAGACCTTTATTCCCCTTTCGGAAAATATGATCTGCCCCAACATGAAGCTGACCCGCCTGAAGGATGTCCGGGATGCCCTGGTGACCATGGAACCGGTGATCACCGTGCCTGAAGATATACGCGTAAAGGCAAAGCGGGCGCTCGACAGGATGCTGGCAGTGCCGAGGGACTAGGAGGCACAAGAGGGGGAGAGTGGGTGAGAGGGTGAGGGGGAGAAGAATCCCGGAAAATCATTTCTTAATGCTGTCGATACGCTGAGAAAAACCTCCCGCTGGGAGGTTTTTTGTTCGGAAGTTATTTCTTTGTGCCTAAACAGTTCTTTCCCCCGCTCTCCCGCTCATCCATTCCCCCACTCCTGCTGCGAATATCACTCCCCGTGATATTCGCCACTTTTCCCTCCCGCCTTGTGTACCAGCCGGATGTCGGTGACGCGGATGCCTTTTTCCAGGGACTTGAGCATGTCGTAGACGGTGAGGGCAGCCACCGAAACAGCGGTCATGGCCTCCATCTCGACCCCGGTCCTGCCGGTGGTCGTGGCGGTGGCCTGTATGTGGATGCCGGGGAGATCTCTGTCGGGTGTGATCTCCACGCTCAGAGAGTCGATCCCGATGGGATGGGTCAGCGGAATGAGGTCGGATGTTTTTTTCCCGCCGGCGATCCCTGCGATGCGGGCCACGGCGAAAACGTCGCCTTTGGGAGCGCCACCTTCGAGGACCAGGCTCAGGGTTTCGGGTGAGATCAGGACTTCGGCTCTCGCGGTGGCGGTGCGATGGGTGGATTTCTTGTCGCCAACGTCCACCATCCTGGCGCGGCCCTTCTCGTCCAGGTGGGTCAGCTTTGTCAAGAAATTACCCCTCGTCCTCGCCCATGAAGCCGGTGATGATGCGTGCGGCCTCCTCGCTCAGATCCTGAAAAGCGATACCCAGCCCCACGTAATCATTGTCCAGATCCCTCATGTGGACGATCTCACCCTTCACCTTGATGACGTGTTCCCTGATCCCCAGGATGACCTCCACCTCCTTGTTCTCGGAGGGCAGTGCCTGGGAGCACTCGAGCAGGATGCCGCCCTCGGAAAGATCCAGTGTCCGGCCCACGATCTCCAGGTCGACACGACCATCGGGGTCCTTGTGGCTCAAGGAAACAAGGTTGACGGTCTCCAGACGCTTGTGACGCGGTTTGGGCCGGTCCTTAGTCAAAGGGTCCTCCTTGGGCAGGTCGCGGGCGGGTCCCGGGTGGCTGGAACCGGCCCGGATCTTTCAAGTGACAATGGCCGAGGGATAGCATATTTTCCCTTCTATTGCAATTAGTTTGGCCGATTCCTTTTGACTTTGAAAGGTCGATTGGCTATATTCAACAGGTTTAATAAAACAGATCTGGCAGTGTTTTTTGTATACCGTAATCTGCAGACAGAAGGTGCCTGAAATCTAATCCCGGACCCGGAATGGGAGCTTCACACCCCTGGTCTCTGGACCTATTGAAGATGTTGAACGGGAGGGGTATGCAGAAGATCTCGCTATCCACAAGGCAAAGGGAAGTACTGGTGGACATAACCTCGTCGGTCCAGGAGGCCCTGAGGCAGACCGGCATTTCCTCCGGCATTTGCGTTCTTTACTGTCCCCACACCACCGCCGCGATCACCATCAACGAGGGGGCTGATCCTTCCGTCGCTCATGACATGGTCATGGGCCTGCGCCGCCTGATACCCGGAAACTGGGACTTTACACACATGGAAGGCAACTCCGACGCCCATATCAAGGCAAGCCTCATAGGCCCCTCCGTTACGGTCATTATAGATGTCGGAAGACCTGTCGTCGGTACCTGGCAGATGATCTTCTTCTGTGAATTCGACGGTCCCAGAAAAAGAGAGTTCTTCGTCAGGGTTCAGCCCGGGGAAAAGACAGGATGAGCAGGGGATCGAGGCTGGAAGGCTACCGGGAATGTAACGTTTGCTCCGTCACCAACAAGATGGAGGCCAAGCAGTGTTTCCAGTGCACCGGTCGCCTGGATCTTAAGGACCTGCTCCTTCTGGAGGGGGAAAAGAGGTGGCGGCGACAGCGGGCGCCTGTCCTGTCGGCCCTTGTCCCCGGCCTTGGCCACTGGTACTCGGGGCGCCGGTATATCGGCACCTATTTCTTTGCCATGGCCCCCCTGAGCATCGGCCTCATCCTGGCTACGTATCAGAAATGGAGCTGGGGACTCTCTGTCCTCACCCTGTCCTTCATTCTCGTCTGGCTTCTCGCTATTATCGATTCACGAAGAGGTCCCTACTACTTCCGGCCTCCGTGCCAGGTGGCCTGTCCGGGCAAGATACCGTGTTCCCACTACGTTCATCTTGCCGCGGCGGGGAAAGACCTCGAATCTCTGGAGCTGGTAGAGTCCATATGCCCGTTTCCGGGAACCATCGGGAGGATCTGCCATCACCCCTGCGAACAGGAGTGCAACCGCGGCAAGGACGGGGAAGAGGTGGCCATCTGCGCTCTCAAGCGGTTCGTGGACGACATGACGGACAGGCCCTACAATTTCTACCGCCGGGAGCTGGATAAGGGAACCAGACCTCTCGGGAGCAAGGTCGCTGTGGTAGGGGCCGGCCCCTCGGGTCTTACGGCGGCCCTTTACCTGAAGCTCTTCGGGTTCGACGTGACGGTCTTCGAGGGCCGGGATTTCGGGGGAGGGACACCGGCTGTCTACGCTCCGGAGTACAGGCTGCCTAAAAATGTTTACAAGCGTGAGGTGGACAGGATCCTGGAGCTCGACCTGGATCTGAGGTTCGGCATGAGGCTCGGGGAGGACTTTACCCTGGAAGATGTAGAAAAGGAAGGTTTCGAAGGCATCTACCTTGCCCTGGGGGCCATGCGGTCGGTCAACCTGCCT
Organism: bacterium; assembly: GCA_020349685.1. Taxonomy (GTDB): domain Bacteria; phylum BMS3Abin14; class BMS3Abin14; order BMS3Abin14; family BMS3Abin14; genus JALHUC01. Next base: position 443,856 of record CP070698.1, read on the forward strand.
CATACGGGAACCAAAGAGGAAGGGTTCCTGGATGGCAGAGACTTTCTGGAAGAGGTGGTTGCCGGTGACGGCGTTGAGCTTTCCGGGGAGGTCCTTGTTATCGGCGGCGGGAATGTGGCCATTGATGTGGCCCGCTCCGCTGTCCGGAGCGGCGCGGACAAAGTCAGCATCATCTGCCTGGAAAAGCGGCCCCAACCACAGGAAAAACAGTTTGTTTATGACAGGAACGAATGGCGGCGCGTCAAGGCCGACAAAATGGGCGAATTCATGCCTGCCCACCCCTGGGATATCGATGAGGCGCTGGCCGAGGGTGTCGAGATCCTCGACAGCGGGGCCACCATATCCTTTGACAGGGAAGGCGGCAGGGTGACGCGTGCGCACTGTCTCAAGGTCGAGAGGATCGACAGGGATCCCCAGGGCAGGTTGATACCTGTGCTGACAGAAGACGCCGGGTTTACGGTCAGGGCAGACTGGGTCATCACAGCCGTAGGTTCCATACCGGACTTTAACTTTCTCGGAGGAGCGCCCAAAACCACCTCTGTCGTGGAGGGCCTCCCGCTGGTCACCCTTGAAGAGACCGCAGGGGTGTCCATCCCTGTCCTGGCAGGAGGTGATCTGGCCGCTGGACCTGCATCCGTTATCGAGGCCATCGCTGCCGGCAAGGAGGCAGCCCTGCATTTTTATCGGAAACTGGCGGGCAGTCCCGAAGTCAGCATACGCTACAGGCCCCGGAAGACCATGGAGCCGTGGGCCAACTACGCCGACAGCCCTGATCGCAGAAGGCGCCGCCGTGAGATCACCATAGGGCGCCAGGAGAGGGTCTCCACCTTCAAGGAGGTCTCCGGGGGGTTCGCCGAAAAGCTTGCCAGGGAGGAAGCCGACCGCTGCATGCGCTGCGACTGGCCGCTTATGAGGGAGAGCAAGGTGAAGAAATTTTTCCGCAGTGTCACGAAGAGTGATTCGGCAAAAATTTCCTCACGTGTCTAGGAAATTGCCGTGACTCGTGATTCGTGAAAAGCAGTAAGATTGGTATAAAGAACGGTTATCTCAAAACCTTTTTCCCACGATACGCCGATGCGATTGTTCCTTTCTGACTTCTGACTTCTGACTTCTGACTTCTGAATTCTGACCTCTGACCTCTGAGTGCTCATCCGGAGGAGACACCAGACGCCAGACACCAGACACTAGAACTAGACACTGGAAATCAGGCGCCAGACGCCAGAGCTGGAACCTGAATTTTTCACCACGTGTGCACCAAGTTCATTTCACCGTAGATGTAGCGTTCACCGCCTCCTGTGCTCTGAGCGGTGGTATAGCCCAGGCGTCCTTCCATCCCGAACTCCTGGGTGAACCATCCCTTGATCCTGCCCTCCGCCAGAAAGGCCGGTTTTGTGTCGTCAGTGCCGTTGTGGCCGTCGATCATCTGGATTCCAGGCCCCAGCAGAGCTTTGAACACCCAGTTGTCGTCCGCGAAGGGGCGGGCTGCCTGGAAAAGAAAATAATATTCTGTCAGTTTTTCAGGGCTGAAGTAACCGGTGCCGTTAAAGTCGCTGTCGATCATGCGCATCTTGAGCTGGAAATTCATGTGATCCTGCCCTCGCGGAACATAGATCACCCTTCCCACCTTCCCGAAACGGTTGTTGCCGTCCGTTATATCCTGGGTAAACAGAGCCCCCACCAGGGTGAACTCCTGGTTGATCTTGTAATCTGCCGAAAGGCCGTAGGTGTCGATGAGATACTCGAGCCGCACGGAAGTCACCGTATCGACGATACTGCGCTCACCAAACACCTCCAGGTACCACCGGTCATCCGGCCTGTAGTGGAGGTTCCCGGAGTAAAGCCAGGGTGACCAGTCGCCCCACAGCTTCTTTGTCTTGAGATCCAGTCCGGCTCCTTCGAAGGGCCTGGATCGATAGCCCAGCTCAAGGGTGTTGAAGCGCTCCCTTCCCAGCGGGTCGGAAAGGATCAGCAGGCCGGCCTTGAAACCGATCCAGGAACCGGAACGGGAACCGCCTATGGGATGACGATAACCGGCGGCTGCTGCGTAAAGGTCGGCGGCGTTGCTGTCATGGGAAAATTCGGCATCTCCCGTCACTTCGGCCTTCAGCGGAAGGGGCCCTGCCAGGATCACCGAGGCAGCCAGCAGCCAGATCATCAGGATGCGGTTCATTTGGTCCCCCAGGACTTTTGAAACATGAGATACTCGGATATATAGCCTGCGAAGCTGGCAGGGGAGATCATCACCTGGTAGGTCAGCACGTAGAGGATGGCGCCCAGGACGTTCTTTCTGACCCGGAGCCCGTGGCTGTGGAATATGCGCACCTGGTTGTAGTACATGACAACATTTATGAAAAGCATCAGGGGCAGGAGAAACAGGGTCATCAGACCGACGATGGCGTAATAACGGAAGAAGACCGCTGCCATGAGTCCCGGCAGAAAAACGGTCAGGTAGACAAAGTCCAGGTAGGGGAAAAAAAGGTTGAAGAGGATAAAGGGGCTCACCAGTCGTGGACGCACAAGGATCCGCGGGTGGTGCTTGAACGCCTCGATGAGCCCGCGGGCCCAGCGCCGTCGCTGTCGGAAGAGCTGCCGGTACGTTTCCGGGACCCGGGTGAAAGCGAAGGCGTTTTCCGCGTAACCCACCCGGTAATTGAGCTCGTGAAATGCCCAGGTCAGCACGATGTCTTCGCCTACCGTATCGGGCCAACCGCCGGCCTCTGCGATGGCGGATTTCCTGTAGGCGGAAAAGGCTCCCTGGGCGACCAATGTTCCCTGATAAAGGGACTGGATCCGCTTGACGACAGAGATCCCGAGAAAATAGTCCCACTCCTGGAGCCTGGCCAGGATGGTGTCCCTGGAGTTGCGCACGAGCACCGTTCCGGCGATGGCGGCGGTGTTGCCGGGGCCGTCCACCAGGTTGATGATCAGCCGTTCGAGGCTCTCCTGAAACAGGAAGGTGTCGGCATCCTGCGTGACGATGATGTCGTGGCTGGCCTTCTCAAGGCCGCGATTAAGGGCGTTGGATTTACCGCCGTTCTTGCCTAAAGAGAGCAGGACTATACGCCGGTTTTCGACCCGTGTGGTCTCATCGGCGATCATCTTGACGACATCCGCCGTTTTGTCGGTGGATCCGTCGTCGATGACGATGATCTCCACGTTTCCGGGGTACTGCTGTTCGAATATGGATGCGAGGGTCTCACCGATATGATCTTCCTCATTATAGGCTGCCACAAGGATGGTCACCGGAGGAAGGCTGTCGTGCAGTAGGTAGGTGGGACGCCGGTCCAGGAGAAGGCCCGCGACCAGAAAGGCGTTGGCCCATCCCGGGATGAGTGCGATTCCGGTCACCATGAACAGGGCGAGGGGCAAGCTGAATGTCCCGGCAAGATCGTCGATCCACGGCAGTGCGACGTAGACGCTGAAACCCACCCAGGAAAAAGCAAGGATCTGTGAGATAAACAGCTTGACCCTTACCGGTATGTAGATGTGATCCTGGTCTGACCATGGAGAAAAACTTTTAAGGATCCTTATCTTCAAAGCCTCGCTCCGAATTCATGGTAAACGATACCCCGCGCATGCCGCGGGACGGAACCGTTTGGGCAAGGATCACGGGGAAGGAAGGTAAACGGCTTCCATTAAATCCCAGTTATGGCGATGGGTGCCCTTTCTCACCGATCATACAGCTGTGACAGTGATCCCAACAAATTAACAAGAGCAAGCCCTGTGCCACTGAGCATCCGCCCGGTTAATGGGCTGTATGTCGGAATTAAAGGGCTGTTAAGGCGAACCCGCCTCGTAGGATTGAGAAAACAATTACTGACAGGTGGCAGGATATTACCGTAAAGGGCGTCTGGAAAAGGACCAGACCGCAGCGCCGCAAACTATTTTATCAGGCGATTTGAGCGTTCCACGTGTTAAGATTTTTGCGACTTTTAAAAGGAGTTGAGTCTTCCCCCCTTGTTCGAGGTCAAATTTTACGCCCCACTCGGTCCTTCCAGGTCAATCAGCTTTTACCTGTTTTACGGGAACGGCTTTTTCCCCCGACACTCCGATGCCCCGTTACTCCGATACCTTCTCTTGTCCCCCTATTCCCCGAACAGATCCTCTTCGATGACCTGTTCATCCAGTACCGAATAACATTCAGTTCGCTTCCCCTTCCCCGGTATCCCCGTAACCTGAACCAGCACCTTCTTTCTTGCGTACTGGACCTGAATGCGGTCACCGGTCCTGACAGCCTTGCCCGGGGCGGCGGGCCTGCCGTTTAGGCTTACGTAGTCGTTCTCGCAGAGGGTGGCGGCCAGGGTGCGGCGTTTGACCAGGCCGGAGCGTTTGAGGTATAGATCGAGCCGCAGGCGGTCGGGTTCCCTATCCTCCATCGGCAAAGACCTCGATGTAGGTGGTCTCCTTGAGTTCTTTCAGCCACCGGGTACGCAGCGTTTCCTCCTTCTGGTTGAAAAGGGCCCTTTCCAGCGCCCCTTTCACCTCAGTGAAGGGGGGCGGCTGGCTGAGCTCCCTGGCGTTCAAAAGCAGGATGTGGTAACCGGCGGAAGTCCTGACCGGCCCTCCCGCTTCGCCCGGTTCCAGGGTAAGGGCCAGGGCCTCGAGTTCCTGAAGCAGTTCCCCCTCCCTGAAGGTGCCCAGTCGCCCGCCGCTGCCGGAGGTGGTGCCGTCCTGGCTGTATTCCCTGGCCAGTGCGCCGAAGGCCTCTCCGTTCAAGAACTTCTCCAGCACCTCCTCGGCGCTCAGCCTGGTAGAGGCCTCCTCTTCGACGGAGGCCTGCGGGTCGAGGGACCAGAGGATGTGGCTTACATCGAAAACCGTCTGGCGAGGGTAGGTTTCGAGATAAAGCTCCTGCAGTTCGCTTTCCGAAACCTGGACCTTCCCACCCAGAGCCGTTCCGATGGCTTTGTTGATGGTTATCTGTTCCTTGAGGTTTTCCCTGAAAAAGGCGATGGCCTCCCCTCTGGAAGCTAAAGCCTTCTCGAACTGATCGGGTGTCAGGTTGTTTCTCTGAAGGATGGAGTCCTCCATCTGCTGGACCTCGTCTTCTCTGGCTGTGATGTTCTTCGAAGCTGCCCATGCAAGTACGAGACGCCGTTCAATGAGAAGCTCCAGTATCTTGGATCTCGAAAGGTCGGGGCTCTGGGCGAGGGCCGCCTCGAGCTCACGCTGCGTCACAGCTTCATTGCCCACCCGAGCTATGATCCTGTCGCCTGCTAAAGCGGGTGGAGTGAGAAGACTCACAGACAGGAGCCAGATGCCCAGGCATGTCCTCATCTAGGGGATGTCCTCCAGGTTTTCGGGGTAGATGACGATCTTGGCCTGTTTCTTCAGAGAGTCGAGCCACTCCTTGAAAAAAGCTTCCTGGCGACCCTGGAAGATTCCTGCTGCGATCTCGTCGCGCACTTCCTCGATCCCCCTCAGCCTGGGCCGTATCCGGTCCTCGACTTTGAAAATGTGATAGCCGTAGGGTGACTTGACAACACTGCTTATGGAGCCCACCCTGTAACGGAAAACCACATCATCAAACTCCTCGGGCATCTGTCCCTTGGCGAAGACGCCCAGATCTCCACCGGACTCGGCGTCGGGGCTCAAGGAGTGCAGGCGCGCCACCTCGGCGAAGTCCTCTCCTCTGATGAGCCTGGTCCTCAGGGCGTTGGCCTCCTCTTCGGTGGCCACAACGATCTGACGGGCATGGACCATGAGGGGCTGCTGGAACTGATCCCTGTTGGCATTGTAATAATCGCGGATCTCGTCATCACTTACGTGGATGACGCTGTCGATCTCCCTTTGAATGAGCTTGTCGATGAGGAGCTTTTCCTTACGGTCTTCCTTCCACTCCTCCAGTTTGAGCCCGATCCTTTCGAGGGCCTCGTTGAGGGTGTCCTTGGGATAGTCCTCTTTCAGCTGACTGATCTCGCGATCCAGCTCTTCTTCATTCACGGTCAATCCGCGCAGCTGAGCCTCCTGCAGGAGGAGCTCGGTCTCGATGAGTTTGTTGAGGAACCCGAGTTTGAGCTCGCTGGCCGAGGAGGGCGATTCCGCCACCGGAACGTGGAAGCGCAGGGTGAAACGGCTGTATTTCTCGTTGAAAAATTCCACAGTGATCGGCTTGCCGTTAACCTCTGCCACCAGCTTCACTTTAGGTGCTTTGGGCTTGGGGACTTCGTGTGTGAGTCCAAAATAGACCACGGCCACGACAGCTGCGGCCGCAATGGCGATCAGGGAGCCGAGGAATATTCTTTTCATGACGTTAGACAGACCAGCTTTCACGAAATATTGCGGACCTCGATCCGCATAGTCTTATTAGCAGAGAGTCAGAGGGACCGCAAGGTGTCCATCATGTAGGCGATCCTGTCGTCCACGCCCGCGAACCCGGAAACGTCCAGCTTCAGGGTCACCGGCGGAAGGAAGGCAAGCCGCTTGTCCGAGGTCAGCAGACGGACCAGGGCGTCGGGTGAGACCCTGGCGCCGGGGTTGAAAACGACGATCAGGTAGGGCCCCGCGGTGTCGATGCGTTCGACCTTCAGTTTGCGTGCGGCTATTTCCACTTTCATGCGTGTAAAAAGCCCGCTGACCTCGGCGGGGAACTTGCCGAACCGGTCCGCGGTCTCGTCCCTCAGGGCATCGAGGGCCTTGAGGTCCGGTGCACTGGCAATTCGCTTGTAGAGCGTGAGCCGTTCGCCTACCTCCGGCAGATAATCCTCCGGCAGATAGGCCGGCAGCGGGAGCGTCACGCTGGGCTGGACCTCGGCTTCGACCATCTGGCCGCTGGCCTCCCTGACGGCCTGCTCCAGAAGCTGGGAGTAAAGTTCCAGCCCGACCGCCTCGATGCGGCCCGACTGTTCTTCGCCCAGGAGGTTGCCTGCGCCCCTCATTTCCAGATCATACGAGGCCAGTTTGAAACCGGAGCCAAGTTCGGTCAATTCCCTGAGGCTCTGCAAACGCTGGCGGGCTTTCCCGGTGATGGCCCCTTCGGGTGGCACAAGAAAGTAGGCGTAAGCCAGCTGGGAGGATCTTCCCACACGCCCCTTCAGCTGATACAGCTGGGCCAGCCCGAAACGGTCGGCACGGTTGACGATGAGAGTGTTGGCGTTGGCGATATCGAGGCCCGACTCGATGATGGCTGTCGTCACGAGAACGTCGTACTCCTGGTTCAGAAAGCGTATCATGACCTCCTCGAGTTCCCCTTCACCCATCTGACCATGGGCAACGCCGACCCTGGCGTGGGGTACGAGTTTTACAACCATCTCACGGACCGCCTCGATGCTCTGAACCCGGTTGTGGACCAGGTAGACCTGCCCCCCCCGGTCCAGCTCCCGGTTAATGGCATCCCGGATGATCTCCTCCTCGAAATAGCGGACCTCGGTGTGGACCGCTTTGCGGTCAACCGGGGGTGTGTGGATGAGAGAAAGGCTCCGAAGGCCCGAGAAAGCCTGAAAAAGGGTCCTGGGTATGGGTGTGGCTGACAGGGTCAGCACATCGATGGTCTCCCGGAGCTTTTTCAGGCGCTCCTTGTGCCGCACCCCGAACCGGTGCTCTTCGTCGATGATAACCAGCCCAAGGTCGTGAAAGGTCACGTCCGCTGACAGAAGCCTGTGGGTCCCTATGACGATATCGAGGTTGCCGGAGGCCAGAAGGCTGAGGGTGGCCTTCTGTCTCTGCTGTGGCACGAAGCGGCTCAAAAGACCGGTGGTCAGCGGAAAATCCCGCAGCCGCTGGCTGAAGTTCTGATAATGCTGCTGGGCAAGGACTGTTGTGGGGACGAGGACGGCGGTCTGTTTACCGTCAGCGGCAGCCAGAAAAGCGGCCCTCAGGGCCACTTCGGTTTTGCCGAAGCCCACGTCGCCGCATACGAGCCTGTCCATGGGTACGGGCGACTTCATGTCCTCGATGACCTCCACGATGGTGCGCTCCTGGTCCGGTGTCTCGGTCCAGGGGAAGGAGACCTCGAATTCACGAAAGATCGAATCCGGCGCTGCAAAGGCGTGCCCCGCCTGCCCCTGCCTGGCAGCCGAGAGCCTGAGCAGTTCGTCGGCCATGAGTTTCAGGGACCTTCGTATCCTGTTCTTGGATCTGTTCCACGATGCCGATCCGAGCCTGCTGAGAGTGGGTGTTCCTTCAGAACCGCTCCGATAGCGCTGGATCCTGTTCATCTGCCACACCGGGACGTAAAGTGAATCTCCCTCCAGGAATGTCAGGTGCAGAAAGTCGTCGGTCGACCCGGCCACTTTGAGCTGTTTGAGGCCCTCATAGCGGCCTATGCCGTGATCGATGTGAACCGCTATATCCCCGGGAAGGAGGGAGCCTATGGGCAGGTCCCACTCCGGGAAGGTCACCCGGGAGGTCTTGCGTTCGGAGGGAGGTCCGAAAAGGTCGGTATCGCTAATGACGACCAGGCCCTCCTCCGGAAGGCTGAAGCCGGCCGAGAGAGCCCCTGTGATCATCGCAAGGCCCTCACCTTCCAGAGCTTCTGGGAAGTTTCGAGGTCTTCGCACCTTCAGGGAGGCTTGGGCTATGATGGATTCGAGACGGTCGGTCCCGGCTGCCGATCGAACGCAGATGATGATCCGCCGCTCAGGCCGATCCTGAAGAAGCCTGGTGAGCTCGGCAATGCGGTCCGGTCGGGAGGATGGCAGCGTAGAGGGCAGGGCAGGACCGCAGCGGATCGCGGCGGCGCCGGATCTTTCGAAGGCCGCGGTCAACAGGCGTCTGCGCCCTTCCATGATCGCCAAGGCTTTCGCGGGATGTAGATAGATGGTTTCCGGTGGAGGGAGGGAGGTGACCCTCCGTTCCGATGCCCTCCCGTACCATTGGGAAAGTCGGGCCTTGATCTCCTCCGGTTCGTGGAGCCAGAGCAGGGATCCTTCACAAAGATAGTCCAGTGGATAGGAGTTTTCAGAATAAAGAACAGGCAGGAGAAGGCCGCTCCCGGGCAGGTCGAGGCCGTTCCTGAAAAGGGAAAGGATCCCCTCTCTCTCCCTGGCCGTGGTGCCGGCAGCTGCAAGAAAATCACCCAGTCTCGATTCCGCTTCCCTCCTCTGTCCGGGATCGAGGAGGAGTTCCGTGACGGGGAGGATCGTCCCTTCGTCAGTATCGGGACCCGACCTCTGGGTCTGGGGGTCGAAGAGACGCAGGGAGTATAACTCATCACCCCAGAGCTCGATTCTCACAGGCTTGTCCGAAAGAGGTGAAAAGATGTCAAGGATCCC
>CP070698.1:453167-456063 GCA_020349685.1 bacterium
AGTAACCTGGCAGGGTTCTCCATCTGACAGGATCGATCCTGGCGAGGCAGGTGCCGAAAGGCACCTGCCTAATTTTTTCTGTTTGATTGATAAGGGGTGTGAGAAAAGCCCTGGTCTTAGTCCTGGTTGTAGTGCTGGAGGGAAATCAATAAAACACAAGGTCCAGGTCCAGGACTAGGTCTGGGTTTGGTTAGAAAGTGCTCTGACACCGGATAACTCTCTGAGGAAAATGGAAATTAGAAATTGGAAATTGGATAGGGAGCGGTTGTTTTTCTAATCTCTAATCTCCAACCTCTAATCTCTAATCTCGAATACGAAAGTGCTCTGACTCCCTCAAGTTTTCAGAACCCCGTAACACCGATGTTTCCGTTTACCGTTTCAAGGTCGATGAATCCGTCTCCGCCGCCTAAAGTACCGGTCAAGGACCAGGCCGTGGCATCGACGTCCAACAGGATCAAATTGTGCCAATGGACGTTCCCGTTTCCGGTGGCGGCCTCGAGGGTGGCGGATGTCAAGGTCGGGACGCGCAGGTCAACATCGCCGTTCACTGTGGAAAGGACGATCTGGCCGCCGGGAGGCAGCATGGCAGTGACCTCGATGTCCCCATTAGTAAGGTCTGCCTGGATGCCCCCGCTGACATCTACAAGTTGGATATTGCCGCTCACGCCGGCGACCTGTATCGGGCTTTCGATCCCATCGATGGCGACATGACCGTTGGTTTGCGTTACGAGAACCTCCATATCCGACGGAACCTGGATAATGTAGTCAACAACATATTGCCGGCCGTCGTCAGTGTACGGCTGATGCGTCTGAATGTGTATCTCGCTCAGCAGGTTCGTGAAGGTGATTCCCAGCTCATCAAGGCCTTCCTCAGCATCCAACCAGGTGTCAGAGCCAACCAGCATATCCGCCGTCATCCGCACCGTGTCTGTGCCCTGCTGGCCCACGATGACGATGGAACCATTGATGCCATCAACACGTAACCGCTGACCTTCTTCCACAGGTTCATCCAGGTTCAGGGTCTTCGAGACCACGACATCCTTGGAATCGCTCCACCACCAGGTGGAGCTGTAGTCGACGGCGGGGTAAGCCCCATTGACGGTGACATCACCGCATGCAGCGAGTACAAGAGCCAATAGAGCTATCAGGATCGTAAATGTGCCTGTGCTTGCTTTTCTCACTTGAACTTCTCCGTTCTTCCTCAAGGGGGATTATTTCAGGTAGATCTTGCCCTCGTCGCCGTCCACGAGCACGCGGGTGCCGTCAGGGAAGATCCGCAGGGCGCCGGGGACGTTGATGACCGCGGGGATGCCGTACTCGCGGGCAACGATGGCGCCGTGGGAGATGATGCCGCCGGTCTCCATGATCAGGGCCGACGCCCTCAGAAAGAGCGGCGTCCAGGCCGGGTCGGTCCCGGGAGCCACGAGGACGTCACCTTCGAGGAGGCGGTGTCCTTCCGCAGGCTGGTGAATCAGCCTGGCTGGCCCCTCAGCGCGCCCGGCGGCAACCCCCAGCCCCGTGACGGCTTCCCCGCTGGCGGGTTCTCCTGAGTCCGCCCGGTGGGGCATGTCCTCCTCCAGAAAATCGGGCGGGGTCATCCTTTCCAGCTCCTCGTGGCGCCGGCGCCGGTCGGCCACGAGAGACCTGAGGCCGCGGCTCTGGTTCTCCCCGGTGAGGACCGCCTGAGCCTCCTGCCAGGCGATGAAGAACACGTCGTCGATCTCATCCAAAAGGCCGCGCTCGACAAGACGCCGTCCGCACTCCAGGGCCACGGTTCTTCCGAGACCCACCACGCGGGAAAGGGTGGACCGGGCCATCTCCCTCTGAACTGTCTCGCGGCCCGCTCCGGCAAGCAGTTTTTTCATGTAGGAGCGCAAGTAAAAGGGGATCCCTGATGCGACTTCCCGCCAGGCCTCCTCGGCCGTGTCCTTCTGCCGCTGCCTGAGGTTTTCGATCCTGCCCGCCCGCAGGTTCAGGAGGTTGGTGCGGACCACATCCAGAAGCCAGGAGGGATCCTCACGCCAGCGGGGGTTCCTGAGGTCCCATTCGTAGATCCCACGGTGCCCGAACTCATCTAAAAATTTAGAAAATTCCCTCCGGAAGGGGGATGCAGAGGGGAGAACCCGGGACCAGGAATCGGGGTTGGAATGGGCGTTGGTCAAAAAGTCAAGGGCATCAGGGTCATCGGCGGCCACCCGGGCCAGGTCCGCAAGCCTGTAGCCGTGTTCGGCGCTGGTTGTTGTCTCCCGGCCCGCCAGGAGGGCGTTGGCCAGGGCATCGCCCCTTCCCGGAAAATACCGTTCCAGGAGCAGGATCATCATGAGATAGGAGCTGGCGCTCCCGACGAGGGCGAAGTGGATGTCGGGTGACTCGCGGAACGCCTTCTCCAGGTCCTCCCAGAACCCGAGCAGACCTTCGTCGGTCAGCACAGCCAGGTCCTTTTCCCCGGCGGCCCTCATGCGGCCGGACAGCTCATCGAACTGGGCCTCGACGCCCCTGCGGACCCTTTTCGCGGCTTTCATGAACAGGAGGTTGCGCCGTATCCTGCCCGGAAGATTGGTCAGCGGCTCCTTTTGAGGGGTCCGAATGGCGGGGTGATGGCCTCCGAGGAGGGCGTTCACCCTGCCGGGAGGGGAGGCGAAGCTGTCGTAGCTCTCCCACTGGATGACCGAGGCGTTGAAGTAGCCCCGCCCCCGGTACAGCCGTTTGCGGGCAACTCCGGGGAGAATGGGGTACCCGGCTGCGTTCATCACCGATTTCAAGACGGTGTCCAAGGCATCGGCCATGTTGCTCCAGCTCATGGGGGGAATGACCATGGGAAGGGTGTCGCGGAAGTTGGCGTTGGACCAGACGGTGGGCTGGTCCGCCAGGCCACGATAGGTGTAGCGGGGTACGG
>CP070698.1:456163-460503 GCA_020349685.1 bacterium
GAAGAACTACCGCCGGAAGCAGGGTCACCGGCAGGACTACACCGGGGTCCTCATCGACAAGATCAAAAGTTAATGGAATTGTTACAATAGAATGGGTTATCAACGCGCCCGGATGGGGGCGCCCGGATCAGTGACCGAATAACGGATCGCTGATCCGTGAGGAAAGGGGAAATCACACTTTTCCCTTTCCGTTGAGCCAAGGCACCGCACGTGCTTTGGCGATGTAACAATCGTTCCGTGAGGAAAGGGGAAATGACACTTTTCCCTTTCCGTTGAGCAAAAAGTCCCGCTAGGACTTTTTGCGACCTTTCTTGAAGGAGAAAGAAAGATGGCTCACAAGAAAGCTGGCGGCAGTTCCAACAACGGAAGAGATTCCAGGTCCAAGCGCCGGGGCGTCAAAAGGTTTGCTGGTGAGTTTGTCCGCGCGGGCAACATTCTCGTGCGCCAGTGTGGAACCCGCATCCACGCAGGCGCCAACGTCGGCCAGGGCAAGGACTTCACCCTTTTTGCCAAGGTGGACGGGATCGTCAAGTTCGAGCGTAAAGACAAGACCCGCAAGCAGATAAGCGTCTACGGTACCGAGTAAAACACACCCCCCGCGCGCGATGAGGTTCATCGACCGCGTCAAGATCTTAGTGGAATCGGGAGCGGGGGGTGACGGTTGCGTCAGCTTCCGTCGAGAGAAATATGTACCCCGCGGAGGCCCCGATGGTGGAGATGGAGGCCGAGGCGGGGATATTATTATCCGCACGGATCCACACCTTTCCACTCTCATCGATTACCGATATAAAAGGGAATACCGGGCCGAAGCCGGAGACCACGGCCGCGGTTCAAAAATGACCGGAAAGGACGGTGAGGCGGTCGTCCTCAGGGTCCCCCGCGGGACGCAGATCCTGGACGCTGAAACCGGGGAACTTCTGGCCGACCTGACCGAGGGCGAATTCGTTCCTGTAAGAGGCGGCCGGGGAGGCAGGGGCAACGCCAATTTCGCCACCCCGACGAGACGTGCCCCCAGGATCAGCGAAGAGGGAAGGGCCGGCCAGGCCAGGGACCTCGTACTGGAGCTGAAGCTCATCGCGGATGTGGGCATCGTGGGCCTGCCCAACGCCGGCAAATCGACCCTGATATCCCGCATTTCGGCCGCCCGTCCCAAAATTGCCGATTATCCCTTCACTACACTGACTCCGAGCCTCGGTGTGGTGAGGGTGGACGATGAGAAGAGCTTCGTCGTTGCCGATGTCCCCGGCCTGGTAGAGGGAGCCCATCAGGGTGTGGGCCTGGGCCACCAGTTCCTGCGTCATGTTGAAAGAACATCGGTGATCCTCCATCTCGTAGGCCTCGCTCCCGGTGACGGCGAGCCCGCCCAGGCATACAGGACCATACGCCGGGAACTGGAGCAGTATGCCGGTGATCTGGCGGGCAAGGAATCCATCGTAGCGCTCAACAAGATAGACCTGATGGGTCCTGAGGAGAGGAAGAAGATCGAGGAAAGCTTTCAAAAGGATACGGGTATAAAACCCCTGGCAGTTTCCGCCGCCTCGGGCGAGGGTCTGAACATCCTCGTCAGACGGCTGTCGGAAGTGATCGAAAGGTTAAAAGAAGAGCAAGATGACGGAAGATAAGCGATCCATACTCAAGGGCAGGAAGCGGATCATCGTCAAACTGGGAAGCATGGTTCTTGCCGCTCCCGGGGGAGGCGTGGACCAGATCCTGCTGAACCGCCTGGCCGACGAAGTCGCGGCCATGAGGGGTCAGCGTGACTTTATCATCGTCAGTTCCGGGGCCATCCTCATGGGGATGCAGTCCATGGGGTACACGGAATCCCCCCGTACCATGAAGGTCAAACAGGCGCTGGCCGCAGTGGGCCAGAGCCGGCTGATGCAGGCCTACGCCGACGCCTTCGGCCGCCACGACATCCTTGTGGGGCAGGTCCTCCTGACCAGTGAGGGGCTCGAGAACCGCCGGAGGTTCGTGCTTTCGCACAACACTCTGGAAACCCTGCTCAAGATGGAGGCGGTGCCCATCATAAACGAGAACGACACCGTTGCGGTGGAGGAGATCCGTTTCGGTGACAACGACCTCCTGGCCTCCATGGTCGTGAACCTGGCCGATGCCGACCTTCTGGTCATTCTGACCAATACGGAGGGTCTTTTCGACAAGGATCCCAGGCTCGGGGAGGGCAAGCTGGTGAAGGTCGTGGAATCCGTCGACAGCCACATCGTGAGCATGGCGGGCGGTCCCGGCAAGGCGGGTTCGGGGGGGATGTCCTCGAAAGTGATGGCCGCCAAGCGCACGGCTCACATGGGGGTGCCCACCGTCATCACCGACGGACGGCACGAAGGGGTGCTGACCAAGGTCTTGAGCGGCCAGCCTGTGGGAACCCTTTTCATGCCGTCGAGCGGAAAACTGGCATCCCGCAAGCACTGGATCGCCTACTCCTCCGGCCAGCCGCGGGGGACCCTGATCATCGACGACGGGGCGGCCCGGGCTCTGAGGCAGCACAACAAGAGCCTCCTTCCGGCCGGTGTCAAGGAGGTCCTGGGAGACTTTGATCCCGGATCCATGGTCCGCTGCCTGGATTCCGGGGGGCAGGAGGTCGCAAGGGGCGTTACCTGCTTTTCCTCCGACCAGATCAGGCTGATCATGGGTCGGCACAGCGTGGAGATTGAGACTGTTTTGGGGACTTGCCCGGGAGAAGAGGTTATTCATAGAGATGACCTTGTCATCTCTACGTAACGGGGTAACGGAGTATCGGGGTATCGGAGTTGGAGAGCAGCCACAGACTATGGGCTCCTGTAACGGGGTCTCGTAGTGACGAAGAAAGGCACTTGATTCTTTAGATTTTTCCCCGACACACCGATACGCCGACACGCCGATACGTGAAAGTTCAGGCCAAGTGAGGTGTAAAAGTGAACATTCAGGAACTGATGTCCAATATGGGTAAACAGGCCCGGGCTGCGGCCCGGCTCCTCTCCGGCGTCACCCCGGGTCAGAAGAACGAAGCCCTGGCCTCCGTGGCCGCAAAACTCAGGGGCTCTGCCGAAAGGCTGACAACCGAGAACGAAAAGGATCTCGCGGCAGGTAAAAAGGCCGGTCTCACCTCGGCCATGCTGGATCGTCTGACCCTCAACGAGAAGCGTATCGAGGAGATGGCTCTGGCGGTTGAGGAGATCGCGGCCCTGCCGGACCCCGTGGGTGAGGTGACCGGCATCTGGACAAGGCCGAGCGGTTTCAAGGTCGGACGCATGAGAGCGCCCATAGGCGTCATCGGAATCATATACGAATCAAGACCCAACGTGACCATCGACGCTGCGGCTCTCTGTCTGAAATCCGGAAACGCCTGCATTTTGAGAGGAGGGTCGGAGGCGATCCACTCCAACCAGGTCCTTGCCGAGATCTTCCGGGAAGCCGTCTCCAGTGCCGGCCTTCCTGCCCAGGCAGCCCAGGCTGTTCCCACAACCGACAGGGAGGCGGTCAGGGCCCTGCTGACGCTGGACGACCACGTCGATCTTATTATCCCGAGGGGGGGCAAGGGACTTATCAGGATGATCATGGAAAACTCCACCATTCCGGTCATCAAGCACCTGGACGGTATCTGTCACACCTACGTGGACAGCGGAGCCGACGAAAAGATGGCTCTGGATATCTGTATCAATGCCAAGCTCAACCGTCCGGGCACCTGCAACGCCATGGAGACCATGCTGGTGCACCGGGACATGGCGGGATCCTTTCTGAAGAAGGTCCTTGCAAAGTTCAGGGAGGAAGGTGTCGAGATCCGCGGATGCCCCCTGACAAAGAAGGCGGAGCCCTGGGTCAGGGAGGCTGCTGACGAGGACTGGGCCACCGAATACCTCGACCGGATCCTCAACGTCCGGGTCGTGGCGGACATGGACGAGGCGATGGACCACATCGCCAGGTTCGGATCCGCCCACACGGACGTCATCGTCACCATGAACTACGCCAACGCACAGCGTTTTACAAAAGAGGTCGACTCGGCCGCGGTCATGGTGAACGCCTCCTCGCGGCTTCATGACGGTTTCGTCTTCGGCCTGGGCGCCGAGATCGGGATCTCCACCGACAAACTGCACGCCCGGGGTCCTATGGGACTGGTGGAGCTGACCACCGAGAAGTGGGTGGTCCTCGGAGAAGGACATCTCCGTGATTAACACAAGTATCGGAGTGTCGGCGTATCGGGGAAATATCCAAAGAAGCGAGTTCCTTTTCTCCGTTACTCCGAAACACCGTTACCCCGATACCAGATTCCGATTTTCATCATATTTAATAGGATCCGGCGATTGATGAAAATCGGAATCTTCGGCGGCACCTTCGATCCCATCCAC
>CP070698.1:460603-464690 GCA_020349685.1 bacterium
TCCCAGTTCGAGAACCTCTTTCAGGTGTACGAAAAGAAGAACGACGAGAACAAGCAGATCGAGGTCCTCAAACTCATGGCCGACATGGATCCCGAGAACCTCGGGTTCCAGGTCAGGCTTGGGGAGACCCTGACCAAAAAGGGAAGAAAGAAGGAGGCGGCTGAAGCCTTCGCCAAGGCCGCGGCCACCTTGAGCCGAAGGGGCTTTCACGACAGAGCTTCCCAGCTTTTCGAGAAGATCACGGCCCTTGATCCAGACAACACGGCCGTCAGGCGGGAGTTGTGCGCCCACTATCTGGAGAGCGGGCAGTTCAAAGAGGCCCGTGCCGAGATCGAAGCCATTCTGGCCATCGAACCGGACGATCCACGGATGGTCCTTCTTCTGGGGCGCATCCTGTTCCAACTGGGGAACAAGGCGGAGGGAGAAGAGAAGCTCGGCCAGTCGATCCAGCAGTTCCTCGAAACGGGTGAGCTGGAATCGGTGATGAGGGAGTTCCTTTTTGTGGCCCAGTCCCATTTCAGGAACGGGGAGGTCGACGAAGCGGAGGCTTTCTATCGCCAGATCAAGGCCAATGTGCCAGAGGAAGTCAGGGCCATTAAAGGTCTCGTGGCGGTGGCGGAAAAGAGAAAGGACCGCGTAGGACAGATCGAAAATCTCCTTCTCCTCGGAAACACCATGCAACAGGGTGGGGATCGGGAAGGCGCCCTCAACGCCTACCGCAAGGTCAACGAACTCGATCCGCTTAACGAGGAAGCAAAGAGCTTTATCCAAGAGACTGAGCAGCTTCAAACCCCTGTCGGCACGGTCCTTCCGGACTCAATGGAGTCCTTCTCCCTTGTGGAGGAAGTTGCCGAGGTTCAGGCCGAGGAGATCGTCGACGAGATCGAGGAGCTGGCGGAGGTCGAGGAGGTTGACCTTCTCCCCACCGACGAAGAGACCCTCGAGGATCTTACGGAACCGGATCTCGATGACGAGATAGAGATCATCGAGGAGGAAGGTCTGGAGGAATTCATTCTTGCCGAGCCGGAGCCACAGGATCAGCTCGATGTTGAGGAGGAGGAGTTCGAAGAAGGGGAGATCCCCGATATTGTGATGGAGGATTTCGAGGATGTTGGGGAAGAGATGGAGATCTCCGCGGCCACTGAACTGGATATGGTGCCTGCTGCCCATGTCGACGAACCGCCTGATCGGGAGGTGGTCCCTGCAGAGGAGGAACTGTCCTTAGAGGAACTTCTCGCTGAAGCCGATGTCTACGAAAGGTATGGACTTGGTGAAAAAGTGGCTGAGACCCTTGCAAGAGCGAGGGCTCTGGCCCCGGATGACCAGACTGTGCTCGACAGGATCGCCGCCTTGGAGTCGGGCGTCAAAGCTCCCGCACCCCCCCCGACTGCCCAGGCGCGGCCCGAAAGCACAGTGGAGGCTCCCGATACCGGCCAGGATCCCTTCGAGGAAGATCTCGAGGAAGCCGATTTTTACCGTTCACAGGGGCTTGACGATGAAGCTTCCCGGATCTACCGGTCCATTCTCATGCGCGATCCTGAGCATCCGAGGGCTTCCCGGGCGCTTGCGGTCATTGAGGGCAGGGGTGCCGCAACGGTTCCCGATGAACCCGAAAAACCGGTGGAAGCCACCCTCCATGCCCAGTTTGATCCCGGTTCGGCCAGGGAGCTTAAAAGCAAGCTCATCGTGGAGGATTCCGAACCCGAGGAGATGGACGGGTTCCTCGATATCGCCGATGATCTGCGCATGGAACTTGCCGAAGAGATGGGTGAAAGTGCCGAGGCCACCCCGGAGGACGGCCCCGTCTCCTTCGAGGAGATCTTCAGTCAGTTCAAGAAAGGGATCGAAGAGACCCTGGGTGACGAGGAATACGAGACCCACTATAACCTGGGGATCGCCTACAAGGACATGGGGCTATACGACGATGCCATCCGGGAGTTCGAATCCGGAGCCAGGGACCCTTCCCTGGCCCGGGACAGTTTCAGCCTTATGGCCATGTGTTATGTGGAGAAGAAGGAATACGATGCGGCCGTCAAGGCTGTCGAGCAGGCCCTCGAAGTTTCCGGAGAGGGCAACCGGGCCGGGCTTTTCTACCAGCTCGGTCAGATCAGGGAAAAACTGAAGCACTGGCCCGAGGCGGTCAGTGCCTATGAGCAGGTGCAAACCAGCGATCCAGGCTTTGAGGGTATCGATGACGCCCTGGGCCGCGTCAAGGCCATGGCATCCCAGGAGACTCCGGATGATGGGCCGGATGATGGATCCACCGAGGGTGGAATGGATGAAATGCTGTCTGACCTCATCCGGGAAGTGGAGGAGATGGCAAGGGAATCATCGGGCGAATCCGCGGATGGCACGGATAAACCCAAAAAAGACAGGATATCGTATTTATAATAGGGTCGCAGAAAGTCCAGGCGGGACTTTCTGCTCCTCGGGAAGGGAAAAGCGTCGTTTTCCCTTCCCTCACGGATCGATGACATTACGTATGGTCATCGCTCCGGGCGCCGCTCACAGGCGCGGCTGTAAATAGGGTCGCAAAAGTCCAGGCGCGACTGCTTTTCCTAAAAGTGGGAATAGAGGGAAATAAATGAGTTATCTTGACTTTTACGGACTTCAGATAGAGCCGTTCTCCAACGCTCCCAATGAGAGGTTCTACTACAACAGCGCCCAGCACGCCCGGGCCATGACAAGGATCATGTACGCGGCCGAGACCATGAAGGGGCTGGCTGTCGTTGTCGGGGACATCGGAACCGGTAAGACCACCCTGGCCAGAAAGGTCCTCGACAGTCTTCCCACCGAAGTGTACGAGTCGGCTCTCCTGGTTATCCTGCATTCGGAGATCTCCCAGGAGTGGCTGCTCAGGAGGATCGCCCAGCAGTTGGGTATCGAAAATCCAGCCACCGAGAAGCTGCAGATCATCGGGCAGCTGTACCGCAAGCTTCTCCACCTTCACGAGATGGGGAAGAAAGCCGTCGTCCTCATCGACGAGGCGCAGATGCTCAACTCGAGGGAACTCATGGAGGAGTTCCGGGGACTTCTGAACCTGGAGGTGACGGCGCACAAACTGATCACTTTTGTCTTCTTCGGGCTTCCCGAGGTGGAGGACACGCTTGCCCTGGATCCGCCCCTGCTGCAGAGGGTCGCCATGAAGATCAGGCTTTCGACCCTCGCCGATGAGGCCACCAAGGCCTACGTCATCCACAGGATGGCCATCGCCGGGACCAGGGAGACCGTTTTCACCGATGGAGCTTTGAAGCTCATCTACAACTACTCCCACGGATTTCCGAGGAAGATCAACATCCTCTGCGACAACGCCCTTTTCCAGGGTTTCCTCATGAGGCAGAGGGTTATCGACGAGGCTATTGTCCAGGAGATGGCCATGGATCTCGGTTTTGCCGCCGGGATGGCTGCCAGCGCCGAGATCCCCTCCCTGGATATCCCGGCCCAGTGGACACCCAGCGGTCTGCCGCCAGAAGAGGTCATGCCGCCCGAGATCGTTGAAGGCGGGCAGGAATTTCCGGCGGCCACGGAACTGTTGTCAGAACCCCTCCTGGAGCAGGAGGCCAACATCACCAGCGACGACCTGGACCTGAAGCTGGAGGAGTTTTTTGAGGATACGTTCAAGGAGACTTAGTACCCAATACTCAGTACCCAGAGGAAAGAGAGCCGGAGCTTTGAGCTCCGGATTTTTTTATTCAGCACGCAGGACTCAGCACGCAGCAGGAAGAGCCCGGTTCCTGCAATAACGTTAAAAGCATTAAACGCAGAGGACGCAGAGCAGCCGGCTGAAGGCTGCACCGCAGGGTTAGGCAGGGAAAATCTGAAATTCAAGAATGACAACGGTTTCAAAAAAATGCGCTGGATTTAAGATTTTTCGCCGTTGTTATTGTATAATTTTTATAACGAGTATGTTATTTAAATTATTACAATTAATTTCATTTGTTAATAGACATTTAAGTTTTCAGTAAGTCTTTAAGCGTACAAGCGAAAAGTGAGCGCTGATTTTGGCACAACAATTGAAAAGTTCTTATTACATCTGGGCGAAGCTCCTTTTTTATTAAAAGCGGTCTCGGTAATAGTGGACAATTAA
>CP070698.1:464790-468663 GCA_020349685.1 bacterium
GACCGGATCCCTGTTCAGTGCTGGACCTGCTCTTCCCGTTCCTCGGCCTCGATGATCTTTACGAGGCTGCCGACCACCGCCGAGTCGAACTGGGATCCGGCCGATCGCTCGAGCTCCGCGATAGCCTCCTCCACACTCAGGGCGTCGCGGTAAGGCCGCGAGTGGATCATGGCGTCGTAGGCATCCGCGACGGAGATGATGCGCGTCTCCAGGGGGATCTCGTGGGCGCGGAGACCGAAGGGGTACCCCGACCCGTCGCAGCGTTCATGGTGGGTCTGAATGCACACCTTCACTGGTTCCAGGTAGTCGATGGGATCCAGGATCCTCTGACCGATGAGGGGATGCTCCTTGATGCGCGCCCACTCTTCCTCATCCAGTTTGTCAGGCTTGTCCGTGATAGAGTTGGATATTACGATCTTGCCGATGTCGTGCAGAACTCCTGCGTAGCGGATGATGTCCTTCTGGTTCTCGGAAAGGCCCAGGTAGTCCGCGATCTTGAGACTGTAGTTCGTCACGTTCTCGGAGTGGTCCTTGGTCCAGGTGTCCTTGGCCTCAACAGCGTTCACCAGGGCTTTGATGGTCTTGAAGTAGCTCTCCCTGATGGCGGTGTATAGTCGCGCGTTCTCGATGGCGATGGCGGCGTTGTTGCCGAGGATGGTCAGGAGGAAAAGGTCCCTCTCATCGAAGGAGCCTCCCCCCTTCCGGTTTGTGGCGTTCAAAACGCCCGTGACTTCCCCCTTGATCTTGAGAGGCGCACAGAGGAGGGAATCGCTGTGGTACAGAGTCCTGTCGGGAGCTTCCTTCCTGAAACTGCTCGCGTCCCGCACCAGGATGGGCTTTCCCTCCTCGAGGACCCACCCCGAGATGCTCTCGCCCGGTCTGACCCTGGTTTTGTTTATGATATCGCTGGAAAGACCTACCGCGTGTTTGATCCGCAGGCATCCGTCGCTGTCCTTGAGCATGATGGAAACCGTCTCGGCGTTCAGGAGAGAGGCCGTCTCGACGATGATCCTGCGGATAAGCTTTTCGTCCTGGAGTTCTGAACCGATGACCTGGCTGACCTCGTGGATCACGCTGAACTGTTTGACCATTTCCTCGAGGGAACTGTTCTTGTCCGCGATCTCCTGTGCCATCTCCCGGATCTTCCGGTTGGACTCCTCCTTTTCCCGGAGCCGCACGGTAAGCTCCAGGTTCCTCTCTTTGAGGCTGTCGGTGGCTACCTGCACCTGAGCCGAAAGTTTGTCCTGCAGGCTCTCCTCCTGTTCCAGCGACCTCATGCCAGCCATGGCAAGGGCCGTCTGCCGTCCCACGGAGGCGATGACATCAAGGTCCCGGTCGTTGAACCTGCCCCCATCCAGGCGGTTGGCGGCAACGATGGCGCCCATGGTTCGATCCCCCACCTTCAGGGGGGTCATGATAAGGCTGCTCAGGCGGCCCCCGTCCTGTCCCTGTTCCCCCCCGGGCAGGAAACGGGAGACCTCTGCCGGCGTATCGTACTTGGCCGTCTTGCCCTCCTTCAGGCACAACTTCGCCGCGGTGGAAAGGATCTTGTCCCTGCTGCTTTGGCCGGATTGCCAGAGATCCATTTGAGGGCGACCCTCGGTGAATCCCAGGTCTCTGGCATCCACCAGACCGCCGCTTTCCTCATCAAGGATATAAAGGCTGCACAGTTCACAATCGAGGGCCCTGCGCACGACCTTCAGGGTGAGGTTCAGGATCCTGCGCATGTCGAACACCGTGGACATGGCTTCGCCCATGCGCTCGAGGATCCCGACGGTCTGGTTCCGCTTTTCCAGGGCCTCCCGCAGCCGTTCGTTCTCCCTGGCCAGACGGTGCATGTCGGCCGCCTTCCTGATGGTGTGCGTAACGACATCGCGATCGTCCTCCAGAAAGAACATGGAGTGCGCGCCGTGCTTGATGAAATTGGACATGAGGGAGAGGTTTTCACGCGGGCCGAAGACTATGACCGGTGGGGGTGAAGCCATTTGCTTGACGGCGTCGAAGGATTTCCTGTTGTCGAGGGAAGGTGTGGAGAGGTCGAGAAGAACGACGTCGGGATGGGTGCCCTTCAGGATGATCTCAAGTTCGTCGACGCAGTCGGCCACATCCAGCTCGAAGATCCGCCCTGGCAGTATCTTGCGAAGGGTCTCGTCCCCTATCCCCGGACTCCGGCGGACGAGAAGCCTGAGTGTCGGCACGTTATGACTCACGCTCGCTCCATGGTCTGAGGAAATTCAAGGATCATTCCTCGAATTGAAGCTCGAGAAACTGTCTCCGCTCTTTCTCCTCTTCGAGGATGCGCTCCCTTATTTCCGCAATAGTGAGCCTTTCGGCCTTGAGCTCCGTGATCCGTGCAAACCGCGACCGGATCAGATCAGAGTTATAAAGGCCGTACCCTCCCTGGGTCCGCCCTTCCAGAGGGAACAGACCCTGGGTCGTGTAGAAATTCACTTTGGAGGGAGAAATCCCCAGCATGCGGCAGATATCCTTACGCTTGACCAGCTTCGACATAACCCCACCTCACCCAAAAGTGTAAAGTGTTACTCTCTGGTTACACTTAGATTAAAGAATTTTTCCTTGTGAGTCAAGGGTTTTTAACTGGTTGTTTAAAGTGGCTTGGAAGCCGAGAGGTGTCTACTGCCCGGTTTTTCTATAGGATTGCCTTCGCGGCACATGGGACATTGGGCAGGATCATAGGCTGGTGCATGGACTGGAAGAAGGGAAATGTGCGGAAGGTCGGTGGGGTTTGCCGGCTCTTCCGTGTATCTGTGGACAATGGACGCAGTGCCGACCACAGCGGCCCCGCAGCGAGTGGCAAGCTCAACCGTTTCCCTGATGGAGCCACCGGTGGTGACAACGTCCTCAACTGCAAGAACGCGCTCGCCCTCCCCTATGGTGAACCCTCTGCGCAGGGACATTTCACCGTCGACCCTCTCGCTGAAGATCGCCCTCGCACCAAGGCCGGCGGCGACTTCCTGGCCGATGATGATGCCTCCGACGGCTGGTGAGATGACGGTGTCGATCTTCCCGCCCCCGGAAAAGGTCTCTGCAGCCATGTCTGCGAGTTCAATGCCTATACTGCGCGCGATATCCGGGTACTGGAGCACGAGAGCACACTGTAGGTAGACAGGACTGTGACGGCCCGAGGTCAGTCCGAAGTGACCCTGCAATAGTCCGCCGCATTCACTGAAAGTCTTGAGGAGGTCACGCTTTGCCATCGCGGTTTTCTATGAGCTCCTTGATCTTGCTCTGCAGGACTTCGTTTTCATAGGGTTTGGTGAAATAGGCGTCGGCGCCCATGGCCATCCCTTTTTTGGCATCCTCGTCGGAGTAGTATACAGCCGAGATCATGACCACGATGATCCTCTGCAGGTTCGCGTCTTCCTTTATCTGCCGGCAGAGTTCGAAACCGTTCATGCCGGGGATGTTGACATCCAGCAGGACCACGTCCGGACTCTCCTCGTGGATTTTTTTCAGCGCATCCATACCCTCCTGGGCAGTGACGATCTCGTATCCTTCCATCTCAAAGATCTGTTTCTGCATGGTCAGGATGACGATGTTGTCTTCCACAATGAGTATTTTTTTAGGCATGAACCCTACCTCCTGTCATAAGCTCGACCATTATTTTATCCGATAACCACTGCGGATCAACGGCGGGATCTTGAGAGATCTCCCTGCCTCATCTCCTGAAGGATGAGCTTGACAGCCTCCTTCCGGTCCGGCGACTTCACAATGGGTCTGCCGACGACCAGAAAGTCCGCCCCATCGGCGACGGCGGTGGCCGGTGTGGCTACTCTGGCCTGATCGTCGGTGGCGGTCCCCGCCGGTCTGATACCCGGTGTGACCAGGATGCATTCCTCGTCGAGAACTTCA
>CP070698.1:468763-471299 GCA_020349685.1 bacterium
GTAAGCGAGGCTCTTCCTGTCCCTGAGCTCCGTGAAAAGGCGGCCGCCCTGTCCCGCGAGAACGGCGTTGAGCACCTCCAGGGCGTCCAGGTCCGGGGCGTTAAGGGCCGGCCCGGGATACCCGAGGATGACGTGGGTCTGGGCCTTGTCTTCCCTTACGATGCGGTCCGAGACGATCCCCTTCCTGGGCACCTCCACCGGGAGGGGGCCCGGATCGTGGGGAGGCCCCGAAAGGCCGCCGAAATACTCCAGAGCCAGCTGGTATGCCCTCTGGACGGTGACGTCCCCGGCCACCGAGAGGACCATCCCCTCGGGCCGGATCACGGAACGGTAGATGGAAAGGAGACCTTCCCTGGTGATGTTTTCGACCGACTCCTCCGTTCCCATGGCCGGGAAGCGGTAGGGGTGCTCCCTGAAAAGGGTGCGGCGGAAAAGATCCAGGGCGAAGGAGGTCAGATTGTCCCTCTGAGCCTTGATGGCGTTCAGGACCTGCCCCTTGAAAAGGTCGATCTCCTCCTGGGGCAGGGTGGCGTCGGTGAGGACCTCCCGCAGGAGGGAGAACCCTTCCCGGATATCCCGGCTCAGGAACTTTCCGGTGACCCCGATGCTGTTGCGTCCGGAGAACCCTCCCAGGGATGCCGAAAGGCTGTCGAGCTTCTGAGCCATCTCCTGGGCCGTCCTTCTGGTGGTCCCGCGTGTGAGGAGGTGCGCCAGAAGGTTGTACGAACCCTGATCTTCCTCCTTCTCGTACCGGACGCCGCCCAGCACTCCCGCTCGAACCGCTACGAGAGGGAGGTTGCGGTCCTCCCTGACCAGAAGGGTGATCCCGTTGGGCAGGGTGCTCCTGTAGACGGGGACCTTTTCGCGGGCCTGAGCCTGCGTTTCCGGTCTGAGGATGTCCGTCAGCAGCCGGGCCGTCTCCTCCCTTCCGGGCCGGGAATCGGGTTCCCGTGTCAGGAAGCCGGCGGTGGCCCTTTCAGGTCGGAACACCCTTCGCGCCACCTCCAGGATGTCGGCCGGGTCAACGGACTGGAGCCTGGAATAGTAAACGTCGTTAAAATCCAGATCGCCCAGCGTTAGGGCTAGATACCCGATGTCGCGGGCCTGCCCCTGGACGGTTTCCCTGGAGAAGATCTTGTCGTTTATGATCTGGTCGCGGGCGCGGTCAAGTTCCTCGAGACCGACCGGTTCCGTCTGAAGCCGGGCGAGCTCCTCGAGAAGGGCGCGCGATGCAACCTCCACCTTGTCCTGGGTCGCCGTGGCCCCGACGATGAACAGGCCCGGGTCCCTGGGAGTGTAGGCGTAGGCCCAGGCGCTCAGCACGATACCCTTGTCCCTCAGGTTGGTTGGAAACCGGGCGCTTCTTCCACCGGAGAGGACCGCGGCGGCCAGGTCCAGGACCGGCGTGTCGGGGTCGGTGAGTTCGCCAATGGGAAAGGCAAAGGTCAGGCGGGCGGGATCGGTGTCCATGACCAGTTCGAAGTTCCTGGTCCCTTCCTGCACCGGCTCCACCGATTCGACCCTGACCGCTCCCGCTGCCCCGGGCTCGGCGAACAGCCGGGCCGCCTGGTCGAAGATCGTCTCAGCGCTCACCCCTCCCACCGCCAGGAGCTTCATGTTGCCGGGGACGTACCAGTCCTTGTGGAAGGCCACCATGTCCTGGCGGCTCACGCTGCTCACGGATTCGGGCGTCCCGATGACGGTCCTGCCGTAGGGGTGGACCTCGTAAGCCGTCTTGAACAGTTCCTGCGAGAAGAGCCTTGAAGGGTTGTCGTTGCCGCGATGGATCTCCTCGACGACCACCAGTTTTTCACGCTCGAGCTCCCGGGCGTCGAAGGTGGAGTACTGGACGGCGTCGGCCAGGATCTCCATGGCCGTGACGGCATACTCCCTGGCGATGGTGATGTGGTAAACCGTGTGGTCCATGGAGGTGTAGGCGTTGATGTCCCCTCCGGCGCCCTCCACGGTTCGGGCGATCTCACCCACACCACGGGTCTTGGTCCCTTTGAAGAGCATGTGCTCGAAAAGGTGGGCGATCCCCTCCTTGCCCCCGGGCTCGTCCCTGCTGCCCACTCCCACCCAGACCTGGAGCTCCACCACCTTCTGCGTGGGCTCCTCGCGCACGAGCACCTCCAGGCCGTTGGGAAGGGTCCGCGACACGACCTCGCCCCGGTCCACGAAGGCACTGGCAGTAGAAAGGGGAAAAACAGATAAAAGGAGAAGGGATAAAGGGAAAAGGAAAAATCTTTTAATATTCATGGCTTTGTAACGCTCCTGGAAAAAAATGTGGTTCAATCTATATGGGTATTGGTGAGGAATATAACCATGGAAAGATAAAAAGACATGGGAGTTGTTGTGACTATGTACCTGTGTACCTATGTTTCTAAGTACCTATGTCTCTAAGTATCTATGTGTCTAAGTAAATCCAAATACCCAAGCACTTAAACATGCAGCTAATCAGTTACCTGGATACATAGATACCTAGATACCTAGATACCTAGATACCTCGATACCTGGATACATAGATACCTCGATA
>CP070698.1:471399-475939 GCA_020349685.1 bacterium
ACCCCATCCCGTAAACCATCAGGAATCCCACTTAACAACAAGACCAGCCTCGTCAAGGAAACTATCAATGCCCTGAAGGGCCACGACAGCCGGCTCGTGCAGGTCAAATCGGTTTACAGGGACGCAACCCTTTCCATCCTCGTGGCCAACAGCGATGGTGTCCTCGCCAGGGACGAAAGATCCTACGGCACCTTCCTGGTCCAGGTGGTGGCCTCCGACGGAAAGCACATCCAGGTGGGATATGAGCCGGTAGGGGGGACGGGGGGCTACATCGTGTTCGAGGAGATGGACCCGGTTCAGGTGGCCATGACGGCCGCCAGGAGAGCGCTCACGATGCTCGAAGCACCGGAGGCGCCGGCGGGAAAAATGCCGGTGGTCCTCTCCTCTCAAGCCGGCGGCACCATGGTCCACGAGGCGGTGGGACACGGCCTGGAGGCGGACCTGACCGGCCAGAAGATGTCGGTTTACGCCGGGAAGGTCGGTGAGCAGGTTGCGTCGCCTGTCATCACGGTCGTGGACGACCCCACCCTGCCGGGGAGACGCGGGTCCTACAACATCGATGACGAGGGGGTTCCGGCTTCCAGGACAGTCCTGGTCAAGGACGGGGTCCTCCGGGCGTACATGAGCGACAAGCAGAGCGTCCTGAGGGACAACATCCCCGCCACCGGGAACGGGCGCCGACAGTCCTTCCGGCACTGGCCGATCCCCCGCATGTCCAACACCATCATCGAACCGGGCAAGCAAGACCCTGCCGAGATCGTTCGCTCGGTGGACCGGGGCCTGCTGGTCCTGAAGATGGGAGGGGGGCAGGTGAACACCGTTTCGGGGGATTTCGTCTTCGAGGTGAGCGAGGGATACCTGATAAGGGGCGGCGAGGTGGGTGGTCCGGTACGCGGCGCCACCCTTGCCGGTAACGGCCCCGAAGTGTTAAAAAGCGTGGACATGGTCGGAAGCGACCTAGGGTTCGGTCTCGGGACCTGCGGCAAGGACGGACAGGGCGTTCCGGTGGGGGACGCCCAGCCGACGCTCAGGATCCCCGAGATCGTTGTCGGTGGAAGGGACGCTGAGGGGAAATACTGATGGCCATCAGTTTCAGGCGCAAGGTCAAGACAGCGGGGGAGCCGGAATCAAGAGAAAAGGGCTCCGGACCAAGGATCCGGATCCTCTACCAGTTTCTCCTCGTCACCCTGGCCGTCTCCATTATTCCCCTCTTCATGGCTTCGTACAAGCTCATGGGGATCAACCGGGCTTTTCTCGAGGACGAGCTGCTCGCCCTGCACAGCCAGCTGGCCGACTCGGCGGCGGAGGAGATCTCCACCGCCATGACCAACATCCTCGGCAACCTGCAGCTCGTTTCCAAGGCCCAGGGCGGGAGCAGCCCTCTGCGCAAGGAGGAGAGGGAGCGCTCCCTCGTCTTCTATCTCGACCAGTACCCCGACATCATCCGCCTCACCCAGTACACCACGGGGGGGCGCCAGCTTGCCAGGGTCTTCAGGGTGGGCCAATCCAAGGTGCCCCAGCTGACCGAGGAGGTCCGCAACACCGCGGTGGCCGAGGCTGCCGCCGGGAAGACCTATATCAGCCGCCCCGTGGTCCTGAACGGACAGAAGGTGCCCGTGGTGGCGGTGTCCATCCCCGTCTACGGCCCTTCCGGAAGCATCCAGTCGGTTCTCCTGGGTGAGGTCAGCCTCCAGAAGGTCCAGCAGACCATCGACAGGATCAACATCCGCCGCCAGGGCAACGCCTACGTGGTGGACCGCACCGGGCTGCTCATCGCCCACCAGGACCTGGAGAGGGTGAGCCGGTCCGAGGACATGAGCTCCGTGGAGATCGTTGGCAGGTATCTCCTGGCGGGCCTGAGCGCCGGAACCATCCCCTTCAGGAACAAGATGGGCGAGGACATGGTGGGTTCTTACGCCAACGTCGCCACCCTCGGCTGGGGAGTCGTGGTCCAGGAGCCGAGGGCAGACGCGTACAAGATCATCAAGGACATGCAGTTCCAGGCGCTGATCTGGGCCGTCTTCGCTATTATCCTCGCCGGCACCGCCAGCACTCTCCTCGCCATCCGCCTGACAAGGCCCATCGGTATTTTCGCGGGGAAGGCCCGGTCTCTGGCAACGGGTAACTTCAAGGAACGGGTGGACATCAAGTCCAGGAACGAGCTGGGTCAGCTCGCCCAGGCCTTCAACCACATGGCCGCCCAGCTCGAGCGTCACGATCACAATCTCCGCGAGATGTTTATCGACACGACCAAGGCCCTGGCGGCGGCCATCGACGCGAAGGATCCCTACACGCGGGGCCACTCCCAGAGGGTAGCCCAGATCAGCCTGGAGCTCGCCAAGGAGATGGGCCTGTCCCCGGCTGAGCAGCAGAAGATCAACATCGCCGCCCTCCTGCACGACGTAGGGAAGATCGGTATCGAGGATCACATCCTCAAAAAGCCCTCCCAGCTCACCGACGAGGAGTACGGGATCATCAAGCAGCACCCCCGCTGGGGCGCCATGATCATGGGCCACATCAGCCAGCTCAAGGAGGTGGTACCCGCCATTCAGTACCACCATGAACGGCTGGATGGCACCGGCTACCCGGAGGGGAGGGCCGGTGACCAGATCCCCATGCTCGCCCGTGTCATCGCCGTGGCCGACACCTTCGACGCGATGACGACCGACCGCCTCTACCAGAAGGCCATGGACCCCCAGTTCGTGGTGAGCAAGCTCCACGAGTGGAAGGGGAGCCGCTACGATCCCACGGTAGTTGACGCCATGACGCGGATCTATTCCAAGATCGCCAACACGAGGGTCTGAGCCGATGGCAAGACGTCCTGAAAAGGAGAAGGGACGTTTCCGGTGGCGGACCATCGTCATCCCCTTCTCGACGCTCCAGTTCTGGATCAACTTCATGATCGTCATGGCGGTGATCGCCGCCGTGCTCGTGGGCGTCTACTACCAGTTCCTCAGCCCCAAGGCCCAGGCCCGGCGGCTCATCGCCAAAGCCGAAAATGGGTTCGAGCAGGCCATCGTAATGGGGGTCAAAGAACTGGCCTTCGAGGACTACCGGAACCTCCAGGACAGTCTCTTCGGCGCCCACAGGAACTACGACGACCGCAAGTACAACGAGGCGCTTATCCTGGCAGAACAGACCATGAGCAGCCTGGAGAAGACCTACGAGCTCCTGAGGGGCGAGGAGTTCTTCCGGAGGGAGCGGGCAGCCACCTTCACCAGCCTGAGGGGAGATGTCCAGATCCAGCAGGCGGGGTCCATGGGGTGGGAGTCCGCCAAGAAGGGCATGAAGCTCAAGAGGGGGGACAGGGTCCGGACCCGTTCCGGTTCGTCGTGCGTCGTCCAGTTCGACGACGGCAGCCAGCTGACCGTGAAATCGGACTCCCTGGTCCACATCGACGAGCTGAGCGAGGACGTCAGGACGCGGGAGAAGAGCTCGGCCATCAAGCTCCTCGTTTCGGACGTGGAGGCCAGCATCTTAAGGCCCACGGCCAAGGGATCCCGGTTCCTCATCGAGACCCCCGGCTCCGTGGCCCAGATCCGCAAGGCCCGCATGAACATCAGCGTCAACAAGGACAACCAGACCGAATACAAGCTGCTCTCCGGTGACGTGTCGGTGAGCGCGGGGGGGAAGAATGTCAACCTCGCAGCCAACGAGGTGGTGCGCCTCGCCCAGGAGGGCAAGGTCGTGTCCCGGGGCAAGCTCCTGGCGGTACCCGAGCTTCTGCAGCCTCGCAATCTCGACTGGAGGGTGAGCGCCCGGGAGAAGATCCCTGTCAACTTCGCGTGGGAGCGCATCCGGGAGGCGTCCACCTACCACCTGATGGTGGCCCACGACCGATACTTTACGAACCTCGTCTACGACAACGCCAGGATAGGCGGCGCCGGGGCCCAGGTTCCCGACCTGGGCGCGGGGGTCTACTACTGGCGGGTTTCCTCGGTGGACAGCCGGGGACGCGAGAGTCTCTTCTCCCCCTTCGCGGTGTTCCGTCTCGTCCACGACCAGACGCCGCCGCTGCTCACCATGAACGACCCCATCGTTCTCGCCCAGGGGACCGACAGCAAGGTCTTCATCACCGGGGCCGTGGAGCCGGGCAGCCTGCTCACCATCAACGGAAGCCGGACGCCCCTGGGCCCTGACGGGTCCTTCAGGATCTTCACGGCCCTCGGCAGCAACGTCAGCCGCCTGGACATCCGGGCCGTGGACCCCGCCGGTAATGTGCTGGCGCAGGCGAGGGAGCTGAGATGAAGGTACAAGGTACAAGGTACAAGGTACAAGTTACCAAGGGCAGGGCGCTACGGCTCGTGGTTGTCAGTTGCCTTTTGCTCACGGTTTTCGCTGCGGGGGCGGGGTGCAAGAGCAGGGCGACGAAGTTCACCCTGGCCCAGAGGATCAACGGGGTGGGTATCGCCCTGTACACGCGGGGCAAGGTGGGCGAGGCGTTAGAAAGGTTCCAGAAGGCCGCCGAGTACGCTCCTGACTTCGCCTTCGTCAGGAACAACTCCGGCGTGGGCTATTACCACCTGGGTGAGCTGGAACT
>CP070698.1:476039-491483 GCA_020349685.1 bacterium
CACCGATCACCGATCACCGATCACCGATCACCGATCACCGATCACCCATCACCGATCACCGATCACCGATCACCGATCACCGATCACCGATCACGAATCACGAATCACGGATCTCGGATCACGAATCACAGATCTCGGATCACGGATCACGAATCACCGATCACGAATCACGGACCCTAAGGAGCTGCCCTTGGAAACCATCATAAAACTCGATCCACTGGGGGACTGGAAGCGCACGCATCACTGTAACGCTCTGACCGAGAAGAATATCGGCGAGAAGGTCCTCCTCATGGGCTGGGTCCTTCGCCGGCGAGACCATGGCGGCCTTATCTTCGTGGACCTGAGGGACCGTTGGGGGCTGACCCAGGTCGTATTCAACCCTGAAAACGATGCAGCGTCCCACAGCAGAGCCGAGGGTCTGCGATCCGAGCATGTCATCGCGGTCAAGGGTGAGGTTATTCCGCGGCCGGAAGGTATGGAGAACCTGGATCTTGCCACCGGCAGGATCGAGGTGATGGTCAACGAACTGAAGGTGCTCAACGACAGCCTGACACCGCCTTTCAGCCTCGATGAGAGGGAAGGAGTTGAGGTGGCGGAGAACGTGAGGCTGAAATACCGCTATCTGGACCTGCGCAGGGAAACCCTTCGCAACAACATGGTCCTCAGGTCCCGGGTCAGTAAAAGAGTCCGTGATTTCTTCTACGGGGAAGATTTCCTGGAGATCGAGACCCCGTTCCTGACCAAGAGCACGCCGGAAGGTGCGCGGGACTACCTGGTACCCAGCAGGGTTCATAATGGACTCATGTACGCCCTTCCCCAGTCACCGCAGCTGTTCAAGCAGCTTCTCATGGTATCGGGGTACGACCGCTATTTTCAGATCGTGCACTGTTTCAGGGATGAGGACCTGAGGGCAGACCGCCAGCCGGAATTTACCCAGATCGATGTCGAGATGTCCTTCATCGCGGAGGATACCCTGTTCGAAGTGATGGAGCGGATGATCGCAGACCTTTTCGAATTCGCCCTGGGTGTCGAAATTCCCATACCATTCCCGAGGCTTGGGTACGCGGAGGTCATGGACAGGTTCGGCGTGGACCGGCCGGACACCCGTTTTGGAATGGAGCTGCTGGACCTTACCGGACTCCTGGGAAAGACGGAGGCAAGGGTCTTTGCAGACACGGTAAAGGGTGGCGGCATCATCAAGGCCTTTAACGTCAAGGGCGGGTCGGAGATGTCACGCAAGGAGCTCGACGAGCTGACGGACCACGCAGCCATATATGGCGCCAAAGGGCTCGCATGGTTCAAGTGCAACCCGGAGGGCTGGCAGTCGCCCCTGGCCAAATTCATCGCAGAGGAGATCCGGCATGAGGTCCAGGGCCTGGCATCCTTCGAACCCGGCGATCTGCTGCTCGTCATCGCGGGCGAGGCATCCATGGTCAACGAATCCCTTGGACAGCTCAGGCTGCACGTTGCCCAGAGGATGGACCTCATTCCCGAAGACAGGTTCGATTTCCTCTGGGTGGTCGATTTTCCGCTCTTCGAGTACGACGCCGAGGAGGGAAGGTATTATTCCATGCACCACCCCTTCACTTCGCCGAAGGAGGAGGATCTCGCCCTGCTCGAGAGCGATCCCGGCAGGGTCCGCGCCAGGGCTTATGACGTGGTCCTCAACGGGTCGGAGATCGGGGGCGGGAGTATCCGTATCCACAGCAAGGACGTCCAGAGCCAGATCTTTCAACTGCTCAACATAGGACCGGAAGAAGCAAGGGAGAAGTTCGGGTTCCTTCTGGACGCACTCCAGTATGGCGCGCCTCCTCACGGCGGTATCGCCTTCGGTCTGGACAGGATCATGATGCTCCTTACCGGGGCCGGTTCCATCAGAGACGTCATCCCCTTTCCAAAAACCCAGAAGGCAACCTGCCTCCTCACGGAGGCGCCCAGTCCGGTGGATCCCGCCCAGCTCGCCGAGCTGGGACTTAGATTGCGCAAGTAGCTTCGGATGAGCCTGGCAGAGGGGTGTGCCTGGGCACGTGGGAGAAGCTCGCAACAGATAAAACAGGATCGGTCAGTATCAAGCGGAATTTTGAATTAAGAAGGGATCTTCTGCGTTCAGCGTTCCCGACGCAGTCACAGTTTTTCAAGCGGTCAACGATTTACTTTTTTCATTTGTTTTTCCTTTCACTAATCACCGTTTTTCCCCGAAAATTCCTTGACAGTTCGAAAAGTGGGCTATATAGGTATACTGTATATTGTATACCAATTATATGCATGCATTCAGTGTCAGGCCTCAGCCGACCTGGTTCAGCGACACCCCCCTCCGCTGAGTCAGACGGGAAGGCCGGTTTGAAGGGGGTTCGACGGCGACGTCGTCCCCCTTTTTTTGGATTTAAGGGCCCGGTGGCGGATTCTTACGGGGATGTTTAAGGGGCTTTTATTCAGGAATATCCACGCAGTCAAGGGATCGTTCGGCAATCAGCAATCAGTCATCGATAGCCTGTTCGGGAACACCCCGTACACTGGCTGATTGCAGATCACGGATCACTGCTGAACCGGGATAAACGGTTCAACAACAAAGGGGGCTTAAATGGTTAAAAAGAGGAACAAGATCACTGTCGTCGGCGGCGGGAATGTTGGCGCAACAGCAGTACACTGGCTCGCCGCCAAAGAATTGGGAGACATCGTTCTGGTGGATATTCTCGAGGGCATGCCGCAGGGCAAGGCCCTTGACCTGGTTGAGACGGCACCCGTGGAAGGGTTCGACTGCAATATTCTGGGAACCAACGGTTACGAGGAGACAGCGGGATCCGACGTGGTTATCATCACCGCCGGCCTGGCAAGGAAGCCAGGCATGAGCCGTGACGACCTTCTCATCAAGAACTTCGAGATCGTCAAGGAGTGTTCCGAACAGGCTGCCAAATACTCCCCGGACGCCTATATCATCGTCGTGAGCAACCCTCTCGATGTCATGACCTACGTTGCCAGGCAGGTCACCGGTTTTCCCAAGAACAGGGTCATGGGCATGGCCGGGGTTCTCGACAGTGCTCGTTTCAGGGCTTTTATTGCCATGGAGCTGGGTATTTCGGTCGAGGATACAAGCGCTTTCGTACTGGGTGGCCATGGCGACAGCATGGTTCCCCTGGTCCGTTATTCCTACGCTGGCGGCATACCCATCGAAAAGCTGATCCCCGCCGACCGCATCGAGGCGATCGTCCAGAGGACCCGGCAGGCAGGTGGAGAGATCGTTGCCCTGCTCAAGACGGGCAGCGCCTACTATTCGCCTTCCGCCTCAGCCGTGCAGATGGCCGAGGCCATCCTCAAGGACAAGAAGAGGATCATGCCCTGCGCTGCCGCGCTGGAGGGTGAGTACAACGTTTTCGACGGTCTTTATGTCGGCGTACCCATCGTTCTCGGCGGCGGCGGCGTCGAAAAGATCATCGAGATCGAACTGACCGATGCTGAGATGTCCGAACTTCAGAAGTCTGTGGACGACATCAGGGAAAATGTTAAGAAACTGCCTTTCTGATGGAAATCTTGAGTTTCTGTTCGCTCATCCAGGGAGGGAGACCACCGGCAGGCCCGGTGGCTGCCTCCCTTTCCCTTTTATCAGGACGTCAGCCCGCCTGATCCTTTTTTGACAAATTTGAGGCGGAGAAGGGTAGTACCCTGAAAGGGTTGCGTATGAGAGAGATCACAGCTGGGGAGATAACACGAGCTGTCAAGGAAATGGCCATGAGCGCCGCCTATCACCTGGGAGAGGATGTGGTCAACGCTCTCGAAAAGGGGCTTGAGATGGAGACGTCGCCGGCAGGGCAGGACGTGCTGAAGCAGCTGCTCGAGAATGCGCAGATCGCGGACGAAGGCAAATTTCCCATGTGCCAGGACACGGGTTTTGCCGTTATCTTCGTCGAGCTTGGACAGGACGTGCATGTAACGGGGGGAGATCTCAACGAGGCCATCAACGAGGGTGTCCGGCAGGGATATGAGGAAGCGTACCTTCGCAAGAGCGTCTGTCACCCCTTTACCCGCAAGAACACGGGCGATAATACTCCGGCCATCATCCACGTGAAGGTCGTGCCTGGCGATCGTCTGAAACTTACCCTGGCGGGTAAAGGGGGCGGCAGCGAAAATATGAGCCGGGTGATGATGCTCAAACCTTCCGACGGCAAGGACGGGATCATCGAATACGTTGTTCAGCGGGTTAAGGAGTCCGGGCCCAATCCGTGCCCGCCTATCGTTGTCGGTGTCGGCATTGGCGGCACCTTTGAAAGGGCTGCCCTGCTTGCCAAGGAGGCCCTGCTCAGGCACATCGGAGAGCCTAATCCCGATGCCGAACTGGCCGAGATGGAAAGGACCATTCTCGAGAGGGTCAACAAGCTCGGTATAGGGCCGGCCGGGCTGGGTGGACGTACCACCGCTCTGGGCGTCCATGTCGAGATGCAACCGTGCCACATAGCCAGCCTTCCCGTGGCCGTTAACATCAACTGTCATGCCCACAGGCACAAGGAATTTATTATTTAGGAGTCAGCCTGGGAATCTGGCTCCACCTAAATAATAAATATAAAGGAGAGCAAAGGCTTACCGTACGAAAAAGGTTTGAATTCTTTGATCTTTTATATTTTTTTCAGCACCAGCTGAAAAAAATCAGGAGGTGAAACGTGTCCGATCCTGTTGTATTGACCCCTCCACTTACAGATGAGGATGTGATGGATCTGCGGGCGGGGGATCGTGTTCTCATTACGGGAACGATGCTCACGGGACGGGACGCCGCCCACAAGAGACTTGTCGATCTCATCCAGAAGGGCGAAAAACTGCCGGTTGACCTGAAGGGTCAGATCATCTATTTCGTGGGACCGACACCCACAAGGCCGGGTGAGGCCATAGGGTCGGCCGGGCCGACCACAAGCTACCGCATGGACGCCTATTCCCCTATCCTCATCGAGAGGGGGCTCAAGGGAATGATCGGGAAGGGATCCAGGTCCAGGGAGGTTGTGGAGGCCATGGTCAGGCACAAGGCGGTTTATTTCGCTGCTGTCGGCGGCGCGGCGGCCCTCATCTCCAGACGGATCCTTTCCTCCGAGATCCTCGCTTACGAAGATCTCGGACCGGAGGCGATCCGGAGGCTTCAGGTCAAGGATTTCCCCGTTATCGTTGTCAACGACACCGAGGGGAACGATCTTTACGAGCAAGGTGTGAAGGAGTACGCCATCGGCTGAAACCCTGCCGATAGCGTAGAGTCTAGTGTCTAGAGTCTAGTGTCTAGGGATGTGTGGAAAAGCCTATTACCAGACGCTGGAAATTGAATTATGTGTGTTTAGAATCTGGGGTTTAGTGACATAAACTAGACGCCAGAACCAGACACCAGAAACTGCACTACTGGAGGTTTCTTCATGAAAATCCACGAATACCAGGCCAAGGATCTGCTCAGGGAGTTTGGCATCCCGACGACAGAGGGTGGTGTGGCCAAAACAGCAAAGGACGCGGCAAAGATCGCTGAAAAACTTGGCGGTAAGGTGGTCGTCAAGGCCCAGATCCACGCCGGCGGAAGAGGTAAGGGCGGTGGGGTCAAAGTTGTGAACGGATCTGCTGAAGCCGAAGCAGCCGCAGCGGCCATGCTGGGCAAACCCCTCATCACGTATCAGACGGGACCGGAAGGGCAGATCGTGGGGAAGGTTCTTGTGGAGGGAGCCGTTGGCATCGCTCAGGAACTCTATCTGGGGATGGTTGTGGATAGGGCCAGCGAGAGAGTGGCGTTCATGGCCAGCACCGAGGGCGGTGTGGAGATAGAAAAGGTGGCGGCCGAAACACCGGAAAAGATCCTCAAGGAGTTCGCCGACCCGGGCCTGGGGCTGATGCCTTACCAGGCGCGAAACCTGGCTTACGGGCTGGGCCTCGAGGGAAAAACAGCTTCGGCAGCGGCCTCTTTCATCATGAAACTGTACAGGCTTTTCGTGGAAAAGGACTGTTCTCTTGCCGAGATCAACCCCCTTATCATAACCGATGGGGGAGATGTCATGGCCCTGGACGCGAAACTGAACTTCGACGACAACGCTCTTTACAGACACCCTGAACTGACCGAGCTCAGGGACCTCACCGAGGAGAACCCCTCGGAGGTGAAAGCATCTGAATACGGCCTTTCCTACATAAAACTTGACGGGGCTGTGGGGTGCATGGTCAACGGCGCGGGTCTTGCCATGGCCACCATGGACATCATCAAGCTCGCAGGGGGTGAGCCGGCAAATTTCCTGGATGTCGGTGGCGGGGCCAACGAGGAGTCGGTGACGAACGCATTCAAGATCATCCTCGCCGACGAGAACGTCAAGGCGGTTCTTGTTAACATTTTCGGCGGGATCGTGCGCTGTGATGTCGTGGCCCAGGGTGTTGTTGCCGCGGCGAAGAACGTGGACCTCAAGGTCCCCGTGGTGGTCCGCCTGGAGGGTACGAATGCCGACGCCGGCTTGAAGCTCATCGAGGAATCGGGCCTTAACTTCCAGACGGCCAAAGGACTGAAAGCTGCCGCTGAAAAAGCCGTCGCTGCCGCGGGAGGTGTGAAATGAGCATCCTGGTCAACAAGGACACCCGGATCGTGGTTCAGGGCATCACGGGACGCGAGGGGACCTTCCATACGAGGCAGTGCGTCCAGTACGGTTCCAACGTCGTGGCCGGCGTGACGCCCGGCAAGGGCGGGCAGGACATGGACGGCATCCCCGTCTTCAATACGGTGGCCGAGGCAGTCCGGGAGAGGGATGCCAACGCCTCCCTCATCTTCGTCCCACCGGCCTTTTGCGGGGACGCCGTTCTGGAGGCCACCGAGGCTGGAGTGGACCTGGTCATCTGCATTACCGAGGGGATCCCAACCCTTGACATGGTCAAGGCGAAAGAAGCCATCCGGTACCATAATGTCCGGCTCGTCGGGCCCAATTGCCCGGGCGTCATCACCCCGGGTGAGTGCAAGATGGGCATCATGCCGGGCTTCATCCACAAGCCGGGTGATGTGGGTGTCATCTCCCGGAGCGGGACCCTCACCTATGAGGCCGTCGCCCAGTTGACGGAACTGGGGATCGGGCAGAGCACCTGTATCGGAATCGGCGGCGATCCGGTGATCGGGAGCACCTTTATCGACCTCCTGAGGCTTTTCAACGGCGATCCCGATACGGCTGCCGTCGTGATGATCGGAGAGATCGGCGGCAGCGCCGAGGAGGAGGCGGCGGCCTACATCAAGGAGGAGATGACAAAACCTGTTGTGTCCTTCATAGCGGGTCAGACCGCTCCTCCAGGCAAGAGGATGGGTCACGCTGGTGCCATCATTGCCGGCGGCAAGGGTACGGCGGCGGAAAAAATAAAGGCCCTCGAGGATGCCGGTGTCACAGTCAGCCACAGTCCCGCGGAGATCGGAGTTAAGATCGCGCAGGTGCTGGGAAGATAACAGGGTCAGGTAACCGGAGGTTTTTTATGAGCACTGTACAGGCCCGCAAGGAGGAGACAGTTGTCTCCGAAAAGGAAGGACGGAAGATCACCGTCATCCCGCGTTACTGCAAGGGGTGCGAGATATGCGTAGCACTGTGTCCTAAATCGGTGCTGGAGATCAGGGAATTCAAGGTCTACGTAGCCCGTATCGAGGACTGCAACGAGTGTCTGCTCTGTGAGATCAGGTGCCCGGATTTCGCCATCGAGGTGGAAGGCAAAGGCAAGAAGGGAAAAAGCTGATGAGTGGGAAAGAGGTTTTCTACCAGGGAAACGAAGCCTGCGCCGAGGGCGCGCTTTATGCCGGGTGCCGTTTTTTCGGCGGATATCCCATAACGCCCTCCACGGAGGTCGCCGAGTTCCTGTCACGGCGCCTCCCCAGGGTGGGCGGAGCCTTCATCCAGATGGAGGATGAGATCGCGGCCATGGCCTCTATCATAGGGGCCTCCCTCGTGGGCAAGAAGAGCCTTACGGCTACGAGCGGGCCCGGCATGTCGCTGAAGCTGGAAAATATCGGTTTTGCCTGCATCACCGAGGTGCCCTGTGTCATCGTCAATGTCATGCGTGGCGGTCCCAGCACCGGTCTTCCCACCGGTCCCGGGCAATCGGATGTCATGCAGGCCAAGTGGGGGACCCACGGCGATCATCCGGCCATCGCCCTCGCGCCTGCTTCTGTGCAGGAGATCTTCAATGAGACCGTGAGGGCTTTCAATATCTCCGAACGGCTGCGCACTCCGGTGATCCTCCTGACGGATGAGATCATCGGGCACATGAGGGAAAAGATAACCATACCGGAAAAGGGGGAGCTGGAGATCTGGGACAGGCCGAGACCGGACTGCCCACCCGAGGAGTACCTTCCCTACGACACGAGCAAAGGTATTATCCCTCCCATGGCGGATTTCGGATCCGGGTACCGATGGCATGTCACCGGCCTCAACCACGACGCGTCCGGCTTCCCGACCAACAAACCCTCCCTGGTCCAGCCGGAGGAAGAGCGGCTTATGGCCAAGGTGACCGAGAACCTGGACATCATTGAGAAGTACGAACATTTGACCAAAGACGGTGCGAAGGTCGGTATCGTGGCCTACGGTTCCAGCGCCAGGTCCGCCAACGCTGCGATCAGGCTGGCCCTGGAGGAGGGGATACCGGTGGATTTCATCCGGCCCATCACCCTCTGGCCCTACCCGTCCCAACCTACTATCGAGATGGCCGAAAAGGTCGACACCATCGTTGTCCCCGAGATGAACCTGGGACAGATGATCGACGAGGTGCAGCGGTGCATTGAGGGACGGGCCAAGGTTGTGGGCGTCAACAGGGTGGACGGCGATCCCATCACGCCCGAAAATATTCTCGAAAAGATCAGGGAGGTGGCGTAATGGCCTTTGATTACGACAAATACATGCGCCCTGGAAAACTTCCGCACATCTGGTGTCCCGGGTGCGCTCACGGGATCGTGATGAAGTCCATCATCAGGGCCATCGACAGGGTGGGGCTGGATAAGGACAGGACCGTTATCGTTTCCGGTATCGGCTGCGCATCACGGATGCCGGGGTACGTGGATTTCAACACCCTGCACACCACCCACGGCCGCTCCCTGGCCTTTGCCACCGGCGTGAAGCTGGCCGATCCGAGCCTCAACGTCATCTGTGTGGCCGGCGACGGCGATGCCCTCGCCATCGGCGGGAACCACTTCATCCACGCCTGCCGCAGGAATATTGACATCACCATGGTCGTCTTTAACAACAACATCTACGGCATGACCGGCGGCCAGTTCTCTCCCACAACGCCTCACGGGAAGTTGGCCAGCACCACCCCCTACGGAAACCCCGATTACGCTTTCGACGTTGTGGAGTTGTCCATGGGAGCAGGGGCGACTTACGTGTCGAGGGGCACGGTCTACCACGCCGTTCCACTGGAGAGGCAGATCGCCGACGGGATCACGCACAAGGGGATGTCGGTCATCGACGCCCTTTGCACATGCCCCACCACTTACGGCAGAAGGAACAAGCTCGGATCGGCAACGGACATGATCCTCTGGTTCAAGGACAACACCGTCGGGATCAAGGCCGCCGAAAGACTGTCCCCCGAGGAAAGGGCGGAGAAGATCCTCACCGGCGTGTTCAGGCAGGATATCAAGCCGGAGTACTGTGAGGAATATCAGAAGATCATCGACATGGCCAAGGGAGCCTGAGAACCTTTGGTTCTTATGCCTGTCAGCGGGAAATACAGGGGACCTGCAGTCCTTAAGACCAATTTGAGAGACGGTTTTAACGTAATTTTATCTGGGTTTTCAGTTTTCTGAAAACGCAGGCGGGAGGATAAGATGGCTCAAAGGTACGAAGTGCGACTCAGCGGCTCGGGAGGTCAGGGACTCGTTCTCGGAGGCGTCATCCTGGCTGAGGCCGTAGCGCTGTTTGAGGGCATCAACGCCGTCCAGACCCAGTCCTACGGCCCCGAGGCCAGGGGCGGCGCCAGCAAGTCGGAAGTGATCATCTCCGACGAGAGCATCGATTACCCTAAAGCGACCAAGATTGACCTGCTGCTCAGCCTGACCCAGGAGGCCTGCGACAAGTATTCGGTGGACCTGAAAGAGGGCGGCATCCTCATCGCCGACAAGAGGATGGTCACGAAACTGCCCGAGGGGAACTACAAGGTATACCATCTGCCCATTATCGATACCGCCAAGGAGAAGGCGGGGAAGGTCTTCGTCGCCAATATTGTTGCGTTGGGCGCCATCGCGGGCCTTCTCGACAGCGTTTCCATTGAGAACGTAGAAAAAGCGGTTCTGCAGAGGGTCCCGAAGGGAACGGAGAACCTCAACCGGAGAGCCCTCGCACTCGGTTATGAACTGGTCACCTGACAATGCCGGTCGTTCCTCTTCTGGTTCACCCGGCCCGGACTGTCCCGGGTCAGGGGAGAGGAGCGTAAAGGCCATTTCAAAAAAGGAATGAGACATGTCATTGTTAACCAGCAGTGTTGGCAGAAAGGTGCTTATGGCCGTGAGCGGGTTTTTCCTGCTCATGTTCATCGTCGCTCACCTTGCCGGTAATTCCACCATCTTCATCGGATCGGACTGGCTCAACGCCTACGCGGAACATCTCCACGAACTGGGTCCTTTCGTATGGGTGTTCAGGGCGTTCATGCTGGCCATGCTCCTGATCCACATCCTCTTCGGTGTCATCCTGACCCTTGAGAACTGGGGAGCCAATCCGGGGAAATACGCCGTCACGAAGAGGCTCAAGGTCACCTTTTCCAGCAGGACCATGATATGGACAGGGCTGCTCCTCCTCTCCTTTATTGTCTACCATCTGCTCCAGTTCACTTTCCGCGTCACACCGGAGATCGTTCTGGCTGCAGACGAGGTGGGACGCTTCGATGTCTTTACCATGGTCGTCAGCAGCCTGCGGATCGTGGCCATCGCCGCGATCTATATCTTTGCGATGGTTGTTCTGTTCCTGCACACCCGGCACGGCATTCAGAGTTTTCTTCAAACCCTCGGCCTCAGCAACGACAACCTTCAGCCGAAGTACGCTCTGGCCGGCAAGCTGATATCGGCGGTTTTCCTGGTGGGATTCGGGGCTATCCCGGTCCTTATTTTTACCGGCATTCTGGTCAAATAGGGGGCACGACAGTGATACTCGACGGAAAGAGTCCGACAGGACCCATTGAAAGCACCTGGGACAAGCACCGTTTCGACATGAAACTGGTCAACCCGGCCAACAAGAGGAAATACAAGATCCTGGTGGTGGGGACGGGTCTTGCGGGAGCGTCCGCTGCGGCCAGCCTCGGTGAACTGGGATACAATGTGGAGGCTTTCTGCTACCAGGATTCTCCCCGCCGCGCCCACTCCATCGCAGCGCAGGGGGGGATCAACGCCGCCAAGAACTATCCCAACGACGGGGACAGCATCCGGAGGCTGTTCTACGATACGGTCAAGGGTGGCGATTTCAGGGCCCGCGAGGCCGATGTCTGGCGTCTTGCCCAGGTCAGCAACAACATTATCGATCAGTGCGTGGCCCAGGGAGTTCCCTTCGCCAGGGACTACGCCGGCTACCTGGACAACCGGTCCTTCGGCGGGGCCCAGGTATCGAGAACCTTCTATGCA
This sequence comes from bacterium, assembly GCA_020349685.1. GTDB lineage: Bacteria > BMS3Abin14 > BMS3Abin14 > BMS3Abin14 > BMS3Abin14 > JALHUC01. The sequence continues at coordinate 487,603 of CP070698.1, forward strand.
CGGGGCCAGACAGGCCAGCAGCTTCTCCTCGGCGCCTACTCGGCCCTTTCGAGGCAGATCAAGCTCGGTACGGTCAAGCTGTTCCCGCGGACCGAGATGCTCGACCTGGTTCTCGTCGAGGGGGAAGCCAAAGGTATCACCATCCGGGATCTGGTCACCGGTGAGATCCGCAACCACGTGGGTGACGCGGTGGTCCTGTGCACGGGCGGGTACGCCAACGTCTTCGACCTTTCCACCATGGCCAGGGGAGCGAGTGTCAGCGCCAACTGGGTCGCCTACAAGAAGGGGGCCTACTTTGCCAACCCGTGCTACACGCAGATCCACCCCACGTGCATTCCCCAGTCCGGGGATTACCAGTCCAAACTGACCCTCATGTCCGAGTCCCTGCGCAACGACGGAAGATGCTGGGTGCCCAAGAAGCACGGGGACAACCGTCCGCCGGGGGAGATTCCGGAGGAAGACAGGGATTACTATCTGGAAAGGAAATACCCCTCCTTCGGGAACCTGGCCCCCCGTGACATCGCCTCCAGAGCCGCCAAGGAGCAGTGCGACGACGGCAGGGGCGTTGGGCCGGGAGGCCGCGGTGTCTACCTCGATTTCGCCGACGCTATCGGGCGGCTCGGGGAGGATGTCATCCGGGAGCGGTACGGCAACCTGTTCGAGATGTACGAACTGATCACCGCCGAGAACGGCTACAAGGTCCCCATGCGCATCTACCCTGCCCCTCACTACGCCATGGGAGGGTTGTGGGTCGATTACAACCTCATGAGCAACCTGCCCGGCCTGTTCGTTCTCGGCGAGGCCAACTTTTCGGTCCACGGGGCCAACAGACTGGGGGCCAGCGCCCTGATGCAGGGGCTTGCTGACGGGTACTTCGTCATTCCGTACACGATAGCCCACTACCTGGCCCAGACCAGCCTGGGTATGCTCAAGGAGGACGCCCCGGAGTGCAAAGCATCTGTCAGCGAGGTCAACGCCCGGATCGACAGGCTTCTTTCCATCAAGGGAGAAAGGACTGTTGCCGAGTTCCACCGGGAACTGGGATCGCTCATGTGGAACAACGTGGGTATGGCCCGGAGCGAGGCAACCCTGACGGAAGCTATCGAAAAGATCCCCGCTATCCGCGCCCAGTTCTGGGAGAACCTGCGGATCCCGGGTAACGGGGCCGAGATCAACCAGCAGCTCGAGAACGCCGGGCGTGTGGCCGACTTCCTTGAGTTCGCCGAGCTTTTCGCGAGGGACGCCCTGCATCGAAAGGAATCGTGCGGAGGGCATTTCCGCGTCGAGTACCAGACCGAGGATGGCGAAGCCATGCGCGACGATGAGAACTTCTGCTACTCGGCCGCCTGGGGATACAGGGGTGTTGACCAGGAACCCGAGATGCACAAGGAGCCACTCAAGTTCGAGAACGTAGAACTGGCGGTAAGGAGCTACAAATAATGAGCGCGAACAGTGAACACGGGACGATGACCCTGAAATTGATCGTCTGGCGCCAGAAGGGGCCCAACGAGCCTGGTCGTTTCGAGACCTACCTTGCCAAGGGGATCACGGAACACCATTCCTTCCTGGAGATGCTCGACGTCGTGAACCAGGATCTCATCAAGGAAGGCAAGGAACCCATCGTTTTCGATCACGATTGTCGTGAGGGGATCTGCGGGACCTGCTCCCAGGTCATCAACGGGCTTCCCCATGGAGGACAGGTCCGGACGACCGTCTGCCAGCTTCACATGCGCAAGTTCAAGGACGGCGACACTATCTACATCGAACCGTGGAAGGCCAAAGCTTTCCCGGTCCTTAAGGATCTCATGGTCGACAGGGGCGCTCTGGACAAGGTCATCCAGGCCGGCGGTTATACCTCGGCCCGCACAGGTGCCGCGCCGGACGGCAATTCCATCCTCATCTCCAAGGAATCGGCCGATTACGCCATGGACGCGGCCGAGTGCATCGGCTGCGGAGCCTGCGTGGCTGCCTGTCCCAACGGGGCGGCCATGCTCTTTACGGGCGCCAAGGTCTCTCAGTTGGCGGCCCTGCCCCAGGGCAAGGTCGAGGCGGCCGAGCGTGTCAACAGCATGCTCAATGCCATGAAGGAGTGCGGTTTCGGCAACTGCACAAACCACTTTGAGTGCCAGGCAGCCTGCCCCAAGGGTATCGATGTCAAGTTCATCGCGAGGCTCAACAGGGAGTACCTGAAAGCGTTGGTGTTTTAAAGTTCCGTGAACAGTGATTTGTGATTCGTGATTGGAGAAATCACGCATTTAACGTCTGTTAAACCTTGTTAGATTCTTAAACCCGTGGCATATTATCTATTCTGATTTCAGATTAGATATGTGTTGCTACGGGTTTCAGATTTGGGGGACCACAAAGGTTTTTTCCCGAATTTCGAATCACGAGTTACGGTTCACGAATCACAGGGCTTAAGGGAGGTAAGCAGATGAGCAAATCGGAGAAGAACCTGGCGGAGGCCTTTGCCGGTGAATCCCAGGCCAACAGAAAATATCTCGCTTTCGCGAAGAAAGCCGACGAGGAAGGGTTCCCTCAGGTGGCAAGGCTGTTTCGAGCCGCCGCCGCTGCCGAGACGGTCCATGCCCACGCCCACTTCAAGGTCCTGGGAGGGATCGGTGACACGGCTTCCAACCTCCAGGAGGCCATCGGCGGGGAGACCCACGAGTTCATGAACATGTATCCCCAGATGATCGAGGAGGCCAAAGCAGAGGGAAACAAGGAAGCCCAGATGAGCTTCATGTATGCCAACGCCGTCGAGAAGATCCATGCCGAGCTCTACAAAAAGGCCCTCGATGCCATGGAAGGGCTGGCCGAGACCGCCTATTTCGTCTGCGACGTTTGCGGAAACACCGTGGAAGGGGAGGCTCCCGAAAGGTGCCCTGTCTGCGGGATGGACAAGAGTCACTTTATGAAGATCGACTGAGATAAGCACAAACGAATAATTTATGAGCCCGGCGAAAAGCCGGGCTCTGTGCGTTTGTGCTTATCAGTGTCTAGTTTCTAGACTCTAGATTCTAGAAACTCATCATCCTTTCAACCCTCTCATTATGCTTCCTCATCAGCCCGATGAGATAGACGATCTCCGCCTCCTCAAGGATGCCGATCTCCTGGAAGAACTCCCCTATGGGCCGCTGGAGCCATCTTTGAAACCCCAGCACGGAATCGCGCTGAAAGGGTGTCATGTAACCCAGCCGTGTGGCGGTTTCCCCAAGCTTTTCCCCCTTGCGGCTGCCAGAGAGGAGGGTCTTCAGGTCTTTGGATGAAAGGAATTTCCAGTTCCGGGCGATCTTGCCGAAAGTGGGCCTTTGCCGGCGCTGCCACGCCACGGCGGAGATCATGGTGCCGAAGGTGATGAGTCCCGCGTAGTAGAGGAACTGACCGAAGAGAAGCTTCACGGGGGGGATGTCCGCTTCCCAGTAGTGTTCGCCGGGAGTACGGCTCTGATCGCCGGCGGATCCGGCTCCATGCCGTCCCTTTCCGGTGGAGCCGAAGGCGGGGCCGATGAGTTCCCGCAGGCGCTGGTAGGCCGTCTGCACATCCTTGAAAAGTTCACTCAGTTCGTCGCTGTTTTTGCCCAGGATCCTGGCCCTGTCGGGATGGAGTTCCATGGCCCTCCGGCGGAAAGCCGCTTTGAGTCCTTCCGGGTCGAGCTGCCTGAGAAGCTCGGATTCAGCCTTGCCCGACTCACCGTAGAGAAGGCGCAGGGCGGAAGCGATCTCGGGGCTCACGGAATACACTCCTCCTTCTGTGTGTCTGTTTCCTGTAAACGGAAACAGGAATAAAAGCGACAACCGCCACTTGACACTTACAGTATTTTGGAAAATCTTGTCACATCTGTCAAGTCTTCTGGTGACAAGCAGGATTGTTCGACGAGCCGA
>CP070698.1:491583-494722 GCA_020349685.1 bacterium
CAGGTGCTCTGCATCACCCACCTGGCCCCTGTCGCGGCCTATGCCCATCACCACATCGTGGTCGAGAAGTTCGAGGAAAGGGGCCGGACGGTAGTAAAAGCGAGGTACCTGGAGACGGAAGAGCGGGTTGACGAACTGGCGCGGATGATGGGGGGGATCGAGGTCTCCTCCGGCATCATCCAGTCTGCCAGAGAACTGCTGGAGGAAGCGAGTGGATAAGGACAATCTTAACCTGCGCAAGGCCAGGATCCTGGATGTTCCCCAGATCCACGGCCTGGTCAACAGCTTTGCGGCACAAGGTGCGATGCTGGGCCGCTCCCGCAGTGAGCTTTACGAGGGGCTCAGGGATTTTTTCGTTCTCGAGCGGGAGGGAGTGGTTCTCGGCTGTTCGGCGCTCCACATCAACTGGGAGGACCTTGCCGAGGTGAGGTCCCTTGCCGTGGCGCCCGAGATGCAGGGACAAGGGTTGGGGAAAACCCTCGTGAACGCGTGTGTCGATGAAGCCAGGTCCCTGGGGATCGCACGCGTGTTCGCCCTTACCTACAGGGCGAAGTTTTTCGAGGGGCTCGGCTTTTCCAAGGTGCCCAAGGAGTCCCTCCCTCAGAAGGTGTGGTCGGACTGCCTGAAGTGCCCGCAGTTCCCCAATTGCGACGAGGATGCCGTCCTCATGGAGCTTGCCTGAATGTCCACGAACGACATCGAAAAAATAGCCGCAAGGATGGAAGAGAGCGCCCGGGCGGCCGGCGCGGATGAGGCCGAGTGCATGGTGCGCCGGAACCACTCGCTGCGTATCGAGGTGAAGGACGGCAAACCCGAGGGTGTGAGGCGGAGCGTTGAGACCTCGGCCGCGCTGCGGGTGCTTGTGGATGGGAAGCGGGAGGGTTTTGCCTTCACGACGGCGCCCGACGAGTCCGTGTACACCGAACTGGCCCGGGATGCCATCGACGCGGCGCGTCTGCTTCCCCCCATGGAGGAGAACCGTTTTTCGAGCGAGAGGATCATGGGATCCACGGAGGGGCTGTTCGATGCCCAAGGCCTCGAAGTATCCTTTGAAAACAAGATGCTGCTCGCAGCGGAGGCGGAATCGGCCGTTCTGGGAACCGACGAGCGCGTGAAGCAGGCCCACAAACCCTCCTACCAGGAACTGCGCCGCGCCACGGCCATCGCCTCCGGCGGGTGCGTCTGGTCCTATGAAGACTCTGTTTTCTCCCTCGCTGTCCAGGCTGTCGCCCGCTCGGCCGGGGAGTCCCAGGCAGGATACGATTTCGCTGTTTCGAGACGGCTGGTGGACATCGAACCGGGGCGGGTGGGCCAAAACGCCGCCAGGGAAGCCGTCGACCTCCTTGGTGGGCTTCCCCCCGATACGGGGACATTTCCCGCCCTGTTCCCCCCCAAGGTCGCCCTGGACCTTCTCGGTGCGCTGACCTCCTCCTTCTCGGCGGAAGAGATGCAGAAGGGAAGATCCCGCCTGAATGGGAAGCGGGGTGAGAAGCTCTTCTCCGACGTTCTGACCATCTGCGACGACGGCGCGATGCCCTGGAAAACCGGTTCGGCGCCCTTCGACGATGAGAGGGTGGCTCCCGTACCCAGAAAACTGGTCGATCGCGGAGTCATCTCGGGCTGCATGCATACCCTAAAGACGGCTGCCAGGTGGTCTGAAGCGCCCACGGGCAGCGCATCGAGAGGCGCCCTCACCGGTGCTCCCGTGCCCGGGCCTGCCAACCTGTATATCCAGGAGGGCACGGGTCCCATCGGCGGGGTGCTCCCATCCGGTGTCCTGGTCAGGTTCAACAGCCTGATGGGGACCCACATGATGGACCGGGTTTCCGGGGATTTTTCCCTCGGTGCCTCCGGCTATATTCTGCACGGCGGGGAACCCGTGAGACCTTTCAGGAACGGCACCGTCAGCGGGAACCTCTTCGATCTGATGGCCTCCCTGATCGGTGTCGGGCAGGACCTGACCTTTTACGGTTCCATGGGGTCGCCGACCCTCCTCTTCGAGTCCGTAATAATATCGGGAAGTTAGGGTAAAACAGGGCCCCTCGGGGGAAAAACAGGCGTTTATGACGATCTTGGCTGGCCCTGAAAGCTTTGTGTTTCCTGCCGGTGCCGGGCATTGATGGCAACTTGCATTTGGCAAATGGATGTGTTAGTTTTTTCCCTGGTTTTATTGACAAAACAGGTAGCGAACTAGCTTCCAAGGGGAGAGTTTGCATCGTGAGTAAGAAGAAATTTACCATCATGATCCTGCCCGATGAAACCACCCGGGTCAGGAAATACAGGGTTCCCCGGACTATGGTCAGGGGATTTCTTGTAGTGCTGGCAGTTGTCGTTATCGGACTTGGATATCTGGTAACGGACTACTACGGCGTCAAGAAGATGGTGAGCGAGCTCGAAAAACTGCGGTTGGAAGCAAGACAACAGCAGCAGCAGCTGGTCACCTTCGCCAAATCCTTCGATGACCTCCAGGGTGAGATGGCCCGGCTCAGGCAGTTCGACATGAAACTGCGTGTCATGGCCGACCTGGACGGGGTCGTCTATCCTGAGCAGATCATGGGTGTCGGCGGCGAGAACCCCGAGCCCTTCAACCCCCTGGAGGGAGAACTCTCCTTCCAGGATCAGGGCATCATCAACAACATGACCAAGGGTCTTGACCGGCTTAAAACGGAGGTCAGCATCCAGGAGCGGAGCTTCCAGGAGCTCGTGGAATACCTCGAGGATCAGAAATCCCTTCTGGCCTCAACGCCCTCCATCTGGCCGGTCAAAGGATGGCTCACCTCCACCTTCGGCTACAGGTCGTCCCCCTTCACCGGCCGGCGCGAGATGCACAAGGGGCTCGATATCGCCACGCGGAGCGGAACCCCCATCATCGCCCCGGCAGACGGCCTCGTCGTCTTCGCGGGCCGTGAGGGCGGGTTCGGCAACATGATCATCATCGACCATGGTTACGGCATCACCACCAGGTACGGTCACTGTTCGAGCCTCGAAGCCAAGCTGGGGCAGAAGGTCAAGCGGGGTGACGTGATCGCGCGTGTCGGGAACACGGGAAGAAGCACCGGTCCCCATGTGCACTACGAGGTGGCTGTGAACAGCGTTTCGGTCAATCCGTCCCGGTACATCCTGAACTGATCCGGAAACA
>CP070698.1:494822-497474 GCA_020349685.1 bacterium
ACCTGCTCTGCATCCTGGTTTCCCAACGCATCCACCAGTTGGAAAAAGGCGCTCAGGCCACCATCGATATCGATCCCGAAGATTACGCCTCGCCCCGATCTTATTTCCCCCTGGCCTTGAAAGAGATCATCGAAGGCAGTATGGATCTCGAACAAGTCGAAGAAGAAGAATAAACCGCTGGCCCACCCCTGGGCCGCCCAGGCATTCAACTCTCCTCCATTTAATCCGTTTCGTACCCAATCGGCGAAGTTGACCGCTCACCATTTTAAGGGGTGAGCGGCCTCAAGCAAGAATTGCGGGACGCACCCCTGCGTTTATTCCCAACTGAAAAAAGACAAAAAAAAAGCCCGCCTTGCGGCGGGCTTTTTACTTTTTAGCTCACAGCTGAACGCTGAAGCTCAACCCTTGTGACATTCGTTGCACTTGGTCGGCCCCTTGCCCTGCTCCTGGTGGCATCCGCGGCACAGGATGTGGAAGGGGTTCTCCTTGGCGCCCATGGCGCTGGGATCGGGGGCGTTGGGGTCCTTGCCGTGGCATTCGAAGCAGCTCTGGGCGTCATCCTTTCCCTTGGCCGTGTGGTGGCACACGGTGCATTCGTTGACATCCGCGTGAGCTTTGTGGGGGAATACGACAGGTGCTTTCTTGGCCTGGGCCTTGTCGATAGTGATGACCTCAGGCATGTCGCCATGAGCGACCGCAACCAGGGCCGCCATGCCGATGATCATGGCGAAAAGCGTGAGAATAACAACAGTTTGTCTCTTCATGCTTCCTCCTCCTAAAAAAATGTTTTCCCCTCCGCTGCTTTTTACAGTCGCCCCTTATCTCAAATTGGGGGCATTTTTGCAAGAATAAACAAGGAACAAAACCCTTCGACGTACCGTGTGCCAGATAAGGATCCAGGGAGCTTGGCTTGTTCAGGGAACGCCATAATCCATTCCTCGCTCCTCTCCCTTTTCGCGCTTTCCCTTTTGGGGGAACTTCGGGTTATAATTACGGTCGACCATCGCTGGAATCCCCAGATCAGGTTATGAAAAACAGACCTGGAACCCGGAACTAGGAACCTTTTTTCCATGTACCTTGGCCACTACGCTGTCGCTCTTGCCGCGAAAAAGGCGTCCCCCAACACGTCCCTGGGGACGCTTGTCGCTGCTTCCCAGTTCATAGACCTCATCTGGCCGCTTCTGGTTCTGGTCGGACTTGAAAAGGTCGCAGTGGACCTGGGGAATACGGTGGTCACGCCCCTTCATTTCGTGGAGTATCCATTCACTCACAGCCTCCTTTCGGTCCTCATCTGGGCTTCCCTTCTGGCCTCCCTCTACTGGATGTTCAGAGGCAGCAGGACCGGTACGCTGACTGTGTGGTTGGCCGTTCTGAGCCACTGGGTCCTCGATTTTTTCACCCACGCGCCGGACCTTCCGCTCTACCCCGGCAGTGAAAAAATGGTCGGATTGGGCCTCTGGAACTCCCTCTCCGGGACACTGGTACTCGAACTCGGGTTGTTCATCCTGGCGGTGATCCTCTACCTGGGCACCACGCGGCCGGCAAACAGGACCGGAACCTACACCTTGGCGCTGTTCCTGACGTTCCTCATCGCAACGTACGCGATGAACATACTGGGACCACCACCGCCCAACCCTGGTGCAGTCGCCTATTCGGCCCTTTTTCTCTGGATCCTGGTACCCTGGGCATACTGGATCGACAGAAACAGGCACCTGAAGAGCGGGCTCGGAAGGCGCCCGACCCGGCTTAGGTACAGGGGGAAGAGGTTGTAGATAATCTGGTGATCGGTGACCGTTCATCGGTGATCAGTGATAGGTAGCTCGTCAACCCTGTTGGAGATTAGAAATTTGAGATTAGAAATTAGAAGAAAGTTGCGCCCTTTCCAATTCCCAATTTCCAATATCTAATTTCTGTGCGCTAGTCATCAAACCTCAAACTTCAAATGTCAAACGGAAGCTCAATCACATGACCTCTACAACCTCCAGACCCTACACCCTCGCTGAAGAGATCGCCAGCACCGTGACCCACGGCCTGGGGGCGGCTTTTGGCATCACCGCCCTGGCTGTCCTGACCAGCCTCGCTGCCGGCTCGGGGGACGCCTGGAAGATAGTGAGCCTTGCCATCTACGGCTCGACCCTCGTCGCGATGTATCTCTCCTCGGTCCTTTATCACAGCTTTCAAAGGCCCCGCATCAAGGTGGTCTTCAGGTATTTCGATCACGCAGCCATCTATCTTCTCATTGCGGGAACCTACACACCGTTCACCCTGGTCAACCTGAGGGGGCCCTGGGGATGGTCCCTCTTCGGCCTGATCTGGGGGCTGGCTCTGTCCGGTATCGTCATGACCGTGCTGGGGGTGGGACGGTCCCGCCTCCTGGCGAGCCTGGTGTACATTGCCATGGGATGGCTCGTCGTCATCGCCGTCAAACCGCTTTACCAATCGATCCCGACAGGGGGGATCGTGTGGCTCGTGGCCGGCGGCCTCCTCTACACCTCCGGCGTCCTTTTCTACGTCTGGAAAAGGCTCCCCTTCAACCATACCGTGTGGCATCTTTTCGTCCTGGCCGGCAGCGTTTGCCACTTTTTTGCTGTCCTGTTTTATGTGCTGCCGGGATAGCAAAATTCCGAATTTCATATTTCAAATTCCAAAAAA
>CP070698.1:497574-503402 GCA_020349685.1 bacterium
CGGATCTGATAAGGAAGAGGATATCGGACATGTTGGTAGTAAAGCTCCAAAATTTCTACCAATGACAAACAATTTAAGTATTTTAGGTAAAAATACTACTTATATAACACGTTGTCAACGTAAGTACGGTAACGGGATCACCCCTCCCCGCGCTGAGACATGTATAAATGTGTAATGAAACGCCTCTGAACCAGGTTCTCGATTCCTTTTCAAACACACTGTGATTCTCCATCCGGCATGGCTGTGGTATTGTTTGTGTATGTTCAAGTTCCTGTGGAAAGATCATCCGGATGGGGAATCCGCCTTCACCCTCATCGAGGTCATGACCGCGGTGACCATCCTGGCCATCATGGCCACGGTGGCATTCACTGTTGTTTTCGGTGCCGTAAAGCGATCCAGGCACATCGACCGGCGCGTTGAACTCAGCACCGAGGCGGCCTCCATCGTGAGCCTCATGGTGGACGACGTCAGGGGAGCTTTCAGACGGCAGGGGGTCGTGCCGGTCTTCGAGGGCACAGACGGCTTCAACGCCGAAGACCCCGCCGACAGCATCTCCTTTCTCACAACCGCCATCCTTCCCGTAAACCCGGAACTGCCGGCTGGGGGAGTCGGCGAGGTCGAGTATTCCGTGATGGAAGGGGAAAGCGGGAAGCTGCTGCTTCTCAGAAGGGAGCAGAACCCTGCCGAAGCCCCCTACGATGAGGGTGGCGTGTCCATCGAGGTTACGGATCGCCTCAAGTCCCTGGATATCACTTATTCCGACGGTGAGGACTGGTTCGACAACTGGGATACGGAGAGCGCCGCAGAGCACGAGGCGGGAAAACTCCCCAGGCAGGTGAGGGTGGAGCTGGTTCTTGAGAACGGGGACCTGACCGTTACACACCATGGATCGGTGGCACCGGTGATGGCGGTGGGAAGATAAAAACAGGGAAAAGGGCAAAGGGTAAAGGGTAAAGGGGAAAGTTATTGAGGTGATCGCTCCACGGTAAGCTCTTGTTCTCACTTTACCCTTTCACCTTTAACCTTTGTACTTTGTCTTCTTGACAGTTCTTCCCTGACCGACTAATCTCAAAAAATTCTTTTCCTGCCCTGCCCGAACCCATAAAAACACCCCGCCCCGAGCGGGGTTTCTGAAATCAGCAGATCGCACAAGGAGGCTTTTAATGCAGCCGGACAACCTCAACCTCGGACTGACCTTCGACGACATCCTTCTTCTCCCGGCCCGGTCCGAGGTTCTGCCATCGGAAGTAAACCTCGAGACCATTCTTACACGCCATATCAGTCTCGGCATCCCTCTGTTGTCCGCGGCCATGGATACGGTGACCGAGGCCCAGACAGCCATCGCCATGGCCCAGGAGGGAGGCATCGGGATCCTTCACAAGAACATGACCCCGGAGAGGCAGGCCATTGAGGTTGATAAAGTTAAAAAATCAGAGAGCGGGATGATCGTTGACCCCATTACCATGGACCCGGACAGGACGGTGAGCGACGCGCTCGAGGTCATGGCCAAGTACCGCATCTCGGGAGTGCCTATCACGGAAGGGGGAAAAAAGGAGGGCAGGCTCGTCGGAATTCTCACCAACCGGGACCTGCGTTTCGAAACCAGGCTTCAGCGTCCCATCCGTGAGGTGATGACCAGCAAGAACCTGGTGACGGTTCGTCCGGGCATCTCCCTGGAGGACGCAAAGGCCAAGCTCCACGAGCACCGGATCGAGAAGCTCCTCGTCGTGGATGAGAACTACAACCTGACCGGTCTCATAACCATCAAGGACATCGAGAAATCCAGGAAATATCCCAATGCCTGCAAGGACAATATGGGCCGCCTCCGCGTGGGTGCTGCCGTGGGGGTAGGGCAGGATCTCCAGACCCGGGCGCCGGGGTTGATCGAAGCGGGAGTTGACGTCCTCGCCATCGATACGGCCCACGGGCACAGTCTGGGCGTCATTGAAGGGGTGCGAGAGCTGAAAAGATCTTTCCCGACCATGGAGGTCATCGCCGGGAACGTGGCCACTGGAACGGCGGCAAAAGAGCTTGTGGATGCGGGAGCCGACGCCGTCAAGGTCGGGGTCGGACCGGGTTCCATATGCACCACGCGCATCATCTCGGGTGTTGGTGTCCCTCAGGTGACCGCCATCCTGGAATGCACGGCTGCCATCAAGGGTTCAGGGGTTCCTGTCATCGCCGATGGAGGTGTCAAGTTCTCGGGGGACATTGTCAAGGCCATTGCTGCAGGCGCGCACTCCGTCATGATCGGAGGGCTTTTTGCGGGCACGGACGAGAGTCCGGGTGATCTCGTCCTTTATCAGGGGCGCTCCTACAAGGTGTACCGGGGAATGGGATCTCTCGAGGCCATGAAAGACGGCAGCAAGGACCGGTATTTTCAGGGCGACGTGGAGGCCGAGGGCAAGCTGGTCCCCGAAGGGATCGAAGGGCGTGGGCCCTACCGCGGACCCATCTCGGCCACCGTCTTCCAGATGGTGGGCGGTCTGCGTTCCGGGATGGGGTACACCGGCTGCCGGAACCTGGAGGAGCTCAGGAACAAGACCCGGTTCCTTCGCATTTCGGCTGCCGGCCTGAAGGAGAGCCACGTCCACGATGTGATCATCACGAAAGAAGCGCCGAACTATCGATTGGATTAAAGGCAATCTCATATCTCAAACCTCAGATCTCAAAAGAGATCGCTTACAACGCGGTAGATTTTCTGAGATATGAGATGTGAGATCTGAGATCAAGCGAGGAGCACTGTGACGAGCGTCGACATTCACGACGAGAAGATCCTCATCCTCGACTTCGGGAGCCAGTACACGCAGCTCATCGCCCGGCGGGTCCGGGAACTGAAGGTGTACTGCGAGATCCACCCGTGTACCGAACCCCTTGAAAAGATAAAGGAGTTTGCCCCCAGGGGTATTATCCTGTCGGGTGGCCCGGCCAGTGTTACCGAGGAGGGGGCGCCGCTGGTGCCGAAGGAGCTTTTTGACATCCAGGTTCCTTTCCTCGGGATATGTTACGGTATGCAGCTGTTCACTCACCTTATGGGAGGTCTTGTTGGAAAGGCCGAGCGGCGCGAATACGGCCATGCCATGCTCCAGATCGACGACAACTCGGACCTGTTTAACGGTTTCGAGACGGGTGGGGAGAACCTGAACAAGGTCTGGATGAGCCACGGGGACAGGATCGAAGCCGCCCCGCCCGGGTTCGTACCCATCGCGCACACGGAAAACTCCCCGGTAGCCGCCATGAAGGACGTTAAAGGGCGCTTTTACGCCGTCCAGTTCCACCCGGAGGTCGTCCACACGCCCCGCGGAACAGAGATGCTGGAGAACTTTCTCTTCCGGATATGCTCCCTCCAGCCCCTCTGGACGGCCAAATCGTACATTGAAATGGCTATCGATCAGATCAGGGAGACCGTGGGGAAGGACGGCAAGGTCCTGTGCGCCCTGTCCGGCGGCGTGGACTCCTCGGTCGTGGCGGTACTCGTCCACAGGGCTATCGGTGACCGCCTAACGTGCGTCTTTGTGGACAACGGCCTTCTCAGGAAGGGTGAAAAGGAACGCGTTGAGAAGGTATTCAGGGACTACTACCACATCCCCCTCGTGGTCCTGGATGCGGGCCGCCAATTCCTTGAAAAGCTGGAGGGGGTGGAGGACCCGGAGAGGAAGCGCGTCATCATCGGCAACGAATTCATCCGCCTTTTCGAGATCGAGGCCGGCAAGCTGGGAGACGCCCGGTTCCTGGCCCAGGGTACGCTGTACCCCGACGTCATCGAGAGCGTCTCGTTCAAGGGGCCATCGGCAACGATAAAAACCCACCACAACGTGGGCGGGCTGCCTGAAAAAATGGACCTGAAGCTCGTTGAACCTCTCAGGGAGCTGTTCAAGGACGAGGTTCGGGAAGTGGGACGGGAACTGGGAATGCCCGACCAGATGGTAAAACGCCATCCGTTCCCCGGTCCCGGTCTCGGGATCCGTGTTCTTGGAGAGGTAACAGAGGAGAGGCTCCACGTGCTGCGGGAAGCGGATGCCATCGTCCGGGAAGAGATCCGTGCGGCGGGACTTTATGACCACATCTGGCAGCTCTTTGCCGTTCTGCTTCCCATTAGAACAGTGGGTGTCATGGGGGACGAAAGGACCTACGAGAACGTCGTTGCAGTGAGAGCCGTTCACAGTCTGGACGGCATGACCGCCGACTGGGTGCACCTGCCCTACGAACTGCTCAACCGCATCTCCAACCGCATCATAAACGAGGTGAGGGGCGTCAACCGCGTGGTGTATGACATCAGCTCTAAACCGCCCGCCACTATTGAGTGGGAATGATAAAATAGTTTCTAGAGTCTAGTGTCTGGTGTCTAGCAAAGGCACTTGAAGGACATAAACGAGAAGCTAGAAACCAGAAACCAGAAACTGCCTTTTATGAAACACGCCCAGTTCGTCCACCTCCACGTCCACACCTCCTACAGCCTCCTTGACGGGGCCTGCCGCATTTCCGACCTGACAAGACTCGCCGCGGACCTGAAGTTCCCCGCACTGGCCGTAACCGACCACGGCGCCATGTTCGGTGTCATCGACTTTTACAAGAGCGCCCGGGCGGCCGGGATCAAGCCCATCATCGGTCAGGAGTTCTACGTCGCACCCGGAAGCCGCCATGACAGGAGCCTCGACGAGTTCGGTGAGTCGGCCTACCACCTGGTTCTTCTCGCGCGCAACGCCGCGGGCTATGCCAATCTGGTCCAGCTCTCTTCCATCTCCTACCTGGAAGGCTTCTACAGAAGACCCCGCATCGACAAGGAGGTGCTGTCCGGGCACGCGGAAGGTCTGGTGGCTCTCTCCGCTTGCCTGAAAGGGGAGGTGGCCTACCACCTCAATCGGGGAGACTACGCCAAGGCGAAGGATGCCGTGATCTGGTACCGGGACCTTTTCGGGGAGGACTACTACCTCGAGGTCCAGCACAATGGAATGCCTGAACAGGACCGGGCCAACGAGGGACTGGTCAAACTTTCCGCCGAAACCGGGGTCGGTCTCGTGGCCACCAACGACGTACACTACCTGAGGAGGGAGGACACGCGGATGCACGACGTCCTCCTGTGTATCCAGACGGGTAAAACGGTCCACGACGAGGACCGCATGCGCCCCGGGCGGGCTTCGCGAGCCGGGTCGCCGGCGTACCCCAGGGCATCGACGAGATCGCGGAGTCGACCTTCGACGAAGAGCTGCTGCGGGCCATGAACCTCTCCCATCGCTACGCCGCGATCGCGGCCCTCGACGCCTGGCAGGACGCGGGTCTCGCGGTTCCGGAGGCCGGCGACGACGCGGTGGACTGGGGCTCCGGCGCCATCCTGGGTACCGGGATCGGCGGCATGGACACCATCGGGGCGAAGGTGATTCCGCTCACCGATTCGGGCCGGGTGCGGCGCCTGGGCAGCACCGCGGTGGAGCAGGTGATGGCCAGCGGAATCTCGGCCCGCGTGTCCGGGCTGCTGGCGCTGGGCAACCAGGTGACGACGAACTCGAGCGCTTGCAGCACCGGCACGGAAGCCCTGCAGCTCGGCGCGGATCGAATCCGCACGGGGCGTGCAGAGCGCATGTTGTGCGGGGGCGCGGAGGGTGCTTCCCACTACATCTGGGCGGGCTTCGACGCCATGCGGGTGCTGTGCCGCACGATGAACGAGAGCCCGGAGCGCGCCTCGCGACCCATGAGCGCTTCGGCGGCGGGATTCGTGCCCGCGGCGGGTGCCGGCGTGCTGCTGCTGGAGAGCCTCGAGAGTGCCCGGGAGCGGGGAGCGAAGATCCACGCCGAGCTCTGCGGTGCGGCGGTCAACTGCGGGGGACACC
>CP070698.1:503502-507276 GCA_020349685.1 bacterium
GGCCTGCGCCAGGCGGGCACGGAGCCGGACTCGAGGTCCGTAGGCGGGATGGATGAAGAGGTTGTTCAAGCCCATGACCCCCAAACCCGCCAGGACTGCCGCATCCTTGAGAAAAACCCCGCCCCGTTCCACGTAATAGTGAAGATCCCGGGAGACGATCCCCCATCGTCCAAGCCATCGACCCAGGCGCTCCGATATGTCCATGAGGCGCCTGTTTCCAATGGAGTTGCCGAAACGGAAGCCTTCTTTCCTGATAAAGTAATCCAGTTCCGGTTTTTCCGGAGGGTGGCTGATGGCAAAAACGACGATAGCGTGGTGGTTCTCCATGCCTTCAGGCAGCGGGAACCTGCTGTGGGTCGGACCGCCGAGAAGGTCGGATGCCAGGCACACGCCCGCGGCATCGGCCCCGAATTCCATGGTCTCAGAGATGATCCGGTCTGTCAGAGCGGCAAGGTCCATGGGCGGCCTCCATGGTCGAGGTGTGGTGCCAGGATGATAGTATAGCATGGACAGGATTGGAGAATCGAAAATGAAGGCATAAAATCGTCTAACGCAGCGATGCAAAGACGCGGCGACGCGGAGTAAGATCTTACACCGTGTCTCCCCTTCCCCGTGTCTCCGTGTCTGGCGGTCCTAAACACATACCCCGCAGCGAGGGGAAGTTCACTCCACCCCCGCCAGCACCTTGATGTACTGCTGGCGCTGGTAAAAATCCGGTTTTCCACCCAGCTCCAGACTCATGCGGCCGCGGAACTGGTCAATGGTGGAAAAGCCGTGACGATCCATCCAGCTTTCCAGCTCCTGGAGCATCTCCTGGATCTTGCCGAGCCCTTCCTGGAGAAGGACCGAGCAGACATGGACCGCCTGGGCTCCGGCGAGGAGCTGCTTGATCACTCCGGTTCCGTTGTGCACGCCCGTGGCCGAAGCCAGCTGGCAGCCTGACTGGTCGGCAAGCACGGCGATCCATCGCAGGGACAGGTGGATCTCATCAGGACCGCTGAAGTTGTACCGGTGGATCATCTTCATTTTCTCGATGTCGATGTCGAAACGGGTGAACCTGTTGAACAAAACGAGAGCATCCGCGCCCGCGTTCCCCAGGGCACGCGCCGTGTGGGGCAGGGAGCTGAAGAATGGTCCGATCTTTACCGAGATGGGAAGGGTGACCTTTTCCCTGACGCTCTCTACGATGCGGATATAATTTGATTCCACTTCAGCGGCGGTCTGCATGAGATAGGTTGGCATAATGGATATGTTGAGCTCAATGCCGTCGGCCCCTGCTTCGGCCATCCTGACAGCGTAGTTCGTCCACCAGGCCGGGCGGATGCAGTTCAGGCTGGCGATAACGGGGATGGAAACGCTGCGCTTCGCCTCCCTGATCAGGCTCAGATAACGGTCTTCACTGAGATTGAGGGCTGTGTTCCGGATGTAATCCTGGGCCTCCGTGTGGGCGCTGGGCGAGAAGGCCTCCTTCCTGGCCTGTTTGATGTCCTCTTCGATCTGCTCTTCAAAAAGGGATTTCAGAACAACGGCACCGGCTCCCGCCTCTTCGCACTTGCGTACCCTTTCCGCAGACATGGTGAGATCCGAACTGCCAACGACAATGGGGTTTGGGACATCAAGGCCCATGTAAGTGGTGGAAAGATCGGCCATGGGAACCCCCTTTCGCCCGAAGGTCTATATCCATTATAGCAGGGGAGAGAGAGGCAGTATCTGGTGTCTGGTGTCTGGGTCCGGAAAGGATGATGCTTTCAAAGCAGGGGAGAGGTTGTCCATGTGTCTAGGTGTCTACGTATCAAAGTGTCCAGGTCCCTACGGATATAAAAATCTAAGCTCATTTAAACTTAGATACATAGATACATAGTTACTTTGTCACAGGGTTTTTCGAATCACGGATCACGGATCACTGATTACGGCTTCCACCCCTCCACCAGCGAAGACATCTCCCTTTCCTGGAGGAGGTTCACCTTCGCGAATCCAGCTTCCTCCAAACCTGCCTTGATCTCGTCGAAGGTGTAGCTGTTTCCACCTGTCGTGTTCACCAGCATGTTGACGGCAAAGAGAGCGCCGGAAGCCGGTCGGGTCCGGTCGCTGCTCATGGCGTAATCCCTCACGATGATCCGGCCTCCCGGTTCGAGGGCGTCGCAAACCTTTTTATAGAGCCTTACGTTCTGCTGGTGGCTGTTCTGGTGGATGACGGCGGAAAGGAGGGCCAGGTCCTGACCGCCCGGGAGGACGTCCGTGTTGTAATCGCCCGGCACCAGGGTGACCCTGTCCATGAGCCCCGCCGCCATGAAGCGCTCCCGGGCCATGGGGATCACATCCGGGAGATCGAAGAGGGTGGCCCGCATTTGGGGCACGGCGTTCAGAAATCCGATGGTGTAGGAGCCGGATCCCCCTCCCACGTCGATGAGGTTCCTGGCCGATCCCGGGCTGATGGCCGTGATCAGCGAAGGGGCGTCACGCATTGCCCTGACGTGCATGGCGCCGATGAACGCTTTGGTCCGGTCCTCCCCGTCCGTTGGCGATCTGGTTGCGGGGCCTCCACCGAGGATCACTTCGGTGAGCCTGGACCACGTTTTCCACAGGTGGGCCGAGTGCAGCAGGCCTGGCAGAATAGTATCCTCAGAACCCGGTGTAAGGAAACCGGCTACATCGGGATTTGTCGTGTAGCGTCCGGTCTCCTTGACCAGAAGCCCCATGGCTGCAAGGGCGTCGAGGAGAATGGTCGTGCCCCTCGTGTCCGAACCCAGTCTGTCGACGACCTCCTCGATCCCGAGCGGACCTTCGGCCAGGAGAGTGAACAGGTCCAGCTCCACGGCGGTGAGCAGGACGCGGGAACGGCTGAAGGCGCGGGCTGTGTGCTGGAGGCTTTCAGAGGAAAGATCTGATTTCATGGCCTCTCCCTGAACGGTGCCCTGACTCAGAACCTGCCTTGATCGTCAGACCCCGTCCTGTGCAATCCGGTCAGTTTTGTCCACCCCATCATGACGCTCCCGTGGAGCCTGCCCAGGTCCTCGATGACCATGTAAAGGCAGGGTACCAGGACCAGGGTGATCACCGTAGCGAAGAGGATGCCGTACCCCAGGGAGATGGCCATGGGGATCATGAAACGGGCCTGGATGGCCCGCTCGAACATCATGGGGGCAAGGCCGCCGAAGGTCGTGGCCGTAGTGAGCAGGATGGGCCGGAAACGCTGGATGGCGGCGTCCAAAACCGCATCGTGGATGGACATGCCCTTTTCCTGGATGCGGCGGTTGGCGAAATCGATGAGGATGAGGCTGTCGTTTACCACGACACCCGACAGGGCCACGATGCCGAACATGCTGACCACGCTCAGGGAGTAACCCATGATCATGTGACCTATGACCGCCCCGATGATGCCGAAGGGGATGCTCGTCATGACGATGAGGGGCTGGATGTAGGATTTGAAGGGTACAGCCAGCATGGTGAAGATGAGGATAAGGGCCATTGTGAATCCGATCTTCAGGCTGGACATGCTCTCGCGCGTGTCGGCGGCCCGCCCCTCGAAACTGTACTGGAGCCCGGGAAAGCTGGCCATGAGCCGGGGCAGTTCCTCTTCCTTAAGAGCGCTTTCCACTTCGCCGGCGCGTGCGCGGTCGTTGATGTCCGCGGTTACCTGGACCACGCGGCGTCCGGCCCGCCTCACGATGTTTGTAAAGGCCCTGCCGCGGCCCGTTTCAACCACATCCCTGAGGGGGACGAAGGCTCCGGTGGGAGCCTTGACCATGAGCTCCTGAAGGTTGTATTCGGAGA
>CP070698.1:507376-513865 GCA_020349685.1 bacterium
ACAAGTAACAAGTGAAAGGTAACAAGTAACAAATAGTAAGTAGAAAGGTTTTCTCGTTACCTGTTACTTGCTACATGTTACTGCCTTTTGTTACCTGTTACCTTCTACCTGTTACCTGTTACTATTCGTTCCCCTTTCCCCTTTCTCCCTTATCCTGCTTTTCCCCAGGTACCAGGTACTGTCCCCGGTTCTTATGCTCATTTCAGGTCTTGACAAGGTCGGAAACCTGCCTTATAATTCGAAACATGTCGAACTATCGTGAAGACCAGATCGAGGAGCTGGCCGACAAGTTCAAGGCCCTCTCCAACCCCAACAGGCTAAGGATATTCCTGCGCCTGTACGAACTGTGCTGCCAGAAGATGACCACCGAAGAGCTCGAGGAGGTGGTGGGGAACCCCAAGTGCGCGTGCGTGGGGGATTTCGGAAAGATGCTCGGGATCGTCCCCTCCACCATTTCTCACCACATCAAGGAACTAAAGCGCGCCGGTCTCATCAAGGTCGAGCGCAACGGGCAACGGATCGAGTGCTGGATCGACACCCAGACCCTGGCAAAGGTGAGGTCCTTTTTCTCGGCGTAACAACAGGTTTTTTTTGGTGAAATATTTCGAATGTTGTCGAACTATATGATTAACAACCAGTGGCCGTATCCTTTCCACACACGATTACGTCTGAAGGGATAAGGGCACACCATGGAAAAAAAAGGAGGTGAATTCAGTGAGTGACGAGAAGACGACCGGAAAGACTTTTGGCGGCTGCTGTGGACCCAGCGTCAGGTTTCCCAAGGGCATGCCGGAGGAGATGTCCAGGATGATGGAGAAGTTCTGCGGCGAAGACGGTTCCTTCGACTGCACGGCGATGATGGAGAAATTCCGTGGTGAGGACGGAACCTTCGACTGCGGCCAGATGATGAAAAGGATGCAGGAGATGTTCGCCCCACCCAGGGACGAGAAGGAACCGGATTAATCACGATCCGCAGCGGGTGGTTCCGCCCAGGGGCGGGCCACCCGTAATTTTTAACAACTAATTTCGATAATTGTCGAACTTTTAAAGATACTCGGGAGGACAAACAGAATGAGTACCAGGAAAAGGGAAGAGATCAAAAAGAGCGTGAGGGAAGCATACGGGAAGATCGCCCGCGGTCAGGCCAGCGGCTGCTGGCCGGGAGCAGAGACCTCCTGCTGCGGCGCGCCGGCCTTTGACGCTGAGCAGGCCTCGAAACTCATGGGCTACACGGTCAAGGACCTGACCGGCGTGCCGGAGGGCGCCAACCTGGGTCTAGGCTGCGGGAACCCCGTCGCCATCGCCTCCCTCAGGGAGGGTGAGACTGTCGTGGATCTGGGCAGCGGCGGCGGGTTCGACTGTTTCATCGCCGCGAGGCACGTGGGCGCCACCGGGCACGTCATCGGCGTCGACATGACCCCGGACATGGTCTCAAAAGCACGGGCCAACGCCGAGAAGTCCGGAGTGGACAACGTCGAGTTCCGGCTCGGCGAGATCGAGCACCTGCCCGTCGCCGACGATACGGCAGACATCATCATCTCCAACTGCGTCATCAACCTCTCACCCGACAAGGAGGCCGTCTACAGGGAGGCGTTCCGGGTCCTTGCGCCCGGCGGCAGGCTCTGTATCTCGGACATCCTGGCCACGGGGCCGCTGCCGGAGGAGATCAGGGAGAACCTGGCCCTCGTTTCGGCCTGCATTGGAGGCGCGGCGACCGTCGACGAGACCGAGCGGCTGTTAAAGGAGATCGGGTTCATTGAGGTCAGGATCAGCGACAAGCGCGTGGACCAGGAAGCGGTGAAGGATCTCGCCTCAGCGGGCATCGCGGATGCTCTTGACCACGTCATCTCGGCCAACATTGAAGCGGTGAAACCGTCCTGATGGTGGGACGGTTTTCACTTGAGGATCAGGAATTTTTCGTGAGGAAGGACCAATGGGAAAACTGGAGAGATTTTTAGGAAAACAGGTGGTCAGGTACCGCTGGGGGATCATCGCCTTTGCGATCCTGCTTCTGGCCGCATCGGGCAGCGGCATCCGGAACCTGTCTTTTGGCAACGACCTGAGGGTGTTTTTCAGCGACAAGAATCCCCAGCTCAAAGCCCTGGAGGAGCTGGAAAACACCTACAACAGGATCGAGAACATCTTTTTCGTGGTCGCGCCCGAAGACGGGAACGTTTTCAAACCCAGGACCTTGGAAGCGGTCCGTGAACTGACGGAGTCGTCCTGGAAGATCCCCTACGCGAGCCGGGTCGATTCGGTCGTCAACTTCCAGCACACATACTCCGACAAGGACGATCTGATGGTCGGTGACCTGGTTCCAGAAGGCGCGGCCCTGACACAGGAGGACCTTGCCAGGATCAGGGAAACAGCCCTCGCTGAGCCGTCCCTGGTAAACAGGCTCATCTCCGGCTCCGGGCACGTGACCGGCGTCTCCGTCACCCTCCTCAAGCCGGGGAACTCAGCTGACGAGCCCGTGGAGGTGACGGCCTACGCCCGCAACCTGAGGAGCGACATCGAGGACAGATACCCCGGTATCGATTTTCACCTGACCGGTGGTGTGGCTTTTGACACGGCCTTCGGGGAGGTCGCGGCCAGGGACATGTCCACCCTGGTTCCGGTCATGTTCCTTGTCCTGATCCTCATCATCGCCCTCACCTTAAGGTCCGTTGCCGGGACACTGGCCACATTCGTCGTCATCATCTTTTCCATGATCACGGGCATGGGTCTTGCGGGATGGCTCGGCATCACGCTGACGTCGGCCTCCGCAAACGCCCCCCTCATCATCATGACCCTTGCCGTGGCCGACAGTGTCCACATCCTGGTGACCATTTTCCACCGGATGCGCTCCGGCGATAGCAGGCACGACGCCATCGCCGAGTCGATGCGGATCAACTTTATGCCCGTTTTTCTCACCAGCGCCACGACGGCCATCGGTTTTATGACCATGAACTTTTCAGACGCGCCACCCTTCAGGGATCTGGGCAACATCGTGGCCATGGGCGTGATGGCGGCGTTCGTCTACTCGGTCCTTTTCCTGCCCGCGCTCATGGCTGTCACTCCCCTCAAGGTCCGGGCCAGGAAGTCGAAGGCCGCAAAACGCTGCTGCGCCCCCATTGCCGACTTTGTCGTGGCCAGGCGCAACGTCCTTTTCTGGGGCACGCTGGCGCTGGCCGCGGTCCTCGTCACGGGGATAGCCCGCATCGAGCTGAGCGACAACTGGGTCAGGTATTTCGATGAAAGTTTTGAAATACGCCAGGCAACCGACTTCGCCACGAAGAACCTCTCCGGTTTTGACATTATCGAGTATTCGCTGGATTCGGGGGAACCGGGAGGCATCAGCGACCCGAAGTACCTGGCCACCGTAGATGCCTTCGCGAACTGGTACCGCGCCCAGCCCAAAGTGGTCCATGTCAACACCATGGTGGACACGATGAAACGCCTGAACATGAACATGCACGCCGATGACAGGTCCTATTACCGGATACCCGGGCAGCGGGACCTGGCGGCCCAGTACCTTCTTCTCTACGAGATGTCCCTGCCCTTCGGGCTTGATCTTAACAGCGAGATCAACGTGGACAAATCGTCCACACGCATGACCGTCTCTTTGAAGGATATCACCACCAACGAGCTCCGTGACATGGACGACCAGGCGCGCGAATGGCTCTTTACCAACGCCCCCGAGAGCATGCACACCTACGGTTCCGGGGTTTCCATCATGTGGGCCCATATCTCCCAGAGGAACATCAGCAGCATGCTTGGCGGCGCCTTCCTGGCCCTGGGGCTGATCTCCCTCATCATG
This sequence comes from bacterium, assembly GCA_020349685.1. Taxonomy (GTDB): domain Bacteria; phylum BMS3Abin14; class BMS3Abin14; order BMS3Abin14; family BMS3Abin14; genus JALHUC01. Next base: position 511,176 of record CP070698.1, read on the forward strand.
GTCTTCACCCTGGGAAGTGTCAGGTTAGGGGCGCTCAGCCTCATCCCCAATTTCGCACCGGCCCTCATGGCCTTCGGTGTGTGGGGTCTGACCGTCGGGCAGGTGGGCCTCGGGCTGTCGGTCGTCATATCCCTTACAATCGGCATCGTCGTGGACGACACGATCCATTTTTTAAGCAAGTACATCCGGGGCCGGAGGGAGCACGGCCAATCACCCGCGGACGCCGTCCGCTTCGCCTTCGACACCGTGGGAACGGCCATGGTGATCACGACGACCGCCCTGACAGCGGGGTTCCTGGTCCTGGCCCTGTCGGGATTTAAAATGAACGCCGATCTTGGCCTCCTGACGGCCATAACGATCAGCATGGCGCTGGCGCTGGACTTCCTGTTCCTGCCGGCCCTGCTCATGAAAGTGGAGGGTATGAAAGATGAAGAGACTGCTTCTGATATTGACATTGCTGTCGCTGTCGAATCCACTGCAGGCAGCCGCCTCAGCGGTTGAGGACAAGGGACTTGCCATCGCGCGCGAGGCCGATCTTCGCCAGGACGGCTTCGGTGACTTTACGGCCGACATGGTCATGATCCTGAAAAACAGGCACGGTCAGGAGAGCGTGCGGGAGATGCGGGTCCGCACCCTCGAGGTCGAGGGCGATGGCGACAAGAGTCTTTCCATCTTCGACACGCCGAGGGACGTCAAGGGCACAGCGTTTTTGAACTTCACCCACAGGACCGGGGACGACGACCAGTGGCTCTACCTCCCGGCCGTAAAGAGGGTCAAGCGCATCAGTTCCCGCAACAAGTCCGGCTCCTTCATGGGCAGCGAGTTCGCCTACGAGGACATCGGCAGCCAGGAGTTGGAAAAGTACACCTACCGGTGGATCAGGGACGAGGTTCACGAGGGCATGGAGTCCTTCGTTGTTCAGTCCTACCCCGTCGATTCGAAGAACTCCGGGTACACAAGGCTCGTAAACTGGATCGACAAGGCCGAGTACCGGACCTGGAAGGTCGAGTACTACGACCGGAAGGGGTCCCTGCTCAAGACGCTGACCCTTTCGGACTACAGGAAATACCTCAACGGCCACTGGCGCGCACACGAGATGCACATGGTCAACCACCAGAACGGGAAGAGCACGGTCCTGACCTGGTCCGGTTACGCCTTCCGGACCGGCCTCACCGACGCGGATTTTAACAAGAACTCACTGGCGAGGGTGCGATGAAGAGGACTCTTTCCGCTGCAGGTCTTGCCCTGGCTCTGGTGACCGTGTCCATTGCCATGGTCATGACCGCGTCAAGACTGGCGTTCGGATACGACGTGTCCGGGTCCGTGTCGGCCGAGGGCACGGTGTTTCCCGGTGACGCCCTGCATTCGGGACAGGAGAGCCGAAGCGGGTCGCTGGCCCTCGCGCCGGAGTTCTATCGTGAGGGAGAAAACGGATCGGCCCTGATCTTTGCACCCTTTGCCAGGCTCGACGCCACCGATGATGAGCGGACCCATCTCGACATCAGGGAACTCCATTACCGATGGGTGGGAAAGAGCTGGGAATTCACCGCCGGGGTCGGCAAGGTGTTCTGGGGCGCCACCGAGTTCCTGCACCTCGTAGACATCGTCAACCAGACCGATCTCGTCGAGGACATCGACGGGGAGGATAAATTGGGCCAGCCCATGCTCCATTTAGCCCTGATCAGGGAATGGGGCGTTCTGGACCTTTTCGCGCTCCCGTTCTTTCGGGAGCGCACCTTTCCCGGCCCCCATGGCCGTCCGCGCCCGGGCCTGGTCGTGGACACCGATCAGGCGGTCTACGAGAGCGATGACGAGGAGCACCACTTCGACTACGCGCTCAGGTACAGCAACTCCATCGGTCCCATGGATCTCGGGATCTCCTATTTTAACGGCACCGGACGCGAGCCGACGCTTACCCCCGGTACGGGCAATGCCGGGGAGCCGGTGCTCGTCCCCTTCTACGAGCTCATCGACCAGGCCGGCCTGGATCTTCAGGTCGCGGCGGGGCAGTGGCTTATAAAGCTCGAAGCCCTGCGAAGAGCCGGCCAGGGCGAGGATTATGGCGCCCTTACCGGCGGATTCGAATACACCTTTTACGGTCTGGCGGGAACTGCGTCCGACCTCGGGCTCATCGTCGAATGGGCGTACGACGATCGCGGCGACACAGCCACGACACCCTATGAGAACGATGTCACGGCAGGGGTGCGCCTGGCCTTCAATGACCTTTCCGGTTCCGAACTGCTTGCCGGTATCGTGAGCGACACGAAGAGTTCCGCGCGCATCTGGAGCCTCGAGGCCGGCAGACGCTTCGGGGAGAAGATCAGGGTGACCCTCGAGGCCTACGCCTTTGTCGCCATACCTCCGGATGATCCGCTTTACGATCTTCGAAACGACGATTTCCTGAGACTTACGATCGCGGCTTACTTTTAAAGGTGTCAGAGAGTGAATTAGGAAAAAACAGATCCTGGCGCCTGGTTTCTGGGAAGGATGGTAACTGGGACTCGATGGGGTCAGGGCGTGAATCTTGCTGTATCTGATATATCCCGTCAGGTACCCCACAATTCACTGCCTGACCCCATCGAGTCCCAGTTACCATCCTTCCCAGAAACCAGGCGCCAGGATCTGTTTTTTCCTAATTCACTCTCTGACACCTTTAAAAGTAAGCCGCGATCGTAAGTCTCAGGAAATCG
>CP070698.1:513965-518386 GCA_020349685.1 bacterium
CAGCCTCCCAGGCACTCGGCGTAGCTCGCGCAGCCGGAGCATTTCCCGGTGGGCGTTTTGGCCCGCATCTTCTTTAGCACCGGGGAATCGAACCACACCCGGTCAAAATCATCCTCGAGGATGTTTCCGATGGTGACGGGAATGAACCCGCACGGCGTGATCCCCCCATCGGGCTCGATGTGGAGGCTGAGTTTTCCGCACGTGCTGCCCTTGACCGCCCCTTCGGCGCTGTAGCCGGGCAGGGCGGCCATGATGGGATCGTCAAAGGAGATCACCGGATCTTTGAGGCCCTCCCTTACCTCGAGGGCCTCCCGGTAGAAGGCGCCCCACTGCGCGGGCGTGAGATCGAGATCGCCCATGTTGACCTGTCCCATTCCCGTGCACTTGTAATTGTGCAGGTAGAGGGTGCCGGCGCCGTGATCCTGGCAAAGCGCTGTCATCTCCTGCCAGTCTTCCAGGTTCAACCGGTTGATGACGCACGAAACGGTGCTCCTCACACCGGCCTTTTCAAGGTTCTTCAGGCTCTCGAGGGCCCTTTTAAAGCTGCCCTCCCTGTTCCTGAAACGGTCGTGGACCTCGGCCCGGGGGCTGTCGATGCTGACCCCCACGCTGTAAAAACCCGCCCCGGCGATCCCCTCCGCGGCAGCGGCGTCCAGCAGCCATCCGTTGGTGTTCATGGTGACCTTGAGCCCGCGCGAGACGGCGTAGGCGGTAATATCGAACAGTCCATCGATGAGAAGGGGTTCACCTCCGCCGAAGTTGATGAAGACCACACCCTTTTCCGCCAGCAGGTCCACGACCCTGTTGATATCGGATGGCGGGAGCAGCACAGACTCCAGTTCCCTGCTGTAGCAGTGCGAGCAGGTGAAATTGCAGCGGTAGGAAAGGGACCAGTTGACGGTGAGGGGAGCTGAGAGGAGATCGTTATTTCTCATGAAGGAGACCCTTGTTCATCATCTCGTCGATGAAGGCGTCGGCATCCGATCTCAGGGTGTCCTCGTCGACATCGAAAAGGTCCAGAAGATGCCCGACCAGCGATGGGCGGTCCAGGCTGCCGTCGCAAAGCTTCCAGATCTCGCCCCCGAGAAGGTTGAGCTGGTGCATGACCCCGCCCGAAAGGATGGTCACCGTTCCCACATCCATTGCCCCGGCATCCTCTTCGGTCCGGGAGGGATCTTCCAGGACCTCCCGGACGTAGGTCTCCCTGCCTGACTCCACCCTCCAGTTGACGTCGGGGTTGCGGGATAGTTTTTTCATAATGGATCCTCCGGAAAAACGATCTCAGATCTCAAATCTCAGATCTCAGATAAAAGCCATTATCGCAAAGTACGCGAAGGCGGCTCACTGGTAGGCCGCACGCTCCGCAAAGTTACGCGAAGTAAACCCGTGGAAGGATTAAAACAAAACTCCTGGTCTATTTTTGCGAAACGCTTTGTCCTTTGCGGTGGATTAAATCCTGGTCCCAAAGTTCAAATTTCCGATTCAAGGTTTTCCTCTGCGTCCCTCCGCGTACTCTGCGGTAAAATTATCTTCAACGCTTCTTTGGTAAGCCAGTTTTTTTCTACCTGCTCCTATGTTTTTCGATAGAATCTCACGATCCCGAAACAGAACGCCAGTCCCAGCAGCACGGCGGCCTTGCCGTAGGGCGTCGGGCCGGCGGAGGTGCTGACGATCCCCCATTGGTGGACGAGCCCGCCCCCGACGATCATGCCGAGAACGGCGACGGAGGCGTCCACGGAGCCTTCACCGGAAAGGACCAGCTGCCTGAAGGGACAGCCCCCCGCCAGGACCGACGCGAACCCGACCAGGCCCATGCTCAGGAAATTCCATGTGTGGGCCGGGTTGGAACCGGGCTGGTCGTAAATTCCCGGCTGGAAGATCCCCGCCGACACGTTGACCACCAGGGCTGCCGCGAACAGGGCCACAAGCCCCTTCATGAGACTCATGTCCCTGGCCAGGAACATGTTGGAAAAGCTCCCGGTCACACAAAAGCGCGAGCGCTGCGCCAGGGCCCCTATCACGATCCCCGCTCCGAGGGCGGCGGCAAAGGGGGCCCTCTGCGCCGCCGGCCCGGTCTGGCCGGCAAGTAGGAAACCTCCGGCCGAAAGGGCAAGGAGCAGAACAAACATGAGGGGGACCACGGCCGCCTGGTAGAGGCCCGCACCCTGGCCGGGCGCGCCCAGGTCCAGTCCGGCCCGCAAATACCTGATCCCGACCCATACCCCCCCGGCCAGCCCGAGAAGGCCGGCGACCGCCGTCATGTCCCCGGCTCCGAGACGAAGCATCATCTTGATGGGGCAGCCCATGAAAACCGACGAACCGACGATGAGGAAAAACCCGAGCAAAAAGGCCAGGACCGGGTTGGCGCCGGACCTGGGACGCACCTCCCTTCCCAGGAGCGCGGCCAGCAGGGAACCGGCCACGAAGCCCACGATCTCGGGCCTGAGGAAGGCCATGCGGAGGTTGCCGTGCAGCCCGAGGCTGCCGGCCAGGTTCTCCATGAAACAGGAGACGCATATACCCGAATTGGCCGGGTTTCCCCACAGCGCCAGGGCAGCGCCCAGGGCTCCCAGGGACAGGCCGCTGCCAAGGATGACAGCGCTGTCTGAAGACAGCCTCCTCATTCGCACCCCCCGGCGAGCCTGCGCTTGAGAAAATAGGCGGTCTTGAGCAGTTCCCGCCCGGGAGGGTCAAGGCCCTGGCCGCTCCGGAGGGTGCGGAGCTCATCCATGACCCTGGCCGTCAAAACCTCGATCCGTTTGCCCAGGTAAAGACCCGACCGCTCATCGAGGTAGTCCGGGTAAAGCCGGACAGCCCGCCCGTAGGCCGAGAGGGCCTCATGGTCCCTGCCTGCGGATTCCCGGTGACGGGCCACGAGGGCCCAGACCTCGTGACGCCCGGGGTAGAGCTCCTTTAACTGGTCGAGCAGCTGCTCCGGATCGCTGTTGGCATCCACCTGCCGGCGCGCCTCCTCGAGAAGGCCCTGGAAGCGGGACATGTCCTCGTCCGGAACGGCCTGGACCGTAAGCCGGGCAAGGGAGGCCTCCACGGAAGGAGCTCCGGCAGGAAGGTAGAGGATGACCAGGGCCGCGGCGACACAAAGGACCGCCAGCGCCTCGGTCAACCTGTCCACTCGTTTTCCCTTCACTCTGCTCTTCCCCCGCAACAAAGATCACGAGCATTAACGCAGAGGGCCGCGGAGGCGGCTCTCTGGCAGGCCGCTCGACCCGCAGAGGACCGCAGGGAAACAGTTGAAAAAGAAAGGTTGTGAAAGAAAAGGTCGAACAATTTAAATACGCCCTCCTTTGGAATCTGGAATCTGAAATTTGAAACTCCTACCAGAAATTCTCCCTAGAATTTCTGGTAGGGCGGCATATTCGTCTTCCGCGCCATCTCCCGCACCCTTTCAAAGTCCCCGTCGGTGATGGGGACGAACCCGTCCACCTTCGCGGAGCCGAGCACGGACAGAACCTCCCCGTCCACCTCGGCCGTGTCCCGGGGAAGCAGGTTAAAGAGGAGGGATCGCACCTTGTCGGCGACAGGGGCCTTCACCTCGGGCCCGATACCAAAGACACAGTAGGGAATGGGATCTCCCTTCACGATGACCTTGAGGTCCTGGGCCCCGATGCGGCCGTCCGCGATCATCAGTTCCAGGTCCAGGAGGGGCACGGCAGCCGCATCGTAGGCTCCGAACCACACTCCGTACACGACCTTCTCGTGCTTGTATGAGCCTCCGGGGATGGAGTAATACTCCAGATCCAGTTCAGGATCGATGCCCGCATCCAGCAGGAGTTCGTACTGGGTGAGGAACCCGGTGGGCGCCAGCTGGGGCCCGAAGATCATCCTTTTCCCGGCCAGGTCCCCAAGCGTGTTGACGGGGCTGTCAGCCCGCACGACGATGCCACCGGCACTCTGATATCCCATGCTGCCCCTCTTCTCTCCGGCGAGGGGTTCGAGTCCCTTTTCACGCATGATGATGTAGAGGAGGGAGTTGACATGCACGACGTCCAGTTCACCGCGCTCGAAGGCCTCGGGCACCTCGAAGGTGTTCAGGTAAACGGCTTCGACGGGGATACCCAGCCCGGCCTGAAGGTAACGGGTCAGGGGCTCGAAGCGGGCACGCGCCTCCTCGATGCCGTCGCAGATCATGTACCCGATGCGCAGGGGCTTGACTTCGACGGCCTGCTCCTTCCCGGCAGGGGCCTCCACAGAAGGCCGGCAGGACAACAGGGACATGGCCAGGAGGGCCGATAACAGGATTATATGCTTTATCTCAGATCTCATATCTCAGATTCCATATGCCCGCTTCGCTCAGGTTTCGGGTTTCGAGTTAATAAAAGTGCACAAGTTCATTATCATTTCCCTGCTGCGTGCTGCGTACTGCGTTCTGCGTGCTCGATGTTTTTCACAACAGATCCGCC
>CP070698.1:518486-521694 GCA_020349685.1 bacterium
AGTTCCATGGCCTTCTGAACGGCCTTCCCCTCACGGCCAGCCAGCATTTCCTGCTCATCGCGCTTTAATTCGAGCATGAACGCCTTTTCCATTGACAAGTGGTAAGAAGGCCGGGCCCCTGTTGGGATTGCCGGGAGCCCGGCTGCTTTTTATCCGGGATTTAATCAGTGCCGACGTGGGAGACTTTTTTCCCGGGTGTGTAGATGTCCAGGATATTCCAGTGTCCGGTCGTAGGCGTCGGGTTGTTGATCATGGGGACATCGATGACGACAGGGACATTGGCTTCGATGGCTTTTTCAAGGGCCGGCCTGAACTGGTCAGCCGCCTCGATCCTGTCGCCCTCCACACCGTAGGCTTGGGCCAGGGCGGCATAATCCGGTGACGTGGACTGCCCGTCCACCTTGAAAACCGTACCGAAAGTGGTGCCGAAGTGGGCTTTTTCAAGACCGGCAATGGTACCGAAGGCGTCGTTGTTCATGATGATCCACACGACGGGTACCTTTTCGGCCCTTGCCGTGGCCAGCATGGCCGGGTTCTGGCCGAATCCGCCGTCTCCCACCAGAGCGACAACCACTTTATCGGGGCGAGCCAGCTTGGCGCCGATGGCGGCCGGAGCCCCGAACCCCATGGTGGCGAGGCCGCCGGTGATCTGGATACTGCCGGGCTCGTAAATGGGAAACTGCTGGCCGACGCCGTTCTTGTTCCAGCCCACGTCGGTGGTGATGACGGCGTCCCTCGGCAGGACCTCCCTCAGCTCGGCCAGGATCCTTTCCGGCATCATGGGGAAGGCACCGCTGCGCTCCATTTCCCGGTTGCGGGCTTTAAACTCCTCGCGCTGCGCCCTTATCTCCTCGACAAGCCGGGGTTTCGCAACACCATCCGGAACCAGCTCTTTGGCTACCCGGGTAAGGACGGACAAGGCAAGCTTGAGATCCGCGACAGCGCCGATCTCCACGGGATAGTTCCTGCCGATCTCGGTGGGTTCGATGTCGATGTGGATGAGCCTGGTCTCGGGGATGCTGAAGGTGTACTCGGGATACCAGGAACTGCTGTCGGCTTCCTTGAATCGGGCTCCGAGGGCCATGATGTAGTCTGCTTTCCGGCACGCGTCGTTGGTGTACTGGGTCCCCCAGAAACCGGTCATCCCGAGGGTCAGGGGGTGGTCGTCGGGCAGGGCCCCCTTGCCCATGAGGCTGTGGGCCACCGGGATCTGGAGATGGTCCACGAACTCCCTCAGCTCCTTTGCCGCTCCGGCCAGAACAATGCCTCCGCCCACATAGAGCACAGGCTGGCTGGCAGCAGCGAGCTTCTCAACTATTTCACGGGCGACATGAGAATCCAGTGAGGGCCTGTGGAGCTTGTGAGTGTTTTTCTTGACCTTTTCGAAGAGGGAGACCTCAATTTCTCTTGAAAAGATGTCCATGGGCACGTCCACGAGAACCGGACCCGGTTGACCGCTTTCGGCCAGGGTAAAGGCCCGTTCCATGATCTCCGGCATGAGTTCGGGCCGCTCCACCCTCCATACCCTCTTGCAGAAAGGGCGGTAGATCTCGCACTGGCTGCCGTCCGCGTGGAGGTTGACCTCCTGGTGAGGGTGCTTCCCGTAGTAGTGGCTCGGGATATCACCAGCGATGACCACCAGGGGGATACAGTCCAAGGCCGCGTTGGCGACACCGGTCACGGCATTGGTGAGGCCTGGACCGAGGTGCGTGAGGACCACAGCAGCCCTGCCGGTAGCCCGGGCGTACCCGTCGGCCGCGTGGGCGGCGATCTGTTCATGGCGAACATTGACGAAGCGGATGGAGCTGCTCTCTAAAGCCGAGAGGAATGCGATGTTGGTGTGGCCGCACAACCCGAAGATATGTTCGATGCCGCGATGCTCCAGGTAACTGACCAGTTGGTGTGAAACCAGGTCTTTCACGACAACCTCCCTAAAAACCGATTGACCACAGGGTACACAGGGTAACCCAAAACTCTGAACTTGCCCGATTATTTTCAGCATAACCCTGTGGTACTGCCCGTAAGGGTTAGTGCTGTGGTAAGTCCGCTTTACAATGCTTCTGCAGCTTTTACCACCCTGACGATCTAATTCGCCTGCCAGCCGTTAACCGAAAATCCTGATTGTCTTCCTCAGAACCCGAACAGCCTCGGTATCCAGACCACCGTCTCCGGCACGAACATGATGATGATAAGAGCAAACACTTCCACAAGGAAGAATGGAAAGATCTGGCGGATCAGACGCCCCAGGCCCACCTGAGCGACAGAATCCGCGACGAAAAGGCACAGCCCCATGGGCGGTGTTATCAGGCCGATCATCAGGTTGAAGACGACCAGAATACCGAAGTGGGTCGGATCGATACCCATGGACACGGCTATGGGATGGATGATGGGAACGAGGACCAGCATGGCGGCGATCCCCTCCAGGAACAGGCCCACAACGAGAAACAGGATCATGGAGGATATGAGGAACATCCACTTGGCTGTCATGAACTCGAGGGCGAAATCGGTGACGATATTGGGAATCCGGTTGTAGGTCATGAGCCAGTTGGCTGCGGACACTGCGCCGATGACCATCAGGATCGTGGAGGTGTCCCTCATGGAACGGCCGAAGATCTCCGGAAGATCCTTGACCTTCAGTTCACGAAAGATGAACAGGCCCACCACCAGGGCGTAGGCGACTGCAAAACAGGCCGCCTCCGTAGGGGTGACCACTCCCAGAAGAATGCTGCCGACCACGAAAACCGGCATAAAGAGGGGGATGATCCCCTGCATCAGGGTATTGAGTCGCGAGACCCCGGTGATCCCTTCGGCGGGCTTTTCATAATGACCGGCGGAGATCATGACATAGATGGACAGGAGTGTGGCCAGCAGCAGACCGGGACCGATACCCCCGAGAAACAGCCCCGGTACGGAGACGCCCGTCACTGTCAGGGCGTAGATGATCACCGGTATGCTCGGCGGGATGATGGGGCCGATGACCGAGGAGGCCGCGGTGACCGCGGCGGAAAAGTCCTTCGGGTAGCCTCTTTTTTCCATCTCAGGGATGAAGATTCGGCCGATGGCGGAGGTGTCCGCCACAGCGGATCCGGACAGGCCGGCAAAGATCACCGATGCCCAGATGTTGACCACCGCCAGGCCGGCACGGAAGCGGCCGAAAAACATGGTGGTAAAGGCGATGATGCGGCTCGTGATGCCCGACTCGTTCATC
>CP070698.1:521794-525904 GCA_020349685.1 bacterium
ATTCGTGCACCGAGGAGGATGGCCGGGGCCGTGTTCCTGCCCACCGGTTCCCCCACAACGGTGCAATCACCGGAACGGCTGCCCAGGAGGCGCCGTAACTGTTCCTGGACGTCTTCCTCCAGATCTTTCCCGGTGACGAAGATCATGTTCTCTGGCTTAACCCTGGTCGACAACCTGAGCACCGTCTCCTGGAAGAGGCTCCACTCTCCCCCGATCCTCATGAACTGTTTGGGTGAGAATTGACGGCTTACCGGCCAGAGGCGTGTTCCCGCTCCACCGACAAGGATCAGGGCATAAAGACTTTTCATAAGATACGGCTCCGGTTCTCCTGGTACCACTGGATCGTTCTCGTCAGCCCTTCCTGAAGGGCAAACTTCGCTTTAAAACCGAACTGCTCCGCCCGCCGGGTATCGAGGCAGCGGCGCGGCTGGCCGTCGGGCCTGGCCACGTCCCAGACGAACTCACCGCTGAAACCGGAGATCTCGGCGATGAGCTGCGCAAGGTCCCTGATGCTGATCTCGGTGCCCGAGCCCAGGTTCACCGGCTCGGGATGATCATATTTCATTGCGGCCTGGACGATGCCTCTGGCACAGTCCTCAACGTAGAGGAACTCGCGCGTCGGTGTCCCGGTACCCCAGAGGGTGATCTGACCGGCGCCCGATTCCACAGCTTCCACGCACTTGCGGATGAGAGCAGGGATCACGTGGGAGTTCTCAAGGTCGAAATTATCGCCCGGCCCGTAGAGGTTCACCGGCAGGAGGTAGATGGCATTAAGACCGTACTGCTCCCTGTAGGCCTGAGCCATGACGAGGAGCGCCTTCTTGGCGACACCGTAAGGAGCGTTGGTCTCCTCCGGATATCCATCCCAGAGATTCTCCTCCTTGAAGGGCACCGGTGTGAATTTGGGATAGGCGCAGACCGTCCCTATCTGGATGAATTTTTCAACACCCTGCCCCCGGGCAGCCTCCATGAGCTGGGCCCCCATGATGACGTTGTCGTAAAAAAGAACGCCGGGGTTTCTCTGATTGAAACCGATGCCGCCCACGGAAGCCGCCAGATGGATCACCAGATCCACACCCTTGACAGCTTCAGCACAGTTTTCCCAGATCCTCAGATCGTTTTCGATGTGGTGGGGTATGCGGATGTCAGCCTCACGCACCCCCTCCCCCACCAGCTCCCTGAAAACGAAATTTCCAAGGAAACCGTCACCACCGGTGAGGAGGATTTTTTTACCCTTTAAATCCAAAAAAACTCTCCGCGTCTGGTGTCTGGTGTCTGGATAAAATACACATACTTCCCCGGACAAAGGTTTTATGATTCAAGTTTCAGGTTTCTGCGTTCGCCGATACTCCTACACTCCGTTACCCCGATACTGCCTTTTCCCCGCGTCTCCGTGTCACCGCGTCTCCGCGTCAAACGGTTTTCCCTCCTTGGTACTGAGTACTGTGTACCGGGTACTGTCTTTATGGTCTTCCCATCCAATCCATCCCTTTTCCCTTGAGGATGCGCTTGCCCTCACCGACGGGTTCGAGCCCGACAGCTTCCATGTCCGCGTCCACCATGATGCGCACCAGTTCCTTGAAGGACACCCGCGGCTGCCACCCGAGGACTTCTCTGGCGCGACCGGCATCCCCGATAAGCACGTCCACCTCAGTCGGCCGGAAATACCGCGAATCGATCTTGACATGCCTGCCGGGATCGAGGCCTGCGTAACGGAACGCCTCCTGGAGGAACTCCTCCACCGAGTGCGCCTCACCCGTGGCGATGACGTAATCGGCGGGGTCGTCCTGCTGCATCATGAGCCACATGGCCTCCACGTATTCGGGAGCGAAGCCCCAGTCCCTTCTGGATTTGAGGTTGCCTAAAAAAAGATCATCCTGTTTCCCGGCCAGGATCCTGGCCAGGGCCATGGTGATCTTCCGGGTGACAAAGGTCTCTCCCCTTCTGGGGCTTTCGTGGTTGAAGAGGATGCCGTTGCTGGCGTGGATACCGTAAGCCTCACGGTAATTGGCGGTCATCCAGTAGGAATAGAGTTTGGCAGCGGCGTAGGGGCTCCGCGGCTCGAAGGGCGTCTTTTCGTTCTGGGGCGGCGGCGTGTTCCCGTAAAGCTCACTGCTGGAGGCCTGGTAGAAACGGGCCTTGACGCCGCTCCTGCGCACGGCCTCCAGGATCCTCGTGGTACCCAGCCCGGTGATCTCGCCCGTGTACTCGGGGATGTCGAAGCTGACCCGCACGTGGCTCTGGGCCCCGAGGTGATAGATCTCGTCCGGAGCGATGTTGTAGATGAGGTTGTCCACCTGGCCGGAATCTGCCAGGTCCCCGTAGTGGAGAAAAAAGGCCGCGCCGGCCTTGTGGGGGTCGACGTAGATGTGATCGACCCTGCCGGTGTTGAAGGTGCTGGCCCGCCGGATGATGCCGTGGACCTCATAACCCTTGCTCAGCAGGAATTCGGCAAGGTAGGAACCGTCCTGTCCGGTGACGCCGGTGATGAGGGCTTTTTTCATAAAGAATCCTCCTGAAAAAAAGTCCAAAGCCCAAAGGCCAATGTCCAAAGAGATAAATTTATACCTTGCCCTTCAAAGGCTCCTCGCTGGTGTGGTTCAACGCCGGTTTTGGGCATTTACCCTGAACTCAGAATTTTCCTTCCAGGCTGCACGGTTTCCAGTTTCAGCCAATCAAGCCAAGAACCAAGTTTGTTTCCCTTTGGGCTTTGGACTTTGGACCTTGGACTCGAGCGCGAGATAATCAGATCTCGCGCTCATCAACCACCCTCCTGGCCTTACCCTGGAAACGTTCCAGGCTCCGCGGTTCGACCAGCTTGACCCTGGCCGTAACCCCGAGGGTGGCGCGGATGGAATCGCCTATCTGCTGAACCAGGTTGCTCTGCTTTTTCATCTCGTCGAAAAACATGGTCTCGTTGACCTCGACGAGGATCTCCATGGTATCCAGGGCCCCATCCCGACTCAGAACGATCTGGTAATGCGGGGTGACGCCCTCGAACTCGAAGAGGAGCTGCTCCACCTGGCTGGGGTAGACGTTGACGCCCTTGAAGATGATCATATCGTCCGTCCGGCCCCTCACCTTCTCCATCTTGATCGTCGTCCGGCCGCAGGCACATTCGTCCGTGTAAAGCCTCGTCAGGTCCCTGGTCCTGTACCGGATGAGGGGCATGGCCTCTCTTCTCACCGTGGTCAGCACCAGTTCCCCCCACGAACCTGCAGGCAGGGTCTTCCCGGTTTCCGGATCGATGATCTCGGGGATGAAATGGTCCTCGTTCAGGTGGAGGCCGGCCCTTTCGATGCACTCGCCGGCAACACCGGGACCCATCACCTCCGACAACCCGTAGTTGTCGGTGGCGATGATGCCTGTCTTGCTCTGGATCTCGTCCCTCATCTTTTCCGACCACGGTTCCGCCCCGAAAAGACCATAACGCAATGCGAGACGCTCCGGATCGATCCTGTTCTCCTCGATGACTTCGGTGAGGAACATGGCGTAGGAGGGAGTGCAGACCAGGGCGGTGGTCCGGTAGTCCTCCATGATCATCAGCTGCCTTTTGGTGTTGCCGCTGGAGATGGGGATCACGGAGGCTCCGATGCGCTCGGCCCCGTAGTGAAGCCCGAATCCCCCTGTGAAGAGACCGTAACCGAAGGCGATCTGGACGACGTCGTCCCTGGTCACACCGCCCGCCGTCAGGATGCGCGCCACGACCTCGCTCCACGAGTCGAGGTCGTTGGCCGAGTAGCCCACAACCGTCGGTTTTCCGGTCGTTCCTGTGGAGGAGTGGATCCGCACCACCTCCCTGAGGGGCAGAGCGAACATTCCATAGGGGTAGTTGTCCCTCAGATCCTCCTTGGCCGTGAAGGGGATCTTCTCCAGGTCCTCCCTGGACCTGATATCGGCCGGTTCGATACCCATCTGGTCGAACCTGTTCCTGTAGAACGTGACGTTCCTGTAAACACGGTTTAGGGTGGACTGGAGCCTTTCGAGCTGGAGCTGCTCCAGATCAGCTCTCGGCATGGTTTCAAAGTCGGGATTCCAGATGCGGTGATCGGTCATAATGTTCCCCTTGATCTCATATCTCAAATCTCACATCTCAAATTAACTTCTTAG
>CP070698.1:526004-528641 GCA_020349685.1 bacterium
GCTGCTGGTGATATTTCCGATGGCCAGAGCGATGGTCTGGGGGATCTGGAGGATCGTAAGCAGCCACGAGAAGATGGAGGCCATGGATACGATGAGAAGAACGGCCGCGGTAACCACGCCGCTTCGCACAAACACCTCGGGGAGTTTTTTTAACTTCAGGCCCGGTTTGACGATGAGTCCGACCACCAGGCCGTAGGCGCACGCTACAGCGGCTGCTTCCGTGGGCGTGAAGATGCCGCCCAGGATTCCACCGATGATGATGAAGGGCAGCAGGAGGGCGGGAAGGGCCTTCCAGAAGGATCGAAGGATCTCCACCAGGGCGGGTCTCTCGCTGCGGAAAACGTATCCCCGCTTGTAGCTGATCAGGTGGTTGGCAGCCATAAGCGAGATCCCGAGCATGATCCCCGGGACAATTCCTGCCAGGAAGAGGCCCGCCACCGTCACGCGGCTGTCGGATATGGCGTAGACAACCATGAGGATGCTGGGGGGAATGATGGGCCCGATGGGTGCAGTGGCCGCGCTGAGGGCTCCCGAATAGGCTGCTCCGTACCCGGCACGCTGCATCATTCGCATGACGATGGCGCTCGGACCCGCGGCATCCGCAAGGGCCGAGCCGCTGATCCCCGCAAATAGCATACTGACCAGGACGTTGACGTGGCCGAGCCCCCCCCAGATGTGGCCCACGAGGTCGTTGGCGAAGCGAAGCAGGGTAGCCGTCATGCCGGCAGCCGTCATGATCTCGGCTGCCAGAATGAAAAAGGGGATGGCCATGAGAGGAAAGGAGTTGATGCCGTTGTAAAGGTACTGGGGAACGACCAGAGCGGGGAAGCGTCCGTCGATGAGCACGGCCGCCAGCCCCGATAAACCCATTGTGATGGAGACAGGAAGACCGACCGCCAGCCCGATGCCGAAAACGCCCAGGAGGATGATCGTCATGATGCGTCCCCCTCGGAGTGCCAGGTCTCATCATCGATGCCTGTGACGGCTCCCCAGTCTCTGCTGATCCAACCGGGAAACATGGCCAGGAGATGGATGACGAAAAGTATGGCTCCCACCGGTATCGCCAGATAGATGATCCCCTTGGGGATCTGCGTGACCGCCGTTTCCTGGGACCAGCCGAAGGCTGCGAACCGGAAGCCGTAATAGGCGAGGGTGGTGAAGAAAAGGATGATCACGATACCCAGGAAAGCCCTGAAGGCTTTCCTGTAACCCTCCGGGACCATGTCCTGAAAAAGGTCTATGGCTGCGTGGCGCCCCTCCCTGAGCGCCAGCCCCGCGCCGAGGTAGGTAACCCAGATCATGAGGAAGGTCGACACCTCGTCACTGGTAGCGATGGAGATGCCGAACAGGTAGCGTGTAACGACGTTGGCGAAGACCAGAACGAACATGACGGCCATCATCACCCCGATAAGGGCCCGGTTCGCGCCGATGAATACCCTGTCGGCAAGATGCGGCCGGGTCTCTCGCCCTGCGGCGTCTCTTCCGGTTTCATCCATCGTATCAGTGCCTCTTGTCCACGAGGGAGCGTTTCACGGCATCGAGGCGCGCCCCTGTTTTCTTGCGGCCCTTCAGGGCTACGGAGACAAAGAGCA
Source organism: bacterium (assembly GCA_020349685.1). Taxonomy (GTDB): domain Bacteria; phylum BMS3Abin14; class BMS3Abin14; order BMS3Abin14; family BMS3Abin14; genus JALHUC01. Next base: position 527,597 of record CP070698.1, read on the forward strand.
CATCGATAATAGCAAGCTGGACCAGTCTTGATGTCATCGGGGCGAGACGCAGGGCCGCCTCCGGGGAGTGGACAGGAATGGTTATGTCGCAGACCCTCGAGAGGGGAGACCTGACCCTCCCAACGATACCGATGACCAGGGCCCCGGCTTCCCTGGCTATCTTGACGCTGTCGATGATGTCACGGGTGGAACCTGTGTGGGAGATGGCCACCACAACGTCCTCCCGGCCGAGAAGGGCCGCAGACATCGACTGCATGTGGGGGTCGTCGTATGCGATACAGGGGACACCTAGACGGAAGAACTTGTGGTGGGCGTCCCGCGCAACGGCGCCAGACCCGCCCACGCCGTAAAACTCGATGCGACGGGCCGAAGCAAGAGCCTGGGAGGCCCTCTCGAGGAGCTCCATGTCCATAGTGTTCATGGTCTCGTTAATGGCTTCCTTGGCGGCCTTGAGCATCTTGTTGAAGATTTTAGGCAGGTTGTCGCTCTCGTGAACGCTCTCGTGAATGTACTCGGAGGAGGGGAGGTCCCTGGCAAGGGTCAGTTTGAGGTCCATGAAGCCTTTAAGGCCAAGCCTGCGGCAGAACCGGACAACCGTGGGTTCACTGGTGCCCGCCTCCTCGGCCAGATCGGTAATGGACAGGGTCGTCACAGCCTCAGGGTTCTTCAGGACATAGGCCGCGACCTTCTTTTCTGAGCTTCGCAGGTCGTCGATACCGGATCTGATAAGGAAGAGGATATCGGACATGTTGGTAGTAAAACTCCAAAAAATCTACCAATGACATACAATTTAATTATTTTATGTAAAAATACTACTTATACGGACCGTTGTCAACGTAAGTCCGGTCGCGGGATCGCCCCTCCCGGCCCTGAGACCGGAAGAAGGGCGTAATGAGACCCCTCTAAACCGGGTTTTCGATGCCTTTTCAAACACACTGTGATTCTCCATCCGGCATGGCTGTGGTATTGTTTGTGTATGTCGAAGTTCCTGTGGAAGGATCATCCGGATGGGGAATCCGCCTTCACCCTCATCGAGGTCATGACC
>CP070698.1:528741-532502 GCA_020349685.1 bacterium
AAACAGGCCGGGGAAGGTCGTCCTGAAGACGCTGATGGGCGGGAGCAGGCTGGTGGAGAAGCTTTCCGGCGAGATGTTGCCGAGGATCTGCTGAAAACAATCTCAAATCTCATATCTAAAATCTCAAAGAAGAACTGAAACGGAAAGCACACGGAGAAGGCAGATAAGGGCAAAGTGCTATACCTTTATCCCCAGTTTCACAACGCTGAAGCATGGTGATTTACAGGGATGAAGGGGATGAATGGGATAGGGGAAAGCGGTATGGATGTATGGATGTGTGGAAGTATCGAGGTAGAAAACCAGAATCATACTTAGCGATGCTTTTACCACATTTGCTTTTCCCCGGTACACCGATACCCCGTTACCCCGATACCAGCTCTTCAATCCCCTTTATCCCCTTCATCCCTGTAATTAAAACGCTTTTAAGAAAATCGCTGGACGCTGGGCGTGGATAGTCTGTACCACTCAGTTTTTCCCAATCACTAATCACAAGTCACCAATCACTGTTCTTGGTCCATCATCCCCATGTATTCCTCGAAGAGCTTCAGGGTCTCCCTGGCGTCCTCCTCGTCGAGGACGTTGATGATAAAGCCGGCGTGGACGAGGACGTAATCCCCGACGCTGACATCCGGTACAAGGTCGGCCGATGCCACCTTGGTGGTCCCCCCGAAGTCCACCGTCGCCATGTTCAGGTCGTCGATGACCGTCACTTTTCCGGGTACTGCGATGCACATAAGGCATGACTCCTGATCTCAGATCTCAAATCTCAGATCTCAAAAGGTTTAAAACTATCAGTTATCACTTTGATGCTCTACTGCGTGCTGCGTGCTGCGTCCTGCGTGCTGCGTCCTGCGTGCTTCCTCAACTACTCACAACTTTCCCTCTGCCTGCATTAACAATCCGTAAACAGCTTGCCCTAACGAGATGCCGCCGTCGTTGGTGGGCACCTTCCTGTGAAAGACCGGTGTCAGAGACCTGCTCTCGAGCTCCTTCGAGATCAGGGAGCAGAACAGTTCATTCTGGAAAACGCCGCCCCCGAGGGGAACGGAACCGGCGACACCCGTGCAGCTTCCGGCGACCATTGAGGTTGATTCGGCCATGGCAAGAGCTAACGTAGCGTGGAACATCCCTCCCAGCTCCGGCGCCGGCACGCCCTTGTTTTTTTTCTCCCTGATCGCCTCGAAGGCGGGCACAAGGTCTATGACGAGCTGTCCTTCGCCTTCCTCGGCGACGGAGTACGGAAGGATATCGGTAACACCCTCCTCCGTCAACACCTCAAGTTCGATGGCGGCCTGTCCCTCGTAGCGGGTGTGCGTGCAGACTCCCAGAAGGGCCGAGACAGCGTCAAACAGCCTTCCGGAACTGGAGGTGAATACGCCGTGGCTTCGGCGTGCGCAAAGCCCGATGATCACATGGATATCCTCCTCCGGTATCCCCGGAAAGAGGTCCGGCGCGATCCGGGAGGCCTCTTCGTGGCCGAGAGCCTCCACGAGGCAGGAAACGGCCATTCTCCAGGGCTGTTCGATGGCTTTTTCGCCTCCAGGCATCCACAGGGGCCGCAGGTGGCCTTTTCTCACCATGGTGGGTCCGTCGACCTGGAGGATCTCGCCGCCCCAGATGGTCCCGTCGGTCCCGTACCCGGTGCCGTCCATGGCGATACCCACGCACGGGCCGGAGAGGCCGGCCTCGGCCTGGCTGCTCAGGATGTGCGCGTGATGGTGCTGTACAGCCACCACGGGGGTGCCGGTCTCCCACGGCACATCGTCGCCCCTTTCGGCGATACTGGTGGTGAGGTAGTCGGGGTGAAGGTCCCGGGCTATCATCGATGGCGTCACATCGAGGATCTCCATTAGGTGGGAGACGACCTCCTTCAGGAAATCAAGGGTCTGGAGGTTTGTAAGGTCCCCGAGGTGCTGTCCTATAAAGGCCCGGGCACCCCTCGTCAGGCAGACGGTCCCCTTCAGTTCCGGCCCCAGGGCGAGAACCGGTCGCCCTGCGAGGGGGAGGTCAACCGGCGAAGGCACGAACCCGCGAGCGCGCCTCAGAACGACGGGTCCATTGTCGCGATCCACCGGGTCCAGGCGGACGATGGAATCGTCGCAGCGAAGAACGATATCCCTGTCGTGGACCAGAAAGGCGTCGGCAATGTGTCCGAGCCTCTCCAGGGCCTCCCCGTTGCCGGCGCAGAGGGGCTCCTCGGTCAGGTTGGCGCTTGTCATCACGAGCAGTTCGAGACGGGCCAGGATCAGGTGGTGGAGGGGCGTGTATGGCAGCATGAGGCCGAAATACCGGCTTTTGGGGGCCACATCCCCGGAAATACTGATTTCGGGCCTCAGGCGGCGTCTGAGGAGCGCTATGGGGCTTTCTGTGCTGGAAAGGATCTCCTTTGACGTCCCGTCCAAGTGGCACAGAAGGCCCGCGGTGGCCAGATCCCGGACCATGAGGGCGAAGGGTTTTTCTTCCCTTCCCTTCCTCTGCCGCAGCCTGGCCACAGCCTCGGGATGTTTGGGATCGACGGCCAGATGGTACCCTCCCAGCCCCTTAACAGCCAGGATCCCCCCGTTGGCAAGTGCCTTTATGGCTCCATCGAGGGGATCGGATCCGACAACAGCGCCCTTTCCGTCGACCAGGGTCAGGGAGGGGCCGCATTCCCGGCAGGCGTTGGGCTGGGCGTGGAACCGCCTGTCGGAAGGATCGTCGTATTCGGCCTGGCACTGCCGGCACATGGTGAACCCGGCCATGGAGGTGTTGGGACGGTCGTAGGGCACCGAGCGGAGGATGGTGTAACGGGGGCCGCAGTTGGTGCAGTTGATGAAAGGGTACAGGTATCGGCGGTCGGCCGGATCGAAAAGCTCCCTGACGCAGTCGGGACACGTGGCTGTATCGGGTGCGACCAGGACGGTGGGGTCCGCGCCGGACAGGCTGCGGCGGATGGAAAAATCCACGTATCCCGCGGGCTCCAGGCGCTCCCCTTTAAGGGAACTGATCCTCGACAGGGGCGGGGCATCCTCCTTGAGGCGGAAAAGGAAGCTGTCGAGGTTATCCCTCTCGCCCTCCACCTCGATGACGACACCGTCGGTCGTGTTGTTCACCCAGCCCGCGAGGCCCAGTTCGGTCGCCAGACGGTACACGAAGGGACGGAAACCCACCCCCTGGACGATGCCGTCTACCGATATGCGCAGCCTTTCAGCCAACTTTCTCCTCGTTATTTAGTCCTGCTCCGTATGGATCGAAAAGCTTGTTCCAACCAGAAACGGGATTCATGGTGGCGCTACGATAATTCTCTGAAAGCTGTCACCACAGAGGACACAGAGGACACAGAGAAAAACCCTGATCCTTTCCCTCACCTTACCTTTCCCTTTCGGGAAAGGGATTTCATCGAAATCTGTCGTTGAGCCCTCGAAGCCTGGATCCAGGTTAACCTTGATCCAGGCTTACGTGGTCTCAACAGATAAGGTGAGGGAAAGGGCAAATAATTTTAATCCTGAGTGATAGGCATTTTGCCTTTCTTCGCGTAACTCTGCGGGACGAGCGGCCTACCAGCGGGACGCCTCTGCGTCCCCTGCGATAATGCTTTTATCGCTTCTTCAAGAGAATCTGGAATTTCCTATCCATAATTTCTCTTAACGAAATCCTTGACGAACTCGGCCCATTCGTCCAGCCCCTCCCCGGTCCGGCAGGAGGTCTTCAGGACCTGGATCTCAGGGTTGAGGGACCGGGCGTTGCGGATGACCTTCTCCACGTCGAAATCCGTGTAGGGC
>CP070698.1:532602-538344 GCA_020349685.1 bacterium
CAGGGCGGGTTCGCGCTGGGTGTGATCTACGTCAACGATAAGCGCGTTCCCTTCGAGGAAAACCTGCCGGCATACAGACAGTCCAGCACCCCGCTTTACGTGAGAGAGCCGGACCGGAAAAAACTGGCGCAGCTCATCGCCTCGAAGAAATAGAGGCCGCAGCAAGTAACAGGTAACAAGCAGAAAGTATATATATAGAGGGAGTGGCCTGAGAGATTTCCCCTGTTACTTGTTACTTTCAACCTGCTATTTGTTCAGCACCAGAAGGCAGAGCCATGAGAAGGACGCGCATCGTGTGTACCATCGGACCCGCCGCATGTTCCCACGGCATGCTCGAGAAGCTTGTCAGGGCCGGCATGGATGTCGCCCGTCTCAACATGGCTCACGGAACCCAGGAGGAGCACCTGGCCGTCATCTCACGCTTGAGGGATGTCAGCCGCAAGCTGAAACGTCCAGTGGGGATTCTCCTGGACCTCGCTGGGGTCAAGCTGCGCATCAGCAAGGTCAACGACACAGGAAAACTGCTGCTGGAGAAGGGGGCCCGGCTACGCCTCCGGCAGGGACGCCGGCCCAGCACCCCCGGGACCCTTTACATCCCCTATGCCGGGCTCACGAAAGACCTGAAGGAAGGGCACCGCGTTCTCATCGACGACGGCCGCGTGGAGCTGGTGGTCACGGGCCGGGAGGGAGCTGCCCTGACGGCGCGGGTAAAGGAAGGGGGGATCCTCACCTCCCACAAAGGCGTCAACCTCCCCGACACGAAGATCTCGATCCGGTCTTTTACTACAAAGGACCGGGATGACCTGGCTTTCGGTGTACGGCACGGCGTTGACGCCTTCGGTGTCTCCTTCGTTTCCAGGGCAGAGGATGTGATGGCCGTAAAAAAAGCCCTCAGAAAGGCCGGTTACGAAGCGCCCCTCGTTGCCAAGATCGAAAGGCCCACCGCCGTGACCAACATAGAGGAGATCCTGGACGTGTCCGACGGCATCATGGTGGCCAGGGGCGATCTTGCGGTGGAAGTGTCGGCCGCCGCCGTACCCATAATCCAGAAGGATCTGATCCTGCGCGCGGCCCGGAAGAACCGGTTTGTCATCACCGCCACCCAGATGCTCGAGTCCATGACCCACAGCTCCGTACCCACGAGGGCCGAGGCGGCCGATGTGGCCAATGCCGTTCTGGACGGTTCGGACGCGGTCATGCTCTCGGCGGAATCTTCGGTGGGGAAATACCCCGTCAAGGCGGTTCAGACCATGGACCTCATCGTCAGGGAGACCGAGGAGCACGGCAAGGTCTTCAGGACCGATCGTCCGACCCCGGAACCCGCTCCATCAGGAAATCGACCGGGCCACGGCGCCGTCGCGACAGCCGAAGCCGCCGTCAGAGCCGCCCAGAGGGTCGGGGCGCGGTGCATGGTCGTCTTCACCCGCTCCGGTTTCACCGCGGGCCTCCTGTCAAGGTTTCGGCCGTCGGTCCCCATTATCGCCTTCACCTCCCAGCAAGAGGCGGTGGACCGCATGAAGTTCAACTGGGGGGTGGTGCCCCTTTTCATGGAGCACCTCGACAGCACCGACACCATGATCGCCCAGGTGAAAAAGGCCGAAGTCGAAAAAGCGCTGGTCCAGGGACGTCACGCCCGCCGGGGCGACACGGTGGTCATCACCGGCAGCCTACCCATGGCCCAATGGGGAAAGACAAAGTTTCTGAAGGTGCACCGCATTTTGTGAGGGGGGCCAAAAGCCGGCCTGAATGTCATGGTGTTTGTCGACGATTAAAGTGCTCTGACACCGAGAGTATTGTCTTTGGGAAATTGGAAATTAGAAATTGGAAATTGGACAGGGAGCGGCTGTTTTTCTAATCTCTAATCTCAAATTTCCAATCTCGAAAACGAAAGTACTCATAGTTGTTCTAGAGGAATCTAATCCTGTTCCACTGCACGACCTCTTCCCTCCTGAGGCCGATGTCCCTCAGCAGGTGATCGCTCATATTGTATAGAGCCCTGGTATCTCTCCTGAAGCGGCTCCACTTCGCTGCGGCCTCGACAGGTTTGCGGACGATCCTTGTCAGCCGCTCGCAGACCCCCTCGGAAAAACCACGCACATCAAAACCCGAACCATGCATCATCACCCTTTTCGCTGTATCCATGACACCCTCCTCTGGAAAAAGATGCCCTCAATATGGATCGGATCTATTGATAAATCAAACGAATGTTTGTTATGATTAGCATCAATAAATTTTATGCATTTGGAGGTTTACCATGGACCTGCCGACCGAATTGCTTCGCACCTTCGTCGCCGTGAACGATCACGGCGGATTCACCCGCGCCGCAAAGGTGGTGCACCTCACCCAGTCGGCCGTCTCCATGCAGATGCGCCGGCTCGAAGAGATCGTGGGAACGAACCTGTTCACCCGCCAGGGGCGGTCCGTGGCCCTGACATCCCAGGGGGAAACGCTGGCCCGGCATGCCCGCCAGATCCTCAAGCTCCAGGACGAGGCCCTCAGCGCTCTGGTGCAGCCCGAGGTGGAGGGTACGGTCCGCCTCGGGATCCCTGATGATTACGTCGGCTTTCTGCCGCCCGTATTCAAGCGTTTTTCGACCACCCACCCGAAGGTCCGGGTGGAGGTCATCTGCCGGCCGACCTCCGATCTGCACGAGCTCATGCGCGGGGAGGAACTGGATCTGGCCCTGGTAACCGCCAACTGCGGCAACCCGGTGACTTTCGGGACCGTGGTGCGCATGGAACCGGTCATCTGGATCACTTCGGCCAGCAAGGCTGTAGAGAAGGAGGACCCTGTGCCTCTGGCCATGTTCACCGACCAGTGCTACCTCCACGAGGCCGCCATCCAAATGCTGGAAAAGATGGGCCGGTCGTGCAGGGTCGCCTACTCCAGTCCCAGCATGGCCGGCCTCATGGCCGCCGTGCAGTCGGGGCTGGCGGTGGCTTTGGTGACCAGGCCCAACCTCCCGGAGGGCGCCCGCATCCTGGGGCCCGGTGACGGTTTCCCTGTCATGCCCCCGGTGGCCCTGGAGATCCACCGCCGTTCAGGGGCCGCCGCTGAGGTCCTGGCTCAGTGTTTCATGGAGGTACTGAAGGAAAAGGATTGAAGGGGGCAGAGAGCTGGGAGCTCAGGGCTGTGAGCTGCGAGAATAAAGCTGAGAGCCAAGAGACTGGAACAAAATAAATCTTCCTGTACCGAAATACCAAGCTACAATTTTCTTTCCTTCAGCATCCTTTTCGCAAGGTCCGTCCCGAGGTAGTCGGGATGGGTCTGGATCCCCACTCTGGGCAGCTCCAGGCGATCGGCGTCCCAGCACGCGCAGATCGTCGGTTCCTCGTGGACGTAACCGGCCGTGTGGTCGCGTATCCCCAGGTGCAGGAGTTCCGCCGCCTTGTCTTCCAGGGTAAAGAAATTACCGTTGAGGCCGAGGGCGAAGTCGGCGGCCCTGGGACCGTGATGCGGATCTAACCCGTCATTATGCCGGCAGCTGTCGTGCAGGAGAGCGAACAACTCGATCACCCTGAGATCGGCTCCGTTCTCAGAGGCAATGCGTTGACCGTTCTCGAGGACCCTCATCCAGTGATCCCAGCCGTGGATCCCGTCCCAGTGCAGAACGTATTGTTCTCTTATGGCCCGGACGAGTCCCTCTCTGTCGTGGATGGCCGAGCCAAACGCCTGATTGCGGCTCATATTCGAGAATAACACGGTAAACGGTGCAAACGGCAACAGTTAATACAGGGCCCTCGTCCCTCTTCCCGGCATGACTTTAAGCCGCTGCTGCTGCGCTCGGCGAGCGCCTGGTTCCGGTCACAACTTGCACTTTGTGGTGTTCCTGATCTAATCTTTATCCATGGCCCGCATGATTCCACAACCTCTTCCGCCCGCGGTCCGGGCCGATCCGGGCAAGGCGGCCGAAAGGAAGGTCTACGAGGCGTTTCACGACGCGGCGCCCGCGGAGGTCACCATTTTTTTCAGCCGTTCCTGGCTGGGGAGGCCTACACCGGGTTATCCACCTGTGGAGGGCGAGGCGGATTTCGTCGTCGCTCACCCGGACCACGGGATCCTGGTCATCGAGGTCAAGGGAGGGCGGATCCGGTACGACGCAGCCCTGGACCGGTGGTACAGCCGGGACCGGCGCGGGCGGGAGCACTTCGTGGACAATCCCTTCCACCAGGCCGTTCGCACCAAGCACGCTCTCATAGCCAAGATCAAACAGCTGCCGGCCTGGAAAGGAAGGTGGATCGATGCCGGGCACGGGGTGATATTTCCCGATGTGTCGAGGCCGGACGGTTACCTCGGAACCGAATTTGTTCACGAGATGACCGCTTTTTCGGAGGACCTGAGGTGGCTGGACAAATGGCTGGAGACGATCTTCGTTTACTGGTCCGGGCACGGTGACTTCGAGGGTGAGTTCGGACAGCCGGGCATGCGCATGATCGAGGACCTGCTGGGGGCCAGTTTCGAGCTGAAGCACCCCCTCGCTGCCGATATCGCCGAGGACGAAAGGCAGATCCTCCACCTCACGGAAGATCAGTTCAATGTCCTGGATCTTCTGTCCGGCCGCAGGAGGGTGGGGATCTCGGGGGGCGCGGGTACGGGCAAGACCATGCTGGCCATGGAAAAGGCCCGCAGACTCGCCTCGGAAGGTTTCAGGGTCCTGCTCACCTGCTACAACCGCCCCCTGGCCGACTTCCTGGCGGCGAGGTCCGCCAAGGTGCAGAACCTCACCGTTATGAACTTTCACACCCTCTGCTTCGATATGGCCCGCAAGGCCGAATGCCCCATCAGGGATCCGGAGGGGGAAACGCCGCCGAAGGAATATTTCGAAAAAGACCTGCCCGCGGCCCTCGCGACCGCCCTCGAGTGCATGCCGGACAAGAGGTTCGACGCCATCGTTGTGGACGAGGGGCAGGATTTCTCCGAGGGCTGGTGGACAGCATTGCAGCTTGCCCTTTCAGATCCCGACCAGGGGATCCTCTATGTTTTCTTCGACGACAACCAGCGGCTCTACAGCCACGGCCAATCCATTCCCGAGGACCTCGATGTCTACCCTCTGACGAAGAACCTTAGGAACACCAGGCCGATCCACAACCTGGCTTCCGCCTACTACAAGGGGTGGAAGCTGGACGCCGCCGGACCGGAAGGCAGGGACCCGGTCTTTCTCGAGGCCGGCACGGATAACGCCGTGGTCCGGGAGGTGAGCCGGTACCTGCAGCGCCTGGTCAAGGAGGAAAAGGTCTATCCGGAGGACGTGGCGGTCCTTACCGGACGCTCCCGCGACAAGAGCGTTCTGGGCAAAGAGGATGTCATCGGGGCTTTTTCCACCTGCTGCGGCGAAAAGCCGGAAAAGGGAAAGGTGGTCTTCGACTCCATCCGCCGCTTCAAGGGGCTGGAACGGCCCGTGGTCGTGCTGGTCGAACTGGAGGATGTTCTCGACTCGCCGGAAACCCTTTACGTGGGGATCACCAGAGCCAACGCGCACCTGGTGGTGGTGGGAGATCAAAGGGTAAAGGCTCAGCTGAGTCAGATGTAAAATAATGCGCTCCGGGACACTCAGCGGCGAGCCATGAGCCGGGAGCTGTGAGCTTTAATGGGTGGGCGTCTGGCATCGGATTCTTCGAGTCATGGGTAACGACTCTTTGAAAATGGGCCTGAAGAAAAAAGGCTTCACAAGGGTTCGAAGGCGGGAGGAAACCTTCATGGATCTGGAACGCAGGATCTTTCTTGAATCACTCCTCAGAGGCG
>CP070698.1:538444-541860 GCA_020349685.1 bacterium
CCATGTCCCAGAACATAAAGGCCCTGAAGCTGGTGGAGGAAGCATCGGGGTTTGAGGGGCTCATCCTGCGCCCCATGTCCGCGAAACTGCTGCCGGAGACCGAACCCGAAAAAAGCGGCATCGTGGACAGAAGGCAGCTCATGGACATCCAGGGACGATCGCGCAAGAGACAGATGCAGATGGCTCAGGAGTGGGGCCTTACAGAATTTCCCACTCCCGGAGGGGGCTGTCTTCTGACCGACCCGGGGTTTTCACTGCGACTGGCTGAGCTGCTGGATGCCACACCTGCCGCTGATCCCGTCGATGTAGAGAAACTGAAGCTGGGCCGCCATTTTCGCCTGCCGGAGGGCAGCAAGGCTGTTGTGGGCAGGCATCACCAGGACAACGAAGACCTCCAGAAGCTCATTCGCGAAGAGGATATTCTCCTCAAACAGAAGGATGCCCCTGGTCCGCTCACCGTGCTTGACCCAGGCGCCTCCGAAGGGGACATCCTTGCAGCGGCGGCCCTCACAGCTCGTTATACCAAGGCCGGAGCCTCGGGAAACAGGGTCTTCATTATGGTGATCAGGCCCGGCGGTGATGAGAGCGTCCTCGAGGTGGACCCCATGAGCCTGCTGGATGTCGAGGAATACCGTGTCGGATGAAGCTGTCGTCATTCCGGTGGATGGTGTTATCGACCTTCACACCTTTCAGCCCGGTCAGACGGCTGATGTCGTTCAGGAATACCTTCTCGCCTGCCGTGAGAAGGGGATCGCTCATGTTCGGATCATCCACGGAAAGGGAAAGGGTGTACAAAGGCGGATCGTGCACTCCCTCCTGGGGCGTCTGGACTTCGTCGCCTCCTTCCGGGAAGCAGAGGAAACCGGTGGAGGATGGGGAGCGACCGTTGTTACACTGAAGTTGTGAGGCTGGGATCTTCAGGGCCTGCTGACGGTTCGCAGCCTCCTGATAGGACAAGGTGACGGTTGCCGCGGCGTCGCGGGCGCCTTTATAATGACGCTGATTATGGTTCTACGAGGAACGGCATTCAAAAGATGAGAGCCTCTGTCATCATCCTTTCAAGCGCGTTTGCCATCATGTGCTGGGCTGCGGACACGCATGCCGAACTGATGCGGGGCGGGGCAACCTTGAGCTCCGTCTCCTCGGTGGTCAAGATCAGCCGCGAGGGTAACAGCCTGGACACCCTGGCGCCTGGTGAAACCCTTTACATCTTCACGGAGGCGGGCGAACCGGTCGCCGAGATCTACGTCAAGGATGTCTTTTCCGACGTCATTCACAGCGAACCGCTCCCTGACGCCGTCGCGAGACAGATCAGGGAGAGCAACTCCATCCTCATCTTCAGCAACCTCAGGGAATACGGCGACTTTATCAAGGCTTTCAGCATCGGTTCCCTGGAGTCCTTCAAGGATTTTATCTCGCGTTATCCGGAAAGCGAACTCAGGGAGGAGTCTCAGCGCATCGTTGACGGTCTCGTATACCGCCCCTACAAGATCAGGGGCACCCATCAGGCTTTCGACGAGTTCCTGATAAAATTCCCGGGCAACTACTATGCCGGACGCGCATTGAAGAGAAGGGACGAACTGAGGTACCTGCCTGTCAGGACCGCCGACACCATCAGCGAATACAGGCTGTTCCTCAACACCTATCCCGACAATCTGCATGTGCCGGAGGTCAGGGAGAGGATGCGGGCCATCCTGGGGACATACCGGGAAACGACCCTTGAAGAGGTGGCCCGGTATCCGGAAAGATACCTTGGGAAGAAGATAAGGTTTTCCAGCACCCTGCACAGCGCCCTTCCCGTCTATGTGGAAGGGCCCGGTGTCGGGCGGAAGACGGACCTTTTCAAGAGCCCCAGGAACACCATCGATCACCTCAATTTTCAGGTGAGAGAGGGCGACATCGTCCTGTGGAGGCTTTTTGCCAGCAGAGAGGCGGAGAGCGTGGTGAAGATGATCGAGGAGTCCGAAAAGGGCGATCACCTCCTCGTGTATGGAATGGTGTTCAACAGCCTTGGCGGGGCGCCCTGGATCGATGTGGATGACGTTGAAAAATATTGAGAAGTTGGGAGGCTGGCGATGACCTGGTTTCTTTATGTCGCAGCAGTGCTGTTTATCGCGAAGGGGAGTTTCCTCGTCCTTCACACGGACAAGGCAGTCGAATACGGTGAGATGATCCTCGAAAAGGGCAGCCACAGGATCTGGGGCCTGGCCGCCGCGCTCTTCGGCATTCTCCTGGCTGTGGCCTCCTTCTGGAGCGGTGTGGTCTGGTTCCTCCTGCTCCTCGGAATCCTCATCGGGGGCATGGGTCTCTTCCTTTTCCTGGGTGAGGAGGAAAAGGTCCGACCCCTCCTGCGGACCTGGACCTCCCTGTCCGGCACCGGCCTGAGGCTCTGGGGGCTGATCCTGGTCGTCACCGGGACCGCGATCCTGTCGTGGATCTGACAGGTACAAGGTTAATGGTTAAAGATACACGTCTAAGTTGTTTGAAAAAACGTCCCCACCATGGAGTGACCTTAGTAATTTGTATCTTTAATCTTGTGCCCTGTATCCCATATAGAGAGAAGCTCTATGAAATACATCAGCATATTTCCCGAGTACCCCGTCAGCATCCTCAAGATGGATGAGCTGAAAAGATACCGCAAGAAGGTCATCAGCGACCAGGTAGATGTTCTGTCCATCATTAGGATGCTCAACAGCCCGTACCCGCTCCTGAGAACCGTGGGCGGGTACCACGTAAACAAATCTTTCGTTGTGGGTGTGAGAGACTACGAAAATCCGAGTGCGCAGCGTTCGAAGCAGGCAAAATACGAGAGGAGAAACCAGATCAACCTCTACGTGACCATGGACCTTTCAACCATGGAGGAGGTTTCAGGGGTCATATCCGTTCAGAAAATAGCCCGGAGCGCGGAGGCCTGTCTGGAACGGGCCCTCAATCCCACCGATACAGGTCCGTTCATCGGCATCCTGACGGACTGGAATACCACCGAGAAACTCGACAGCATGATCGATCCCGCCGTCCAGAGAGAGCTGGACAAGGCCAACCTCAGCCAGTCCTTCTTCGCGCTCAACCGGAACAAGATAAAAAGTTTCCAGCTTATCCGTGAAATGGGTGAAGAGGCGATTGAGAGTCTGATCCAGCCAGAAACAGCTTCCTGATAGGAAGCTGTTTCTGTGATCCAAAATCCAAAATCCAAGAAACGATCCCAATACATCAAATCTTAATAACCTGCCAGTTTTGAACAGTTTCCGAACCCACGATTCTATCTTGGATCTTGGATCTTTTATCCTGGATCTGTTTTGTCCGACAACTGTCGGACAAAATCACACCCCTCACGTGCCCCCGTAGCCGATGGTGACCTTTCCACCGTCCACGATCACCGGGACCTGCCGCTTGCCTCCGCTGGCCTTGAGCATCTC
>CP070698.1:541960-546577 GCA_020349685.1 bacterium
GACGCGGGTCAAAAGTCCGACGGCCTGCTCGGGCTCGCGGTGGTACCGGATGCCCAGGATGGCCGATTCGGCGGCCATTCCTGATCCTACCGACGGCCCCATGGCTCCGAAGCCCATGCAGATGCCCGCCGCAAGGACGGTGACATACTCCACTATCCCGGCCTCAGGGTTCGGTGAGACCGTAAAGATGAGCATGAACGATACGAGCAGGGCAAAGATGAGGGGCGTCTGACTGATGGCCTGACCGATGAGCATCAGGGTGGTGAAGGGCCGGCGCAGGTAAGGCTGGCGGGCGATGGCTTCACAGGCCTGGGCTGCGGGATAAGCGCTCCCCACGCCGGAGGCAAAGGAGGCCGCCCCTATGGAGATGCCGGCGCCCAGCCCGGCAAAGCCCTGTATAAGAGCGGTTCCCTCACCGACCCCGAAGAGGAGGAGTATCCCCACCACCAGGGCAAAAGTGGGCGGTGTGGATGTGGCCCCCTGTCCGATGAGCATGATCCTGAAAAGATCGGAGGAGACCATGGGCTGCCTTCCCATGCCCTCCACCGCGGTGGCAGCCCCCATGCCCATTCCGACTCCCGGTCCCACCGCTCCGAAACCCACTGCAAAGGCGGCTCCCAGTGCGTACATGCTTTTTACGATGAGGGAGAGGGCGACAGGGTCCAATTTCAGGCTCCTATTTTGTAGCGACGGCGATGTATGTGATGGTCAGCATGGTAAAAACGAAGGCCTGCACCGTACCCACGAAGAGACCGAAAAAGGCATAGAGGAACGGCGGAAGGGCGACGCTGTAAACCATCCAGGACACGACGGAGATGATGATCGCCCCACCCATGATGTTGCCGAAAAGACGGAAGGAAATGGACACGACCTTGGCCAGCTCCCCCACCATATTGAGGGGGGCCATGATGATGAAAGGCTCGGTGTATTCCTTGAGGTAGGCGGCGATACCCTTCTGTCGGATGGCTGCCGTGTGGGTGAGAAAGAACCCCATGATGCCCAGGCTGAGGGGCGTATTCAGGTCCTTGGTGGGTTCGTCAAACCCCGGTATGATCCCCCACCAGTTACACAGCAGGAGGAAGATGAACAGGGTGGCAACCAGGGGGAAGTAGGCCCTTGTGGTTGTTTCCAGCGTTTCTTTCGTAAGGCCGTCCATGGCCGAGATGTAGAGCTCGGCCATGCGCTGCAGGGGGCCTGGTGTGTCCTGAAGCCTGCTCCGCACGATGAGGGCGATAAAGATCAGGGCCGCCATGATGATCCACGTGTTGATGATCGTGACGTAGTTAACCGTGAGCGTCAGCCCGAAAAGCTCAAGGGAAGCGGTGGGGATGTGTGTCATGTCGCCCATATTAGGCTGTTCCCTGCTCCTTGCCGCCCAGCAGTTCACCGCAGGTCATGGCAAACTGCGATGTGAAGAGGGCGGGTATGGTGGCCCAAAGGGCTATTTTTTCATTTGTGGCCGCGTAAATGAGAGCCGCGGCGATAATAGCCATCCTCAGGGTATAACGACCATAGGCAGGCCGGGAAGCACGGCTTGCCATCATCCCCTGCCGCCGCACTTCCGAAGCCATTATGACAAGGTTCACCAGGCTTGCGGCCCCGCCCAGAACCAGCCCCCTGGCCCAGGGTCTGTTTCCGGCGAGCAGAAAAGCGCCCGCCAGAACAAGAACCAGCGACAGCGTGCCGAAGAATACCCGCCTTACGTACTTATCAAAGGAATGCACCGGTTCTCCCACAAACGGATGGACTATACTGTAATCCGGCGAATTCATCAATCTGTTTTTGCCGCGGTTATCTTGCCCTCCTTATCCTGATCCTCTTCCACGGGGGAGGCAACGGCGGAGACCTTGGCTCCCTCCGAAGCATCGTAGGCCATGGCGCAGTTTCCTTCGAAAATAACCCCTTCCTCGATATACAGGCTTGGGGTCTTGATGTTTCCGAACAGCTTTCCGGGCCTGTGCACCTCGATCTTTCCCGTCGCGTTGATGTTGCCTCTCACGATTCCCGATATGACGATGGTGTGGACGTTGATCTCAGCTGCTACGACAGCGCTCTCTCCTACGATAAGCGTGTCTTTCGTGTAGACCTCTCCCTCCAGCTTTCCATCGACGCGCACCGTTCCCTCAAAGGTGAGGATCCCCTTGAAATCGGTTCCTTCACCCAGGAATGCTTTGATCTCACCGCGTGCGACGGTTGGCTCTTTCTTGTTCATTTTCGGCAACCTCCGGTTTCAGGTTTCTGGTCAACAGCTGTCAGCTGACAGCTGTCAACCGTCGGTTCTCAGTATTTTATCAATGACAGCATTGAGTTCGTCAAGGCTCGCGTATCGGATCTCCAATCGGCCCCCCTTCCCGGAGGTGTGGATCTGGACGCGGCACCCCAGTTTCCTGGTCAGCCGCTTCTCAAGATCCCTGGACTCCGGGGTTGACCGGGTGGCACTTTTCCGACCCTCCCTGGCACCTGAGAGCAGTCCGTTCACGGCCTTTTCCACCTCTCTGACGGAAAGCCCCCTTTTGAGAATGCGAGCCAGCATGGTTCGAATGCTCTTTTCATCCTTGAGCGGCAGGAGAGCCCGGGCGTGGCCTGCAGTTATCCTGTCGTCAGCCAGCTCGGTTTTCACAAAATCCGGCAGGGCAAGAAGCCGCAGTGAGTTGGCCACCGTCGCCCTGTCCTTACCCACCTTGCGCGCCACCTCTTCCTGGGTGTACTTGTTTATCGTCTGCAGTTCGCGGTATGCCTGAGCCTCCTCGATAGGGTTCAGGTTTTCCCTCTGGATGTTCTCGATAAGGGCCAGCTCGAGCTTTTGTTCATCCTCCACCCGGCGGCAGAGAACAGGAACCTTCTCCAGGCCGGCCATGCGGGCCGCCCTGAGCCTTCTTTCCCCGGCGATCAGCTCGTAACCACCTGGAACCCTTCTCGCCAGCAGGGGCTGAAGAACCCCCTGCTCCCTGATGGAAGCCGCCAGCTCCTCGAGGGCGTTCTTGTCAAACCGTATCCTCGGCTGCCCCGGGCTCGGGAAGACCTCCTCCGTGGACACAAGGACGAGTTCACCCTGGCGGCTCGCTTCGTCGCCCCCTGGAATGAGGGCGCCCAAGCCCTTGCCGAGGGCCTGTCTTTTGCGTTCAGTGGTCATGAATAATCTCCTGATTATCTCAGATCTCAGATCTCAGATCTCAGGATACAACCACCGCAGAGTTTCTGGTGTTGATTCATCTTTGAGATATGAGATCTGAAATTTGAGATCATTCTCTTTTCCCGTTCAGCATCTCCTGAGCAAGGGCCAGATAGCTCTGCGCCCCGGCTGAGTTGATATCGTAGAGGATGGCCGGCTTTCCGTGACTCGGGGCCTCGCTCAGCCGGACGTTCCGGGGGATCGTGGTCCCAAAAACCTTTCCGGGAAAGTGATTGCGCGCTTCGCTGGCCACCTGGTGAGACAGGTTGTTGCGCGGATCGAACATTGTAAGGAGGATCCCCTCGAGCCTGATCCGGGGATTGAGCGCCCCGCGAACAAGCTTGATGGTTCCGAGAAGGCTGGAAAGGCCTTCAAGGGCATAGTACTCGCACTGCAGCGGAACGAGCACGCTGTCTGCAGCCGTGAGGGCGTTGAGGGTCAAAAGCCCGAGGGACGGCGGGCAATCGACGAGAATATACTCGTAGGACCCTTCGACCACTTTGAGCGCCCGCGACAGGACCGTTTCCCTGGAAAGGGTGGAAACGAGCTCGAGCTCCGCCCCGATGAGGTTCACATGGGAAGGCACGATGTCGAGGTATTCCATCTCCGTCTTCCTGACGATCTCCTTCATGGAGGCATTGGATACCATCACCTGGTAGATCGAGTCCTCCAGCTCCCCGACCCTGATGCCCAACCCGCTGGTCGTGTTGGCCTGCGGATCCATGTCCACGACAAGGGTCTTCTTCTCGGCAGCCGCCAGGGAGGCCGCAAGGTTTACCGCGGTCGTGGTTTTTCCCACGCCGCCCTTCTGGTTTGCTATGGTGATGACCCTAGCCAATGCGACTCGCTCCGTCGCGCACCAGGGCGAAGGGCGAAGGGCGGAAGGGGAAGAAAAGGGGAAACATCAGGATGCGTACCCCCCTCGTGCCTTCCGCATGATCCGCCGGCTTTCCAGGCGGGCGAAAAGGGCTGCCAGGAAGAGCAGCTTGGCGAGCACGTAGACGAGCAACAGGGTTTTTGTTTTCATATTATCCTTTAATATCAATAGGTTATGTAAAAAAGGGGCCTGGGGAAGCCTTGCGGCGTCCTCACCCGCTCGCTGGATTTTGACCGTGCATTGAAAACTAATATAGAATGAAAGACAAAGAAAGTAGAAAGAGGAAGGGGGAAAGGAGGGTTAGGCTTCCAGCGGTGAGCTTCAAGCAGTGATTTTCCATCTCAAGGCTTTCTGCCGGGAGCTGCTCTGTTTCACGTGAAACAATGGCAGGCGAAGCCTGAAAAGCTGGCTCCGCCTGCAGTGTCTGGTGTCTAGTGTCGGGTGTCTAGCGATCAACTATGAGCCGGAAATCATGCGCCTTGGCCCGGAGCGGCGGCGGAAATGGACGGTAGAAGCTAGAAACTAGACACTAGAACTAGACTCTGCTTTCCCCACTTCCCAGATCACC
>CP070698.1:546677-554587 GCA_020349685.1 bacterium
ACGTCCGACTGGTCGACCACATCGTCGTGCAGGAGCGTAGCCGTGTGGATGAACTCAACAGCTACTGCGAGCCTGAACACATCCTCGTTCACTCGATCAGGGGAGCACGAGGAAACAAGAAGGACGAGGAGAGGCCTGAACCGCTTCCCTCCACCGTCGATGAGGTGCTCGAAGATGCGGTCGATGAGCAGAACGTCGGTCCTCAGGTAAGACTTGAAGTAGTCCTCGAGGGCCGCGCATTCATCCTTGACCGGCTCCCGGATGGAGTCCAGGTTCGCTGACGGACTCCCTTGCTGCATTTACGACTCCTCTGGCTCTTCCTCGGGCTCACCCATAAGGTACCGATGCATCGCGCCAGAGGCCATCCTGCCGTCCCCCATAGCCAGGATCACCGTTGCAGCGCCCCTGACGATATCCCCTCCGGCATATACGCCTGGGATGCTGGTGGCGCCTGTTTTTTCATCCACCACGATGTAATCCCACTTGTTGAGTTCGAGTCCCGGTGTGGATTTGGTCAGGAGAGGGTTGGATCCTGTTCCAACAGAAACAATAACGACGTCCACATTCAGAACGTACTCCGAACCTTTTACCGGAACCGGTCTTCGACGGCCCGAGTCATCCGGCTCCCCCAGCTCCATCTTGAGGCACTCCATCCCGACGACAGACCCTTCATCGTTCCCGAGGATCCTTACGGGGGCGGTGAGGAAATGGAACTCGATCCCCTCTTCCTCAGCGTGATGGATCTCCTCGATACGGGCCGGCATCTCGTTCCTGGACCGCCTATAAACGACAATGGACTCCGCGCCCAGCCTCTTGGCGGTGCGAGCCGCGTCCATGGCGACGTTGCCGCCTCCTATGATCGCTGCCCTTTTGCCCTTCTTCAGGGGTGTGTCGTGACGCGGGAAGTCGAATCCGCCCATGAGGTTGGATCTCGTAAGATACTCGTTGGCGGAATAAACGCCGTTGAGGTTCTCTCCCGGGATCCCCATGAACCAGGGCAGGCCGGCGCCGACGCCGAGGAAAACAGAGTCAAACCCTTCCTCTTCCATGAGCTCCTTGATGGTGAATGTTTTACCGACAACGACATTGTTGACCATTTTAACGCCGAGCTTTTCCAGGTTGCTGATCTCGAACTCGACGATCTCGTTGGGCAGCCTGAACTCGGGGATCCCGTAGACGAGAACCCCGCCCGGCTTGTGGAGAGCCTCGAAAATGGTCACCTCATGTCCCTTGACAATGAGGTCCCCGGCCACGGTCAGGCCTGCGGGACCGGCTCCGACGACCGCGACTTTCCTGCCCGTGGGCGGGGCCACCTTGGGCAGCTTCACCTCTCCATGCTCCCTTTCCCAGTCGGCGGCAAAACGCTCCAGCCGGCCGATGGCAACCGGCTCCTGCTTCACGCTCAGAACGCAGAGGATCTCACACTGGTCCTCCTGGGGGCAGACCCGGCCGCAGACGGCAGGAAGGGCATTGCTCTCCTTCAGGATCCGTATCGATTCCGGAAAATCCCCATCCTCGATGGCCTTGATGAAACCGGGGATGTCGATGCCGACCGGGCATCCCGCCACGCACCTCGGTTTCTTGCACTGGATGCAGCGTCTGGCCTCGATCATGGCAGTCTCGGGTGAGTAACCGTAAGGCACCTCTTTGAAGTTTTTCTGCCTCTCCTCGGCAGGCTGTTCGGGCATGGGCTGCCGGGGCACTAGCTCCTTTTTAGGGGTCGTTTTGTTTTTATCGTTCATGGCTGTCGTCTCACTCGCTCATGTAGGTTAAGGTTTCGATGGCCTCGCGCTCTTCCTTCAGGTACATTCTCTGGCGCAGCCTGAGCTCGGCGAAGTCCACCTCGTGTCCATCGAAATCGGGGCCGTCCACGCAGGCGAACTTCACTTCGCCACCCACGGTCACCCTGCAGGCCCCGCACATTCCGGTACCATCCACCATGATGGGGTTGAGGCTGACCACTGTCTTGATGCCATAGGGCTTGGTGAGCTTGCTCACCGCTTCCATCATGGGAACCGGTCCGATGGCCACTATTACATCAATGGGGGCACCCTCCTTGATGAGGTCCTCGAGAACGTTGGTGACGAAACCTTTCTGCCCGTAACTGCCGTCGTCCGTGCAGACCCTGACTTCGGTGCTCGCCTTGACCATCTCCTTCTCCATGATGAGAAGGTCCTTGGTCCTGGCTCCCAGTATGGAGATCACCTTGCTTCCGGCTTCCTTGTAACCCCGGGCAACAGGGTGGACAGGGGCGATCCCTATACCACCGCCTATACAGACAACCAGGCCCAGTTTTTCGATATGACTGGGCACGCCCAGGGGGCCGACCACATCATCAATGTTGTCACCCTGTTTCATCCCGCCCATGACCATGGTGCTCTTCCCCACCTCCTGGAAAACCAGGGTGATCGTGCCGGCATCGCGGTCGCTGTCAGCGATCGTAAGAGGTATCCTCTCCCCCGTCACGCCTATTCTCACGATCACGAACTGACCGGGTTGGGCTTTTCGCGCAATGTAGGGCGCATCGACATCCATCCAGTGGACGTCGTGTGACAGGTTCATTTTTTTAGTGATGGTAAACACTTTTACGGCCCCTCCTTTGGTTCCCCTCGCCGAACCGGCCCCTGCCAACGAGGATTCGGATAACCGGACGCCGGGGGCTGTTGTGGATTATCACTATGAAAACTGCCGATGATTACGGTCTTTATTACCTGGCTCAGCAGTGTTCTTACAGCGCCCTCGCTTATAAAGGGGCGCAGAAGGATGCTGCTGACCGGCAACGCCTGAAGTTAACACGATTTTAAGGGGAAGGCGACCCCTATCAGATTCCAGAACCAAGAAATTTTTCAACGGATCCACGACCAGTTCCGGCAGTCTGGCCGCAGATGTTGACGTACGCTCGGGGCGCATGGTAGTTCATGGCTCAATGAAGATAGTGAGCGCCTCTTTGTATGACCAGGCTTACACGCCGACCCAGATCCTGGAAACGGATCTGCCGCAGATCGCCGTCTTCGGCAGATCAAATGTGGGCAAATCATCCCTCCTGGCCTCCCTGATGAAGCGCAAAAAGCTGGTGAAGGTAAGTTCCACCCCGGGGAAAACGAGGGCTATTTTCTATTACCAGGTCAACGGTCGCCTGCTGCTTGTTGACCTGCCCGGTTACGGCTTTTCCAAAGCCCCCAAGGCCATGGCTGCCCAGTGGCAGTCGCTGGTGGAGGCCTACCTGGACAAGCCGCCTGGGCCCGACCTTGCCGTGCATCTCATCGACATACGCCACCCTCCCACCAGGGATGATGGAGCCGTCCACCAGATCCTCATGGAGAGAAAGATACCGTTTCTGGTCGTGGCAACCAAAGGGGACAAGCTCTCCAGGGCAAGGCGCATAAAGTCCCTGGAGGTCATTGCCAGAGATCTGGGAGTACCACGCGATCTGGTCGTGGCTGTTTCCACAAAGGACCCGTCTTTGCCGGTGGAAGTTGTCTGGGAAAAGATCCTGGAGAGGATAGGGAATAGGGAATAGGGAATAGGGAATAGGGAATAGGGAATAGGGAATAGGGAATAGGGAATAGGGAATAGGGAATAGGGAATAGGGAATAGGGAATAGGGAATAAACGTATTTACCGCGAGAAAGTCAATCCCTTTTCGGGCTTTCTTCCACCCTTCCTGTTCCACCTTCCAAATCCTGAAATGAAGAAGCCGCTCTACCGAGCGGCTTCTTTCAGTTTGCGGCCTGGGGCTCCGTGACCGCGCTGCCCTCCCGATGGTAGGACCTGGGTATGTGGCAGCCCACAGCACACTTGCCGCCGTCCTCCAGCGGGTAGAAGGTCATGCTGTAGCACAGGACCGAGGCGCACTCGTAATCCCTGACGAGGTTGTGAGGCTGTGAGGAGCCGTGAGGGTTGTGGCAGCCGGCGCAGGATCTCGCCTTGCCGCGCATGACGATGCCGTACTTGTTCGGCTTGAGTTCCCCCTGAACATGAATATCGTGCAGGTTCGTGTCGCCGTCCCGGAAGTTGGTGACGCCGTCCTCCCCCTTGCCCGTCACCAGGGAAGGGTCGTGACACTCGAAGCAGAGGGAGAACTTGTCCGGCTTGAAGGCGCCCGGATACCGCTCCGTATTGTAGGGGGCCCTCAAAAGCTTGGCCTCCGATGACTCATGGGGGCCGTGGCAGTCCGTGCACGCGCCGTCCGTGATGGCGGTGTGGATCAACTTGTCGTACTCGCCGAAAATTTCATGACACTCCCCGCACAGGGCAGGTTGATCGCTGAGCAGCAGGGGTCTGTGTTTCGAGGCATGGGGGGTGTGGCAGTCGGTGCAGGTGCCGCCAGAAACAGCCTCGTGGACGACGGGACCCTTCTCGACCATGGTTCCATGGCACTCCTGGCACAGACCCTCGGCCGGCCCGGAAAGAAGCCTGGCGCTGTCGGAAGAGTGCGGATCGTGACAGGCCTGGCATCCGTCTTCCTCGATGATCGTGTGCAGCTTGCCTTCCATGAGACCATCGTGGCACTCGGCGCACAGGTCAGGCACAGCCTTTAAAAGGAGCGGCCTGTTCTTCGACGAGTGGGGGTCGTGACAGTCGACACACCCTCCGTCCAGGGCCGCCTCGTGCTTGACAGATCTTGAAGTCGGGTCGTCGTGACAACCGATACACAGGTCCTCTGGAACCTCCAGGAGCAAAGCCCTGTTTCCCGAACCGTGGGGGCTGTGGCAGCCCAGACATCCCTCGTCTTCCACCGCCGCATGAACCCTCGATCCCTCGCCAGGCTCATCATGGCACTGGTAGCACAGGGCGTTGCCGTCCTCCACAAGGGTCAGCTTGTTGGTGTCGCCGTGGTCCTCGTGACACACCTCGCAATCGGCCTCCTCAAAAGGGGAGTGAAGGACCTTTTGCGCGCCGACTTTATCCGACCACTCTTTATGGCATTCGCCGCAAGGAGCCGCCATCGACGCAGACGCCGCCAGGACCGACATCAGAACGACGCATGAAATGACAAGGAAGGTCTTCCCTTTCAAAATTCCACCCCGCACAGGTTATGTTTCGCAAAAAACTCTAATTTGCTAACAGAGGAACACGCCCCCTGTCAAGGGGCGGAGCAAGGCACGTTGTTCCTGGACCGCTATTTCATTCAGGATTGCAGACTGTGCTGCCAGAAAAGCTTGGGTGCCGTGGTCACGGGTTCGCTCTCCCGGCTGCATGCTCGGTGCCTATGGTGACCCGTTCGGCGCCCCTGTCCCTGAGCATCTCCAGCAGGGAGATGACAGCCTGAACGGAAGCGCGCCTGTCTGCGTAGATCTCGAAGGGGGTTCTCATGAATGCAGCGTCCCGCCCGCGCAGGTAAAGATCCATGTCCCTCAGGGTCATGGCTTTCCCGCTCATGACGAGGATGCCGTCGGACCTGACCGTGATGCGATGGACTTCCTCCGCTGGAAGGGCATGCGGGCGCTGAGTCAGCGGCAGGTCGACCCGGATCCCTTCCTGGACGACAAAGCGGGAGGTCAGCATGAAAAATATCAGGAGGAGGAAAACGATGTCGATCAGGGGGGTCATCCCCAGCTCGAGGGGCGGCCTTCGCCTGGGGCGGAACCTCAGGGGCTCAGGTGCGGACCACATCTTCCAGCTCCGTGGCCATGCGGCTCAACTCCCCTTCCACGCGCTCGATGCGGCCCTGGAAGAGGTTGTGGAACATGAGGCAGGGTATGGCCACGGTAAGTCCCGCAGCCGTGGTGAGCAGCGCCTCCCATATCCCTCCAGCGAGCAGGGAAGGACTCACATTGGTGCCCTGCCCTTCGATCACCATGAAGGCGCGTATCATCCCTATGACGGTCCCCAGCAGCCCCAGCAGGGGGGCCAGGGCCGCCACTGTGGCGATCCCCCTCAAGGAGACCTCCATCTTTCTTATGAGCTCACCGGCGGAGAGGGCGAAGGATCCCTGGAGGCTTCCCGATCCCTCGCTGAACCTTTCCAGCGCCTCGGCCAGGACGAGGCCGCCGGCCCGCTCATCGTCCCGCAGGTACCCCAATGCAGCCGGGATGTCGCCTCTGCCCAGGGCCTGTCTCACACTGCCTTCTACGGCAAAGCCGTCAAGCTTGAGTTTGCGGTAGGTATTAAACCGGTCCAGAATAAGGGCCAGACCGATGATCGAGCACAGGACGATGGGGATCATGAGAACACCGCCGCGAAAAAGAAGATCCAACCAGGTGCTGTTCATTTGAGGAGACCTCTCCTTTCTCCGGTCTGGCCTGTCAAGAGTTCAATGCCTGTTCCCACGGCTTGACACTGCCCTCGGTTTCAGAAACAATCGCGCATGCGCAAAGCATATTACATCAACCGTGATGATGGTGAAAGGGCCGGCCCTTAAAGATGAAGATCCTTCTCGTTGATGATACCGAACTCTTTCTGGACCTCGAGAAAAGCTACCTGAATAGAAGTTCCTTTACGATCACGACGGCGCGATCCGGCCCCGAAGCTCTGGCTTCCATCCGCTCAACCCGCCCCACCCTTGTCATACTGGACCTTCTGATGCCTGGCATGGACGGAGATGATGTGTGCAGGAAAATAAAATCGGACCCCCTGACCAACACGATCCCCATTATCATGGTCAGCTCCGAACACGATCCCCGACTACGGGAAAGGTGCTATGAGGCAGGGTGCGACGCCTACGTTCCCAAACCCCTGAAAAAAGATGTCCTGCTCGAGGCTATCGAAAAGACCATCGTCATCGCCAAGCGCCGCTATCCACGAATCCCCACGCACCTTCCCTCTGATGTATGGCACGGCGGACATTACCGGGAGATGTGGATCCACAGCATCTCCAAGGGAGGGGTCTTCCTGGAAGCGGACCCCGCACCCCCGGTCGGAGACGAGCTGGAGACCTCCTTTTCCCTGCCCGGCGTTGAGGAGAAAATATCCGCCAGGGCCGTCGTAAGGTGGCAGGGGATCATCAGGGAGGGGAGCCCACCGGGAATCGGGTGCCAGTTCATCGAGATCGAATCACGGTTGGCGGACATCATCGCGGATTATGTCAACGACAAGCTCGCCGCTGTGGGGTCGCTCAAGGGGTTCACATAGAAACGGTACACGGTTCAAAGTACAAGGTCAAAGGCTGAGCGGTTTTTTTGTCCCTCATTCTTAAATAGTGTGTCTAAAACGATTAACGCCGGGCTTTTGGCCCGGCGTTGCCTTTTAGCAGGAGCTGGCGCATTTGCACAGCCCCCTGCTCTCCTTCTTCACCTTGACAAGCTTCATAAGATCACCTCCCCTAAAGTCCGTGATTCGTAATCTGTGATTCGTGATTCGTGATTCGTGATTCGTGATTCGTGATTCGTAGTCAAAGATTAAACGATAATTTCTGCTGTTGCAAGGGCATGAATAAAGGATCATTCTGGATAAAACACTCGGTACACTGTCCTGGTTGAGCTCTTTTCTGGAATCGGGAATCACTTAACCCCTCTCGCATAGCACTGCACGATATCCGGGGACAGATCCGAACCTTCAAGAACCTCCGCCCGGAATCGACAACCCCCGGCGCACTGATCAAGCTCATCGCAGTCGCAATCAAGGTCGCTCAGGGGAACGTGCTTCATCCTCCTCCATGCCTTTGAAACGCCATCCCCGACATTGCCTGCCGGTTCGTCAAGGTAAAAACCGCACTTTGCCGCGGCTCCATCCGGACCCACGGTCATGAGGTGAGAACCGCAAGCCAGGCCTGAAGAGCCGCCATGGTACCCTCCACCGTAGGCATGGCGTATCTTCTCGCTCATGTCCCTTAACAGCTCCTTTCGTTTTCCATCCCGGAACCACCTCCCGGCCGGGCACGGTACGTCGATGTCCCACTCCTGGACCCCCAGCTCCCTGACAAGGTCGGACATCGTCTCGAACTGATCCAGATTCTTCTCGTGAACCATG
>CP070698.1:554687-563601 GCA_020349685.1 bacterium
ATCCAGAACCCGGGCGACCAGGTCGTCCGCGACATCCTGAGGCAGCTGACCGATCACGGTCCAGTAGCCTTTCCCGCCGAAGGTCATGGTCCCGAAACACAGTTCCGAGACGAGCAATCCTGTCCTTCCTAGCTGCCTGTATTTCATTTTGGGCCTCTCTTTAAGAAATAGTTAAGGGCAGGTTTTGTACCATTCTAAATGGCCAACAAGTACACAATCAATGGGCCAGCTGGAATGTCGGCGCCCGATCCCTACTCGGGCAACGAAACCCTGACCCGTTCCCGGCCGGCCCACAAGGTCTGATACAACGCTGCCGGATGGAGGCTCCTTTTAAGCCGGACACAGAATTGAGAGCACGGCAGATCAGCAGGCAAAACCCCTCTCCAGGTGAACCCTGGCGAAAGCCATCTGCCCAAGCGCGCCCAGCGGTTCACGGGTGCCCACGCACGCAGTCTCTCATTTACCGGATCCGGGGAGCGGAGGACCGATATCAACGAGAAAATCCGGCAAACCCTCCTTTTCATCAGAAAAGCTCCAGGATGTAGACCTTCCCGTCCGTAAAGAAGGGATCGCCGGCGAAATTCTTCCCCAGATGGGGGCCGACCAGATCCCTTTTCCTCCAGGATTCCACCTTCCCCGTGGATATGAGATCCCTGAAAAGGAACTCCCGCTCTGTGTCGATGTCCGGCTGGATTATGTGGGTTATGAACCACTTCATTCCCATATCCAGGCTCGCCGTGCCCACAAAATAGGGCCGCTGATCCGGACCCACGAGGGCGGTAGCCCAGAAACGGGCGTGGTGGCGCTGCCGGAGGCCTTTACCGGTGACCGGCTTCTCAAACCCGAAGTCATGAGGTTTCCCATTCCAGAAGGAGGGCGTCATGGGGGCGGTCGTGTCGGTCAGATTAAAGAGGGCCGCTCTTCCCGCGAGGACGAGGTTGCTGATGCCGTGCTGCTGAGCG
Organism: bacterium; assembly: GCA_020349685.1. Lineage (GTDB taxonomy): Bacteria > BMS3Abin14 > BMS3Abin14 > BMS3Abin14 > BMS3Abin14 > JALHUC01. Next base: position 555,650 of record CP070698.1, read on the forward strand.
AGGGTCCAGCCTGCCGCCGAAAAGGTTTCCACCAGTTGTTCGGGGCCGCTGGCGTGGATGACGAAACTGACTGGTTCCTGAGGGGTTCCGATGATGGTCTCGGAAAAGGGGGACAATTCTCCCTTCCCGAAACTTGTCAGGACATCCCCGCTCCAGACAGCGGGAGGCTTCTTCTCCCGGGGCGCCTTCGGAGGGTCGTACGAGACGCCGGTGAGGACGTAAAAAGCCAGAGCGCTTCCCATGATCGCCAGTGAGGCTGGCCGACGGCAGGATTCCAGTTTCTGCGGGATCGACCATCCCTCGTGAAATCGAAAACGGAAGGCCTCGGCCAGGCTCATGCCCGTTATCATCCACAGAAGACCCAGCAGGTAGCCGCTCCAGACATCGCTCAGGTAGTGGACGCCGAGATAGAGTCTGGAGAACCCTATGGCTCCGATGCCCGTGATCAAACCCGCCGACCCCAGGATCCGCACACCCCATCCCTTTGCCTGGCGCCAGAGGAGGAAAATTAAAAACCCGTAAAAAGCCACGGCCACGGTGGCGTGTCCGCTGGGGAAGGACCAGGTGGACTCCAGGTAAAGGGCCACCTGCGGACGGGGCCTGTGAAAGGCCAGCTTGCCCAGGTAGGAGAAGAGAGCCCCTCCGAGGACCGATGTCCACAGCCCCATGATGTAGGGGACCTGGTCTCTGACCAGGAGGAAGGCCGATGTGGCCAGGATGAACGCCGTGACGACCTGGGACTTGCCCAGGAGCGTCACCCAGAGAAAAACTCCCGTGAGACCTGGTGTGCGGAAGACATACAGGATGTTGGCGATGCGGTTGTCCGCCGCCACGATGAGACCGCTTCTGACAAAGTCCTCAATGGAGCCGATGAACAGGAGGAGGGCGTACAGAAAGGCCAGGAAGAGGAGTGTTGCCGGCCATCCGGTGAAGGTGCCGCGCTTAAACCGGGCTCCGATAAAGGAAGACGCCCTCGGGTATTGTTCCTTCAGCTCCCTGACATCCGGGTTGTCCCGGACAGCCTTCCCGAGGGAAACAGCAACGGATCCCAGAAACCTCCAGACCGGCCGGCCCTTGCGGAAAACAAACCACAGGAAGAAGACTGTTATAATAAACCCGAGAACCAATAGTAACAGCAGTAGACCCGCAGCCAGGAGCCAGGCCTGGGTCTGGGGTGTGGTAATTCCAAGTTGGCCCAGCATGCCAGTGTAATAGATCATCCCATTCCTCATGAGAGGGAACCGTGTTTTAAGGTCTTAGCTTATAATTTTACCTCCATGCAGCTTCCCTGGCAGCGCATTTAATTCCGCCCATGATTTCCGGCAACCGGAAGCGATGCTGGTAGCAGTTCCAGCCCGCCCGGCTTTCGCTCCACTTTCCCCACCACATCCTGAATGCCTGGTTGACGCCGGCACTGAGCACCCCCCTTCCCACTCCCCTTCCCCGCATGTGAATCCTTCTGCCCAGCCGGCTCGCAGACACCCCCGTCACAACCCATAACACATTGAAACAAAACGGCTTTTCCTGCCTGTGCCGCACGGGGTCCTCTGGCATGAGCCTTGAACTACCCAGGTCAAAGGAGGCAGCCATGGGAAGCAGGGTCTTTATCACGGGCGGCACAGGCAATATCGGCGGAAAGGCGGCGGCGAGGATCCTCAGGGACGACCCCGATTCCGAAGTGCTTCTGCTTGTCAGGGCGCGATCCCCGCACGAGGCCATGGGCCGTGTGAAAGGGGTCATCAGGATCCTTTCCCCCGAACTGGAATTTTCCAGGATCCGGGACCGGGTCAGGGTCTACTGCGGGGATGTGACCGCCGACAGGCTCGGCCTGGATGAGGAGACCTATCTTCACCTTTCCAGGGACCTGACCCACATTCTGCACTGCGCCGCCTCTACAAAATTCAACATGGACCTGGAAAAGGCCAGGGCCATCAACCTCCGCGGAACACTCAACGTCATGGCCCTGGCGAGAGAGGCCATGAAGGCCGGGAACCTCAGGCGGGTCGCTCACGTCAGCACGGCTTACGTCTGCGGCAACAGGGCGGGGACCATTTTCGAGGATGAGCTGATCCCCGACCCCGGCTTTGCCAACGCCTACCAGCGAAGCAAGTGGGAGACGGAGCGGGCCGTCCGTGAAATGAAGGCAGAGCTGCCCCTGGTCATCCTCAGGCCGAGCATCGTGACCGGAGGCTCATCCACAGGCAGAACACTCACCTTCAACGTCCTTTACACCCCCCTCAGATGGATCTACCTCGGATCGGTCAGGCTCATACCGGGATGCGCGAAAGCTCCCCTCGATGTCGTACCTCTCGATTTCGTCGCCGATGCCTCAAGGCACATCCTTCTGAAGGCGCATACCGCTCCGGGCGCCACCTTTCACCTCGCGGCAGGAAGGAAGCTGTCCACCACGGTCGGCGAGGTCGTCAGCAGCGGCACCGATTATTTTCAGAGGAAAACACCTTCTTCCAGCATGAAAAAGGTCCACTTCATCCCCCCCTGGGTTGCCTCTGTGGTCCTGAGACTGCTGCCGGCGGCCAGAAGGCGGTCCCTGGAAAGAATGAGGTTTTTCGAACCCTATATCAGCATCCACAGGACCTTCGACACCACCAACACGGAAAAGGCCCTTGAGGGCTCCGGCATCGCCCCGCCGGCGCTGAGGGCCTACTTCGAAAACATCATGGACTTTTGCACGGCCACCCGGTGGGGAGAGTGCATCAAGGCGGCAGCCTAGGAGCGCGAACATGTGGACCCAGTTCATCATAAACCCCCACTCGGGAAGATCGGAGCACAGGTCCCTGGAAAGCAGGATCCGCAGGGAGTTTTCCGGCCTTCCCTTCGAACTTCAGTGCACCTCGGGGCCCGGCCACGCCACACAACTGGCGAGGTCGGCTTCGGCGGCCGGCGCAAGGACTGTCGTGGCTGCCGGGGGTGACGGCATCGTCAATGAAGTGCTCAACGGGATCACCGGAACCGGTGCCGCTCTCGGGATCATCCCCGCGGGCACCGCCAACGACCTCGCCCGTCATCTCGGGATCAGCGGCGATCTTTCCGCTCTTCGCGCCACAGTCTGCGGCGGACATACCGTCACTGTCGACGCCGTCGAGGTCAACGGGAGGCACTTTCTGACAGGCGGCGGGACCGGTCTCGTGTGCGACGCAGCCCAAAGGGCCAACCGGCTCAAGTCAGGCAGGGTCCGCGGCCACACCTCGTGGCCTCTGACGGGGGGCAGGCTTTACCTGCTCGCCGCCCTCATGGCCCTCGTCTCCGGGGAACGGGACCCGAAGCCGGTCTCCCTTCAGGTCGACGGCAGATGGACGGTCGCGGACCCCCTCTGGATAGCGGTCAGCAACCAGCCGAGGCTGGGACGGTATTTCCTCGTGTCACCCCGGGCGAGGAACAACGACGGCTTCTTCAACGTCTGCGTGGCCCAAAACACGGGCAGCAGGGTCAATGCCCTGGGAACGCTCATCAGGTCTCTGGCGGGGAAACACGAAAGGATGGAAGGTGTTTCGGTCTTCAGGTCGAGGGAGATGACCATCCGCTCCTCCGCTCCCATGGGGTTCATGGGTGACGGTGAACTCCTGTGCACATCCGCCGAACTCAGGATCAGGATCCGGCCTTCCTCGGTCAGGGTCATGGTCCCTGCACCGCAACGGGGTGCCGCCCGCCGACCGGACGGTTTCAGGAAGCGGCCATGACCCGTGGGGGAGGTCGTTGTGAAAATACTGCCTGAAAAAGGATACCCGGCAAGGATCCGGACCTACTTCAAGGAGATGTTCCCCATACCGGCAAGGCTCATCGGCTCGGCCCTCCTTTATCTGTCCTTTTCCCTTTTCCTGGCAAGGATCCACGGTGTGGAGATGAGGATCTGGTCACCGGGGAACCTCATCGGCTGGCTGAGCCTGTTCATGATCATGCTGATCCTCAGGTTGATGGACGAGATCAAGGACCGGGAAACGGACAACCGTCTCTGTGCACACCGCCCGCTTCCGTCGGGAAGGGTTCAGGAGGCAGACATCCTTTTCACCCTGAAGGGATCTGTCGTCCTCTATACGGCTGTCAGCGCCCTCTCTCCCGGAACCTTCTGGGCTGCCATGGTCGTCCTGGCATACACCTTCGGCATGTACAAACACTTCTTCATGCCCCGGCTCCTGAAAAGGAACCTTCTCCTCACTCTGGCAACCCACAACCCCATCGTCCCCATCATGTTCGCCTATCTCGTCCTTCTTTTCGCGGCACAGCACGGGATGGGGCCAGAGGAGATCGCCACCGTTCAGGTCTTTACCCTCGTCATGATGTACTGGGCCATGTTCTTCGCCTGGGAGATCTCCCGCAAGATCCGCCCTGCCCATGAAGAGAACGACTACGTGACCTACTCCAGGATCCTGGGACCCTTCGGCGCCGTGCTGCTGGCCTCGGGAGCCCAGACGGTCACCTTGGCCGCGTCCCTGATCCTTTTCACCGCTGTACCCATGCCGGTGGTGTACCTGCTCATCGTCTGGGCGGGGTACTTCATGGCCATGAGCGGGCACATCCTGTTCCTGGCTGGACCCGACACCAGGATCTCGCGCCTCGAACCTTTTGCAGAGAGATACATTCTCGCGGTCAACGCGGCCCTCATCATAAGCCATGCCCTGAAAATGTGACGGGAGGATGGAGATGTCTGACGATCGCCGAAAGATCATCACATGCCGGACCCCCATGGAGAGGGTCTCCCCCGATGAGGCGGGCGGGAAGGCATATAACCTTTTCAGGCTCCGTGGGTCCGGGTTCCCCGTGCCAGACTGGTTCGTGGTCTCGACGAGGGTTTTCGACGCTCTCATGGCCGACCGGGCCGCTGCCATCGAGAGCATCCTCCGCGAGCTGAAGCCGGACAGCGCCGACTCCTATGCAGCGGTGTCCGGGCGGATAGGCGCCCTGATCCTTTCGGCAGATCCCGGCCCCGAACTGGGAGCCTTGCTGGACCGGCACGTGTCGGAAACCCTCGACAGCGGCCCCTTCTACTCGGTGCGCTCCTCGGTGAGGGGAGAGGATTCCGCGCAAAACTCCTTTGCGGGCCAGATGGACTCTTTTCTCTGCGTCCGCCGGGAGGACCTCCTCGAAACCCTGAAGAAGGTCTGGGCGTCAACCTGGTCCGCGAGATCTCTGGCCTACAGGAACACCAGGAACCTAAGCCTGTGCGGAGTTTCGGCCGCTGTCATTATCCAGAACATGCTTGAGCCCCGAGCCTCCGGAGTGCTCTTTACTCGTGAGCCGATAAGCCTGGACCGCCGCTGTCACATCTCGGCCGCTTACGGTCTCGGGGAAGGGGTCGTTTCGGACAGGGTCGTAACCGACACCTACCGATGGGACTGGGGGTCTGCAGAGATCGAAAAGGAGGTGCCCGAAAAGGATCTCGTCGTTGTGCCCGACCGGTCAGGCGGCACGGCCACCGAGGCCCTGCCCGACCACAAGAGGAGGAGCCAGGTCCTTGCGGATGACCTTGTGCGGGAGCTGTGCAATACGGGGATCCGCATCGAAGAGGCCTTCGGCTGTCCACAGGACATCGAATGGGCCTGCGACAGGCACGGCAAGGTTCACATCCTCCAGGCCCGCCCCATTACCTCCCCTCCCCCAGCCAGGAAGGGGAAGCACACCAGGATCTGGGACAACTCCAACATCGTGGAATCCTATCCGGGCCTGACCCTCCCTCTCACCTTTTCCTTCATCCGCAGGGGTTACGAGGTCAGCTTTGCAAGGACCATCCAGAGCCTGATGGCAAACCGAAAACCCCTCGAGGGAGGCCAGGCTGTTTTCAGGAACATGCTCGGCCTCATCGACGGACACGTCTACTACAACCTCCTCAACTGGTATCGCATGCTCTCCTACCTGCCGGGCTTTTCCAGGCACAGGAAGTCCTGGGATCAGATGATCGGCATCCAGGAGGAGGTGGACTTTCCGGGCACACGTCTTTCGGCTGTCAACAGGATCCATTCCAGTCTCAAGATCGCCCACCTCCTTTTGAGCGTGGGAGGTTGCGGCAGGAGGTTCTTCTCGAGGTTCACACCCGCCTACGAGCGCCTGGCGGACCGCGACCTGGGCAACGCCTCCGAGGAGGATCTGAGCCTGCTCTTCGATGAGATCAGCCGGGAGTTCGGCGGCATGTGGCACCTGACCCTCTACAACGACTTTGCCGCCATGAAGTACTACGACTGGCTGAAGAAGCTCACCGGGAAATGGGGATCGCCCGACAGACCCAACCACCACAACGATCTGCTGTGCGGAGCGCGCGGTTTGGAAAGCATCGAACCCCTCCGGGCCCTCATTCGCCTCGCCCGGAAGGTGGGGTCCCGGAAAAGGTTCCGGAAGCTTTTCGCATGGGAGGATGACCTTGGGGTGTGGAGGATGATCGAGGATGACGCGTCTTACCGTGAACTCAAGTCGTCCTTCGAAAGCTATCTCGCCAAGTACGGTGACAGGGCAATGGAAGACCTGAAGCTCGAAATACCCGGTTACCGGGAGCAGCCCGAAAAGCTCGTCGGGCTTGTCAGACGTTATGTCCGGACGGGTTTGAGCATCCAGGAGATGGAGGCGCGCGAGTCCGGGATCAGGCAGTCGGCCGAACGCCTGATGCGGGACCAACTGAAAAACCCCTTCAAGAGGCTGGCGTACTCCTTTGTCCTCCGGCAGGCGCGCCTCGCCATCGCCAACAGGGAGAACATGCGCTTTGCAAGAAGCCGGCTCTACGGGATCGTCCGGCAGATCTTTCTGAAAATGGGTCGCCTCTTTGAGGAGAAAGGCCTCCTGCGATCGTCTGACTAAATCTTCTACATCACGGTGGATGAAGTCTTCGGTGTGGGGAACGCCACTGCCGTGACCAGGGATCTCAAGGCCCTGGTGCGGATCCGGAGGTCGGAATACCGTTCTTTCGGTCGGCGTTCTTTAAAGGAGAGGATCGAAACGACAGGGATCCCTCATTTAAGCGAGACCCGCTCCTTCGACTCCACCGCAGCGGGAGGGTGCATCCTCACGGGGATCGGGTGCTCCTCCGGGACGGCCGAGGGGACGGCAAGGGTGGGTTTCGATCCCGGCGAGGTCGTTCCCGACGGCAGGTACATTCTCGTGGCCCGGTCGACCGACCCCGGCTGGGTGTTTCTCATGGCCTCCTCGGCCGGGATCGTGGCCGAAAAGGGGAGCGTCCTGTCACACACAGCCATCATCGGGCGTGAACTGGGGATCCCCACCGTCGTGGGGGTCAGGGACGCGACACGTCTCATCCGGGACGGATCACCCATACGTATAGACGGCGGGAAGGGGGAGGTGACATGCCTGTAAGGGGTTTTACCTTCGAGCCCGAGCCCATGAAGCAGTTCGTGGATTTCGGCTACGACATCTACCGGGACGACAGCAGCTGGATCCCTCCGGCCAGGAATCACGTGACCCGGCAATTGAAGGCCGATTTTCCCTTCTATCGGAAGGAGGGGAACAGCCACAGGAAATTCATCGCGACGTCGGGGGGAAGGGTGCTGGGCCGCGTCGCCGCCATGGTCAACAGTGAGATGAAAACCGGAGACGGAGAGCAGGTGGGGACGGTGGGTTTCTTCGAGTGTGTCAACGACCGTCACGTAGCCGCCGGCCTCCTGGACGCCTCTCTCCGGTGGCTGACCCTGGAGATGGGGGTCAGCCACGTTTGGGGCCCCATGAACTTTGACATCTGGCACGGCTACAGGTTCATGACGCGGGGCTTTGACCGGGACCTCTTTTACGGCGAGCCGTGCAACAAACCGTACTATCCAGACCTCTTCGAGCGTTCCGGCTTTCAACCCGTTTACAAGTGGGACTCCCTTGAGATCGAGGGCCGTCAGAGAATGGAAAAGATGATTAAAAGCGCCTCTATGGTCCGGGCAAGCAGGGGCTTGCCCGCAACGTCCACGTAGGCCTTGCTGTACCCGAGACCCATGCGGATAGCCGAA
>CP070698.1:563701-567218 GCA_020349685.1 bacterium
GAGGGATAAAAGATATGTTCGAGTCAATATTATTGGGAATTCTTCAAGGTCTGACCGAGTTCCTCCCCGTTTCCTCCTCCGGACATCTCGTCCTGGCCCAGGAAGTCCTTTCCGGGTTCGGCGGCCCGGCCGCGGCCTTCGACGTTCTGCTTCACGGCGGGACCCTCGCGGCGGTTCTTTTCTACTTCAGGGGTGATGTTGCCGGGATCCTCCGCGATGCGGCGCGGCCAGCCGAGGGGGGATGGCGCCTCCCGGCCCTGCTGATCCTCGCCACGATCCCCGCCGGTGTGGTAGGGCTTCTGCTGGCAGAGCGGATCGAACCGCTCTTTTCTTCTCCCAAAACAGCTGCCCTGGGCCTGGTGGCTACGGGCGGCATCCTTACCGCTGCCTGGCGGATGAAGGGAAAAGGTCGGCGTTCCCTGGCGGATATCACCGTCTCGACCGCCCTCCTGATCGGCCTGGCGCAGGCCCTGGCCATCGTGCCCGGGATTTCCCGTTCGGGGTCTACCATCGCCGTGGGAATGTTCGCGGGCATGGCAGGCCGGGAAGCGGCCCGTTTTTCCTTCCTCCTGTCCATTCCGGCCGTGGCCGGTGCGCTGTTCCTCGAGTTCGGCGCTCTCGTACATGGAGGGTTTCCCCTGTCCTACCTCGCGGGGGCTCTTTCCGCCGCCCTCGTGGGATGGGCTGCCATCGCTTTTCTCATGAGGCTTTTGGACCGTGAAAACCTCCTTCCCTTCGCGGTGTACTGTCTGGCTCTTGGTTCTCTTTCCCTGCTGATTCTGATATAAAGAGACGATCTCAAATCTCAGATCTCAAATCTCAAAAGCTTTGAATTCTCAATTGTTTTCTTGCCTTATTTCTGAGATCTGAGATATGAGATGTGAGATAGCTCAAACCTTGAACTGAAGGTGTTGATGACCCGAAAAGACACCAAAAAAGAGAAAAAGCCCACTCCAACGACCCATTCCCGCTGGCGCGAGATCGTCGGTGTGGCCCTTGTTGCTGTCGGACTCTTCTTCCTCCTCTCCCTTGTTTCCTACTCGCCCAGGGACATCTCTTTAAACAGCACAGGCGCTTCCCAGCAGCAGGTCAGCAACATGGGCGGCATCGTCGGAGCCTATCTGGCCGATCTGAGCATTCAGACCATCGGCTGGACCGCCTTTACCATACCGGTCTTTTTTCTCTTTCTCGGAGTGACGAGATTCTTTCACAGGAACTGGGGGAGCTGGGCCCTCAGATCCGCAGGTGCGGGCCTCCTGGTCCTGACACTTTGTGTCCTGGTCCAGCTGCGAATGAACCCCCTGACCTTCACCGGGGGCAAGGTGCCCCCCGGGGGCATCACAGGCAAACTGGCCGCGGACGGCCTGGTCTCCCTCTTCAATATCGCCGGGGCCCATGTCATCGTCATGGCCCTTCTCCTGGCCTCCATCCTGATAATGACCAACCTCTCCCTCATAACGGCCGCGGCCTGGGCGACGGGGCTTTTCGGAGCGCTCTTTACGCTGATCACCAAAAAACGCGAGCGCACCCGCAGGAAGAAGGTCGTGACCAACGCCCAGGAAAGGGAAAGGCAGGTCCAGCCGCCGAGGATCGAGACCAAACCGTCGGTGGTCAACAGGACGCGCCCCGTCCCGGCGCGGCAGGAGGAGTTCGACACGCTCCCCCGTCCGCGTGGCAAATTCTCCCTTCCCCCCCTCCATCTCCTGGACCCTCCGGACGAGAAACACAGGGGTATTACCGAGAAGGAGCACCTTGCCAGGAGCCGGATGCTGGTCAAGAAACTCCAGGATTACGGCATCCACGGCCAGGTGACGGCGGTCAACCCGGGACCGGTCATCACGGTTTTCGAGTACGAACCTGGCCCGGGGATCAAGGTCAGCCAGATCGTAAGCCGTGCCGGCGACCTCTCCCTCGCCATGGGCGGAGTGGACATCAGGATCGTGGAGCGCATCCAGGGTAAGTCGGCCATCGGAATAGAAGTGCCCAATATCGAACCGGAGACCGTCCACCTCAGGGAGATCCTCAATTCGGCCGAGTTCGAAGCGTGCAAGGGGATTTTGCGGCTCGCCATAGGCAAGGACACTTCGGGGGTGCCTTTCGTGACCGACCTCGATTCCATGCCCCACATGCTGGTGGCGGGAGCCACCGGGACGGGGAAGAGTGTCGCGATAAACTCCATGATCCTGTCCATGCTGTTCAATCTCACCCCTGAAGATGTCCGCCTGCTCATGGTGGACCCGAAGATGCTCGAGCTTTCCCCCTACGAAGGGATCCCGCACCTGCTGGCTCCGGTGGTCATGGAACCGAAAAAGGCGGCCTCGGCTTTACGGTGGCTGGTTTCGGAAATGGAGCGCCGCTACCAGCTCCTGGCTGCGCGCAAGGCCAGGAACATCGACAGCTACAACACCAAAACGGCCAAGATCAAGGAATCTCTCTCGGAAGACGAGGACCTCAAGCTCCCCCACATCGTGGTCATCATCGACGAACTGGCCGATCTCATGATGACGGCCTCCAGGGACGTGGAGGAGTGCATCGCCCGCCTCGGGCAGATGGCGCGGGCTGCGGGGATCCACCTTATTCTCGCGACCCAGCGTCCTTCTGTGGATATCATCTCGGGCAGCATCAAGACGAATATCACGGGAAGGATCGCCTTCAAGGTGACGGACAAGGCCAACTCCCGCGTCATCCTTGACCACAACGGCGCCGAGCAGCTTCTCGGCAGGGGCGACATGCTCTTCATCAAGACGGGGATGAGCAGCCTGACCCGCCTGCACGGGTGTTTTGTCACCGAGGAAGAGGTCGGGAGGGTTGTCAAGTTCCTCAAGGAGCAGGCCAAACCGGAATACCGGGATGATCTGTTCAACTACCAGCCACCCACCCCGGGCGTTGATGACGATGAGTTGGAGGATGAAAAATACCAGGAGGTCCTTGACTTCGTGTTCAACAAGGGTTACGCGTCTGCCTCCATGATCCAGCGAAACTTCAAGGTAGGTTACAACCGCGCCGCGCGCATGGTCGAAAGAATGGAGGCGGACGGTCACATCGGGCCGCCGGACGGCGCCAAACCCAGGCCGGTGCTCAGGCGATACGACATCGAATAACGCATGAAGAGTTGACAATAATCGATCCTGAGAAACCACGGCGATAGGAAGAGCGTAATTTTTTTAAGGGCGATAAAAGCATTAACGCAGAGGACGCTGAGGCGGCCCGCTGGTAGGCCGCACGCCCCGCAGAGTTTCGCGAAGGAAATCAAAAACCGGCAGGAACTAAAGCATATGAATGTTAATCCCCTCACCTGAACCATTGAGCCTTGGGGAATGGGGTTAAAGCTGGCTTTATCCCATACACCAAGGCTCAATAAGTTGATTTCGGAGAAATCCCTTTCCCGGAGGGAAAGGTCAGGTGAGGGGATAGATCGGTTCTTCTCTGTGTCCTCTGTGTCCTCTAGTGAGTCACATCATTAATAGTCAGTGACGAACGGGCGGTAAAAAAGAGTCCAATGCAATGAAACGCAAAC
>CP070698.1:567318-570003 GCA_020349685.1 bacterium
GTTTTTTTCGAAGCTGGTGGAAAAATCGGGCTGTGAATATTCGGTCTCATTTATCCACGGTGTCGTCCGCGGTGCGCTGGCAAACCCCTTTGCAGTGGACCCTGGTGCTGCTATGGGGGAAGTCTTCGTTAACTCACACCTGGAGGATTTATCCTTAGATGACATGGAAGAACTCACCCTGACCTTCCTTCATCTGTGGAACGATACGGCCAGGTCCCTTTCATCCACTCGCGGCATGCCTGAAGCGCTTTCGTCCGGTATACGGACAGGAGTTGATGAGTCTCTTCTCCTCTTTGAGGCGGCCGAATTGGCCGAAGGGTACCTCCGTGGTTTTAAACTCAAGAGACCGCCCAAAGGCCAACGCCTTCCTTGCGCAAGGTCATGGCTCAGAGACCTGGAAGGAGAGGGCGACTGGTGCCGTATGATGTTTGAAAATCCCGAAGAACTTAAAAAGACCCTGCCGGAAGAGGAACGCCGCCGGTTGTCAATCATCGACGCCGTGAACTGGATAGAGGAATGCATGCGCTGGACGGTCCTTTACGCCAGGGCCGATGTAAAGGGAACTGCTGCGCCCGGGGGAGGTGGCTCCCTTGCACGCAAGTCTCCCTGCTTTTGTGGAAGCGGGAAAAAGTACAAGAGGTGCTGTAGAGAGAAAAAGGCGGAGGGGATGAATCAGGACTGGAATTAAAGAAACAGTACGAAGGTACCGTAACCCCCAGTCCTCACATTGTTCTTCCTTTACTTTGTCATATTTCGGAGGTAATATTATTGTACAATTGTACAACTGAAAGTGGGGTCGCCCGTTTGGAATATGTTGTGGACACTTCGGTGATAATAGCTGTGCTTGTCAATGAGGAGCACAGGGCAAGACTCACAGGACTGACCAGAGGTGTCAATCTTCATGCGCCGGCCTCGCTTCACTGGGGGGTGGGAAACGCCTTTTCGGCCATGTTCAAAAGAGGACGCCTGGAGATTGACGAGGCACTGGAAGCCGTCGGATCTTACGAGCGGATCCCGATACGCCTCCATGATGTTAACCTTACTTCCTCCATGAAACTGGCCAATGACCTGGCTCTATATGCATACGACGCGTATTTTATCGAATGCGCGAGGAAACTCAATTCTCCCTTATTAACACTGGACGCGACGCTGTTAAAGGCTGCGAGACAGGCCGGTGTAGCTGTGATCGAGGTGTAATATGAAGACCTTTACTTTTTCAGAAGCCCGCCAGAAACTGTCATCACTTCTTGACACGGTCCGGCAGGAGGGTGAAGTGCGGATCAGGCGCAAGGACGGTACGGTCTATGCCGTCCGCCAGGTAAAGGAGAAAGTGTCGCCCCTTGAAGTAGCAGGTATCCGGTCCACACTCACCACTGCCGAGATCGTTCAGTATGTGAGGGAGGGGAGGGAGAGATAAAATCCGCCTTTATTCGGCACGGATTTTATCCATAAAGGACGAGTATCGGGGTCCCCAAAAACTTGAGCAGCTTGAGGACCTCATCGAGTTCTGCGAGAAGGAATCTGGAAGTGCATGAGTGCATCCGCTCCTGGTCTGCACGGAGCCCCTCGCCGACGAGCCGGCTGGCTGCGGATGCAGCCTGGTCAGGCCCTGGCCGCGAGTGGGATGCAGGGGTTGACAACTGTCACGTGACACATTACAATCTTCCCTGAAATGGTAAGGTCTTTCGCCGACCGGCACACCATGGAGCTGTTCCAGGATGGGAAATCGAAGCGGTTCCCTCCCGAGATCTGGCGGCGCGCGAGGATGAAGCTGGAATACCTTGATCTCGCAGCAGGCCTGAACGACCTGAAGACGCCGCCGAGCAACAGGCTCCACGAACTCAAGGGAGACCGCAAGGGGCAGTACTCCATCTCCGTCAACGACCAGTGGCGAATCTGCTTCCGTTTCATTGACGGCGACGCCTTCGAGGTCGAGCTGACCGATTATCACTGAGGAGAAGTGTTATGAAGACAAGGGACCCGCGTGCGAAGAAGGTTCGGCCTATCCACCCCGGGGAGATGCTCAGGGAGGATTTCCTTCCGGACTACGGCCTCACGGTCTCTTCCTTCGCGAAGACCATCGGCGTCTCCCGGCAGACGGTGAACGAGCTTCTGCGCGAGAGGCGGTCAGTCAGCCCCGGGATGGCTCTTCGGCTGGGAAGGCTTTTCGGCAACACGCCGGAGTTCTGGCTCAATGCCCAGAGGGCGGTGGATCTATGGGATGCCGCCCAGGCTATCGGCAAGGACGTCGCTGGCATCAAACCCCTCACCGCGGCATAAAGAAATACCGGGACAACAGAACCCACGGTTTGTCCCGACCCTGGAATGGACCATACGCGTTGAGTTTGTAGGGGAAGAGCAGAGTCTGGAATCCAGACTCTGGTTCCTGGTACCTAGGAGAGAACCAGGCACTAGGTGTCTAGGAACTGCCTCCTGGCCCCCGTTTTGCAATCCCAGTTTCATGTCCACCCCCTCCAAAATCAAGCGCTTCGAGGACCTCATCGTTTGGCAGAGAAAGACAGGTACAAGGTTAAAGGTTAAAGGTACAAGGAAATCGCGCTTACTTGTCCCCTGTATCCTGTATCTTGTCCCTCGGCCCGAGGGATCATTATGACCATCATCCGTACCTTCGAGGATCTGTCGGTCTACCAGAAGGCCATGTCGCTCACTGAGTCCATTTACAAA
>CP070698.1:570103-573529 GCA_020349685.1 bacterium
CCCGCGGTGGTGTGCGGTCCTCCAGGATGACAGCCGTTCGGGCCAGTTTTCCCGGCCGACACGTCACACCCTGAGCCGTTAAGGCATCGATGAGATCGTCCCTGCTGATCCTCGAAATCTGGACTCTCAAGGTGAGCGGCGGCGTCCGGTTAAGGGACTGCAGGATCTTCCTGGTTTCCTCCAGGCCGAAGGAATCCGCCAGGCGATCCACAAGCCATCGGGGTGTGGATGTGGCCAGCTCCAGGTGCCTCAGAGGGTCATCGCTGAAAGACGGCACGGTCGCGGGTCCCTCTTCGGAAATCCTGCGGAGTACGGCGTTGACGAGGGAGGAGAACCTCCGGTACCTGGAGTCCTTGACGATCTGAACTGTCTCCTTGACAGCCGCATGGGCGGGGATCTTGTGGAGGTGAATGAGCTGATAGGCGCCGAGCCTCAGCGCGGCCAGGACAGGATCGGGAAGGGCTGTCTGGGGACGGTCGAGATGGCTGTAAATGGTGTGGTCCAGGAAAAGGAGGTGCCGCACTGTTCCCTGCGTCAATTCGGTAACAAGACCCTTGTCACGGGGATCCATTCCCGTCCCTTTAAACAGGCTTTCGCGAAGGGCTTCCAGAGAGCCTTCGCCGGTTCCCCAGGCAAGGAGGATCCTCCAGGCGGCTCTCCTGGGCCCCTCAGGAGAGGGACGCTTGGGCTGCTTCTTTTTCACCGCTGAAGGAGTGTTCCGAAAGGAAGGTTTCCAGGGCGTCGTTGACCTTCTGGACGTTGACACGCGTATTGACGCACGGTCCTTCCGGGCGGTCGATGAGAATGCCGATCACCGGAATGGGATAGGTGTCCACGATACCGCTTGCCAGGTCCCGTTCGCAGGCAACGCCGACGATGAGTTCGGGGTTGGTTTGAACAACGACGCGTCTTGCCAGGGTTCCACCGGTGGCGACCGTCATTTCGATCCCCAACCGATCGGCTATCCTGGTCAATTCGTTAAAATCGCACTTGCCGCACTGCCGGCAGTTGTTCACGGCAACGGTTATCCTGTAGGGGCAGACGTCCCTCTGGATGCAGTGGGGCATGAGAATAAGGATCCTCTTGGGTGGCGCCTTGAAGGAACTGGATCTGACCAGTTCGTTGTTGATCTCGATGAAGGACCTGCGGATGTCGTCCTTGGGGATGCCGAACAGCTTGCCTACCCCCGTGATCACCGGGAGAAGGTAGCGAACCAGGATCCCCCTGAGCCATCGCGCCCCCCTGACTTCCCGACCTCTGAGGATGATAGCAACCAGGAAAACGACCCCGAGGGTAAAGACAATCAGGATGATACCGAAGATCCAGCCCCAGAACACCGAGAGGTTTCTGCCGAAATTCTCGTATCCCCTGGAAGGGATGTACCAGAGGATGTAAAGGCCCAGGGCAAAAAAGACCTCCAGGCCCAGGAGCAGTCCGATGAAAAGTCTTTTACGGGGTTTGATCTTCATAATAAAGGAGAATGGAGAATGGTAAATGGAGAATGGAAGAGGTGTTTTCCACGTGTCCGATTCCATTGACAGTTTTCTGTTTTTCGATTTTCCATTTTCTATTCTCTATTTTCCCAGAACTTCCCCCTCTTTTACCTTGTACCCGCTGAGAAACTCTTCGGCTGCCATTTCCCTCTTCCCCTCCGGTTTGACGGCGAGGATCTCCAGTGTACCATCTGTGCAGGCCACCTGGATACCTGCCGCTCCCGTCAGGACGACGGAACCCGGTGGCAGACTGTGATCCTTCTGCAGGCTCCGGGCCCTGGTGATGAGAAGCCTGCTGCCGGACCTGGTTGTAAAGGTGCCCGGCCATGGTGAGAACCCCCGGACGCGGTTTGCTATCTGGGTGGCCGGCAGGGACCAGTCTATCAGGCCATCAGCCTTCTTGAGCAGGGGCGCATAGGTGGCGAGGGAGTCGTCCTGCTCGATGGGCGTGAGCTCCCCCCTGCCGAGCCGGGGCAGTCCTTCCCGCAGGAGGTCAGCGCCTATCAGGGCGAGGCGCTTCCCCAGTTCTCCCGCGGTCTCCTCGTCTTCGACAGGGGTGGTTCTCTGCAGGAGGATAGGACCCGTATCCATCCCCTCGTCCATTTGCATGAGGGTCACACCCGTTTCCGTGTAACCCAATGCGATGGCCCACTGGATGGGTGCGGCTCCCCTCAGCCTCGGCAGGATGGAAGCGTGGATGTTGACGCATCCCAGCCTCGGCAGGGCGAGAATATTCGGGGGCAGGATCTTTCCATAGGCCACCACGACCACGATGTCGGGTTCGAGCCTGCGCAGGGAGTCCTCAATGTCGGGCGATCGAAGGCTCTCGGGGGTCATGGCCTCCATGCCCCGTTTTCTGGCTTCGACCGAAATGGGAGAAGGGGTCATTTTCTGGCCGCGTCCGCTGGCGCGCGGCGGCTGGGTGACAACGCCGACAAGGTGGCCTGTCTGGGCAGCCGCCCTGAAGGAGGGGATGGCCAGATCGGGGCTCCCCATGAAAAGGATCCGCATCAAGGAACTTGCGCTCTCATCTTCCGGGCCTTGCGGCGGTAAAGGTCTCGCCGCACAACGGAGGAGTGATCGAGGAGCAGACGACCTTCAAGGTGGTCCATCTCATGCTGTATGGCAACAGCGAAAAGGTCCTCTGCCGTGAGCTTCAGCTCCTCCCCTTCGAGATTCTGGTATTTGACCTCCACGACCCGTGACCGGTCCACCTCGACGGTAAACTCCGGGAGGCTCAGGCAGCCTTCCTCAAAGGCGATGGTCTCGGAAGCGCCTGTTATCTCAGGATTGAGGAGCACATGCGGATCCCGTTCTCCCAGATGCCCCAGGATGTCCACAACGATCATTCGAATGCTCTGACCCACCTGAGGGGCCGCCAGACCGATCCCCGGAGCCGCGTACATGGTCTCGAGCATGTCCGAGGCAAGCTCTTTGATCTCATCGGATCCCGGCTGGGCCGGTTTACACTCCCGGCGCAGGACGGGGTCGGGGTATGTTCTTATGGGCAGAAGGGGCAAAAGTACCTCCGTAATCGGTTATCAGTGATCGGTAATCCGTAAATAAAGAAGGAGACGCACCTCCGTCTCCCTCCTTATCTATCATAACTCGTGACAGGGTCAAGTCAACGGGCCGCCTTTGCGTCCTCTGCGTTAAATTGTTTTCATCGCCTTTACACGAGGCATGCCTTTTCTAGACACCAGACACTAGACCCTAGACACTGATCTCACAGCAGCTGCACCGGATCCACCCTGGTCGTCACCCGCACCCCCGAAACCTTCATCTCCCTGGCCCCTTGCAGGACCTTGACAAGCTCCTTGTGGTTTTTGGAAAGGACCAGGAGGTGCCAGCGGAACCGGTTGCGGATCCTGACCAGGGGCGCGGGCGCCGGTCCCAGGATGCGGCTGTCCCTGCTCACAGGAAGCTGCCGGAC
>CP070698.1:573629-579458 GCA_020349685.1 bacterium
ACCTTCCACGTCGGCCGAAAGGTCGGTCTTGTTGAGCACGACCACGGGACTGGCTCCACTGTTGTAAACCAGGGTGATGTAACGCTCCAGGCGGCGAAGGTTCAGGTCCCGGTCCAGGTCAGTGATAATGAACACCTCGTCCACGTTGGCTGCCACGACCTGTTCACTGACCGTTCTGCCCGCGGCGTTCCTCGAAAACGAGCTCTTCCTGGGCAGGATGGCCAGAATGGTCCCCAAACCGTCCCCTTCCGGGAGGCGCACCGCCACCCAGTCGCCCACGGCCGGAAGTTGGGCCGCCTTGACCTTTCCCACGGGTTCGGCAGCTATTTCCCCGCTCTCGCACCAGACCCTGTAGCTGTAGGCGCTCTGCCAGATTACCCTCGCCGGCACCGATCCCGTGAGACCTAGCTCTTGGAAAGCCCGGGCCAAAGGTTCGCTGAATCCGATCTTTTCCAGTATCATCATCCTTCCAACAGATTACAAAAATGTTTGTTTTTCCACAACAAATAGTCCTCTTTCCTTTCTCTACCATATCTGGGATAAAATCCGGATCAGGACAACATAAATCAGGAGTGTCGACCCATGAGCGCCTTTCCCTTTCGTATCAAGAACCGCGGCCGGATCCCTCTGCAGATCCGCATGATGCTTCTTGTCAGCATCCTTTCACTTTTCATGCTCGGCCTCCTCGGGATGGCATTTTCCAACACCATAGCCCACATCATTGAGGATCAGATCGGCAGCAGGGCCCTCAGGGTTGCCCAGACCGTTTCGGTCATTCCTCTCATCAGAGAAGAATTGGCCAGGGGTGATAAGGGAGGCCGTATCCAGGAAACCGCTGAAAATATCCGGAAACTCACCGGAGCGGAATTTGTCGTTGTCGGGGACAGGGAGGGCCGTCGGTACTCTCACCCCATACCGGAGCGCCTGGGGAAACTGATGGTGGGGGGTGACAACGCACCAGCCCTGGAAGAGGGGCGCTCCTATATCTCCAGAGCCGTGGGTACCCTGGGTCCATCGCTCAGGGGGAAAACTCCCGTATTTGACGACAACGGGGAGATCCTCGGGATCGTTTCCGTGGGCTATCTCATAGAGGACATCAAGGGGATAATCAGCAAACAGCAGTCCCAGGTGCCCTGGTATATCGGGACCCTCCTCATCGTCGGGTTTATGGGGGCCGGTTTCATCGCTGGTGATGTCAAAAAGGCCATTTTCGGTCTCGAGCCGGAGGAGATAGCCCATTTATACACCGAAAGAAACGCCATACTGGAGTCGGTGCGCGAAGGGATCATCGCCATCGACAGCGAGGGAACCATCACCATGGTCAATCAGGCGGCCCTGGCCAGCCTTGGGTACACGGAGGCAGGCTCCCTTGCAGGGCGAAGGATCGAGGAAGTTTTCCATTTTACCGGCATGAATGAGGTGCCTGCAACCGGTGTTCCGATCCTCGATCGGGAAGTGCGGGTGGGGGATCAGGAAATGATCTTTAACATGCTGCCCATCCTGCACAAAAATACCGTTTCCGGTGTCGTATCCACCTTCCGAAGGAAGGATGAGATCGACCTTCTCGCCAAGGAGCTGTCCCACGTCAGGGAGTATTCCGAGATGCTCAGATCCCAGACCCATGAATATTCCAACAAGCTCCACACGCTGGCAGGTCTGATCCAACTGGGATCCTACGACGAGGCCCTGGACCTGGTAGCGCTGGAAACCACGGGGTACCAGGAGATCATCCATTTCCTCAGTGCGGCTGTGCCGGATGCACTTCTGTCGGCGATCATTCTGGGGAAGTTCAACCGGGCGCGGGAGCTGAAGGTTAAATTTTCGGTCGATGATGAAAGCAGCCTCACCGACCTTCCCGGAAGCGTCAGCCGGGAAAAGATCATCACCATACTCGGGAACCTTCTGGACAATGCGCTTGAAGCAGCCCTGGAAAAGGGGGACCGGCTGCCCGAAGTGAGGCTCTCCATGACGGACCTGGGAAATGACATCATTATAGAAGTGGAGGATTCAGGGCCGGGGATTTCCGAAGGGGATGAGGATGGTATATTTGAACGCGGAAGGTCCAACAAAAAACCACCCCACGGCGGCATCGGCCTCTTCCTGGTTAAAGAGGCCCTGGAAGAGTCGGGGGGGCATATTACCATCGGGAACAGCGAGCTGGGGGGAGCACTTTTCACCGTCGCCATACCAAAGGAGGGCCAGGCATGACCGGAAAGTCGGTTCGTGTCCTCATTATCGAGGACGACGAACGAATCTCCGAGATCCATCGCAAGTTTACGGAGAAGGTAGATGGTTTTGAAGTCATGGGGATCGCCAACAGCTTTGAACACGGCCTCGAGATGTGCGAGATCCTGCGGCCGGATCTTATTCTCCTGGACCTCTTCTTTCCCGATGGGTACGGTATGGATCTGCTGCACAAACTGAGGGGCAGCCACCGGCCTGTGGACGTCATCCTCATTACAGCTGCCAGGGAGGTCGGCCCCCTGCGGGAGGCCCTTCGTGGGGGTGTTTTTGACTACATTATCAAGCCGGTGATCTTCTCCAGGTTCAGGGAGTCCCTGGAAAAGTATCAACGGTACTGCCGTCTGCTGGAACAGGATGGCGAACTGGAACAACAGAAGGTGGATAAGCTGCTCGGGTCATCACAAGGAGGGAAGTCAATCTCCCAGGATCTTCCCAAGGGGATCGATCCCCTGACACTGGAAAAGATCCGCAGGGTCCTGGTGGAGATTACCGCAGGCGGAATGAGCGCTGAAGAGGTCGGGGAGAAACTTGGGGTCAGCCGGACGACCGCCCGCCGTTATCTAGAGTTTCTGGTTTCATCCGGGTCACTGACCGCCGATGTGACCTACCGGAAAGTAGGACGGCCGGAAAGACGGTATTTCCCCATAAAAAGGTGAACACAATCCGGGGGAACCTTACCTCTGGATGAAGTGCCCTATGAAGGGTGTGACGAGAAGGACGAAGATCACCCGGATGAAGTGAAACATCACCACCACGCCGGGCTGGGAATTTTCCGCCGTGGACACAACGCTCATCCCCAAAAGCCCGCCCGGGGTCAGGCTGAAAAGAGCCGTTTTGGGCTCAAGGATGCCCAGAACGGTAAAAAGCCGGGCAAGGAAAAAGCCGACGAGGATATAAAACACGGCTCCCATGAATGCCCAAGGCAGGAGGTGTTTGAAGGTCCTGGCCAGGTGAGGATCGAAAGAGGAGGCCACCAGGATACCGGCCAGGATCTGGATCACAAAGGAGGCCGACCCGGGAAGGGCCGGCAGCTGAGCTGCGAAGGTGCGGTAGAGCACGCATGCCAGAAGCGCCCCGATAAAAGCGCCTCCCGGCATGTGAAACCGCCAGGCTGCCACTCCACCCACCGATGCCCAAAAGGCCACGTAAAGCAGGTTCATTGCGAACGTCCCCCAGTTTCTCTAGAGCTCTTCTTCCCCGGTAACGGCCTCGTCCTTTACCGCCTTGAGCTTCCTGAAGAGCAGTGGTGTAAAGAGGCTTACTGCAGCCAGGATCCAGAGGGTGATGGAGATGGAGCTTTGGAACAGGTATCCCCATTCCCCTCCGCTTATAGACAGGGCCCTTCTAAGGTTCTTCTCCATCATCTCCCCGAGGACCAGTCCCAGAATCACCGGCGCCAGGGGGAAATCCATCTTGCGCATGAGGTATCCCAGCAGGCCGAACCCCGCCATGAGCAGGAGATCGAAGGGGCTGTTGTTGACAGAGTAGACCCCGATGAAGCTGATGGCCGTGACCGCCGGGAGAAGGATCCAGCGGGGGACGAGAAGGATCTTCACGAAAAGCTTAACAAGGGGCAGGTTCAGGATCAGCAGCATGACGTTGCCTACGTACATGGAGGCTACGAGGCCCCAAACTACCTTGGGGTGCTGCTGGAACATCAGCGGCCCCGGCACGACGTTCATCCCCATCAGGGTTCCCAGGAGGATGGCCGTGGTGCCGCTACCGGGTATCCCCATGGTCAGAAGGGGGATCAGCGCTCCACCCGCGGCAGCGTTGTTGGCCGATTCAGGGCCCGCAACACCCCGGATGTCCCCTTTGCCGAATGTTCCGTTGCGGTCGGAGACCCTCTTTTCCAGGGTGTAGGATATGAAGCTCGCGATGGAAGCCCCCGCCCCGGGGAGAACACCGATGAAGAACCCCAGCAGGCTGCCGCGGAAAACGGCTCCAATGGAAAAAAGGAATTCCTTGAAAGTGATCCAGACCTTGCCCATCTCAGCCGTGACGACCTGACCCGTATGTGTCTCCTCGAGCAGGACCAGCACCTCGCTGATGGCGAAGAGCCCTATGGCAACGACCAGAAAGTCCATCCCGTCGTAAAGCTTCATCTGCCCGTAGGTGTACCTGGGAACGGCGCTGCCGGGGTCAAGCCCTACGGTGGCAAAAGCCAGGCCCAGGAAGGTAGCGATGAGCGCCTTGGCCAGGTTCTTTCCGGCCAGCGTGGAGATCATGGAAAAAGCAAAAACCATTAAGGCAAGATACTCGGCAGGACCGAAACGGATGGCCCACTTGGCCAGGTACGGACCGAAGAGCATCAACCCCACCACCGACATGGTTCCGGCCACGAAGGAGCCGATGGCCGCTATAGCCAGGGCGGCACCGGCCCGTCCCTGTCTTGCCATCTGGTATCCGTCCAGGGTGGTAACCACGGAGGCGGTCTCCCCCGGAACGTTGAGCAGGATGCTCGTGGTGGAGCCGCCGTACATGGCCCCGTAGTAGATCCCTGCCAGGAGTATAATGGCCGATTCGGGCGGAAGCTTCATGGCGTAGGTGAGGGGCACCAGGATGGCGACACCCGTAATGGGGCCGATACCGGGCAGAACACCCACCAGGGTCCCAACCAGTGCTCCCGAAAAGGCCAGCAGCAGGTTCAGCGGGGTCAGGGCGACGGAAAAACCCTGTGCCATGGAGTGAAGAACATTCATCTAAACCCCCACAACGTTCCCTACCAGATCTTGCCTACCGGCAGGGGGATTCCCAGCAGTAATACGAAGATGGAATAAAGGACGAGGCTGGCGACAACGGCGGCCGCCAGCCCCTTCCAGATCTTTCCTTTGAACATGACGGCGAGAAAGGTCACCTGCAGGGTTGTCGAAAGAAGGAAACCCAGCGGCACCAGGGCGTAGGCGTAAAGAACGAAACTTAAAAGCACCAGTCCCTTGTTCACCCACACTCTTCTCACCGGCCAATCAGGCTCTGGATCCGGCCTGATCACGAGGTACAGTGAAAACAGAAACATGAAGGCGGCGATGATAAAGGGCATAGCCTTGGGGCCTATGGGGTCCGCCATGAACCCCACATCGAAGGACCTGGCCTGGTAGGCATACCCCAGGGAAAGCACCAGCAGCAGGCCGCCTGTCAGCCTGTCTGTCACAGGCCGAGTTCCTTGGAAAGGGCCCGGATCTCTTCCACCTGCTCGTCCACGAAGGCCTTGAAATCGGCTCCGCTCTTGTAGAAGGGGGCGACGCCGTTCTGCTTGCGCATCTCGGCCCACTCCTTGGAAGCGGTGGCTTTCTTGAGCGCATCGATCCAGTAGTTATAGGCATCGTCGGAGGTTCCAGCAGGCATGTAAAAACCTCTCCACACAACCCACTTGGCCTTGTACCCTTCCTCCATAGCTGTCGGGATGGAACTCAGCTCATCGGGGAGCCTCTCTTCGCCCATGACTGCGAGCACCCTGATCGCTCCGCCGTCCAACTGGGCCTTGACCTCGGAGATGTCCCCGGGAAATACCTGGATGAACCCTCCAAGGAGGGCGGTCATGACCTCACCGCCACCGTCGAACGGTACGTATTTAACAGCCTTGGG
>CP070698.1:579558-583163 GCA_020349685.1 bacterium
CGGGAAATCGGTTTGAGACTAATAAGCGCGAGGCTGATCACGGTCCATCCAACGAATGGAGCAGAATAAACCTGCAGGTTGAAACGGGCGTTCTGGCCTAATCCTGCCGACTCTATTCAGTTCTTACCCATATGACTATCAGGGAAGCTCTCCTAGCCTTGCTCAATTGTCCCGATACCGGTGCACGAAAATTGCGACAGCCAGGCTGAGTCCCAGCTCGGCAACGGTCCAGATGATGCGGGCGACAACCGCAACAAGGCTGGTACTGGAAGTCACCCCCTCAGGGAGGACCCAGGAAGATCTGATCTGAGCCCAGATGCGGTCGTAGTAGGCTCTGAACCTTATGCTTGGTGGAGCGCCGTCCCTTCCTCCCGGAGAACCTGTCACCGGTGGTCCAGCGGCCGTTGCCTCAGCGGGAGGGCCCCCCTCCTGCGTACCCGCGTCTTCCTCGCTGGTGAATGACTCATAGAGCTGCCGGGCTTGAAGCTCCAGCTCCTCGATCCGTCTGCGCCTCTCGAGCCGCGCGGCTTCATCACCTCCTGACGGCTTGATCACCTCCGGTTCTACGCTGGGCTCAGGGGTCGGCTCCGCGGGCTTGGCCACCTTTTTTTCAGGAGCCGGTTTTGGTTTTGCGCTCGGCGCGGGAGGTGTCGTTTTGGCTGCCGGTACCGGGGCGGGCGCCGTCGAAGGAAGGGAGACCAGGTCCACCGTATAGGAGGGTGCATAGGTGGTACCCGACATTTTGAAAAGGGTCATGCTCCCGGTCACCACGAGGATGAGAGCGTGGATGCCGAAGGAGATGATAAAGGAGCCTTTGAAGGCCCTTTCCCTGAAATGGTGTTCGTGACCGGAAGGAAGCGTGAAGGCTTTCAATTTCAAGGCCGTCCCCTCGACTCGAGCTCCGGTTCCGTCACCAGGCCGATCCTTTCCACACCGGAACCCTTCAGGACCGACATGACAGCCACGATGGTCCCGTAGGAGATCCTGGCATCTCAGCGCAGATAGACCGGCCGTCATCCCAGCTCGGAAAGGACCACCGGCGCCCTTCTGAGGAACTCCTCAAGGGAAAGATTGTGCCGTTCGAGGTGCACCCTTCCGCTTCGATCGATGGTTATGGTAACGGCTCGTTCCCCCTTGTCCAGGGGAGCCATTCCAGCGGTGGGAAGCTGCACATCGACCCCCGATTTGAGCATGGGAGCCGTCACCATGAAGACGATAAGCAGAACGAGCATCACATCCACAAGAGGGGTCACGTTGATCTCGGACATGATACGCCTGTTAAATCCTCCCCGCATGGCCATCAGTCTTTTCTCCTGAAATGCCTTTCGATGATGTTCAGGAATTCTGCCGTAAAGGTTCTCATGTCGTTATCCAGTAAACGGATCTTCTGGATGAAATAGTTGTAGCCCACGACGGCAGGGATCGCCGCGGCCAGACCGGCCGCCGTGGCTACCAGGGCCTCGGAGATCCCGGGGGCAACGGAGATGAGGCTGGCACTGCCGGCAAGGCCGATCCCCCTGAAAGCGTTCATAATGCCCCATACGGTGCCGAAAAGCCCGATAAAGGGAGCCGTGCTCCCTGTTGTGGCCAGGAATGGCAGGGCTTTTTCCAGACGCGTGAGTTCCGTCTCGGCAGCCTTTAAAAGGGCCCGGTTGATGTTTTCGGTACCTCCCACTTCCTTGATGAGCCCCGAGGGTTCCTCAGGGAAGTTCCGCGGCTGCTGCTGCCTGGAACGGGACACCCTCACAAGCTCGATGTAGCCGGCCCTGAATATGGAGGCCACGGGTGAGAAGGTCATACTCTCCGCCCCCTCATGGATCAGGCTAAGCCGCTGCTGATGCAGGAAAAGGTTGTGGAAACGGTGGTTCTCGCGCTCCGCCTGCCTGAACATCCTCCACTTGTAAAAAATGATGGCCCAGGTCATCACGGACATGAAAAGGAGCGTAAACAGAACGAGCTGCACGACCAGCCCGGAGCGCGCTATCATGGAGAAAACGCCAAGCTCCACCTCGCGGCCCAGTTGTCCCGTCGACAATTGAAGAACAAGTAATAGATTGCTCAATGTAGCTGTCTCCCTGGCTCAGTATCGGTGTATCGGCTCGCCCGCCTGCCTTTTATCAGATGAAATGACTCAGGCGTGACTGGTCGGGGTGTCGGAAAGGAATCTTGAACGCGAGGGTCCCTTCCCGGTGTTTTAACCCCGGAGGGAACGAATACCGGTACCGGCTGCCGTTTGCGTTTATGGAGCCTGAACCTCCAATTATATTACCCCCTGTGTCCCTGCTTTATTCCCGTTGGAAGATTTCCTTGCCGGAGTATAGGGGAAAAAGGGAGAATAGAAAATAGAGAATGGAAAATGGAGGGGACAACAACAGCCATTGCGGCAGTAAACGTATTGTTAGTGGGAACTTGGAAAAATACTTCAAGATAAGGTGTTCCAGTTTCGGTCCCGACCCCATCCTTTATTCATTGTCCATTCTCCTATTCTCCATTCTCCTATTCTCCATTCTCCATTTTCCATTCTCTATTTTCCATCCATTGCTTCCAACACCACCCTCGCCGGCGCGCCGTCACACCCCCTTATCTTCAGGGGGAGGGCGGTCATGTTGTACCTGCCAGGCAGCACTTTCGAAAGATCGAGCCCTTCAACGATAACGATCCCTTCCGAAAGCAGAGCCCTGTGAACCTCTTCCCCGCTTCCGTAGGCGGCCACGGAAAGGTAATCGATACCGATGAGCCGAAGACCCCGTTCGACGAGATAGGCTGCCCCATCCGGAGTGATGTGGGAAAAATCCCGATTGAACTCACGCTGCATCAGGAGCCTCTCGTTATCTGTTTTCAGCAGCAACCGACGGGTGCCGGCCTCGATATCGGCAGCTTGCAGGGTCGAAGCCCCGATGGCCTTGACACCCGGGATGTGGACCACCGTGGCGGGTCCGATGAGGACCTCCAGAGGCAGGGAATCGATGCCCTCTCCCTTCTGGAGGAAGTGCACGGGAGCATCAATGTGGGTCCCTGGGTGAGCGCTCAGGTCCAACCGGGACTGGTTGAGCCGCTCACCGGCATCCATGGATCGCACCCTGTCCACCGAGACCGGACCGTCGCTGGGCCATGCCAGCATCCCGTTTTCAATGGTCATGGTTACATCGTAAATCTTCCTGCTCACGGCATCTCCTTTCACCACCGCGAACAGGATACAGAATATGGCGGCAGCTGTCAGCAGGCAGCTTAAAGCTCTAAGAAGAGTGCCCTGAGCAGGGAGGCGGGAACGGAGGGATTGGAGTTACGTGCAGGCTCGTGAAAGCTCACAGCTTGCGGAACACAACTCACTGCCCGGAACCTCTCCCCCGGTCACACCTGCCCTTGGGTGGTTTTCCCGTGCCTGCTTTTGGGGATGTGGTAATGCCTGTCAGAGGCATCCCAGGCATAGGACACGCAGTCCCTGAACCTTCTTAAAAAACGCCTCCTACCAGCCGGTCCTTCTGCCATCAGCGAAGATGCAGACCATGCGTTCCTCTCATCCGAAAAGCGGCTCTTCGGAATATTGTATTGGTTATCGATCTCCTTCCATGTCCTTTCCACGCAGTCCTTAAATCCCCTGAAAA
>CP070698.1:583263-590431 GCA_020349685.1 bacterium
GGGCGTGCTCTACCGGAAGCTGTACCGCAGATCCTGGCTCAGGAAGGACCTGGAAAAGGGTTTTGAAGCCTTTGAACTCCTTTCCAGAAGCTACCCGGGCAGCAAGCTCGCGGATGACGCCCTGTTCAACGCCGCGGAGATCCTCGAGGAGATGGGGAAAAAGGAGGAGGCTTACGGCGCTTACAGCAGGATCCAGAAGAGCTATCCGAAGGGGGATATGTACCGCAAGGCGCAGCAGAAGGTCACGGAGCTGGCCGCCTACGCGCCTCGTCCCAAGCCGGTGCCCCCTCCCTCCATCAGGGCAGCGAAGTTCAACGTCTCGGATGTCAAGTACTGGTCCAACCCCAACTACACGCGTGTCGTGGTCTACGGCAGCGGCCAGCTCAGGTTCGAGAAGAACAGCCTGAAAAGGGATCCCGTAACAGGTAAACCCCCGAGGATCTACATCGACATGAAGGGGGCCGTCCTGCCCAAGGGGATCGACAACTCCCTGGCCATCAGGGACGGTCTGCTGCACCAGGCAAGGATCGCACAGTACGACAGCGATACAGTGCGTCTCGTCCTGGATATGGAGAGCCTCAAGGACAGCACGGCCAGGGCTCTCGATAACCCCTCGAGACTTGTCGTGGACATTTACGGGGAGGGAAAAGAAGCCGTACAAGAGCAGACCTCTGCCGCCTCTGCGTCGGGCGACTCCAACATCCTGCCCCTTTCCCAGCAGCTCGGCCTGAAGATCAGGAGGATCGTTCTCGACCCCGGTCACGGCGGGAAGGACCCAGGAGCTGTGGGGCCGAAAGGACTGAGGGAGAAGGACGTCGTGCTGGCCCTTGCCAGGCGCATCAAGCCACAGCTGGAAGCCCGGGGTTACGAGGTTCTCATGACGCGGGACCAGGATGTTTTCGTCGAACTGGCCGACCGGGCACGGTTTGCCAACGAGAACAGGGCCGATCTCTTTGTGTCGATCCACACCAACGCGAGCAAGAACCGGAGCGTCCGGGGGGTCGAAACCTACTTCCTGGGCGTTGCCAAGGACCGCCAGTCCAGCGAGACGGCCATGCTCGAAAACGCCGTGTCCGAGGTGAACGCCCTTTCGGACCTCGAACAGATCCTGCACAGCCTCATGAACCAGAACAACATGTGGCACTCGAGCATCCTTGCGGAAACGGTCCAGGACAGCCTTCACGGTGAGCTCAACGGCCGGTTCGGGACGATCAAGAACCTGGGGGTCAAGCAGGCTCCCTTCTTCGTCCTTTCCAAGACATCCATGCCGGCGGTCCTCATAGAAACCGCCTTCATCAGCAACTCCAGCGCGGAAAAGCTCCTTGAAAGGAGCGATTTTCGGGACACTCTTTCCGATTCCATCACCAAGGGCATTATCAACTACACGAAAAGGGTGACCAAGGAGACAGAGGGTCCCTCGTGAGCCTTTTGAGCGTCGATAAGCTCAACGAAGCCCCCCATGCCAGACAGCTGGGGAACGAGCTGCAGCGCACTTACAGGAACGCCTGGAACACGCTCAAGATGGAACACGAGGCGGGCTTAGACAGTCTCGAGGTCATCGCCCAGCTGACCCGCCTCATGGACGAGATCGTCACCTACGTTTACGAGAGAACCACCCGGGACCTCGTAAAAGAGGGAATGGCGGCCGATGAGCACCTCGTCCTCCTTGCCCTGGGAAGCTATGGCCGCAAGGAGCTCGCCCCCCACTCGGATATCGATCTCCTTTTCCTGGTCCCCGACGAGATCTCGCAATGGACCAGGGTCTTCACCGAAAGGATGCTCTACACTCTCTGGGACACCGGCCTCGACGTGGGGTACAGCACGCGGACGGCCAAGGACTGCTACTCCCTCGCCAAGGACAATTACGAGGTCCTGACCTCCATCATCGACGCCCGCTACCTCAAGGGTGATTCCATCTTTCTGAACACCTTCAAATGGGATTTTAAAAAGCGGGTGCTCGACAAGGTGGGGGCCGATTTCGTCCGGGCCAAACTGCAGGTCATGGAGGAGCGGCTCGAAAAGCACGGCGGGACGGTCTATGTCCTCGAGCCCAACCTCAAGGAGGGGATGGGCGGCCTGAGAGACATCAACACGGCTTTATGGGTCGCCAAGGTCCTCTTCGACGTGGACAGCCTGGAGGACCTGACCAGAGCCAGGGACCTGCATGTGCTCGACCGTGACGACTACCTCTCCCTGAAAGAGTCACTGAACTTTCTTCTTAAAGTCCGGTGTGAGCTGCACTTCACCTCCAACACCGCGAGGGATCTGCTGACCATGGAGAGGCAGCCCGTCGTGGCCAGAAAACTGGGGACGGAAGATGAAAAAGGCGTCCCCGCCGTCGAAAAGTTCATGCAGGAGTATTACGACCACGCCGGCCGCGTCCACCACATCACCATGGGAGTCATCAAAAGGTCACTGGAGCGCAAGAGGAGCGCGCCCAGGATCCTCCAGCGGCTCAGGGAAAGGGACCTCGGTGACGGGTACTATGCCAGCAACGGCAACATCTACACCCGCAAGGACGCCGTCCAGTTCCTCCGTTCCAACCCCATCCAGGTCATGGAGATCTTCCGGAAATACCAGAGCACCAACCTGGACCTTTCCCCGGAGCTGTCCCTGGCAGTGAGGAAGTCCCTGGATCTTGGCGATCGGGATTTCAGAAGGTCGCGAACCGCCGCGGATCTGTTCTTCTCCATCCTGTGGGACGACCGGAGACTTTACGACACGCTCCTGCTCATGAACGAACTTGGCTTCCTCGGAAACTACATTCCGGAATTCGCTACCATCCACTGCAAGATGCAGCACGATTACTACCACACCTATACGGTGGACGAACACAGCATCAGGGCTATCAAGGAGATCGTCGAACTGCCGGGATCGAAGGACCCGGCCATGAACGTCTATCAGCAGGTCTGGGAGGAGATGCAGAAGGAACGGGATCTCCTGTTCTTCACCCTTCTCCTTCACGATGTGGGCAAGGGAAAAGGCTCCAACCATTCGGAGACGGGGGCCGTCATGGCGGCCAAGGCGGGCAGCAGGCTCGGGCTCACCGATGATCAGATCGAGATGGTCGAATTCCTCATCAGACACCATCTCGTCCTCTCCCACGTGGCCCAGCGCAGGGACCTTCACGAGGAGAGGACCATCCTGGAAACGGCGAGGCTCGCGGGAACCCCGGAACGGCTCAAGCTGCTGTATCTTCTGACCATGGCTGACCTCAAGGCCGTCGGGCCGGGCGTCTGGAACGAGTGGAAGGCAAGCCTGATCACGGAGCTCTTTATCGAGACCTTAAAGGCCATCGAGCAGGGCGGGATCAACCGTGAAGAGGTCATGGAGAAGATCCTTTTGGGCCGCACCTTCGTGGAGGAGAAACTGGCGGCAGACCACCCTCCCGGAAAGTTGAAGGCGGAACTGGATACCCTGACGGAAAGGGCCTACCTGATGTACCGGCCAAGGGTCCTGGCCCGTCTCATCGATATGAAGCTCAAGATGGGTGAAGACCCTGTTTATCTATCCTGGAGGCAGGTCCAGCGGGGAGGTTTCACGAACCTTTTTGTCGTGTCCCACGATGAACCGGGTCTTTTCGCCAGGATGGCGGGCGTCCTTTCAGCGAATAACGTGAACATTCTGGGCGCCCAGATCCTGACCAGGAGGGATGGTGTCGTGTTCGATGTCCTCCACGTGACAGACAGCGTCATGAAACCCATCAAGGACAAGGTCAAAATGAGGATCGTGAACCGGGAACTGAAAAAGGCCATCGCCGGGGAGCTTGACGTTGACGAGCTTTTCGCCAGCAGAAGCCTGTCCCTACCCCTCGACAAGAGGGACCGTATCCTTCAGGTCCCTCCCAGGGTCGAGGTGGATAACGAGATCTCGGAGGAGCACACCGTCATCGATGTCTACGCGACGGACAGGATAGGCCTCCTGTACAGGATCACATCGACCCTGGCCTCGCTGGGGCTTTCCATCCACACGGCAAAGGTCTCCACGAAGGTGGACCAGGCTGTTGACGTTTTCTACGTCAAGGATCTGGAGGGGATGAAAGTGACCGACGCCGGCAAACTGGATCGTATCCGGGAAGCCCTTTTAAAGGTCCTGGCCTGACCAGGGGTGCCTAGCTCGCCTCGGGCAGGGCCACGTAAACCTGGTCCCCGCCCTTTTCCTTGGCCATGTACAGGGCCCGGTCGGCAGCCACGATGAGCTCATCGGCCGAGGCGTTGCGCATCGTGTCGCTGGCCACCACGCCGATGCTCGCCTCGATGAAGTGTTCCGTACCATCGGCCACGATAGGCAGCGCCAGCCGCTCGAGAACCTGGTCGGCCACATTCTTGCCGCCCTGGGAGTCGGTCTGGGTCAGGAGAAGGGCGAATTCATCGCCGCCGTACCGGGCAAGGATATCCGTTTCCCTGAGACCGTGCTGGAGCCTGTTGGCCACTTCCTGGAGGACAAAATCACCGTGACGGTGCCCGTGGGTGTCGTTGACCTCCTTGAAGTTGTCAAGATCCAGGATAAGCAGCGTAAAGGGTGTTAAATACCGCCGGCCCCGCTTGACCTCCTCCTCCAGTTTGTCGATGAAGTAACGGTAATTGGGAATGCCCGTGAGGCCGTCGGTTATGGCCATCTCCTCGAGCATGGTGTTCTTGTTTTTCAGCTCTTCCGAAAGGCTCTTGATGCGGAGCATGGCTTTGATCTTGGCAAGGAGGAGGGTCGTGTTGAAGGGTTTGGTGATGTAGTCGTCGGCCCCTGCGTCGATCCCTTTCATGATGTCCTCGGGCTGGTCCTTGACAGTTACCAGGAAGATCATGGTATCCGCATGGGCGGGGTTGGATTTGATGCGGTGGCAGACCTCCAGCCCGTCCATGCCCCTTCCGGTGGGTGATTCAGGATCGGGCAGCATGACGTCGAGGAGAACCAGGTCGAAAGGTCCCTCTTTATCGAGGGCCTCCAGGGCTGCGGCGCCGGTGAAAGCGCAGACCACCTCGTAGCCTTCCGATTCAACGATCTTCCGCAGGATCTCGTTGAGGCCGGGGTTGTCTTCAACGATGAGTATCTGCGCTTCCTTTTCCATTCAAGCACTCTTCCTCAAGTCAGGTGGTGTCTCAGTTTTCCTATGATCTCGTTTATCTTGAACGGTTTGGTCAGGTAATCCACAGCCCCCATATCGAGCCCCTGCTGGACCATGTCCGCCTGGTCCATGGCCGAGATGAGGAACACGGGCACGTCGGCCGTGGCCGGGTTGTTCTTCAGGGCCTTGAGAAACTCAAGGCCGGTCAAGCGCGGCATCATGATATCGGTGATGACCACGTCCGGCTGCTGCTCCTCCACCGCCAGGATAGCGTCGAAACCGTTCCGGGCTGTTATCACCTCGAACCCGTTCTCGGTGAGGCCGTTTTTCAGGAGATTTATGATGAACGATTCGTCGTCGACAACAAGGACTTTCACTGCAACCATGTCGGGTACTTTCCTCCCGGGCAGGCCTCATGTGGCTCGCAAGCCTTCCGGAAAATTCCGGGAATATTTCTCACCGCGCGGACAAAAACACCTGATAGTCCGACGGAAATGCTTTTCCGGCAGACTCTCAGGCGGGTTTCTGGTAATTTATGAAATATGTCTCTTAAAATCAAGGAAATTACTGGAGTTTGTGTTGCATGAGCACGGGAGATCTCTTTCCTGAAGAGCGTTTTGAGCGCGCTGCCGCGGGTCCCGGACCCCTTGCCGACAGGATGAGGCCGGCCATCATCGAGGAGTTTGTCGGGCAGGAAGAGCTCATGGGTACGGGGGCAATTCTGAGAAGGATGATCGAGGAGGACCAGCTCGCCTCAGTCATCTTCTGGGGCCCCCCGGGGTCCGGAAAAACAACCCTTGCGCGCCTCATTGCCGACAAAACGGGATCGATGTTCATGTCCTACAGCGCGGTGACCTCGGGATCGAAGGAGATGAAGGAGGTCATGGCCGCTGCCCGCGAACTGAGGCGCCGGTCGGGACGCAGGACGATCCTGTTCGTTGACGAGGTCCACCGTTTCAACAAGGCGCAGCAGGACGCTTTCCTCCCCTACGTGGAATCGGGTGATGTGATCCTCATCGGAGCCACGACCGAAAACCCCTCTTTCGAGGTCAACGCCGCCCTTCTTTCCAGGAGCAAGGTGTTCGTGTTCAGGCCTCTGGGCGCGGATGAAATACGGACCATCGTTCAGAGGGCGATCGCCCGGGATGAAGAGCTCAATCAGATGGGTGTGACGGCCGATGGGAAAACAGTGGACTACATCGTCTCGGTGGCCGATGGGGACGCCAGGAGGGCTCTCAACGCGCTGGAGATGGCCGCCATCCTCGTCCAGCCGGACGAGGATGGGCATCGGACCATCAGTGCCGGGGACGTTCGGAAGGCCGTCCAGAGCAAATCCCTCGCCTACGACAAGGGCGGTGAGGAGCACTACAATATCATCAGCGCCCTCCACAAGAGCATCCGGGGGTCCGATCCCGACGCGTCCCTTTACTGGCTTGCCAGGATGATGGAGGCGGGGGAGGACCGCCGCTTCCTCCTGAGGCGTCTCGCCAGGGCCGCCGTGGAGGACGTGGGGATGGCTGACCCGGAGGCCCTGGTGCAGGCTGCGGCGGCAAGGCAAGCCTTTGACTTCGTCGGAGAGCCTGAGGGCGACCTCATCATCGCTCAGCTCACCGTTTATCTGGCCATGGCTCCGAAGAGCAACGCCCTTTACACGGCCTACGGCAGGGTCCTCAGGGACGTGCGGGAGACCGAGGCACGCGGCGTCCCCCTGCACATCAGGAACGCCCCCACGCGGCTCATGAGGGACCAGGGCTACGCGAAGGGCTACGAGTACTCCCACGACATGCCGGAAGGTCTTTCCCTCCACAGTTTTTTCCCCGAGGAGATGGGGGAGAGGAGGTACTATTCCCCTTCGCCGCACGGGAAGGAGCGGGAGATAAGGGAAAGATTAAAAGAACTGCGAGGGAAGATCCGGCGGCTCAGGGAAAGAGGGGGAGAGAGGGAGAGTGGGGGAGGGGGAGAGAACGACTGAGCGACCAAGCGACTAGGCGAAAAAGAAGGTTTGATGTTTGATGTTTGAAGTTTGAGGTTTGAAATTGGAACCTGGAACGTGGAACATGGCATTCCGGCAATGGGCCGGCGTCATTGCGAGGAGTGGCGAGGATA
>CP070698.1:590531-593258 GCA_020349685.1 bacterium
CATCCCCGCTGAAAGGGATCCCCGGATGTGGTCCAGGGAGACGTTGACGATGGAGGTGTCGATGATCTCGATAAGAGTCGGCAGCATGACCGTAACGGCCACGATCCACTTGTTCACCTGTTTCTGGGGCTGGTCAGGCATAGGCGGTTTTTCCGCATCAGGTAAAAGTTTAAAGGCAAAAGGTTAAAGAGTTCACCGGGTGTGTAGGGGGGAGAGTGGAAAATGTTTTGGAAAAGAGAGGCGTTCCCTTTTCCCTTTGTCCTTTCTCCTTTCCCCTCGTTCCAACTATTCGATGAGAATAGTTGGAACGACAGACATCCCGATCCTCAGGAGTGGCCTGACTTCCTCGAGATCGTCGAAGGTGATCTTCACAGGAACCCGCTGGACCACCTTGACATAATTGCCGCTGGCGTTCTCAGGAGGAAAAAGGGTAAAGGCAGCACCGGTTCCGGCCATGATACTGTCGAGGGTGCCCTGGAACTTTTGCCCTGGATAGGAATCCAGTCTGATGACGACCCTCTGCCCCTCTTGGAAGCGTCCGATCTTTGTTTCCTTGTAATTGGCCACGACGTAGGCTTCGCCAAGGTTGACCAGGCTCATGAGGGGCTGTCCTGCCTGGACCGTGTTCCCCACCTCTGCCGCCAGGCGGGTTACAAAACCGTCAGCCGGCGCAACGAGGGTGGTATAGGACAGGTGAAGCCTGGCGGAGTCCAGTTGTGCTTTTCTTCTCGCGATCTGGCCCTCCTGGGTCATCACGGAGGCACGGGCGCTTTCAAGAGCCGCTTCCTCCGCCTTGAGCTGGGCCAGGGCCTGGTTTACGGTGCTCTTGTGGGCTTTGAGTGCCACCTGGGCCTGGTTTTTCAGTTCCTGGGTCGCTGTAAAAGAAGCGCTTGCCATTTCAAAGGCCGTTCTGGCCCGGTCGTAACGGCTTTTGGGGATGACCTCCTGCTGACTCAGCTTTTCGGCCCTCGCCAGGTCCAGTCTGCTCTGATCCAGAGCGGCGCTTTTAGCCTGGACCTCGGCAATCCGCGCGGAGACGGCCGCCAGAAGCTCTTCCTCGGCCGCAAGCGTTCTCTGTACGGAAGCTTTCGTGGCGGCCACCCGCCTTTCCTGGGAGGTGACCCGTGCCAGGGTCTCCGTGAGACGACCTTCCTCTGATCTCAAGGAGGCGGCGGCTTCTTCCACGGCCCTCTGGTAAGGTTCGGGATCGAGGCTGGCCAGGGTGTCACCGGCCTTTACCGGCTGGTTGTCGTTCACCGCGATCTGATTGATCGTACCGGACACTCTGGCCGCAATCATGTGGATGGATGCCTCCACGAAGGCGTCGTCTGTCGTGACGTGGGTCCTGGCGTAAGCCCTGTAGATAAAGAGCGCCGAGAGACCAATGACCACGACCGTGCCGAGGACGATGAACGCCTTGCGCTTTTTGTTGTTGCGGACTACCTGATGCTCGTTTTCGCCATTCATTTTGCTTCTCCAGTTTCCTTATTTAGAGGTGTCACCGATACCTGTATTTCCGTCTCCTGAATAGACGGCCACGAGATCGTCCCCGGTGGCATACAAAAGACCAGCCTCAGCCTTGAGCCTTCCATAGACCGCTGTCCAGTGGTTGTCCTCAGCACGGGCCAGGGAGGTTACCGCATCCGTAACTTCCGTGGCTGTGGCCTCGCCCTCGTTGTATCTGGACCTTTCCAGCCTCAGGTTGTCAGTGGCCTGTGCGACCGCTTTTTGGGTCACCCTCAAACGCTCCACCGTTCCGGTGAGCAGGCGATGGGAATCCCTGACCTGGAGTTTGACCCTTTCCCTCATCTGTTCCCTCTGGACGATAAGAGCATTCAGTTCCTCCATGAGCTGTTTTTGAGCGGCCGTCCGCGCCCCGCCCGTGTAGAGATCCCAGGTGAGGCCGACCGTGGCGGACCAGTTGTCCTCATGGACCCGGTAGGGGTTTTCCTCATAGGCATAACCACCGCCAACAAAGAGGGTGGGAAACCCCTCCGCTTTCCGTAAGTCAAGCTCCGCCTCCATGGCCGCGATTCTCTCGTCGAGCACCTTGAGCTCCGGCCGGTTGGCCATGGCCCGGGCCATAGCCTCCTCCAGGTTCGGGAACGCACCCAGGCGAAAGTCGAAATCCACAACCTTGGCCGGGCTGTCTAGGGGACGCATCATCAGGTAATTGAGCCTTGAACCCGCAAGGTTCCGCTCGTCCTCGGTCGTGATGCGTCTTAGACTTGCGTCGGCCAGGGCGACCTCGGAAGCCAGGACATCGTGCAGTGTCACCTCGCCGGCTGCGTGGAGAGCCTTTGCGTCCGACACATGGGACTTGAATCGCTCCACTTCGAGCTCGGACAGGGTCAGGGTTTTTTCCGCCTGGAGGAGGGAGACGTAGGCCGTTAAGTAATCCAGGGTGACCGTGTTAAGGATCATTCCGGTCTCCTCGGACTGGCTTCTGGCAGCGGCTTTGGCCGCCTCGATGCCCGAGCCGGTCCGGCCGAAATCGGTGATGAGCTGCCTTACCGTAACACCGTAGCGCAGGAACTTGTCCTCGCTAAGGGGTGAGGTCCCGGCTCCGAAAATGGCCTCGGGCCTGTTTTCCAGCCACGTGTGGTCGGCATAGGCGCTCACCTGCGGCCTGAGGCGTGCCCTTGACTGGTCCTCACCCCTGGACGCGGCTGCCTCCCTGGCCTTCGCTATCCTCATCTCATATCCCCGGGAAGTTATGATCGACAG
>CP070698.1:593358-598521 GCA_020349685.1 bacterium
AGGTCAGGCTGGTAGAGCCCAAGACCATCGAACGCTTCGAGGGCAAGGCGAAGAGGGTGATCGACAACCGGAAGATATAAACAAGGGGAAAGGTTAAAGGGGAAGGGTTAAAGCGAGGGGAAGAGACTTCATGAAAAAGGTTAACAAATAAAGCTTAAAAACTTGATATTAAATATTAAAACAAGTAAATAATTTATGGATATTTTTTTCTTTCAACTTTAACCTTTAACCTTTAACCTCTAACGTCAGGTTGCTTGTCGGGGGACTTTATCATGAAAGTAGAACAGATCTCGGTATTCATGGAGAACAAGGCGGGTCGCCTTGCCCAGATCACCAGGGTGCTTGGCGCGGCAGACGTCAACATCCTGGCCCTTTCCCTTGCCGACACGGCGGATTTCGGTATCCTGAGGATCATCGTCACCGATAACGACAAGGCCTACGATGCTCTCAAAAAAGAGGGGTTCACCGTTGGGCGCAACGACGTCCTGGCCGTCGAAGTGCCGGACAGACCGGGGGGCCTTGCCGACTTTCTGGAGATCCTGAAGGTCAACGAGATCAATATCGAGTACATGTATGCCTACCGAAAAGCTGGCCACGCGATCCTCATCTTTCGATTCGACGACCTGGACAAGGCTATCAGTGTCCTGCCCGAGGCCAACTTTAAGATCGTGAAAGCTGAAGAGCTGTATTCCCTATAAGGGATGGCCGGGATATCTGGCCCATCCTGGGATGACATTAAACCGGCTTTAACTGACACAACAGGGGGGAGAGGAGCGGAAAAGATGAAGAAGATCACGGTTGCAGTTGTCGCTATTGCCGCTATGCTGGCAATGGCAGCGGTACCAGGGCCGGCGCTGGCCGAGTACAAGATCGGTGCCATCTTCGCCACCACCGGTGGCGCCAGCATGCTGGGACTGCCTGAGAAAAACACGGCTGAAATGCTGGTGGACGAGCTCAATGCCAAGGGCGGCATTAACGGCGAAAAGGTCAAGTTGTTCCTTTACGATACCGAGGCCGACCCCACAAAAGCCGTCAACGCTGTCAAGAAACTCATCAGCAAGGATCAGGTGGATGTCATCATCGGTCCCACGACCTCGGGCGTGAGCATGGCGATCATACCGGAGATCGAGAAGGCCAAGGTGCCCCTCATCTCCTGCGCCGCGGCCGTGTCCATCGTCGTCCCGGTCAAACCATACGTTTTCAAGACCCCTCAGACCGACATCATGGCTGTGGAAAAGATCTACACGAAACTCCAGGCCGATGGAATCAAGAAGATCGCCCTTATCACGGTAAGCAACGGTTTCGGTGATTCGGGCCGCGTCCAGCTCCAGAACCTGGCGGGCAATTACGGCCTGTCCATTGTCGCAGATGAGCGGTACGGCGCCAACGACACCAATATGACGGTTCAGCTCACCAAGATCAAGGCTTCCGACGCCCAGGCCATCATCTGCTGGGGCACCAACCCCGGACCGGCCGTCGTGGCCAAGAACCGCAAGGAACTGGGGATCACCCGACCCCTTTACAACAGCCACGGTGTGGCTTCCAAAGCCTTCATTGAAGGAGCCGAAGGGGCGGCCGAAGGCACCTTCCTGCCGGCGGGCAAGCTCCTGGTCGTGGACCAGCTTGCGGACAGCGATCCCCAGAAGAAGGTCCTGGCTGGCTACAAGGCCGCCTACGAGGCGAGGTGGGGCGGAAGCGTTAACACATTCGGCGGGCACGCCTGGGACGCTTTCTATATAGCTGTCATGGCCATCGAGAACGCGGCCAAGGCCGGCAAAGTCACCCACGCCAGCATCCGCGACGAGATCGAGAAGATCAAGGACTTCGTGGGCACGGGCGGGATCTTCAACTTCTCGGCCGATGATCACAACGGCCTTACCAAGGAAGGCTTCGTGCTTGTGAAGATCGAGAACGGCGACTGGAAGCTGGCGGAATAAATACAGTCCAAAGCCCAATGTCCAAAGTCCAAAGTTGCATGGGGGCCGTTTCCCGGCCCCCTTTTTATGTCCAAATACTTTAAAACGTGTTAAAAAATGAGGATTTTGAATTGTCGGAAAGCCGCTGGAACGAAATTCACCCAGAAAATCTGGGACGACCAATAACGTTCCCTGGAACCTGGAACTTGAAACCTGGAACTTTTCTTTCATGAGCCTCGAACAGCAAATCCTCCAGTTCGTCATCACCGGGATCACGGTGGGCAGCACTTACGCCCTCATCGGCATCGGTTTCAATATCATCTACAACGCCACCGAGATCATCAACTTTGCCCAGGGCGAGTTCGTCATGCTCGGCGGCATGCTCACCGTGTTCGGCATGAATGTGCTGCGTCTGCCGCTGCTCTTGGCCGCCCTGCTCGCTATCGCCATGGTCGCGGTATTCGGCCTCCTGCTGGACGTGCTGGCTATCAGGCCCCTCAAGAACGCCAGCCCCATCACACTGATCATTATCACCATCGGGGCATCCATCTCCACCCGTGGGGCCTCCAGCCTCATCTGGGGCAAGGAGCCCTACAGGATCCCCGCCTTTACGGGGAACGATCCCATTCCCTTTTTCGGCGCCGTGGTCCAGCCCCAGAGCCTGTGGATCATCGGTGTTGTCTTTGCCATCGTGATAGCTCTGCGTCAGTTCTTCAGTCATACTCTTACCGGCAAGGCCATGGTTGCCTCAGCCGTCCAGCCTCGGGCGGCGCGTCTCGTCGGTATCGACACCTCCTACATGGTGCTGCTCTCCTTTGCCCTTTCCGGTGCCGTCGGCGCCGTGGCCGGCATCGTCATCGCTCCCATAAGCCTGGTGACCTACGACATGGGCGTCATGCTGGGTCTCAAGGGCTTTTGCGCCGCCATCGTAGGAGGTCTGGGACATCCTTTCGGGGTGATCATGGGCGGGATCTCCCTGGGCGTCCTCGAATCTCTGGGCGCCGGTTTCATATCCAGCGGGTACAAGGATGCCATCGCCTTCGTGATCCT
The DNA here is from genome assembly GCA_020349685.1 of bacterium. Classification (GTDB taxonomy): domain Bacteria; phylum BMS3Abin14; class BMS3Abin14; order BMS3Abin14; family BMS3Abin14; genus JALHUC01. The sequence continues at coordinate 596,325 of CP070698.1, forward strand.
GCTTCTCATGCTGTTTTTCAGGCCCCAGGGCATCCTGGGTAAGGGCAGGGGAGAGCGGGTGTGAGGCTTTCGGGTGCCGTCAAAAACCCCTATGCCGGGTTTTTGCTTTTCTCCCTCCTGGTCCTGGCGCTCCCCCTCGTGGTCACCAACCAGTACTACCTCGGCGTCCTGGTGATCATCGCCATCCACTCCATCATCGTCCTCGGGCTGGATCTGCTGCTTGGGTACACGGGACAGATCTCTTTAGGTCACGCTTCCTTTTTCGGACTGGGGGCCTATCTGACGGGAGTCCCGTCGGCCCACTGGCAGTGGCCGCCCCTGGCGGGGCTCGCGGTGGCACTGCCCGTCGTGGCGGCCATCGCGTGGGTCATCGGGGTGCCAACGCTCAAGCTGCACGGGCACTATCTGGCCATGGCAACACTGGGGTTCGGTATCATCGTGTTCATCTTCTTTAACGAACTGGGCAGCCTCACCGGAGGACCTTCCGGCCTGACGGGCATCGAGGCCATGAACCTCTTCGGAGTCACCTTTGATTCCGACCGCGAGTGGTACTATCTCGCTGTGGCGTTTCTTCTCGCTGTGCTTCTGCTTTCCATAAACGTTGTCCGTTCCCGCGTGGGCAGGGCCCTGAGAGCCATTCACGGGTCGGAGGCGGCCTCTGGGGTCCTGGGAGTGAACATCTCCCGCTACAAGGTGGGGATCTTCGTTCTTTCGGCCCTTTACGCGGCCCTGGCCGGGTGGCTCTACGCCCACTACATAACCTTCATCAGTCCCAGCTCCTTCACCTTCATGTTCTCCGTCAAGCTCGTGACCATGGTCGTGATAGGCAGCCTGGGCAGTCTATGGGGGGCTATTTTCGGAGCGGCGATCCTCACAAGTCTCCCCGAGATCCTGTACGTCTTTCACTCCTACGAGACCCTCGTGTTCGGTATTATCCTGATCATGGTCATGATCTTCATGCCCAGGGGACTGCTGCGGGGGATCGAGGATCTCATTATTCACCTCTGGCACAAGGGGTTGAGCTCCTTTACCCGCGCTGAGGGAGAGGAACGGCCTTGAGCTTTCTTATGGAAACAAGGGGCCTTTGCCGGTATTTCGGTGGTGTAAAGGCCATCCATGACCTGAACCTGGAGGTCCGTGAAGGGCTGATCCAGTCGGTGATCGGGCCTAACGGCGCCGGGAAAACGACCCTCTTCAACGTGGTCTCGGGGATCCTGCCGCCGACCTCGGGCCAGGTCTTTTTCAAAGGCGCCGCCATCGGGGGGACAGCCCCCCACCGCATCGCTTCCATGGGGGTGACCCGTACTTTTCAGAACCTTCAGCTGTTTTCCGACATGACGGTGCAGGAAAATGTCATGGTGGGCATGCACCTGAAGTCACGGGGTGGTTTTTTCACCTCGGCGCTCAAACTGCCTCTCGTGTGGAAGGAAGAGCGCCGTATTCGAGAGATATCCGCCGAAATCCTGGATTTTACGGGGCTTGGGAAGTACGCCTCTCTGATCGCCGGAAGCCTTCCCTTCGGAAGGCAGAGGGTCCTTGAGATCGCAAGGGCCCTGGGCTCTGAGCCGCAGCTGCTCATGCTGGACGAGCCGGCCGCCGGCCTCAACAACAGGGAGACCTCGGACCTCTCGGAACTCATCGGGAGGATCCGGGAAAAGGGGATCACGATCCTTCTGGTGGAACACGATATGGACCTGGTGATGGAGATCTCCGAACATGTCATGGTCCTGGATCAGGGACAGAAGATCGCCGAGGGAAACCCCGAACTGGTGAGGAACGACGAAAAGGTGCTCAAGGCCTATCTGGGAGAAGAATGAGAGAGGCAGCACACAGCACACAGCACACAGCACGCAGTAAAGAATTTGGAATGTCTGCTGCGTACAGCGTACTGCGTACTGCGTGCTGAGAAGCTATGCTTAAAGTGCGTAACATAACAACCTACTACGGCCGTATCCAGATCCTCAAGGGGGTCTCCATCCACGTGGGGGAGGGGGAGATCGTCGCGCTCATCGGGGCCAACGGTGCCGGCAAGACCACGCTCATCAACGCGGTGAGCGGTCTGCTCAAGGTGCCCGAGGGTTCCATAACGCTCAGAGACAGGGAGATCGCCAACGTTTCCCCGGAAAGAATCGTCAAGGCCGGACTTTCCCAGGTCCCGGAAGGAAGGCTTGTATTTGCACCCCTGAGCGTAGAGGAC
>CP070698.1:598621-603716 GCA_020349685.1 bacterium
AAGACTTCGTGCCCTGCCAGGTCCTCAATCTCAGCGAGGGCGGTCTTTTCATCATGAAAAAAGACCCCTATCCCATGGGCACGGCAGTAGACCTTCGTCTGATATTAAGAAGCGAGGAGGGTCCCCTGCCTGTCACGGGAAAGGTTGTATACGTTGTAGAAAGGGCGCACAGCCAAAAGCCGAGAGGAATGGGTATCAAGTTTGATGAGCTTGAAACAGCGGTTCGAAAGAAGCTTCAATTATACCTGGAGAGGCATATTTCATCTCTCCTCGGAAGATAGGGAAACAGGGCCATGCAGTTCTGCGACCTGAAATGCATTCACGCTCAGGCGCCCAAGGAGGAGATGGATGGCGCCAGGTCGTGCATGACCTTTACGGCCATCTGGTGCGAGCTTTTTAAAAGGCATGTCATGAAATCCCAGCCCTGCTCCGAAAAAACGGAACGAAACCTCCTGAAGGAAAGACCGCGAACCGGCCCGGCTTGAGGGCGGGGTGCCGGAATCCGCCCCCTTTTGGAATCCGCCATCGTGGTTATGTTGTACTTATGAAAACGATTATCTTATCTATGGCATTCCTTCTTGTACTCGGAGGTGCACCGATGGCCGAAGCTGATGAGAAAATTCAGATCGCTACCTTTGCGGGAGGATGCTTCTGGTGCATGGAGCCCCCCTTTGACAAGCTGGACGGTGTCCTGTCCACGGAATCAGGATACATGGGGGGGGAGGAGGACAATCCCACCTACAAGGAGGTGTCAGCCGGCCTGACAGGTCATGCTGAAGCGGTAAAGGTCACCTTCGACCCTTCCAGGGTTTCGTACAGGGAACTGCTGAACGTGTTCTGGATGCAGATCAACCCCACCACACCGGACAGGCAGTTCGCGGACACAGGCCGACAATACCGGTCGGCCATCTTCTACCAGAACGAGGAACAACAACTCCTTGCGGAGGAATCGAAGCGGGAGATGGAAGCATCGGGGCGCTTTGATGGCCCTGTCGTGACCCAGATCGAACCTGCCGGGACCTTCTGGCCGGCGGAAGATTACCACCAGGATTATTATAAGAAGAACCCTCTGCGATACAAGCTCTACAGGTTCGGTTCGGGCAGGGACCAGTACCTGCAAAAAGTGTGGGGAAAGACTTCCAAAGAGTGACGGTCAGATGTCCCATCTTCGCGCTGTCCGATGGGAGGCCCATCGCTTCCCTGATTCTGACGACTATCCCTTCGATCTCCCTCTGGTGAGGGAGGCGCCCCTTTTGTCCCTGGGGTCGGCCGTCACCTTCTTCGCGGGAGAGAACGGCACCGGCAAATCCACCCTTTTGAGAGCCATCTGCAGGGCCAGCGGCATCCACATCTGGGAGGGAGAGCGCCGCCGCCGGTATGCCCGGAGCCCCTACGAGGACAGCCTTCACAATTACGTGAAGCTGGATTGGATCGACGGAAACGTACCGGGCTCCTATTTCTCGTCGGACATCTTCCGCGATTTCGCCGTGGCTCTGGACGAATTTGCCGCGGCCGATCCGGGCATCCTGAAATACTTCGGAGGAAGGTCCCTCATGACCCAGTCCCACGGCGAGGCCCTCCTCTCCTATTTCTCTTCCCGCTATTCCATCAGGGGTCTGTACATGCTCGACGAACCGGAAACGGCCCTCTCTCCCGCCAGCCAGATCGCCCTGATCAGGATCATCGCCCGCGCCGCGGCAAAAGGCGACGCCCAGTTCATTATCGCGAGCCACTCCCCTATCCTCCTCGCCTGCCCGGATGCGGCGATCCTCAGCTTTGACGATGTGCCGCCGAGGGTGGTCAAGTATGAGGAGACGGAATATTACAGGGTGTACAAGGAGTTCATGGAGGATCGGGGGAAATTCCTTGTTGAGCACGCAGGACGCAGCACACAGCACGCAGAAAAAAAGCGTGGTTCCTCCAAAGGCGGCGAAAGCTGATGGACCTTAAGGCCGGCAGGTCTAAATGGTGACGCCGGGCCGTTGCTGTTCCCGGCCGTTCGCTCCCGGTCCGGAAACAGGCCGCCTGCCCCGCAACGGCCCTTTTTAAACCCTCACGCTCCCTTTCTGCTACACTTTTAATCGGGTGAATACAGTGTTCGAGATCCGGGGGTTGTCGGTCAATGTAGGGGACCGCCCCATACTGAGAGACGTGAACCTTTCCATTGGAAAGGGCGAGACGGTCGCCCTTTTCGGGCCCAACGGTTCGGGTAAAACCTCCCTCCTCCACACGATCATGGGAATACCGGGGTACCAGGTCCTCTCCGGAACGATCCTTTTCAAGGGCGAAGACATAACGGGAAAGACACTGGACCAGAGGGCCAGAATGGGAATCGGACTGGCTTTTCAAAGACCCCCGGCGGTGCGCGGCGTCAAACTGGCCGATCTTGTCCGCATCCTGAAGGCGGTGCGGCCGGATGACCCCGGCGCATCTCTCCAGGCTCACATCGCGCGCCTTGATCTCGAAAATATCCAGTCAAGAGACCTTAATCTGGGTTTTTCAGGGGGCGAGACCAAAAGATCGGAACTGCTTCAGCTGCTGGCGCAGGGACCCGACCTGGTCCTCCTCGACGAACCGGACTCGGGAGTCGACCTTATCAGCATCACAGCCGTTGGCCAGACCATCAACTTCCTCCTGGAGAAGGAGAAAGCTCCCGCTCACAGGGAGCGCTCAGGGCTGATCATAACCCAATCCGGCTGTATCCTCGATCATGTTACCACGGACAGTGCCTGCGTCATGGTCAGGGGGCGCATCCTCTGCACCGGCAGCGCCCGGGATCTCCTCGAAGACATAAGCAATAAAGGATATGAGGGGTGCGTTCAATGTGTCCCGTGAGAAAAGAGGTCAGGGACGGGAATGTGGGGGAAAGGCCTGCACCGGAGATGGAGGTCGACTTCGCAAAATACCGCACCCGGGCCCGGCCCCACCCACGACTGAAAAAACTGGGAGACCTCCCTGATGATCTCAAGGAGTCCACGCTCGACCTCGGCCTTGATACGGAAAGGGGTTGCAGGGCAGGCTCTTACGTCCAGGTGGACCATTCGGTGCTGTTCTCCCGGGCCTGGGGAAAGGGTCTTGAGGTCACGAGCATCACCGATGCCGCCGGCAAGAGGGGAAGATTGAGGGGCTATCGATGGAGGAACCTCTCCCCGGAGGCAGACAGGTTCACGGAGCAGGCCAAACGGCATCCCCACCACGGTTTCTTTATCAGGGTTTTACCGGGTGTGAAGGTAGAGCTGCCCCTGCAGGCCTGTCTTTACATGACAGAGCGCGGTCTGGCCCAGAACGTACACAACATCATCGTAGCCGAGGAGGGATCGGAAATCCACATCATCACAGGCTGCGGATCAGATCCCGGTGTGGGAGAAGGTCTGCATATAGGTGTGACTGAATACTACATCAGGAAGGGCGCTACCGTGAGCTACACCATGATCCATTCCTGGGGGAGGGAGATGGTTGTGAGGCCCCGCTCCGCGGCCCTTTTGGAGGAGGAGGGAGTTTTTATCAGCAACTTCGTGTCCCTGAAACCTGTGAGGAGCCTGCAAATGGATCCCGTTGTCACCTGCGTGGGTAAAAATGCCAGGGTGAGGCTGAACAGCATCCTCCTGGCTCCGGAGGGTACCGACCTGGACGTGGGCGGCAGGATCTTTCTTCGGGCCGGGGAATGCAGTGCCGAGATCATTTCCAGGGCCATCACTACCGGGGGCAGGATCGTGGCCAGGGGGCATGTGACGGGAGCGGTGCCGCAGGTCAAGGCACACCTGGAGTGCAGAGGACTCATTCTTTCCGAAGAAGGAACGGTCCTCGCCGTGCCGGAGCTCGAAGGTCTGACCCGGGACGTTGACCTGTCCCACGAGGCGGCCGTGGGCAGGATCGCCGAAGAGCAGATCACCTATCTCATGTCAAGGGGGCTCACTGAAGAGACGGCCACCTCCGCCATCGTAAGAGGTTTCCTCAACGTCAAGATGGAAGGCCTTCCCTCCCGGCTGGCTGCTCAGATCAGCAGAGCAGTGGAGGCGGCCGATATCAGCGGCATGTGAGGATGGGCTTGTTTTAGCCACAGAGGGCACCTAGAAAATCAAGGAGGTCGGGGGAGATTCCTTGATGAGTACCCGGTACCCAGTACCCAGAGGAAAACAAGGGCGCAGGGCGCGGTAAAGAAATAGAATGTAGGACCTGGAAAGGAAGAGAGATTCCACCAAGAGCGGGAAGGCTGGCTCACGCGGAGACTCAGAGGTGAGGAGAGGGTCAAACATTCCGGGTGAAACACTCAACCACCGGTTTTCGCTTGTAAAGATAAAACCCCGGGATCAAAAGCTGCAGTGTCAGGATCTTCAAAATGAAGGGCATATCCTGGAAGCTGTCGAAAAGGTCCTGCTTTGACGGTGGAGGCTCCCCTTTCCACCAGAAAACAAAACCCATGCATCACCCCGGTTCAGAATTCCTCTGCGCCCTCTGCGTCCTCTGCGGTAAAACCAGACGCATTTCACAGGAATCGTTGGAATCGATCCTTGTCCGCTTTGCAGATGGGGCACTTCTCCGGCGGGTGCTCCCTGGCGCACAGGTACCCGCACACCGGGCACCGCCACACGGGGTAGGGAAGGTCCTTCGCTGAGTCGCTCAGTCGCCCGGTCGCTCCGTCGGGACTTTCCTCCCCCTCTCCCTCTCGCCCTCTCCCCCCCTCCGGCGGCATTTTCCGTTCCGCCGGCCTTCGCTCGGGGATGGGGCTCGCTTCCCTCTCCCCCCTCGCGATCTCATCGGAAACATACAGGGCGCAGTAGCATGTACCGAACTCGGCCAGGTCCTGGTCCCGGTAATCGCAGGGGCAGATGATGTCCAGGTCCTTGTCGCGGGAGCCGCTGGCCAGGCGGCAGGGGCAGGCCTGGTAGCCGTAGCGTCGGGCATTGATCAGAAGGGCCTCGACCAGATCGCGGGTGAACGCCTCGTCGGGGTTGAGGTTGTAACCTGCCGCGGCGGCATCTTCCTGAAGCTTTTCGTAAAGCTGCTCCACCTTTTCGGGTGCCGGTTTTTCCCTCATTCGCTTACGAGTTCCTGGAGCTTTTCCGGTTTATAGCCGACAAAACACTCTTTCTGG
>CP070698.1:603816-610128 GCA_020349685.1 bacterium
CGACGTCGAAGAGATCGTAGGGGCTCTCCTTCCTCTTGGGGAATCCGCTTATCCCTCCTTTGGTGCGCAGGGTACCGAATCGGTCTCTACGGCCCGTGATCAGCTTATGGGTGTAGGCCTGGTGGCCGACGTCCCAGATGATCTTGTCCTGGGGCATCCTGAAGACGTGATGCAGCGCCAGCGTCAGCTCCACAGCCCCGAGGTTGGAGGCAAGGTGGCCGCCGTTCCTGGAAACAACGTCCAGGATAACTTCCCGCACCTCGCCCGCCAGCTGCTCGAGCTGCCTGACATTCAGATCCCACAGGTCGGACGGGGAGTTGATCCATGGAAGAATGGGGGCTTTTTCAACCTTCTTTTTCAAACTCTAAAGCCTCCTGAGCAGAACGTAATCGGCGATCTCGGCCAGCCGGCCGGTGGCGTCGACACCCTCTACCGCAGCCTTGGCGTCCTGGACCAGTTTGCGGGCCCTTTCGCGGGCCTCCTCGAGGCCGAAAAGGCCCGGATAGGTAACCTTGCCCCTGGCGGCATCGCTTCCCTGGTCCTTGCCCATCTCCTCGGTGGTTGCCGTCACATCGAGGATATCGTCCACCACCTGGAAAGCCAGCCCCACCCTTTCGCCGTAGTTGCCAAGGGCCTTGAGGGTGCTCTCATCCGCATTGGCGGAAAGGCCTCCGAGGATCAGGGAACACCGAATGAGGGCTCCTGTCTTGTGCGTGTGGATGTACTCGAGGGTGGGGAGGTCGGCCTGCGTTCCCTCGCTGTCCATGTCCACCTGCTGTCCCCCAACCATGCCTCTCCAGCCTGCGGCCCGGGCCAGTTCCCGCACCATCTGAAGCCGCAGTTCATGACCGGTAACTTGTCCCCCCTCCGACAGGAGGTCGAAGGCCATGGTCAGGAGAGCGTCACCGGCCAGGACAGCCGTGCCCTCGTCAAAAGCCCTGTGGCACGTGGGACGGCCCCTCCGAAAATCGTCGTCGTCCATGGCCGGGAGATCATCGTGGATCAGGGAATAGGTGTGCACGAGCTCGATGGCACAGGCCGGTACCAGGGCATCGTCCTCCCTTCCGCCGGCGGCGCCGGAGGCGGCCAGGACCAGAACAGGGCGGATCCTTTTCCCGCCGGCGAAGAGGCTGTAGCGCATGGCCGAGACGAGCCGTGCCGGGTGCGAGTCCTCCGGCGGCATCAGGGATTGAAGGGCCTGATCAACCTTCTCCCTTGACTCCTCGAGGTACCTTGCTGCGCTCACTCCTGGTCCTCCTCTTCGAAGGGTTTTGTCACAAGGGTTCCCGACATGTCCCTGGTAAGGACCTCCACCTTGCGCTCCGCCTCCTCCAGGATGCGGGTCAGTTCCTTGAGGATCCCCGTCCCCTTTTCAAAGAGAAGGAGAGACTCTTCCAGGGGTGTTTCACCCGCTTCGAGCTTCGCTACGATCTCCTCGAGTTCAGTGAGCCTTTTTTCGAATTTCTTTTCCTGCTTGCCCGGTTTGGCCAAGATCCACCTCTTATATTCAAGGGTTGTGTCCGCAAACTAGGAATGTTAACGCTATCAGGCATCAAGGTCAACGGGGAAGGGAAGTGTCTGGTGTCTGGTGTCTGGAATCTGGAGTCTAGATTCATCGATCCCGGTTTTAGTCCTTCCAGACGCTAGAGCCCGGGAATCCGCCCCCTTTGGACATTGGACTTTGGGCTTTGGACTGGCCCGGGACATGTCCCGGGCCCCTTGACATCCCCGTATCTAAAGCATATTCTTCCCCTTCAAATCTTGATATCTCGGCGATGAGGGGGACAGTACCTGTCCCGATGGAGGTTCCCAGCGATCCGGGGGCGGTGAGAGCCCGGAAACCCGGGGACAGGGAAGATCACCCCCGAGCTGCCGCGCCGAAATCCCCGGCATGGCTCGGGATGTAGGCGCAGCCGGGTGCGCCCGTTACAGCGCCAGAGGGGTCCGGCCGTGCTGCAAGCGCACCCGGGCAACCGGGGTGGTACCGCGGAAATGATCCGTCCCTGGAGGGGCGGGTTTTTTTATTGCAGCACGCAGTACACAGGACGCAGCACGCAGGAAAAAATAAAAAGTGGGTCCAACGCATAACAAGTTTAGCTTCAGGTAGATTTAACAGGGATAAAAGGGATACAGGGGATAAAAAAAGCCCAAAAGCCAAAGCCTAAAGGCCAAAAGGTGGGTGTTTTCTGGAATTTGGAATATGGAATCTGGAATTAAGCTTTTCCCCATCCCTTTCATCCCCTTCATCCCTGTTTGGAATAAGTGTGTTTTTTCAATTAGACGACTTTTTGAGATCTGAGATTGCGAGAAAACCATGTCTGACCAGAAGAAGAACTACAAAGACACCCTGAATCTCCCAAAAACCGACTTCCCCATGAGGGGCAACCTCCCGGTCAAGGAACCGGAGCGCCTCGCCAAATGGGAGGAGCTCGACCTTTACAGGAAGATCCTGGCGGACCGGGAAGGCTCTGAAACCTACACGCTTCACGACGGGCCGCCCTACGCCAACGGACACATCCACATGGGAACGGCCCTGAACAAGGTCCTCAAGGATTTTGTGGTCAAATCGAAGTGGATGTCGGGCATGTACTCCCACTACGTGCCCGGCTGGGACTGCCACGGCCTACCCATCGAGCACAAGGTGGATACGGAGCTCAAGGCGAGGGAAAAGGGTCTTTCAGCCCTTCAGATCCGTCGGGCCTGCAGGGAATACGCCAATAAATACATAGACATACAGAGGAATGAGTTCAAGCGCCTCGGTGTCTTCGGCGACTGGGAGAACCCCTACCTGACCATGGCCTATCCCTACGAGGCGAGGATCACGAGGGAGTTCGGCACTTTTATCGAAAAGGGCCTTGTCTACAAACGAAAGAAGCCCGTTTACTGGTGTTCCTCCTGCGCCACGGCCCTGGCCGAAGCCGAGGTGGAGTACCACGATCACACCTCCCCGAGCATCTACGTGAGTTTCCCCTTCATCGACGATCCGGCCGAACGCGTCCCGGAACTGGCGGGGGTGGACACGGAGGTCGTGATCTGGACCACCACGCCCTGGACCATACCGGCCAACCTCGCCGTAGCCCTCCATCCCGACCTGACCTATGTGGCCATCCCCGTGAACGGCAGAGCTCTTGTGGTCGCCGAGGAACTGACGGCGAGCGTTGTGGGAGCCACAGGCATCGACCAGGCCGAACCCATCGCCCGCTTCAAGGGCCAGGCCCTGGAGGGGCTCAGGACCCGGCATCCCCTCTACGACCGGGAGTCGGTCATCGTCCTCGCCGATTACGTCACTTTAGAGGCGGGAACGGGGTGTGTTCACACAGCGCCGGGGCATGGCCAGGACGACTACGAAACGGGGCTGAAATACGGTCTGGACGTCTATGCCCCGGTGGATGACAGCGGTCATTTCACGGGCGATGTGGATTATTTCGCCGGCAAACAGGTGTTCGAGTCCAACAAGGATGTGATCGGGAAGCTCGAGGAGACAGGCAGGCTGCTGGCCGTATCGACCATCGAGCACACCTATCCCCACTGCTGGCGCTGCAAATCACCCATTATCTTCAGGGCAACGGAACAGTGGTTCATCTCCATGGACGAAGGGGATCTCAGAAGGTTGTCCCTCGACCAGATCAACAACGTCACATGGATACCTGCCTGGGGACAGCAGCGCATCTACTCCATGATCGAAAACCGACCGGACTGGTGTATATCGAGGCAGAGGTCCTGGGGCTCGCCCATCACCATATTCTACTGTGAGTCCTGCCAGGAAACCCTCATGAGCAAGGAGATCTGCGATCATGTGGCCGATCTCATGGAAGAGAAGGGGGCGGACATCTGGTACGCGGAGGAGGCAGGTAAGCTGCTGCCGCCCGGAACCCGCTGCCCCTCCTGCAGCGGCACCTCCTTTAAGAAGGACATGAATATCCTCGATGTGTGGTTCGACTCGGGGGTGAGTCACGCCGCCGTTCTCGATGACCGGGAGGACCTGCCCTGGCCATGTGACATGTATCTTGAAGGTTCCGATCAGCACCGCGGATGGTTCCACAGCTCCCTCCTGGCTTCCGTGGGGACCCGTGGAGAAGCCCCGTACCGGGAGGTTCTCACCCACGGCTATGTCGTGGACGGCAGCGGACGCAAGATGTCCAAGTCCATGGGCAACGTCATCTCCCCCCAGGAGATCACCGACAGGAGCGGGGCCGAGATCATCCGCCTCTGGGTCTCGGCAGAGGATTACCGGGACGACATCAGGATCTCCCAGGAGATCCTCCAGCGCCTGTCCGAAGCCTATCGGCGGATCCGCAACACGTGCCGTTACCTCCTCGGAAACCTGGAAGGATTCGATCCCGAAAGGGACACGGTGCCGCACGGGGAGATGGAAGAGATCGACCGCTGGGCCCTTCTGAGGCTCTCCCAGGTCACCAGGCGGATCCTGGGGGCCTACGAAAATTATCAGTACCACACGGTATTCCACACGCTGCACAACTTCTGCGTCGTGGACCTCTCCAACTTCTACCTCGATGTGCTCAAGGACAGGATGTACGCTTCGGTTCAAGACAGCAGGCTGAGGCGCTCGGCCCAGACGGCGTTCCTTCATCTCGCCGACGGGATCGTCCGGCTCATGGCTCCCATCCTCTCCTTCACAGCCGAGGAGGTCTGGGAGTATCTGCCCGGCTCGCGTCCCGAGAGCGTCTTCCTGTCGCGCTTCCCCTCTCCCGAGGAGCAGTGGGAAGATCCCGCACTGGAACAGCGCTACTCCGAACTGCTGAGGATCAGGGAGGTGGCCACAAAGGCCCTGGAGGACATGAGGCAGGACAAGAAGATCGGCAACTCCCTGGAAGCTGAGGTCCGGATCTATTGCCGGGACCAGAAAACATCCGATTTTCTCGACTCTTTCGGGCCCGCCCTGGCCGATCTGTTTATCGTTTCCGGCACTGCCACGACGGTGACGGACACCCTTCCCGTCGATGCCGTCCGTGATGAACGCACTCCGGGGGTGGGTGTCCAGGTGATGAGGACCTCCGAGTCGAAATGTGAACGCTGCTGGAAATACACTCCGGATGTCGGCACTTACGAGGATCACCCGACGATATGCGGGCGGTGCCGGGAAGTGATGGAGCAGGGATGATCCGCGACACCGTTCTTTTCGTCGTGGTCATCGTAGCCGACCGCGTCACCAAGATGATCGTCCCCCTTTTCATGGAACTGCACCAGTCCATCCCCGTGATCCCGGACCTTTTCAATTTCACCTACGTGAGGAACACCGGCGGCGCTTTCGGGATACTGGCTTCCTGGGACAGTCCCCTGCGAAGGGGCTTTTTCATCGTGGCCTCCATCGGGGCCGTCGTTCTTCTCGGGTTCCTGTACAGGCAAGCGGTGGCAGGATCGAGCCGCCTTCTGAGGCTTTCCCTGGTCCTCATCGGCGGCGGCGCCGTCGGCAACCTCTACGACAGGGCCGTCTCCGGCGAGGTCGTCGATTTCCTGGATTTCTACCTGGGAAGCTACCACTGGCCGGCGTTTAACGTCGCTGACTCCGCCATAACCTGTGGAGCGCTCCTCCTCGCCTACCTGTTTTTCACCGGCGAGGCCAGCGTTCTCGAGGGGAGACAGGGCCCCGATGTTTCCTGATCTTGTGACGATAGGCCCGGTGACCATCCACACCTACGGACTGATGGTCGCCCTGGGCATCCTGGCAGGCGTCGGGCTTGCCGAATACCTTTACAGGCGGATCGGCGGCGAACCCGGCCGGATGGTGGACATGGCGCTCATCGTCATCATCTGCGGTCTTGCGGGCGCCAGGCTCCTCTTCGTCCTCATCAACTGGAGCTATTTTGCCTCGAACCCCCTCGAAGCGCTCATGGTCTGGAAAGGAGGGCTCGTCTTCTACGGGGGACTCGCGGGGGGGATCCTGGCCCTCCTCGTGTGCGTCCGGCTCTACAGACTGCCCCTCTGGCTCATCCTGGACATCGGGGCGGCGGCCATCGCGCTTGGCCACGCCCTGGGCAGGCTGGGCTGCTTTTCCGCGGGATGCTGTTACGGGTCGTTAACCGACCTGCCCTGGGCCGTGACCTTCACCGACCCAAGGTGCCTCGCAACGGAGGTCCTGAACCAGCCCGTCCACCCCACTCAACTCTACTCCACCCTCTTTCTCCTGGGACTGACCGGCTTTCTCGTGTGGCTCTTTCCAAGAAGAACATTTCCCGGCCAGATGGCCGCGGCCTACCTCTTTCTCTACGGACTTTTCCGTTTCGGTGTCGAATTTCTGAGGTCTGACCCCAGGGGAAGCTTTTCCATCGGCGGCATCACCCTGGCGACGAG
>CP070698.1:610228-614811 GCA_020349685.1 bacterium
CTGGCGGCGTTCACAGGGTGTCCCCCTCCTTCTGAACCTCCTCGATGGCTCTGGCGAGGTCTATGGTTCCTTCGTAAATGGACCGGCCCAGGATGACCGCCTTGACCCCAGCGGCCTCCAGGCCTGCCGCGGCCTTCAAGTCCTCGAAGCTGTGCATGCCCCCGGAAAGCACAACCGGTATGGAAACAGCGCGTGCCAGGCTGGCGGTGGCGTCCAGGTTGGGACCCGAAAGGGCACCGTCACGGACAATGTCGGTATAGATGATGTGGCTGACGCCCGCGTCTTCCAGCTCCCTGGCCAGGTCCATGGCGGCCATCTCGGTAACCTCCTGCCACCCCTGAACGGCCACGAACCCCTCCCTGGCATCGATCCCCACTGCGATACGGCCTGGAAACTCCTTGCAGACACGGCGCAGCATCTCCCGGTTCTGATAGGCCGCTGTGCCCAGGATCACCTTGGACACGCCCAGTTGAAGATAGTCTTCCACGGTCTTTTCGTCCCGGATGCCGCCCCCCAGTTCGATGGGGACCTCGATAGCCTGCAGGATCCTTGAGATGGCGCCGAGGTTCCTGGGTTCGCCCACCATGGCACCGTCAAGATCCACCACGTGGAGCATCTTTGCTCCTTCGGACTCCCAGTTTCTTGCGGTTTCCTCCGGGGAATTGGAATAGACTTTGGCCGTTGCCATTTCTCCCTGGTAAAGGCGGACGCACTTGCCGCCTTTGAGGTCGATGGCCGGTAACACCAGCATTTAACCCTCCTTGTATTCTTCCACGATCCTTCCGAAGTTCTCGAGGACCTTCAGGCCGTTGTTCTGGCTCTTTTCCGGGTGAAACTGGGTGGCGAAAATGTTTCCTCGCGCGATGGCGGAACAGAACCTCTCGCCGTGATCGGTCCACCCGCAGACCACGGAACCGTCCTCGGGGACAACGTAGTAGGAGTGAACGAAATAGAAGAAAGAGCCGTCGGGAATCCCTTCGAAAAGCCTCCTGTCCCCGGTAAGGTGCACCCTGTTCCAGCCCATATGGGGAACCTTGATCCCCTCTGTCGGTTGGAAGCGAACGACCCGGCCGGAGATGAGGTTCAGACCGCGGTGAACTCCGAACTCCTCGCTGATCGTCATGAGAAGCTGCATGCCGAGGCAGATGCCCAGAAAGGGCTTTCCCTCCCCGATGGCCTCCCGTACAGGCTGAACGAGCGCCGCTTTCTCGAGGTTGGACATGCAGTCCCGGAAGGCCCCTACTCCGGGAAGCACCACGGCATCAGCGGATCTGACGAAATCCGGGTCGCTGCTGACGGCCGCGTTGACGCCGGCCTTCTCGAGACCCTTCTGCGCGCTCCTGAGGTTGCCCATGCCATAGTCCACCACGACCACGGTCGGGCGCCTGCCGCCTGCGTCAGCGCTCACTCGCCAAGCCTGCCCTTTGTGGAGGGAACGCCCTGGACCCTGGGGTCGATGGTCACAGCCTGGTCGAGGGCCTTGGAGAAAGCCTTGAAGATGGCCTCCGCCATGTGGTGTCTGTTCCGCCCCGAATCCACCCGGATGTGCAGGTTGGCACCGGCGTTGTTGCAGAAAGCCTGAAAGAACTCGGGCAGGAGTTCCATGGCGAACCCTCCGATGTCTCCATCGAGTGTAGGAAGGGACACCGCCAGGTAGGGTCTGCCACCCAGGTCAAGGGCGACGGTGGCCAGCGCTTCGTCCATGGGGAGCACGACCCAACCGTACCTCCTGATGCCCTTGGCCGACCCGAGCGCCTCCTTAACGGTCAGGCCGAGGCAGATGCCCACATCCTCCACAGTGTGGTGGGCATCCACATCAAGGTCTCCCTTGCACAGAACCTCCAGGTCAAAAAGCCCGTGCCTGGCGAAGAGGTCGAGCATGTGGTCCAGAAACCCCACACCCGTGGACACATTCGATGTTCCCTGGCCGTCGAGCTCCAGACTCATGGAGATCCTGGTTTCCGAGGTCTCCCGAACCACCTCACCCTTTCGCATCGGTACCTCCCTCCGAAAGAAACTCCCTGAAACGCCTAATAAGGAGATCATTTTCCTCAGGCGCGCCCGCCGTGATACGAAGCGCATCGCCGGTGACAGGCAGACGAGCGAGGAATTTTACCACAATGCCCCCTTCTTGCAAAAAGCGAGAGAGCTCCTCCTCCCTGCCGTCGCACTGCATGAGAAAGAAGTTTCCCCGGGACGGGAACACCCTGCCGCCGGACTTTTCCAGCTCCCGGGCCAGGCGATCCCGTTCCCTGACGACAGCGGCCACCCTGGGGCCGACAAGGTCGTAATGCCTGAGAAAGATCTCGCCCGCCACCTGGGTGTGCCGGCTCAGGTTGAAGGGGGGCCGGATCTTGTTGACCTCCCGGAGAAGGCCGGCGGGAGCCACCAGGAAGCCGCAGCGGAGGGCCGCACCGCCGACCTTGGAGAGGGTCCTGAGCACAGCCAGGTTGCCCCTGGAGGCGCTTTCCGGAACCCAGGATGCCTCACCGGAATAATCCCCGTAGGCCTCGTCGACCACCACGAGCCCTCTGGTGGCCCTGGCCATTGCGTCAACCTGCTCCCTTGAATAAAAGGTACCCGTCGGGTTGTTCGGATTGCTGAGAAAAACAATGTTGGGCCTTTTTTCCCTTATGGCTTTCAAGGCCGCCTCCATGTCCGGCTCGAGGTCGCCTCCAAGGGGAACCTCCACCACCTCGTAGCCTGCTGCCAGCGCTGTCAGGCGGTACATGGCGAAGGTGGGTGTGTGGACGACTATGGCCGGCGGACCTCCACCCTGGCCTCCTCTCAACGTCCAGATAAGGAGGCTGATGAGCTCATCCGAACCGTTTCCGGCCATGATGGCCTCCACGGGGCAGCCGAAGCGGTCGGCAAAGGCGCTCCTGAGGGCTCGGGAGGCGGGGTCGGGATAGCGGTTTAAGGGAACGCTTTCGAGAGCCCGCCTGATCTCCTCCTGGATAGCGGGGTCCGGAGGATGGGGGTACTCGTTGGCATCGAGACGCACGGGATAGTCCCCCCCGGGAGGAACGTAGGCCGACAGCCGTCCCAGACACTCCGGTACGAGCCCTGCAAGGTCCAGGTCGTTCATTCCTCGTTCACCCTCAGGTCCACGGCGCGCGCATGGGCTTCCAGGCCCTCGAGGCGGGCGAAGCGGGCGACCATCCCTGCCTTTTCGGCGAGGGCTTCATGGTCGAATCGGATGATGCTGCTGCGCTTGATAAAATCGTAAACGCCCAGGGGAGAGAAGAAGCGCGCGGTACCCCCTGTGGGCAGGACATGGTTGGGCCCTGCCATGTAGTCACCCAGGGCCTCTGCCGTGTAAAGGCCGAGGAATATGGCACCCGCATTTTCTATTGATTCCAGGGTCTCTTCCGGATCTTCGACCATGAGTTCCAGGTGCTCCACGGCGATGCGGTTGACAACTGATATGGCCTGTCCCATGTCAGCGGTGAGGATCATGTGCCCCCGTGCGTCCAGAGATTCCCGGGCGATGTCATGGCGCGGCAGGAGTGCCAGCTGTCTGCGAGTCTCTTCGGCCGTGCGATTGAGGATATCTTCGTCATCGGTCACTAAGATAGGGTAGGCGAGAGGATCGTGCTCAGCCTGGGAAAGCAGATCGGCTGCGGCAAAGGCAGGATTGGCCGTCGCGTCGGCCAGAACCAGGATCTCGCTGGGGCCGGCCACCATATCGATATCCACGTCGCCGAACACCACCTTCTTGGCCATCGCCACATAGATATTGCCGGGCCCGACGATCTTGTCCACCCTGGGTACGGTGCGGGTACCGTAGGCAAGGGCCGCCACCGCCTGGGCTCCCCCGATGGTAAAGACCCTGTCCACACCCGCTATCGCCGCCGCCGCGAGCACAGTCGCGTTGACCTGGCCGCCAGGTGTCGGGACAACCATGATGACCTGCCTCACCCCTGCCACCCTGGCCGGTATGGCGTTCATGAGAACGGAGCTTGGATAGGCTGCCGTCCCGCCGGGCACGTAAAGCCCCACACGGCCGATGGGAGTGACCTTCTGTCCAAGCCTGATCCCCGGCCGCGGTTCGTAGATCCAGGTCTCCTCGAGCTGCTTTTCGTGAAATTCCCTTATGGCTTCGGCAGCGACCTCGATGATCTCCCGGTCCCCGACCGGTATCGTGTTCAGGGCCCGCTCCAGTTCTCCAGGGTCGAGCTCCATCCCGGTTTTTCCCAGGTCCAGGTTGTCGAAACGCCGGGTGTACTCGTTCACGGCGTCATCGCCCCTCCTGCGGACCTCGGAAACGATCTCGAACACGGCCTCCATGACCCCTTCGGGCACGCTCTCTCCGCGTGTCTCGAGGGAGGAGATTGTGGCCTCGAAGTCGGAGTCTGAGTAGCGGGTGATCTTCATGGCAAGCTCCAGGATTTTAAGCTCACAGCTTTCAGCTCTCAGCTGCCAGCTGAACTCTAATCGCTTCTATGATGGGAACCAGCCTGTCCGCCTTGATCTTCATGCTGGCGCGATTGGCCACCAGGCGGGCCGTCACCTCCATCACGGTTTGAACTTCGATGAGGTTGTTCTGCCGCAGGGTCTCGCCGGTGGAAACCAGGTCCACA
>CP070698.1:614911-618000 GCA_020349685.1 bacterium
CGGTACCTGGACGAAATGGTCCGGATCTCCCTTAAGACCGGAGGGTGCGTCAAGTTCGACCTGAAGGCATTCGATGACAACCTGCACCGGGCCCTCACCGGTGTCTCCAACCACCGGACCCTGGAGAACTTCGCGAGAGCGGCCAGCCGTATCAGCGAACGTCCCGACCCTCCCCCTCTCGTCGCCAGCACCCTGATGGTGCCCGGTTATATCGACGCCGGGGAGGTCAGCGCCATCGCGTCCTATATCGCGGATCTCGACCCGGACATCCCCTACAGTCTCCTGGCCTTTCACCCGCAGTTTAAAATGCGCGACCTGCCGGTAACCTCGCGCACGCTAGCTGAAAAGTGTCGGGAGGCTGCCGAGGGAGCGGGGTTGAGGAAAGTACGCATAGGAAATGTTCACCTATTGAGGTGAACAACCGCACCTGAAAAGGGGAAGAACAATCCCGGTATCGGAGTGTCGGGGTATCGGGGAAAGATCGCAAACGGTATCAGTAATCCGCAATCCGTGATCAGTGTATTTCGAATCACAAGTAACGAGTCACGGCTTTTTCCCAATCACGAGTTACGAGTCACGGAACTTCTTTCTTTTTCATAACATTTTCCAAACAGGGTTTATTTTTCTCCATACTGAGTTACATTCACCCCTGAGCGCACCTTGCCGGAGGGGACCAGCGGAACGGAGTGTGCACCATTTTGAGAACCGTTCTCATCTCCCTCCTGGCCCTTCTCCTGGCACCCACGGCCCAGGCCGACTGGGACTTTACAAAGAGCAGCATTCCCGTAGAGCAGATCCTTGGCGGGGGCCCGCCCAGAGACGGGATCCCGGCACTGTTCGATCCTGATTACATTTCAGCCCATGAAGCGGATGCATTCCTGGAGCCCGAAGAGAGGGTCCTTGGCCTCACCTTAGAGGGGGTTTCAAGGGCTTACCCGATCCGTATCATGTCATGGCACGAACTGGTCAACGACGACATCGAGGGAATACCGTATTTCGTGAGCTGGTGACCCCTTGCCGTCTCGGGCGTCGTGTACGCCCGCAAAGTGGACGGCAGGACCTACACCTTCGGCGTGTCCGGGCTGCTGTACCGCTCCAACGTCCTCATGTACGACCACCAGACCGAATCGCTGTGGCTCCAGGTCAAGCGCCGCGCGGTAACCGGCCCCATGAACGGGACGAAACTGAAAACCTTCCCCTCAGCTATCACGACCTGGAAAAAGTGGAAGAAGAAACACCCCGACACCACCGTCCTCTCCTTCAAGACCGGTTATAGCAGGGACTACAGCCGTGATCCCTACGAAAGCTACTACCGGGAGAGAAGGGGTATGTTCCGATCCTTCTTCACGCCGGGACCGGGCGAAGAGGAGAAGGAAGTCGTCGCCGGTGTTGAGGTCGGTGACTCGGCCAGAGCCTACCCCGTGGAACTTGTCCGCAGGCGAAAGAAAGTGACAGACACCGTAGGCGATAAGAAAATCACCATTTTCTACGACGACAGTACCGACCGGATATCCGTAAGAACGGAAAAGGGCGAGGAGATCGAACCCATCGTGGTGTACTGGTTCGTGTGGAAGGGCATCCACCCCGAAACGGAACTTTTTAAACCTTGAACTACGGATCCTGAAAAAGCGGCTTTTAAACCATCAGGTCACAGAGGACACTGAGGAGATACAAAATACGGTGGAAGTAACAGCTACTGTGGAAGCGATAAAAGCTTTAACGCAGAGTTACGCGGCCTGTCCGCCATAGCTGGCCGAATGGCGTCAGCGACGGCGGAAGGCGTCCCGTTGGCAGGACGCACGTCCCGCAGAGGGCCGCGGAGGAAGTCAGAGACAAGAGACCTATAAAATATATTCCCTCACCTGAACGGTTGAGATCAATAAAACCGGGATCAAAGTTCACTTTTATCCCAGCTTTATGATCTCAACGTCAGATTTCAATGAAATCCCTTTCCCGAAAGGGAAAGGTCAGGTGAGGGAAAGCGCTTAAGATCTACTCTGCGGCCTCAGCGCTCTCTGCGGTTAAATATTTTATTGAATTTGGTCTATTTCTGCGGACCCCTGCGACAGCGCCCACAGGGGGCGCTCCTGCGTTTTTCTGCGTTCCTGCTTTTAATGCTATCATTAACATAAATATTATTCATATCCCTCTGTGTTCTCTGTGTACTCTGTGGTTAAACAAAGGCTTTAATGGAGCTGAAGATGGATCTTAAAGGAAAAGTCGCCCTCATTACCGGAGGGGGAAGAGGGCTGGGGAGAGCCACAGCCGCAGCCATGGCCCGGGAAGGCACGTCGGTGGCTATCCTCAGCCGCACGGGGTCTGAACTTGAGGAGACAGCCTCCATCGTTGAAAAGGCAGGTGGAAAGGCCCTTGTTCTGCCGGCCGACGTCGCAGACGAAAGGGCGGTCCGCAAGGCGGTCTCAAGGACGGTTTCAGAACTGGGCGCGCTGCACCTCCTGGTCAACTGCGCCGCCATCGTGGGTCCGGCGGCTCCGGTCCACGAGGTGGATCCCGACGAATGGGAGCGGACCCTGGCCATCAACCTGAACGGCATCAGGCAGGTGTGCCAGGAGGCCGTCCCCCACATGATCGAGGCCGGTGGCGGACGTATCGTCAACGTCACCTCCGGCCTTGCCGATTTCGTCATGCCCCTCTTCGGAGCCTACTCGGTGAGTAAGGCCGCCCTCAACCACATGACCCGTATCATGGCCGAGGAGCTGCGGGGTTTCGAGATCCAGGTCAACGGCCTCGACCCGGGAGTGATGGACACCGCCATGCAGGAGGAGATTCGGTCAATGGGGCCGGAGGTCCTGGGCAAAGCGCTTCACGACCAGTTCGTGTCCTTCAAGGAGACCGGCAGCCTGAGGCCTCCCGAGGAGGTGGCCCGCCTGGTACTCTTCCTGACTTCGGACAGCTCTGTGGGGATCACCGGTGAGATCGGCGGACCAGCGGAGTACAGGGACTATGGTTTCGGATTGTCCTGAAGGTCAGCTGTCAGCTCACAGCTCAGGGCTTTGAGCTAACCTGAAGAAATGCCCCTTTCAGGTGGCATTTCTTCAGGTTCCACGTGCACCAGGACATCGAACACC
>CP070698.1:618100-623454 GCA_020349685.1 bacterium
CGTCACCAACGGCATCACCTTTATGAGGCTGAAGGACTGGAACGAACGCGATCGCAGTGCCCAGACAATTGCCAACTCGCTATTTCCGCAGTTCTCGAGCATCGCCGGCATACGCGCATTCCCGATGACGCCACCACCGCTCGGCTTGAGAGACTTCGGCCAGCCCGTGCGCTTCGTCGTGCAGACGACCGGCACCTGGGAAGAACTCGACCAGATCGTCGAGCGGCTTATCGTCAAGATCAATGAAAACCCCAACCTGACGAACCCGGACTCCGACCTGAAACTCAACAAGCCCGAACTCCGGATCGATGTGAACCGCGAAAAAATTGCCGCGGTCGGAACCAGCGTTGATGCCGTGGGCCACACCCTGGAGACCATGCTTGGCGGCCGCCAGGTGACCCGTTTCAAGCGCCACGGGAAACAGTACGATGTCATCGTCCAGGTCCAGGAGACCGAGCGCGAGACCCCCTCGGATCTCGCGGCCATTTACGTCCGCGGGTCGGGAGGGAAAATGGTCCAGCTGTCGAACCTGGTCACCGTCACCGAGACGGTGGCCCCCAAGGAGCTCAACCACTTCAACCAGCTGCGGGCCGCCAAGATCTCGGCAAGTCTGGCACCGGGCTACACCCTGTCAGACGCCCTCCCGGTGATCGAGGAGATCGCCATGCGCCTCCTGCCCGCCGACGCGGTCATCGACTACGATGGTCCCTCCCGCGAATACAGGGAGAGCAGCGCCGGGGTCTACGTCACCTTCCTGCTGGCGCTGGCCTTCATCTACCTCGTCCTGTCGGCCCAGTTCGAGAGCTTCCTCGACCCCTTCATCATCATGCTCTCCGTGCCCCTGAGCGTCACCGGCGCCCTCGGGGCTCTCTACCTCTCGGGGCACACCCTGAACATCTACAGCCAGATCGGCCTGGTGACCCTGGTGGGTCTCATCACCAAGCACGGCATTCTCATCGTGGAGTTCGCAAACCAGCTGCGCGAACGGGGCTTCACCAAGGCCCAGGCGGTGATCGAGGCTTCCACCCTGAGGCTGCGCCCCATCCTCATGACCACGGGCGCCATGATCCTGGGCAGCCTGCCACTGGCCCTGGCCCGGGGGGCGGGCGCCGAGAGCCGGCAGGCCATCGGGTGGGTCGTGGTCGGGGGAATCTCCCTGGGAACGGTGCTGACCCTCTTCGTGGTTCCCACGGTCTACTACCTCCTCGCCCGGCAGCGGAAGAAGATCACCGAGGAGGACCCGTCACCGGGTTAAAGTTCCGGTCCATAGGATTAAAGCGCGCCTGGCCATCCTGAATTTCTATGTGCGGCTCTCCGCGTCAAGGCTTTGATATCCTGGAAGGCGTTTAAAGCTTTAACGCAGAGAACCGCGGAGGCGGCCCGCTGGTAGGCCGCACGTCCCGCAGAGAGCCGCAGATAAATCTATAATCCAGGGTTTCAACCGCGGCCCTTTGCGTAAAGGCTTTGTTGTCTCTGAAAGCGGCTAAAGCTTTAACGCAGAGAACCGCAGTTCATCCGCCATAGCTGGTCGGGAAGCGTTAGCGACGGCGGAAGGCGGCCCGCTGGTAGGCCGCACGTCCCGCAGAGAGCCGCAGTTAAATCCATAATCCAGGGTTTAAACCGCGGCCCTTGGCGACAGTGCCTGGGAGATGGCACTCCTGCGGCCCTCCGCGTTAAGGCTTTGTTTTCCTGGAAGGCGGCTAAAGCTCTAACGCAGAGAACCGAATTTCATCCGCCATAGCTGGTCGGGAAGCGTTAGCGACGGCGGAAGGCGGCCCGCTGGTGGGCCGCACGCCCCGCAGAGAGCCGCAGATAAATCTATAACCCTGGATCTAAACCGCGGCCCTTGGCGTTAAGGCTTTTAAATTGACATTGCAGCCGTTCGGAGAGAGCCGCAGTTAAAATTTTATTTTAGGTTTAATCCGCAGCCCTTTCGGTTGTCGCTGTGTCTTGGCTGACAGCTCACAGCTCAAAGCTGACAGCTGCAATAAAATCTCCACCCTGAACATTTCTTTTTCCCGCTCGTTAGTTATAATAGCGTTCTTTTTTCAGGGAGGAGATTTTATTGCTCATCGGTGCCCACGAATCCATCGCCGGGGGCTTCCACAGATCCATTCACAGGGCGGTGGAGGACGAGTGCGAAGCCCTGCAGATCTTCACGGGTCCACCCGGGCGCTGGGAGGTCCCGCCCGTCAGACCCGCTGCCGCAAGAGCATTCCATCAGGTTTTGAAAGCCAACGGATCCATTCCGGTGGTGGCGCACGCGGCCTACCTCATCAACCCTGCCGGTCCCGATCCGGACCTGTGGGTCCGTTCCTTAACCGCTTTCAGGGATGAGTACGACCGCTGCAGTGCTCTGGGAATCGGCCGCCTCATCATCCACCCGGGAAGCCACAGGCAGACCTCCGCCCAGGACGGCATTCGAAGGGCGGCTGAAATGATCCAGGCTGTGTTGGAAGAGAGCACCATGGGGCCGGAGATCCTCCTGGAAAATACGGCGGGATCGGGGTCTGCCATCGGCAGTTCCTTTGTCGAGCTGGCTGCTATCAGGGAATTGACCGGACAGGCGGACCGGGTAAAGTTCTGTTTCGACACAGCCCATGCCTTCGCTGCAGGATACGACCTGCGGGACCGGAAAAAGGTTCAGGCGACATTAAAGCGCATCGACTCGGAAGCGGGCCTCGAGAACGTGAGGTGCGTTCACCTGAACGACTCCGCGAGGGAACTGGGGTCGTGTGTCGACAGGCACGAACGCATCGGCGAGGGGCAGATCGGGAAGAAGGGGTTCGGCGCCCTGGTGAAGCAGGATGTATTCAGTGAGATTCCGGGGATCCTGGAGACCCAGCCCCTGCCCGACGGACAGGGGCGCTACCGCCCCCAGATCCGGTTCCTGAAAGGGCTCGCGGGAGGAAGAAGGTGAATCTGCCCTTCCTTTTCGGATCCGCCTTCGTCGTCGCCCTTTCCGGGGCTCTCATGCCTGGTCCCCTGCTCACAGTTACAGTGGCGCACTCGCCGCGGTTCGGCTGGACCTTCGGTCCCCTGGCTATTCTGGGGCACGCCATCCTTGAACTCGGCCTCATCAGCCTGGTGTTTCTCGGGGCCGGTCCCCTCCTGAAATCAGGCGGTGTCCAGTCCGCTGTGGGACTCGTCGGAGGAGCCATTCTCATCTGGATGAGCTGGGGAATGGTCCGGATGGCCCGGTCCGGGGCAGACATCCAGGAGGCTGAGGATGAGGTAAAGCGCGGAGATCGTGCGGTGTGGCTCGGCATCCTCACCAGCATATCCAACCCCTACTGGACCCTCTGGTGGGCCACGGTGGGACTGGCCTTCCTCACCACGGCTGCCAGGAGCGGGCCACTGGGTATCACCGTCTTCTTCCTGGGCCACATATCGGGGGACCTTGCCTGGTACACGCTGGTGTCCGTTGGAGCATCCAGGGGAAGGAGGTTTGTGGGGACCACACTTTATGCGGGCGTGCTCTTTTTCTGTGCGGGCATCCTGATCATTCTTGGCGGCTGGTTCGTGTGGTATGGGGGGAAATTGGCGTTAAAAATGTAAACACCATTAATTTCAAATCCCGGGTTTCAAATGTCGAATAAAATAATCAGTAAAATATTTTATTTATATTTTCCAGATGCTGTTATACTTATAACTCGCTAAAAAATATGTAGAATTTTAAAAAAATGTTTTGAAAATAAAAAATTAGATTGTAAAATATCTACAGCTTACTATTTTTAAGGTAACAGAAAAATCACGAATTACCGTTTTTTTTAGAAAGGAGCAGATAGTGGAAAAGGAGATGGAGAAGGTCAAATCTGCCATCGAGGATTTTGGCAAGAAAGTCGTCGATGCCGTGAAGAAGGGGAAGGATGAGGCGGACAAGGTCACGAAGATCGCCCAGGTGAAGATCGAGATCGGCTCCCTCAACAGGCAGATGAGGGATCTGTACCAGGAGCTGGGTGAACTTTTCTACAGAAACCTCAGCAAACCCAGCAAGAAGGGCGAGGTTGAGGTGGCCGAGGCGGTGGCTCACCTCCGGGAGGTGGAAAAGAACATCAACAGCCTCAAAAGGACCCTCAAGGCTGTCAGGGAGGACAAAACCGCTGCGAAGAAAGGACGCCCGTCCGCGCCTGCTGCAGCAGCCAAGGCCTCCAAAGGAAAGAGGGGCCGTCCTCCCAAGGCGGCGGGTGCCGCAAAGGGAGAGGCCGCGAAGCGAAGAGGGCGTCCGCCCAAGGCGGCTGCCGCAAAGGCGAAGTCCACGGCAACCAAGCGCAGGGGACGGCCGCCCAAGACAGCCGCATCAGATAAGAGCTAGAGGACCAGCCGTTGGCTGAGAGGACCACCAGGTTCGGAGTTTCC
This sequence comes from bacterium, assembly GCA_020349685.1. Classification (GTDB taxonomy): domain Bacteria; phylum BMS3Abin14; class BMS3Abin14; order BMS3Abin14; family BMS3Abin14; genus JALHUC01. The sequence goes on from CP070698.1 coordinate 622,460, forward strand.
ATACCGAACCGCCTGCTCGAGCGTTTCGACGGTCTCATCGGGGAAAAGGGATACAGCAACCGTTCCGAGGCACTCAGGGATCTCATCCGCGACTTCCTCGTGGAGGCCGAGTGGGAGTCCGATGAGGAGACCATCGGTACCGTGACCCTCGTCTACGACCACCACGTCAGGGAGCTCTCCGACGAGCTCAACTCCATACAGCACGAAATGGGCGAGGCCATCATCTCCACCCTTCACGTGCACCTCGATCACCACATGTGTCTTGAAGTGGTGCTGGTAAGGGGCAAGAGCAGCGAGATCCGGAAGATGGCCGACCGCCTCATCGGAACGAAGGGGGTCGTCCACGGGAAGCTGACGGCGGCGACGGTGGGGCGCTCATTTTAGAGCGAATCTCAAATTTCAGATCTCAAATCTCAAATTAATGCCGGGGCGTTTACGCGCCGGTTTTTCATTTCCTGTGAAAACGATATTTTTGAACACAAAGTTCACGATGTTGCACAATGGGTAAAAAGCAGTTCTTTTTAAAGCACTGAATTTTCGAATTCAATCAAGAGTGGTGTCCAAGCATTGAGTCTAAAAGAGTTTTATTTGGGGTCCTCTGCGTTCCCTGCGTCTCCGCGAGAGAATGCCTTTGACTGTTTTACAGGAATAAAACCGGGCCTCAATGCCCTGGTTCCTATCTGGAATCTGGAATGTGGAATCTGGAATCCAAAATTCAGAAAATCACTCCGGCCTGAAAGAATTTTCTTTTAAGGGTGGATTTAAGATTATTTTCTGAATTTGGGTCGTCCCCGTGTGAAACCCCGACGCCCAGTTCTCCTCGTGGTGGGCGAAGAGGACGCCGTCCACCTCCCTGAAATCCGAGTAGGCGGTCTCGAAGTGGGTATTTATTTTCTCCGCGTTCAGGATCGCCTGGCTGTAGATGACGCGGGCGGTCTGCGGGTCGGCGTACAGCCGGAGCACGAGCCCCGGCCCAAGGATGATCTGCATCCCCA
>CP070698.1:623554-626420 GCA_020349685.1 bacterium
GGGCGTCGTGCCCCAGGGCCAGCAGATCGTCCAGGAGCATGACACCCTCGGGCAGCGTCCTGGACGGTATGGGGTCGAAAAGGATAACCGTACGAAGATCCGGCAGATCTTCACGGATCTTGAGGATGCGGTCGAGATATTCCTCGTTGGACACGAAGATGGCTTTTGCCTCGCAGTCTTTGAGGATATAGCGGATCTGGGACGGTGTGAGGGTCCAGTAAAGGGGTACGACCACCCCCTCGGTGGCGTAGATGCCCAGATCGGCGAAGGCCCACTCCGGACGGTTCTCCGAGAGGATGGCGATGGAGTCGCCCTTCCCGAGTCCCAGCTGGATCAGGCCCCTTGCCACATCCTTGTAAACTGTTGCCAGCCTGCCCCAGCTCACATCCACCCACGACCCGGCCTTTTTGCTCTGCATGACGGTGCGGTCCCCGTATTTCGCGGCCCGGGCGTCCACCATCTGGATGATCGTCTCCTCTGAGGTGTATTGAGTTCCGCCTTTTTTTTCGGCACTTTCTGACATAGGCTTCAGCCCTCCTGAACCAGGTCCGCGATGTATTCCTCGTACTCCTCGGGGGTCATGAGAGAATCCATCTGCTGGGGATCGTCAAACTGCACCCTGATGATCCAGCCTTCCCCGTAGGGGTCCTCGTTGATGAGCTCGGGACCGCTCTCGAGATCCGAATTGACTTCCACCACCGTTCCGGAGATCGGCGCGGTCATGTCCGACACGGTCCTGGTGGATTCCACGATACCGAAGGTTCCGGCCATTTCTATATCGTCCTCCAGATCGGGCAGATCGATGAAAATGGCATCACCGAGCTCCTCCTGAAGGTAATCGCTCAGGCCGATGACGGCCTCGTTGCCTTCAGGTCTCACCCAGAAATGATCCCTGGTGTACCTGCAGTTTCTGGGAACGTTCATTCCCTACCCCCTCCGTAAGACCTTGTGGATTGATATGACTCACGGATCAACTATTTCACAGCAGCATCCGCTTTTTCAACTCTATTTCTTCCGTTGACCTTTGCCCTGTAGAGGGCCTCGTCGGCCCTCTCGATGAGTCCGTCCACCTCGACATCGACGCCTTCCACCAACGTGGTCACCCCAATGCTGATGGTGATGTCCCCCGCCTCAGGCAGTCCCTCGAACCAGGTGTCCTCCACGGAAGCCCTGAGCCTTTCGGCCGCCTTTACCGCTCCCTCGAGACCGGTATGGGGCATGATCACCACGAACTCCTCGCCGCCGTACCGGGCCACAAAGTCGACCTTCCTCATGACATCGACCATGATGCGCGCCGTCTCCCTGAGGACCGCGTCTCCTCGACGATGCCCATAGGTATCGTTGATCTTCTTGAAATGATCCAGGTCGACCATGAGGAGGCTCATGGGGTCTCCGTACCTCCTGGAGCGGTGGTACTCGTCCTCAAGCGACAGCCTGAAGGATCGCAGGTTGGCAAGGCTGGTGAGGGAATCCCTGGTGGCCATCTCCTCCATCATGCCCCTCTGGGCCTTCAGAAGGTCCTGGAGGTGCTTGATGTGAAGCATGTTCTTCAAACGCACCCTGAGGATGGACGGATTGAAAGGCTTGGATATGAAGTCGTTGGCGCCGAGCTCGAATGCCTTGACGACATCGGTGGCGTCGGTTTCGCTCGTGGCCATGACGATGGGAATACCCATGAGACCCGGGTTGGCCCGCGCCATGCGGAGGAACTGGTACCCGTCCATGCGCGGCATGTTGAGGTCGCAGCACACCACATCGACATTCTGAGCGGGGTCGGACAGGATCTTCAGGCCGGATGCCCCGTCCCCGGCCTGAAGGAAAACATTAAAGTCCCCTTCAGCGGTGAGGAGGTCGATCAACTCCTCCCGGACGGCGATGGAATCGTCTATGATCAGGAGCACTCCCATGGCCGAGGGACCCTCAGGTGGAGGGAACCTTTTTCCAGTCCGCCAGGAAAAGGTCGATCCCGATGTCAGTGAGGGGATGTTTGGAAAGCTGTCCGATCACCTTGAAGGGAATGGTCGCGATATCGGCGCCCAGGAGGGCCGACTCCAGCACGTGGCCCGGGTGGCGGACACTGGCGACGATGATCTCGCTTTCAAGGCCATAGTTGGCCTTGATCTCCATGATATCCGCGATGACCTCCATCCCCACAGACCCGGTATCGTCGATGCGGCCGACAAAGGGACTTATATAGGTTGCCCCGGCCTTGGCCGCCAGGAGGGCCTGGACGGCCGAAAAAACGAGGGTGACGTTGGTGCGGATACCTTACTTGCTGCTGGTCCAGACGGCCTTGAGGCCCTCTGTGGTCATGGGTATCTTCACCACGACGTTGTGCCCTATGCCCGCGAGATCCCTGGCCTCCTCCACCATTCCCGCGGCGTCGAGACTCACGGTTTCCAGGGAGACCGGGCCGGGGACGATACGGCAGATCTCCTCCACGAGGGGGCGGAACTCCTTCCCTTCTTTCGCCACGAGGGTGGGGTTGGTGGTGACCCCGTCGATAAGCCCCATCTCGATGGCCTGGCGTATTTCGTCAAGGTTGGCCGTATCCAGAAAGAATTTCACTCTTTTTCCTCCATTAAAAAATTAGCAGACCAAGAAATAAATTCCGACAATAAACCCATAAAAATGGAGAGCTGATTTACCACAGCGCGGCCGGCTGAAGGCCTCTCCACAGCTGATTCACAGGGGACAAATTAACCTTAAACAAATACAACCCTGTCTCCTCTGTGTACCCTGTGTTTTGTTAAAAATCGACCTTAAAACTGATACCCCACGCCCAGACTCAGCATGTCCTGGCCGAAAAGATGGGCCTCGACGTTGAGGTAGAAATTGTAGTCCATATAATAGTCCACGCCGAAAA
>CP070698.1:626520-629287 GCA_020349685.1 bacterium
GCCGAACCGGCCCCTGAAGTCCTCGATGATCTGCTCCTCCGAGTAGCCGCTCCCCAGCATCCCGGCGATCTGGGAGCGGTATCCGTCCGATGAAGGGCACTCGCAGGTGGACAAGGCCTCGTCACAGGAACCGCAGGGACACATGAAGTTCAGGGTTACCTTTGAGGCTGAAACAGCCAGGGAGACCGCCGGTATCGACAGAGCAGCGATCACGAGGATCACGACGAGCCAAGAGGGTCTTTTCATGACAGCACGTCCTTTCCCTCCCCTCGACCCTGGCTCCCCAAAAAAAAGGGCCCTAAAAAGAAGGCCCTTTCTCGACTAAAATGATAAACTTATAAGCAACTCCTGTCAAGGTCATTGACCTCTAATTTAATTACCAAATCCATGCTTGACATTTTGACCAACTATCCTTAGTTTTCCACTCGAGTCACAAAGGTAACTTTGGGAGCCGGTTACCGTAACAAAGGGGAGATGAAAGATGGTCTGATAAAAGATGCCCCCTTTTTCCCACATTCTTATCCAAAAGGACCCCACAGGGCTTCTAAGTCCGGTCTACCTTTCGCGGAAAAACACGTCCATCATTTACCAGGATTCTCAGCCAAAAAGAGCTTCTTTAAGGGCGTCGCAAAGTCTCTTTGGCCTCGACGGCCTTTTCCCTGGTCTTTCCGAAGCGAGGCCGGTCTGGATCCGGAATTGAGCAAATGAAAAAAAGAAACCTGAAAATACCGGTCGCCGTCGCCGTCATCCTCCTTGCCATGGGCTATCTGATGTACACCGGCATATCGGATACGGGCGTTTACTACCGCACCGTCTCGGAGGTCCTGAACCAGGCGGCCATCTTCGACGGGCAGAACCTGCGCATCAGCGGAGAGGTGGTGCCCGATACCATCAGATACGATCAGGAGAACCTTCTTTTGAGTTTCACCGTAAGGGACACGGAGAACGACAAGGTGACCATGCACGCCCGTTACCAGGGTGTCATGCCGGACGCGTTCAAGGAAGATGTGGAAGTGATCCTCGAGGGAATCTATAACCAATACGACAACCTTTTCAACGCGACGATCCTTCTGGCCAAGTGTCCCTCCAAATACGAGGCCGAGACACCTCAGGCACAGCAGGCATCCCAGTAGGAGAGAGCATGGTCGAACTCGGCAGCTTTTCCCAGTACGCGGCCCTGGGCTTTACGCTCGGGTCCATATTGCTTCTCACGGCAGGCATTATCCGCAACGATTTCCGACTGGTCATGAGCGGGAGCAGGGCTTTCGCGCTCACGGCCCTCTTCACGACCCTGGCGGCTTTCAGCCTGACCTGGCTCTTCGCAACGGATGCCTTTCAGGTCAAGTACGTCTCATCCTATTCGGACCGGGCACTTCCCTTCTTTTACAAACTGACGGCCTTCTGGGCAGGCCAGGACGGATCCCTCCTTTTCTGGGTGTGGGTCCTTAGCCTCTTTGCCGCAGCGGTGGTCTTTAACACACGCAAGGAACTCGATAGGCGCCCGACCCCGTACATCTACCTGGTCATGGCCGCCTGCATGGCCTTTTTCCTCTTTCTCCTGACCCGGGTGACCAACCCCTTCGAACTCCTCGCCTTCACGCCCCGGGACGGTAAAGGCCTGAACCCCCTCCTGCAGAACCCCGGAATGATCTTCCACCCGCCGACCCTTTTCCTGGGGTACGTCGGGTTCACGGTTCCCTTCGCCTACGCCCTGGGGGCCATGCTGGGAGGCAGCCCCGACGAATCGTGGCTGAAAAAGACCCGGGTGTGGAACGTTCTGTCGTGGGTGTTTTTGACCATAGGGATCATCCTGGGTGGGCAGTGGGCCTACGTGGAGCTGGGATGGGGCGGTTACTGGGCATGGGACCCCGTGGAGAACGCCTCTTTCATCCCCTGGCTCGTGGCCACGGCCTTCATCCACACCGCCATCATCCAGGAGCGGCGCAACATCATGAGAGTGTGGAACATGGTTCTCATCGTCCTGACCTTCGTGCTGTGCCTCTTCGGGACCTATCTCGTGAGGAGCGGCATCCTTCAGTCGGTGCACGATTTCGGGGCCACGGGACTGGGAGGGTATTTCCTTTTCTTCATGACCATCACCGCCTTTCTGGGCATCGGCCTCATAGCCGTCAGCTACAAAAGGCTCCGGTCAGAACACTCCCTCGAGTCCTACCTCTCCAGGGAGAGTACATTCCTCTTTAACAACGTCGTGCTGCTGGCCCTGGCCTTCGCGACTCTTTTCGGCACCATGTTCCCCCTCCTGTCGGAGGCCGTCACCGGCAACAAGGTCACCGTCAGCCAGCCGTTCTTCAACCGGGTCAACACGCCCCTGTTCCTCTTTCTCCTTCTCATCACGGGGCTCTGCCCCCTCATCGGGTGGCGCAAAGCCTCTGTCTCGAACCTGAAAAAGAACTTCCTCCTTCCGGCCGCCGTCACCATCGCCGGGGTAACAGGTCTCCTGGCATCCGGGATCCGCAAGCCTTACGCCCTGCTGGCCCTGGGCCTGGCCATCTTCGTGGCCGGCACCATTTTCCAGGAGTTCTGGACCGGGACGAGGGCGCGGATGAGGCTCACGGGCGAGGGCGCCCCTGTCGCCTTCCCGAAGCTTCTCTGGAACATGCGCAGACGCTACGGAGGATTCATCGCCCATCTCGGCGTCGTTCTCATGGTCATCGGGATCACAGGTTCCTATGCCTACAAACAGGAGAACCAGGCCACCCTCAGGAAAGGACAGACCATGCAGGTGGGAGAGTATACCCTCCGGTAC
>CP070698.1:629387-634154 GCA_020349685.1 bacterium
AGATGATCTTGTATACCTCTACGATTTCCTCTTTATAGGCTCCGTCCGTCATCAGATCCTTCCCCTGAGGCGCTACTACGAGCTTTACGATCGTTGGGAGCGGAGGTTAGACAAGACCCGGATGGAGTCCATATTCACACCTCAGGAAATGCTGGACCTCCAGGTCCTGTTCCTGCTGGCCTGGACGGGTACGGTGATCAGGGAGGAAGAGCCCCTGGTGCGGCAGCTCCTGGAGAAGGGCCGAAACTACCAGGAAACGGAGAAGTTCGATCTTGTACAGCTCCTGTTGAGGAGAGTGGCGGGTATTATTCCCGCCTACAGGGAAGCTCTCCAGTCAGGATCCATCGAGATCACGACCTCACCCTATTATCACCCTATCCTCCCCCTCATTTATGATTTTACGAGCGCACGCGCCGTGGAGCGCCACCTGCCCCTGCCGGTGGGCTGCTCACCGCTTTCGGAGGACGCCAGGGTACATATGGAAAAAGCCCTGGACCGCTTTCAGGAGGCTTTCGGTGTCCGCTGCAAGGGGGTATGGCCTTCGGAAGGAGCCGTTTCCCCCGAAGCCCTCGAAGAGATGATCCGCCTCGGTGTCGCCTATGTGTCTTCCGATGAGGAGGTGCTCGCCCACTCCCTCGATGTCTCCCTGCCCGGCATGGGAGGACGTCGTGAAGAGCTCTATTCGCCGTGGACCTTTCCATCCGGGGAGGGGGCTGTGGGGATCTTCTTCAGGGACCGCCCCCTTTCCGATGCCATCGGTTTCACCTACCAACGCATGGAGGCGGGAAAAGCCGTCAGGCATTTTATCACCAGGCTGCACGAGATACGCCGGTCTCTGAACCATGAAAATGGCATCGTGACGGTCATCCTCGACGGTGAAAACGCCTGGGAACACTACCCGTCCAATGGCCGTCCGTTTCTGGAAGGTCTCTACGAAGCGCTCGCTGCCGATCCCGCCATCACAATGGTGACGATGAGTCAGGCCCTCGAGAGCGTCAAGCCGCTTGTTCTGCCCAGGCTTGTTCCAGGATCGTGGATCGGAGGCCGTTTGTCGACCTGGGTCGGGCATCCGGAGAAGAACCGTGCATGGGAACTGGTCTGCAGGACCCGTCAAAGGCTTCAGGGGATCCTGCAGTCCCTCGATGAAGAGAGACGGGAAAACGTCGTGGAACAGCTCCTTGTCGCAGAAGGAAGCGACTGGTACTGGTGGTACGGAGACGATCACTTCACAACCCTTGCAGACAGATTCGACGAGCTTTTCCGCCTTCATCTCATCAATGCCTGCCGGTTCGCCGACATCGAGGTGCCACCGGAACTCCTGGAACCGATCCTGCGCAAAAGGGCCCGGGGGCACTTGCGCGAACCCCTGGATACGATCCATCCCACAATCGACGGCCGGGAGAGCAACTACTTCGAGTGGATCAATGCCGGTATCTTCAACCTTGATTTCGACCAGGGATCCATGCACCTGACCGACCCTGTTTTCAGGGATCTGTACTACGGATTTGATGAGGAATTCCTTTACCTGCGCCTGGACACCGAGGGCCATTTTCTGGAAAGGTCGGCAGGCTGTGCCCTCGTCGTGGAGGTGATCGAACCTGTGAAGCAGGTCTTCAGGTTTGACATCGAGGGGGAAACCCTCTCCCTGAGCGGTGAAGAAGAACGTGGGGAAGGGGTCAGAGGGGCCATGTCAAGGCTGGCTGAGATCGCAATGCCCCTGGCCAGCATCGAGGCGACACCGGGGAAGGAGATCCTGCTCTCCTTCGGCCTGTGGCGCGGGGCCGATCCGGTGGAGAAGGCCCCTCTTTTCTCCCTGGTCAAGATCAAGGTGCCGGAGGATTACGAGCTTGAATACTGGATCGTCTGAGAAGTCCGACAGCGGCATTACGACCCTGCTCATGGGTTTTCACTGTCACCAGCCGGTGGGAAATTTCGATTCGGTCATCAGGCGCGGGTGCGAGATCTGTTATGGCCCGCTTCTGGAAGAGCTGTGCCGGCACGAGTCCTTCAAGTTCAGCATCCATATGAGCGGGCACCTCCTGGAGTGGGTACAGTCCAGGGAAAGGGGTATTTTCGACATGCTGTCGCTGGCCGCCCGCCGCGGGCAGGCCGAGATCTTTACGGCCGGGTTCTATGAACCTGTCCTGACCGTTATCCCGCCCAGCGACGCCCTCGAACAGATCAGGCTTCTTTCAGATCTCGCCTTCGAAATGTCCGGCAGGAGGCCCGAGGGACTCTGGCTCACCGAACGGATATGGGATCCCTTCCTGGTTCCACTGCTTTGTGAGGCCGGTGTACGCTACACCATCGTGGACGACAACCATCTGCTGGCTTCGGGGCAGGGCGGGTTGGACCTTACCGGTCATTTTATCACGGAGACCCAGGGACAGCCCATGGGCCTTTATCCCATCAGCCAGAGACTCCGCTATGCGACACCGTTCAAACCGGTAAAGGAGTCCCTGGATGCCGTCATTCAGGCAGGTGCGGGAAAGGGCAGGACAGCGATCGTTTTTGACGACGGGGAAAAGTTCGGTATGTGGCCCGGTACTTCCCAGTGGGTCTATGGAAGCGGGTGGTTGAAGGATTTCCTGACAGCTGTTTGCGAAAGTGAGCATATAAGAACCGCGACCTTCAGCGAGCACTATCACAGCCGGACTCCCCTTGGCCGCGTCCACCTGGCTTCGGGCAGCTACGTGGAGATGGAAGAATGGGCTTTGTCTCCGGGTGATGCGGGTCTATTCCATGAACTTGCGAGGGACCTGGAAAGTTCGGGCAGGGGGGATGCAGCGCGCAAATTCCTGAGGGGCGGCCTCTGGCCTGATTTCTTCATCAAGTACAGCGAGAGCAACAACATGCACAAGAAGATGATCCGCATCAGCCGGCGGTCCATCGAGAACGATGTTCCTGAAGCAAGACGCCCCCTCTTTCAGGGGCAGTGCAACGATGCCTACTGGCACGGCATCTTCGGTGGGCTTTACCTGCCCGTTCTCCGAAACGGGGTCAAGCGGGCCCTCAACGAAGCGGAAGGGATCCTGGACGACAAATGCGGTGTCCCGTCACCCTTGCTGGAAGATATTCACCTGGATGGACATCCGGAGGCTGAATTGAGAAGCTCCGAGATGGTCGCGGTCGTTACGGCCATGGGTGGGACCCTTTACGAGCTTTCCGACAAGACGAGCTTCTTCGATCTTCTCGGCACGCTCACGCGCCGCCCGGAGCATTATCACACCGTATCGGTTCAGGATACCGAAAGCGGAGAGGCCGCGGTGGCGACCATCCATGAGTCGATGCACAGCATGACCGAGGAGGTGAGGAAAAAGATCGTCTATGATCCCTATCCCAGGCATGCTTTCCTGGATCATTTCATGCCATCGGAAACCAGGGCCGGGGAATGGATGGACTCCCGGGCGCTGCAGTGGGGTGATTTCGCGACAGGACTTTACGAGGTCAAGATCGAGGGCAGGAGGGCCGTAACCCATAGGAAGGGGACCCTTTCCGTACCCGGTTCCAATCCGCTGCCCCTGACGGTGCAAAAGCGATTTGAACTGGAGGGCAGAACCCTGGCGGTAGACTATGAGCTTTCCTGTCCGGAGCAGGTGGAAGGTGACGTGGCCTTCGGCTGCGAGGTGAACCTCCATCCCCCGTCCCAGGCAGGGTGCAAGGCTGATGTGGACGGAAAACCGTTCTCCCTCGAAGATTGCCTGGACTGGGAGGAGGGGAGGTGCGTGACCCTCCAGGACCCCCTCCTGCCCGCCCCTTTGAGGTTGAGAAGTTCCGTGCCGGCAGCCCTCTGGGCCTATCCCGTGCGGACGGTATCCCAGTCGGAAGGCGGCTTCGAGGTCACGTGGCAGGGGTACTGCGTCGGTTTCAAGTGGAGGCTGGGCCCGGGAAGTCTGGAGTTGTTATCCTTCAGATTGACACTGGAATTTTAATTTGAGTCAGTTGCACACGGCAACAGAGGTTCACGGAGAGGAGAACAAATGTCGGAGCTAAGGTACGATCCTGTCAGAAAGACCTGGGTTATCATAGCCACTGAGAGAGGGCTGAGGCCGATCCACGCCCAGAGGCATGACCTGACTGTAAAACCGATCTCCAAATCCGTCTGCCCCTTTTGTCCGGGAAACGAGGACCGCACACCGCCTGAGATCATGTCTTTGAAGGACCCGGACGCGGGGTCGGGTGCTGCCGGGTGGCAGATCAGGGTGATCCCCAATAAATTCCCGGCGCTCACCATTGAAAGCCCCCAGGAGCGCTACGGCAAGGGGATCTATGACGTCGTTTCCGGGTTCGGTGCTCACGAAGTGATCGTCGAGACTCCCAGTGATGAGGAACAGATGGCTGATTTTGACATCCGCCATCTGCGGAACGTCTTTTCGGTCTACAGGGACAGGCTGGCCGACCTAAGACGGGACAGCCGGTTCAGGTACATCATGATTTTCAAGAATTACGGAGCCGAGGCAGGGGCCAGCCTGTGTCACAGCCACTCCCAGGTCATCGCCATTCCCGTGACCCCAAGCCTCATCGCGGTGGAACTTGCCAGTATGAGAGACTATTTCAGAGGCAAGGAACGCTGCTTGATGTGCGACATCATCCACCAGGAACTCGAGGACGGGGAACGCATTGTCATTAACGAAGAGTATTTCGTCGCCTTTACCCCCTTTGCCTCCAGCTTTCCTTTCGAGCTCAGGATCGCTCCCAAGATCCATAACCACGATTTTTCGGTCCTGGACGAAGACCACCTCAGCCACTTCGCGGCCGTGGTCAAGG
>CP070698.1:634254-640336 GCA_020349685.1 bacterium
TGGAAAATGGAAAATGGAGAATCGAGATGAGCGTAGTCTTCTCCCCTTCCGGGGATTGTGGCCTGCCAGCCGCCATGCCTGACGCAAGTGTCCGAACGGCTCAGGTGGTCTGCCACGAGCAAATAAAAAACTCAGCCATTTCACGGCTGAGTTTTTATGCGTTAAAAATATTCGAGTGCCCGTTCGACGCGTTCGGCCCCGAGAAATGGCCTCACTTGCTCAGGGCATTCGACGCGCTCATGACTTTGAGCGGGCCACTCGAAAACCTTCTATGGCCTGCCATGAGCAAGTAAAAAGGCTTCTACCATAAATGGTGAAGCCTTTTTGCGCGTCGAATGGTGGAGACGATGGGATTTGAACCCACGACCCCCTGCATGCGAAGCAGGTGCTCTCCCGCTGAGCTACGTCCCCACACGGGAATTTGCAGGCAAAGAACTTATCGCAAATTTCCGTCTAATACAAGTTCAAGCAAAACCCATTCTCTCTGCCCTTGGGGACGATCCTAAAAAAATGGCTCATCCGGCAAATGAGTACCTGAAAAGCTGACTTACCACAGCTCGGCCATCTTGAAGGCCGATCCACAGGGAAACAAACTGTCTCAAGCTTAAAGCTATGACCTGTCAGCTAATACCCTGTGTCACCCTGTGTACCCTGTGGTTAAAAGCTTTTGATTCCCGAAGTATCATTACAAGATACCCATTAACCGGATGGAAAAAAATATCGCAACCATCTTGATTCGGTCCGGGCCTATGTGTTACCTCAAAAATTGAGTACGTTGAGAGGTTGCTATGAGAAAACTCCGGTTCACGATCATTGTCGCTGTCATCTTTGCTCTTCTCCTGCCGCACACCGCACTGGCGAAGCGGCCTCCCAAGAAGGAATCCTTCTACGTTTCGGACATTATCAAGAAAGCCCTTGACCTGGAGAAGGAGGGCAAGGCCTCCGAGGCGGAGGATGTTTTCCTGGAACTTTACGAATCCATAAAAGGTAAGAAATTCAGGGAAGAACACGAGTGGTTGGCCTACATGAAGGTCCTGAGGAACCTCATCTCCTTCTATTACCGGCAGGCAGACTACAAGGAGGCCGACTGGTATCACCGGGAATACTCCGACGAACTCGACGACGATCAAGATGAGTCCGGGATGCACGCCATGATCGTTTACGACATCATGGGCATCGCGGAAGACCTCATCAAGGAAGGCAAATTCCAGAGGGCCGAAAACACCTTTCTTTACCTTAGCGACAGGCTCGAAGACCGACTGGGTTACAAACACTGGCTCGTCCGCCTCGTCTACAAGAACATCATTTCCCTCTACATCCAGATGGACAAACCCGACATGGCCCAGGAGTACAATCACAAGCTGAACCCGGAAAACCCCTGACGGGCCTGGGAGCAAAGTCCCTTCCTTTCAGGGCATCCCTCTTTATCCGAACACCGGATTTTCCAGCATGTCCTCGACCCAGAGGCTCAGCCGCTGGGAGCTTTCCCCGCCCATATCAACGAATTGGAAACCCGACCCGGCCGGGTGGCAGCCTTGATCCAGCCGGTTCCACCTCGCCTTGGCTCTCACGGAAATGTCCTCCCGATCCTCAGGCAGGAAGAAGGTCAACAGGTGTTCGCTTCCCGGAAGGGGGGGCGTATCAATTTCGACATAGGCGCCCCCTGCCGAAAGGGTGTGGATGTTGGTTATCAGCAGGTCGCGCTCGCTATCCAGCAGGCAGGGGATAACGACATCCATTCTCTCATGGGCTCTGTCGTGTACGGCCAGATGCCTTTCCAGGGCATAGTTAAGGGCTGTTATTCCGACCGGCCTGGAAATGAAGTCGTCACAGCCGGCATACAGGCATCGCCTTCGTGCCTCATCGCTTGTATCCGAGGTGATCATGATCACCGGGATGTGCCTGGTTGCGGGATCCGACCTGATCTGCCTGCAGATGGCATCCCCGCCCATCCCGGGCATGTGCAGATCCAGAAGGATCAGGTCCGGCCTGCATGACCTGGCTATCTCGAGGGCCTGGTACCCATTGACAGCGGTGTGAAGGATATAACTCTCCTGGCTGACCATGCTCTTGGTCAGTTTCAGGTACAGCTTCACATCGTCTACCAGAAGCAGCTCTTTCATTTTTTCATCTCCTCTGTAAATTCGTCATCGAAAATTCGACAGTACGGATCCCCTTCAGCCATCGGGCCCGGCAGCAGACACATCAAACAGATGACCCCGCCCTGGCTCAACAGCCGGTCCCCACTATCTGAACGAGAGCCTCCTTTGGCATCAGGAGGACAGAACAATCGGCGCACTCCTCAATACCTTCCCGGTAGGTTGCCAGGCACATGGGGCAGACAGTCCCCTGCCCTTCCTGTGCCCCCCTGTTCCAAAGCTCCAGGTGCCTAGGTTCGACCCCGACCTTACCGGCCAGGTTTTCAAGCAGTGCCAGCCTCGCTTCCCATATTTTTTGAAGGTCCGGTTCCCATCCCGAACCCATGGTTATGCGCATCCTCAGACATTCCCTTTTTAAGAGACCTTTCGCCTCCTCCGAAGCCAGAACGGCTGACACCACCGTGCTGTCGAAATTGACCAGCAGCCTGCGGGTGAGTTTGCCCAGAATGTGCATGGCGCTGACGGGGAAGAAAAGCAGAACTAACAGTTCCTCGACCCGGTCGTTGACCTCCCTGGGCCAGAGGACCCGGTGGGTCCGCCACCACAGGGCGAGGACCAACAGGTACACCGCCAGGATCACACCCATCAGTACCCAAAGCCAGGAGGGGGACGATGGAAATATGATGCTCATCGGAAGGACAAGGCCCAGAAGAACCATCATGACGAAGCTTGCCCAGGCGAGTTTCGGGGTCAGTTCCCTGGCCCTGTCCAACGCTGCCCGCGCCATGTCCGGATCGTGGGCTTCTTCCATGAATGCCTTGACAATCAGGGAGCGCTGCCAGGCCGGTGCAGCCAGGAACTCCTTGATCTTTTGAACCAGATAAGCGGCCGCCATCCCTGATGGAGCCTGGCAGACCGCCTTTCCGTTCATTATGATCTTCTGACCGTTTCTGCCGACGCTGCGCACCTCGTCGAAGGGAATATGCTCAAAATCACCAGGACGGTGTGGACGAGGATCTTCATGAAGGGTTGCGCTTCTCACATAGAGCCCGTTTTCCGACAGTACCAGGGGGTCTTTCAGGGACAGGACGGACCAGCTCCAGGGGAGAAGGCCGGCCAGGCGCAGCCCGGCCCCTTTCAGCCTGAAACCGCCTGCCGGGGTTCCGGTGAAAAGCAAGAGGCCGCCCCGCACGAGCAGGACGCAATCCAGGACGTACAGGGCGGCCAGATAGGGCCACAAGGCCCTCAGTAAGACTCCGATATCCACGAACTTCCCACCCCGGTCAGCCCGTTACATCCGGCTCGATGGCCGCTGTCCCATGGGCACCTTCTCCACCCTGGTGAAGATCCTCTTCGCAAACCGTCCGATAGCTCCGAAAAACGCCAGACAGGCCACCACGATCCCCTTCCAGAACTTGGCCAGCGCCTGAAACAGGCCCAATTTGACCGCTGCGGCGCCGGCGCCGCCGGCAATGAGGGCCGTGAGGCCGATCTGGGCCAGTCTGTCACCCTGGACATACTCGGCATAGCGGTTGCCCTTTTTGTAGGAAAAGCCCGACACGATCCCGGCAAGCTCCGGCTTCAGAGCGTTCAGCTGTTCGGGATCCGCCACCAGAACGGCGGACATGTAGCCCCCGCGGCCGAGGATCCTGACGTTGTAATTGACCGTCTGCACCTTCTCGTCATCCTCGAGCATCATGGCCCAGGTGAGGTTGTTGGTCTCGGCATTGTAGTAGGGCTCCTCGTACCATCCGGTCACGTGGATGGGCGGCGCCCCCATCTTGGCCCTCTCCTTGTTGGCCTCCTCGGTACCTTTTCTGTAGCTCTCGAGGATGGCGGCGGCGTCGATGTCATCACTGTCGGCATCCGAGATGTATCCTATATCCGAATACTCGAAGACGATGAACCAGTTCTCATCTTCCCTGTTGGGGATGACCATACCCACCTCAGCGTTGGAGGGGGGATTGCCCAGGTACTCCATGACGAACCTGGTGTCTTCGCCGTCGGCAAAAAGGTAGGCGCCGCTCATGTCCAGCTGAGCGAGGTTCTTCCCGAGGTCGACGACCGCCGGACCTTCAACCCAATGGACCTCGGACCCCTCCTGGGCGAACACCACCCTTGCCAGACCGATCAGCACAACCATTATGGCGGCAGCTATATAAAAACCCCTGTTCCCCTCCATGGCTTACCCTCCTGTCCTTTCTGAAACACCTTCCAAAGGCTCCTTTCGCCATCCCCATCCACACCGGCAAACCGTTTTGCCCTGGATCCGGATCGGTGCCGCCAGGCGCCTGCGCACCCTGTCGGTTCTGCAAAGGTCACGCCCGAAGACCATTTTCGGCAAATATTCTATAACCATTTAATATATAAAAACTTTTGGCAGGCGGCAGGATACACGCAAAGGCCCTTATTGCAATTTTGTAACTTTAAATGACAAAAATGGGCATATTGTTTATGGCAATTTTTCCATTAATATCAATTAATTAGGCGAGTTGCCCCGCAAAGCCCTTCAAAGGCATGAAAACGGGCACGAAAAACCGGCATTGGGTCACTTTATAAAGCCATAAATGGCCGTCGGCCGGGTTCTGCACCCTGAGCGCGCCGTCTTCTTTTCGCTGCCTGTTCCCGTCCTCTCCCCTTTTGCTCTGACACCCGCAGAAACGACCCGATATCAGCTCTGGACTGAACCCTGCTTTCCATCCTGCCCGGCGAGATTCTCCATACCTTCCTGTGGTAAAGTAATGCTGTGATATCCTGGAAACATGACTCCGGGTGGACAGGAGGGTTTCTATGCAGATAGCCATGCTGGGTCTCGGGAGGATGGGGATGAACATGGCCCGGAGGCTCCTGGGCGGGGGCCACGAGGTCGTGGCCTTCAACAGGTCCCGGGACAGGACCGACGAAATGGTAAAGGAGGGAGCCATCGGAGCCTACTCCCTGGAAGAGGTCGTGGAGAAACTGGACCCGCCAAGGACCGTCTGGATCATGCTTCCGGCAGGCAAGCCGGTGGAAGACACCCTGGCCAGGCTGGAAGAGCTCCTCGATCCCGGGGACGCGATCATCGATGGGGGCAACAGCTATTACAGGGATGACATCCGGCGGGCCGAAGCCCTCGACAAGGCGGGGATCGCCTACCTGGACGCCGGTGTGTCCGGCGGGATATGGGGCCTTGAACTGGGATACTGCACCATGGTGGGCGGGCCAAGGGATCATTTCGAGCGGCTCGAGCCGATCTTCAAGACCCTGGCACCCGAAGAGGGATACCTCTACTGCGGCCGAACCGGAGCGGGCCACTTCGTCAAGATGGTCCACAACGGCATCGAATACGGGATGATGCAGGCCTACGGAGAGGGGTTCGAGATCCTCGAGGCCTCGGACTACGGACCCAGCCTTGATCACGCCCAGATCGCCCACCTCTGGAACCAGGGCAGCGTCATCAGGTCCTGGCTCCTTGAACTGGCCGAAGAGGCGTTCAGGAACGATGCCCGCCTGGATGATATAACGGGACACGTGGACGATTCCGGAGAGGGGCGCTGGACCGTCCAGCAGGCCATCGACACAGCAGTGCCGGCCCCCGTTATCACGGAGTCTGTCTTCGCGAGGTTCAGATCACGCCAGGACAACTCCTTCTCCAACCGGGTCCTGGCCGCCCTGAGGAGGGAGTTCGGAGGGCACAGTGTTAAAAAGAGGTGATGTTCGCTCCGCGAACGTGTCGGAGTAACGGGGTATGGGGGTATCGGAGAAAAAGCAGGGAAACGCGTTCCGGAATTTTCCCCGACACTCCGACACACCGATACCCCGATACATGTCCCAAGTTGCCATTAAACCTGGAGTAACCAATGAAGGATGAATCCAACACCCATGGTATTGAAAGTATAGTGGAGGGCCACACCATCGCGGAAATCCCTCCAGGTGAATGCGTGCTCCAGCCTCCCGCCGAACCGTGCACCCTGGTCATCATCGGCGCCTCGGGCGATCTGACA
>CP070698.1:640436-644621 GCA_020349685.1 bacterium
GCGGGTGTGAAAGGTAATATACCGAAGTGGGAAGGAGGAAGAAAGGGCTATGTTGCCGGGCGACAGCCGGTCGATGACAAAGTCTGAAACCTGGGGTGATACCAGGAGGAGCGCGCTACGGTGTCTTGCTCAGCGGCGGCTACCATACCCTGAAAGTTCAACAACGCTGGTGTTTTTTCAGATTCACAGGTCACGGACAGGTGGGACGGAGTAAAACCCGGGATTTTACCGATACAGTTATTCTTACAGCGGATCCTCCTGTGTCTCATCGGTCTCATCAGGTTCGCCTTCGAAAAGCTGGTTTTCATCGCCTTGGGAATCAGCTTCTTTCTTCTCCAGCTTTCGGAGCCTTTTTTCTTCTTTCTTTTTCTTCTTGGCCAGCTCTTTCTGACGTTTTTCGAACTGGTAGTTCCTTTTTGCCATATCATCATCCTTCCATCGGGCAGGTTCTGGAAAAAAATAAAAGGAGCAGGCCATGGATACCTTCTCCTTTACGGTTCATCCCAAGCTTGTCGATCCTACAACGTTTGGGGAAGGGTAACATTTTCCGGCAGCCGGCGCCAGAACCAAACGAAAAAACGGCCCGGAAAGAGAACCGGCTTTCCGGGCCGTTAAAACACTTCCGGTCAGCGCCCTCCGGTCCGGATCCGGTCATGACGCCGAAGGGTTCTTGGACATTTCCTATTTGATGGCGTTGACGTCAACACCAATAGTCATCGCGCCGATAGCCATGCCCTTGTCGATCACCGGTACCGAAACCTGGGAGATCATCTTGCCGCCGTCCTCCTCGACCTCGTCCACAAAGACAGCACCGATCCCTCCGTTGTAGGAGTTCCAGAACTTGGCCTCGTCGCCCTGCCAGTAGTCGCCGGTCTTGGCGGTCATACAGACGTTGGCACCCTGGTTGTCCATGACAAAGATCTCGACAACATAACCTACGGAATCCATGAGAGCTTTGGCGGCCATGGCGCAGTCGTTAACCATCATGTCATCCTGAATAGCGATCGTTCCCTCCAAAATGCCTCTCCACACCCGGTCCGTATCCTTGATGTAGCTGAGACTCAGGCCCTTCTTATTCTGGGCCTTTACGGCTTTGACGATGCCCTTGTCATGACCGAACTTGGCCAGCGTTGTTTGGGCCCTCCAGTTGAGCATCTTCGTGTCGACCTCCGCTGCGAAGACGGTTCCCATCATGGTGACAACAAACACCATCGCAGTGATAATAACAATAGCTCTCTTCACGGTATATACCTCCTGATAGCTTGAATTGACCTGTTTCTAGGAACCCCATATCATGATCGGAAAACCTGCGATAGCCTGGTCGCCTCACCCCCTTTCAACCCACCTTAAGGAACTGGCAAGCCGTGCGGCGCCAGAAGATTTGGTGAGCCGGATGCAGACAAACTGTTATTACCCCCCCGGGCGAGTACAAATAAACACCTTAAAATTAATGATAACAGGAGGAATGGACCTAGGGCAACAAAAAATGTCAGACCTTTTTACCTCCCATGGGCTTAAAATGAAGACTTCAAACGGATTTTCCGATTTGTCTTACCAGTGTTAAGGAAAGGTCAGCAAGGTGGGGTGTGCGCTTTGTGCAAGGTCTATTCAGCTGAACGCTACAAGGACAAGACCGGTGATCTGGATCGCGAGACCGCCGATCTTCGTCACGGGGGAGGGCTCCTTAAGGAAAAGGATCCCCATGAAGGCTCCGGCGAGGATGCTTACCTGGCGGAAGGCCACGATGAGGCTGACATCCCTCGCATAGGCCATGGAGAGCAGGACCATCCCGTAGGTCAGATAGATGAGCACCCCCGTTCCAGCGGCCCACCTCAGGGACACCGGCCCAACCCTGCGCCATCCGGTTCCGGAGAGGATGAATATCCCCAGCCACGTCGTGCACGTGATCGCCTCGAGGAACCCGTAGACGCAGGTGATGGGGATCGTTCCGTACAGCCCCCCCAGACTTTCGCGGACAAGGCGCAGTGCGCGGTCATCCACCATGGAATATCCGGTGGTCCCAAGAGCGGCCCAAACGGCCATGGGGAGTGCGCTTTTGAGAAAGGGACGCTCCTTGAAGCGGCGCAGCTCATCCACGGAAACCAGCGTTCCTCCTGCCAGGATGAGGGCAGCTCCGATCATGAATACCGTTCCGAGAAGTTTCCCCCTTCCGAGAAGGAAGGTGACGAAAGGAACCAGGATAACAGGGAGGGACCGTGCTACGGGATAGGAAATGGAGAGATCGCCGTGTCTGTAGGCGGCGGCCAGGGCCGTGCAGTAAACAGCCTGGAAAAACCCGGTGAGGAGAAGCAATAGCCAGGTACGGTTCGGCATCGTGTAAACGATGCCGGGATAGGCGGCGACCCAGGGGAAGAAGATCCACGCCCCGATACCGTTGGCGACGAAAAAGAAGGCGGCGGACGGGGAGGACCGCTTGCTGAGCAGGTTCCAACCGGCGTGGATCAGCGCGGACACGATGATGAGGATTATGGCGAGATGCGACAAGGTGGAACCTCCATCCCGGAACCTCGGTCTCTGACACCGGGGTTTTACCGAGAAAGAAACAGGACCCTGAAAGTTCATGGTAAAATATGTGAATGACAATTGACACCCCGAAGAAGGCAGATCCTGGTCCGCATGGGGACATGGCTGGGGGGAGGGCTGGTGTCGAGACAGGATATTGATATCGCATATTTCCGGAGCCTCCTCGAGGGCAGGAGAGAGGAGGTCCTCACTCGGCGGGACGAGCTGCGCAAGGCGTCAGGCACTGTGGATCTGGACCAGGCCCGGGTGGGCAGGCTGTCGAGGATGGATGCTCTGCAGCAGCAGGCCCTGGCAAAGGCCGCCGACAGCCGCTGGGTCTCCGAACTGCAGCGCATCGACTCCGCCCTGGTGCGCATCCGCACGGGGGAGTACGGATGCTGCCAGCTGTGCGGGGAGGACATTGCCCAAAAAAGGCTGGTGGCCGATCCGGGAGTTGCCACCTGTATCACATGTGCGGGTTTGAAGGAAAAAACCTGATGTGTTCCTTCAGCGGGAAAGTGCTATTTATGCTAGAGAAGAATGGTATTCAAAAAGGAACACTCGTTACACATTTAACGTGAAAATGATCCCAATTAAAAATAACAAATCCAATAAAATTGCTCCGTGTGGGCTGGAAATATCTTTTTTTATGGCTACTTACACGAACCGTAAAAGGGGGGAACGGATTTTGAATAAATTACCCGGTGGATCAAATGGGTTCCGATCCGGGATATACTATTATCCGGGTGATGGGTTCACAGGCATTTACCGGGTGCCTTTTCATCATCCGGTCAACTCTTGTTCAATTTTTAAGGTTGATCCGGCAAGGGGTGCATGATGGAAAGGAACTGACCACCGGCATCAGTTCTTTTTCCATTTTTCGAAACCTTCTAAGGAGGCAGGTCATGAGAGGCAATCTTGGACTTCTACTACTTTTAACGGCGGTTTTAATAGTTGGGGGCTGCGGCGGCACCGGTTCCCAGCAGAGCTCCGCCCTCACCTTTGAAATGGCGGTCCTCCAGGACAATGGTCCCTATTCGATCTTTGGTACCGTGTACAACGATTTTGACGGGGACGGTGTCATGAATGATGGTGCGGGCGGTGTTGCGGGCGCCGTGGTCATTCTGGTCGGCACCGGCCTGGAGGAGACCACCGAAACCGATGGGATGTTTGATTTTAATGTCTCAACTGCCGGGGCCTATACCGTGACCGTGATGGCGCCACTTGGCTACGCCATCACCACCAGCGATGAGATCGGCGTCCTGGTTGAAGGCGAAGGAGAATATGGTCCGGTGCTGTTCGGCCTTCAGCTTGTGGAGGAAGTACCCGTCGTGGATGTGAAACCCGGCAGCGACGTCAACCCCCTCAACCTCAGGAGCAACGGGGTCCTTCCCGTGGCCATCCTCGGCTCGGAAGGGTTTGGCGTCATGGATGTCGATCCGGAATCCCTCCGGCTGGAAAGGATAGCCCCCTTGAGGTGGAGCTACGAGGATGTCTGCTGTTCCGACGGCACAACACTTACAGACCCCTACATGGACGACGATACGGTCCCGGATGGCTTTGCGGACCTGACCCTCAAGTTCTCCACGCAGGAAATTGCAGACGCCATCCTCGGTGCGCCGGGGGACGTTTCGAGGGGAGACACTGTCACCCTGACCATGA
>CP070698.1:644721-648044 GCA_020349685.1 bacterium
ACCACTGCGCCATTTCCAATTTCCAATTTCTATTTTCTAATTTCCAGGTCTAGGGCTAGATTCTAGACACTAGACACTGCCCTTCCCTTATCCCGGCTACACCCCCTTAAACCTATGGGACCGTATTCACACTGGTTCCATCATCGTTCCGGTTAATGCTCGGGTCGCGATCACTGTCGCCGTTCTTGGTATCGTCCTCCTTCTCCGGGACGAGGTTTTCTTCCATTTTTATCGTGTCCAGGGTCTTCCTGATCTCCGGGTCCCTCGTGTCCTTGACGCTAAGAACGCTGATATCATCGAACACCTTGCCCTCGTCCAGCCTTGCGGCTTCCCCTCTATTAAGGGCAACGGTCCTTTCGGACCCGCCTTCCCCGTCGGACAATTCCACTGTCCCCTTGGACACCACCACGATGGTGAAGGTTTCCTTGACCTTCACGGTGAAATCCGTTCCCCTCACGCTCCCCTGGACCGTTTTGGTCCTGAACTCGAACCCTTCCCGGGTGCCCCGGGGATTGATCAGGAACCTGCCGGCGCCCTCGTCGATGAAGATGTTCCTGATATCCTTGCGCTGGCGATCAGGCCCTATGGAGGGGACAACCATGACGGAATTTTCATAAATGCGTACCGATCCGCTGGCGAACCTGATCACAGCCTGGGAATCCGCACCCGTCACGATCTCGTCTCCGGTCAGAAGGAGCATTCCGGTGCTGGCGCCGGTCCAGCCCTCTTCTCCTTCCTTCCGGATCCTTACATCCCCCTTCGCGTGGGCGATGACGGGATGAAATTTACTTATGCCCTTGATATCTGATCCCGCTGACCCCATGGCGTGGAGGGTCGAAGCGGTCAGGGCCAGTAAAAGGACCGTACCTGACAGGATGCGCACACCCATCACTAACCTCCCGTAATCCTTATTAAAAATTATCAAACCCATGGGTTTCCTATATCAGATACCGGTTGGCCGCGCAACGCTGAGGGGTCTCATGGGATCTCCAGGCAGCCGGTATCCCGGCTCCCCTCCACGTCGATGCCCCGCCTGACCCTCAAACCAGGGCAAGGAAGATCCGGACCAGCTCGGGATCGAACTGGGTCCCCGCGTGACGCTCGATCTCCCCTTTTGCCTCCTGGAGGCTCACTGCCTTCCTGTAGGGGCGTTGCCCGATCATGGTCTCGAAGACGTCGATAATGGAAAACACCCTGACCCGGGGATGGATCTGCTCCCCCTTCAGTCCGTCGGGGTAACCCGTTCCGTCAAAGCGTTCATGGTGGCCCCTGACGATGAGCTTCACCTCCTCGGGAAAGGGCATGTCCTTGATGATCTCGTACCCCGTGAGGGCGTGTTCCTTGATCTTGCTGTACTCTTCCCCGGTCAGCTTTCCTGCCTTGGTGAGGATGTTGTCGGGGACCCCGATCTTGCCGATGTCGTGGAGCAGGGCTCCCACGTGCAGGACCTCGATCTGTTCTTTGGCAAGCCCGCAGGCCCTGCCGAACTTTTCCACGTAATCTAAAGAAAGTTCCGAGTGGGCGCTGGTGTAGTGATCCTTGGAATCGAGGGCTTTGGTGATGGCTTTGATGGAGTTCACATACAGGGACTTCACCCGTTCATCCAGTTCGCTAGATTCCAGGAAGTAGGCCGTGATGGTGGCAAAGGACAGCAGGAGCGCGATGTCCTCTTCGCTGCCCTGGAAGGAGGGTGAACCTTCCGCGTACAGGACGCCTACCGTTTTTCTCACCGTCATGAGGGGAACGTAGACGACAGGGCGCGTACCCTCACGCGCGAGCCTGACCACCTCGCCCTCCTCAAAGGCCTGCCCGAGCACCTTCTCATCGGCACCTGTTTTATCGCCGCCGATGACGACCTTCTCGCTCCACCCCCCGGGACCCTCCTCCTCCCTGAGAAAGAGGCTGATCCGGTCCAGGTCGAGGGTCTGGCGGAGAAGCACCAGGGGAACGGCAAAGGGATCCCGGCCCGCCCCTTCGGCCTCCCTGAGGTCGGACATCTGGAGGATCGCCGAGGTTTTTCTCCTCTCAAGCTCCAGGACCTGTTCGGTCTTCCTGGCGTGCAGCCCCATCTGCACGGGCAGCTGGATCACACCGAGGGCGATGAGGGGCATCATGTCCATCAGGAGGGCACCCCTGAAGGAGATCAGGGAGGCAAGGACAAGGAGGGCGAGGTATCCCGTCAGGACGGCCGAACCGGCGCGCCATCCTGCCCTTCCCAAGAGCGGACCGAGGATGAGGGAAGCAACGACCACCGCCAGAGCCGAGCTGCCCTTTCCCTGGCTCAGGTACCAGGACCGGTTCAGCGCGGTTTCGAGCACCGCCGCCTGGATGTAGACGCCCGGAATGACGCCTATGGAGGTCATCCAGAAATCGTGGAGATCCTCCGAGGTGGCCCCGATCAATACGATCCTGTCCCTGAAAACATCGCCGTCGAAATCACCCCGGAGGACATCGATGAACGGGACCACGGGTATGGACTGTAGTGTGCCAAAGGACATGTTGATACAGGCGCCCCTGGGAAATCCCGTGGGCAGGGAGGGGTCGATGAGGCGGGCTCCCACGACGCCCAGCGGCTGGAAAACCCTGTCGCCCAGCGCCACGGCCGAGGGCATGCGCCTCACCACATCGTCACGATCCAGCGTCAGGGTCGTGGCGCCCAGCGCTGTCGCAACTTCCTCGAGCTCAGGAAAGGGGAGGACCACATTCCTTACCAGCGCCCCCTCCACCGTCTGCCTCTCCTCCATCTGGACGGGCAGGACAACCGGACCGGAATCTGAAACGGCGCGGACAAGCCGGGCGTCCTCACCGGGATCCTGACTGGGCGTGGCAAAATTAAAGTCCATGAGGACAGCCCTGGCACCGCTCCCGTGAATGTTCCGCAACACGTCGCCATGGTAATTTCGCGGGATGGGCCAGACCCCGAGTTCCTTCATGGAGTTCTGGTCCATGGCCACCAGTGCGACGGAGGTCGCCTGAGCCCGAGAAAACACCCTCATGCGCAGATCGATGAGGAGCAGTTCCAGCCTTTCCAGCCATCCGGAAAGGGAAAGGATGATCACCAGGGCCGCGATCAAAAGGGAGATCAGAAATGTCCTGGACCGTTCACTCATGCGATGGCTCCATCGGGCAGGCTCCCATGCCAGGGCCGAACTCCGGATATTCTAGCATGGGGAGTCGAGTTGGGCAGGCTTTTCTATGCAGATGGTACATTGTGCAAGGCTTAAGGTTCATCGTGCGGCCGGATCTGCTTTATGCATTGTACTGGGCACGCTGTACGATGTACTATTTTTTGAACTTTGCACCATGTACTTTGCACTTTGCAC
>CP070698.1:648144-650765 GCA_020349685.1 bacterium
GAAAAAGCGGCTCTTATAAAACCGGGGAAGAGACTTGACTGCTCTGTGGGAATTACTCTTTTTCGAAAATTCGTTTGGAATATACAATTCTGGATTTACCTCTGCGTCCCTTCGCGGCCTCTGCGGTAAATCAGCTTTTGCCGCATTTATAGTAATGCGCGATTTATTACCACGTTCTCAATTCTACATTCTACTGATTTACTGTGTCCTGCGTGCTCCCTCTCTTGCCTTTCCAACAAAAAGCCCGGGCGGTATCCCGCCCGGGCTTTTCACGGTCTGACGGTTATCCCCTACTTTTTCACAAAATCCTTGACGAACTGGGTCGTCACCGACTTGGGCCTCTCGATGGGAGCTCCAAGGGCCCTGTTGTAGATGAGCTGGGCGCCGACGCCGAGGGCGCGGGACACGCTGAACAGGACGGTGTAGAAGGGGAACTCCTTGATGCCGAAGTGATAGACCAGGGAACCGGAGGCCGCGTCAACGTTGGGCCAGGGGTTTTTGGCCTTGCCCTGTTCCTTGAGGATGCCGGGCACCAGATCGAACATCTTGGCTACAGTCTTAAACACCGGATCCTCCGGGATCCTCTCCTTGCCCCAGGCCACCTGGGCCGTGAAGCGGGGGTCGGTGACCCTGAGGACCGCATGGCCGTAACCCGGAATGACCTTGCCGCCGTTGAGGGTGTCCCAGCAGTACTCGGTCAGCTGCTCGTCGGTGGGAGCGCCGCCGTACTTGTCGATCATCTCCAGGACAATGGCCCGACATTCCTGGTTGGCAAGGCCGTGGAGCGGACCGGCCAGCCCGTTCAGGCCTGCCGAAAGGGCATAGTAGAAATCCGAGAGGGCCGAACCCACCGTGTGGCACACGTGGGCGCTCACGTTTCCGCTCTCGTGATCCGAGTGCAGGGTCAGATAGAGCCTCATGAGGTCGGCCAGGTTGCCGTCCGGATCAGGAAGGCCAAGCATCTTGGCCATGTTGCCGCCCCAGTCCATGCTCTTGTCGTGGGGGATGAGTTTGCCGTCGTGGAACCTGATCCTGTAGATACCTGCCGCCAGCTCGGGAAGCTTGGCGACGAGGTTCAGGACATCCTCCATTGTGGATTCCCAGTACTCCGTCTTCTTGACGCCGGCTGCATAGGCCTTGGCGAACTCCGACAGGTTCTGCATGGCCATGATGCCCACGCTGATCATGGCCATGGGATGGGCGTCCTTGGGCATGGCTCTCATCACGTCCCAGACATAACTCGGGACACCCGACCTTGCCGCGAGATCCGCCTGCAGACCCTTGAGCTCTCCTGCATTGGGCAGTTCCCCCGTCACCAGAAGCCAGAAGATCTCCTCTGGAAGTTTGTCGGTTATCTCGAGGAGAGGTATGCCCCGGATGATAAGACCCTTTTCAGGGCTGACTTCCGAGGTGTCGCAGATCATGCTTTTGATTCCCCTCATCCCGCCGTAGGCCTGGGCAACCGTCGCCTCGGAAAGGACCACGTCGCCGTGGCTCTTGACAAGGTTTCGGATGTCATCCCTTAAAGCGGGGAGACCGCTTCCGAATTTTTCCTTCAAGCTCGCCATAACACCTCTCCTTCCATGACTTTAGAAAACTTTACTTGCCGGTTTGAGATTTGACGCAAACAATGATATCCCCAATGTTGATAGACTCACGAAAAGTCTATCAACGCGTCCAGGGCAGGACGCCCAGATCCATGATCGGCAATATATGTCATGGATCTGTGAGGAAAGCGAAAATAACACCTTCCGCTTTCCGTTGAGCGAAAAGTCCCGTCCGGACTTTTTGCGACCCCACCCGTATCGACAACTCAACCCGCCTGGCGGCAGGTTTTCAAAAGGTAGGCTGGGTGGCCCTGATGAATTCACGTAACCCGGGAAGCATTCGCCGAGCGGCCACTTATATTGTATACAAAATACAGTATAAACATGACCGAGTGCAAGTTATTTTTCACATTTACCCTTGATAATATTGGCAGGTAGGGCTACCTGTGGTTACTTTCACATCGTTCAAGGAGCTGAAATGACGCGACTGAAACCCGGCGCGACCGGTCAGATCACCCTTACGGTAGGTCGCGAGCATCTGGCCAGCACCATGGGGAATACGGGGGTCGATGTACTGGCCACCCCGATGGTGGCGATGATGTTCGAGGCGGCCGCCACCGACGCCCTGAGTCCCGTGATGCGGGACGATGAGATCTCCGTGGGCACCTGGATCTCCGTCTACCACCTGAAACCCACGCCCCCCGGCATGGCGGTCACGGCAAAAGTCACCCTTGTCGAATCGAGGGGGATACGGTACCTCTTCGACGTCGAGGTGCGCGACGATGTGGAGAAGGTGGCGGAGGGAAAGATCGAGCGAGCGATAATAGACCGGGATCGCTTTTATCGGTCCCTCGATGAAAAGCGAGTCCGTTAAAGGAAGGAGACAGAAGACAGGAGCCGGAAGACAGAAGAAATCCCCTAGACAGAATTGTGCTGACTCCTGACTCCTGACTCCTGTATCCTGCCCTTATGGAAGAGCTCCTCATCTCCTCAGAGATCCAGTTCCTGACCCTGCTGACCGTCGCGGCTGCTATCGCCGTGGCTGTCAAGTACATCCGGCTCCCCTACACCATA
>CP070698.1:650865-657463 GCA_020349685.1 bacterium
ATCGGTGATCGGTGATCGGTGATCGGTGATCGGTGATCGGTGATCGGTGATCGGTGATCGGTGATCGGTGATCGGTGATCGGTGATCGGTGATCGGTGAAAAGAAATACCTAGTCAGATGGTTTGTCAAGTATGAAAGTGTGTCTTACGGTTAACAATCAGTTTTATCGGGAGTAAACCGATCACCGTTTACTGATCACTGAGAAACGCTTTCAGTTCCCCTTCAATCGCTTGAGCATGACCTGCTGCTGCTGGATCTCCAGGGACAGGGAAGCCAGGTTCAGCAGGATCTCCAGAGAGTCGATGTCCCTCGGGGGCGCCCCACCGGGAACAACGTCGCCGTAAAGCAGCGCCACGACCATATTCTGAACGAGGATGGGCAGAACCACCGCGTACCTGGGCTCGGGATCGCCCAGGAGGTTCTTGATCTTTTGCCCCAGCTGGTCCCCCGGGTTTTCCGTAGAGGTCATCTTCCCTGTCTCTACAGTTTTCTGGATGAGCGGTGATTCGGAGACACCCATCGAAAGGCTCTTGACCCTTGCCGTGAACTCTTTGCCCTCGGGGCGCCTGTCGCCTCCGTAGAACCCCGTCAGCTCGTTTTTTCTCACCAGGAAGATGGCACAGCGGTCCATCTCCTTGGACGCAAAGTTGACCATGACCTCAGCCATCTTTCCGAGGCTCTTGTCCCGCACCATCTTGTAACTGGTTTCCGAGAGGAATTTGATATCACCTGTGTCCCTTTGGACAACCTCCCCCACCTTCTCGAGCTCCTCACGCGACTGGATCAGCTGGGTCAGGAGTTCTTCCCTGAGGATGTTCTGCTGGTCCCGCTCAAAATAAACCTCATGCCGCTGGATGATGTTCTGGATGCAGACGGCAACTTCCTCGATGAACAGATTAAGCTGGGTTTCCAGTTCGTCCGGGCCGATCTCCTTGCGGTCCGGTTTATTAATGTAGTAGGTAGCGCCCAGAAACAGGGCGCGGCGCCTGATACTCGCCTCCGGGTAGGCTGTGTTTACGATCACCGGGATGTGGCTGTAGGTCTTCTGGATCTCCTCGAGCAGCTCGAGACCGCCGAAGATCCCCTTGCCGGACAGGGTGGGCATGATGAGATCCGCCAGAACGATGGGTATCTTGCCCGTTTCCTCGTATTCCATGAGTTTTTCCAGGGCCTTGTGAGGGGAGTCCACAGCATCGACCTCAAAACCGAAGCTTACGAGTTTGTCCTTGAACATCTCCCTCATCAGAAGTTCGTCCTCGACCAGCAGAACCACCTCCTCAGGTTTGAGGTCTCTCAGCTTCTGGCTCACGCGCTTTACGGCCTGAAGGATCTCTTCCTTGATGCCCGGCTCGATGGCCTCCTTGCCCGGGACGAGCTGGTCCAGGGCCCATTCATCCTCCACAGCCGAAGCCAGCTGGCTCGCCTTACTGGCCATCTCCTCGAAGGAGATAGTGCCCACCGGTTCGCCCGACACCTCCTCCTCCTCGACCCTGAACAGGCCTTCATCCCAGGAAAAGAGGTGGATGAGGGATTCCTCCGCGACGCTCTTCATGGCTGCCTGCAGGGCATCCCTCTCGATGACACCCTGCTCGATGAGGATCTCTCCGAGAAAGACGCCGCCCCTTTTCTTCTGGGCATTAAGGGCGTTCTGCAGTTCTTTCTCGGTAATGATGTTCCGGCTTACGAGATACCTGCCAAGCCTGCTTTTGATGCGGGGTTCCCTGATAAAGACGATCTTCCCATCCTTCAGAGTGACGGAGGCAAGTCCCGTTTTACCTTTCAGGGTCACCGTACCGGTAAAAGGCTTGTTCTCGGCTTCGGTAAGGATCTTCAGAAGGTTCTTGCTCTTTAAGCTTCCGGAAGTAATCATGCCCCTTCTCCTTTCACCCTGTTTTTAGCGCCTGGAGCTCTTTCAGAAAAGAATCCCGGCCGACCGTCTGCTGCTGCCCCGTGGAGAAATCCTTTACCTGAACCGTCTCATCCCTTAGTTCATCATCTCCGATAATGAGCACGCGCAAGGCTCCTGCCCGGTTGGCACTTCTGAGCTGGGCCTTCAGACTCCTGTCTTCCAGGTCGGCCTCGACCAGATACCCTTTCCCCCTGAGAACATCCGCAAGGCCCAGTGCCGGGATCCGAGCTCTCTGGGTTGCCGCCGCGACGTAGTAATCGACCACAGGCAGTTCGGCTGATTTCCAGTCCATGACCAGCGTCAGGCGTTCGAGCCCGATGGCGAAACCGATGCCGTACGCATCGCCGCCGATCTCCCTGGCAAGACCGTCATACCTGCCGCCGGCGGCCACCGCGTTCTGCGCGCCCAGCCGGTCGCAGACGGCTTCAAACGCCGTCCTGTTGTAGTAATCGAGCCCTCGAACGATCTTCGGGTCTACCTCGTAGGGGACACCCAGACCGGTGAGCCCCGCCGTCACACGGGAGAAATGGTCATCGCAATCCGAGCACAGGTACCCGAGGATGACGGGCGCCCCCTCGAGGGCCTCTCTGCATGTCGGCACCTTGCAGTCCAGCACCCGCATGGGGTTTGTCTCTATCCTCCGCAGGCAGTTCGAGCACAATTTGCCGGCAGCGGCCTTGATGTAATCGACCAGGTCATCCCTGAAGGCAGGCCTGCAGGCTGGACATCCAAGGGAATTTACCAGGATCTTCACGTCGTTTACGCCGAGCCCGACGAAAAGCAGGTGCAACAGGTCGATGACCTCGATGTCCACCAGGGGGCCCGGCCCGCCGATGGCTTCGAGCCCTATCTGGTAAAACTGCCTGTAACGGCCCTTCTGGGGACGTTCGTACCTGAACATGGGACCGGTGTAAAAGATCTTCGTGACCCCGCTCGGAGCCTTCCAGTTTCCCTCGAGGTAAGCCCTTACAGCTGACGCCGTACCCTCCGGCCGCAGGGTAAGGCTTACCCCGTTGCGGTCAGGGAAAGTATACATCTCCTTGTCAACGATGTCCGTGGCCTCGCCGATGCCGCGCGCGAAAAGTTCGGTGGACTCGACCAGGGGAAGTCGCACTTCCCGGTAACCGAAACGCGCGAAGTGTTCCCGCGTCCGGTCTTCCGCATAGCGATGCCTGAAAGCTTCATCCGGAGAGATATCCTTAAAACCCCGGATACCCCTGATGAGTTTACTCATTAGTATATTGTCCTCTAGGTGATATTGGGAGTTAGCCGCGGGTCAATGGGCCCGGCCAGCGTCTTTTCCCCGGGTGTGGCAACGTACACGATGTTCTTTCTTCCGTGCTTGCCCTTGTACATGGCTTCGTCGGCCAGATGAAGGAGTTCGACCTTGTTGACACCGTGCTCGGGATAGGAAGCGACACCGATGGAAACAGTGAGCCTGATGGGAAAACCCTCGCTTTCGGTGAAAGTGTAATCTTCCACCATTTGACGTATCCTTTCGGCTACGATCATGGCTCCTTTGGAGTTCGTGTCGGTGAGAACGACGATGTATTCATCCCCTCCATATCGAGCCACGGCATCCACCTTACGGACCGCACCTTTCAGCAAGCCCGCCAGTTCCACCAGGATCTTGCTGCCCAGAAGGTGTCCGTGGTGGTCGTTGACCTCCTTGAAGGAATCGAGGTCCAAAAAAAGCACCGACATGGATGAATTCAGCCGCTGGGCCCGAACAAGCTCCCTGTCCAGGATGTTGTTCAGGTACCGGTAGTTGTATACGTTGGTGAGATCATCCGTAATGGTGAGGATCTTGGCCTGGGAGTAAAGCATGGCGTTTTCAAGGGCGGATCCGGCATGTTCGCACAGAAAGCTTGCCACGCGCAGCTGCTCCTCGCCGAAGGCACCGTCTCTTTCCGTGTCGAAGAAAACGACGACACCCGCCAGTTCGTTCTTGTTTCTCAGGGGGATGAAAAGGGATGATCGCACAGGGTCGGAACTGCTCCTGTATTTCACCACCGTGGCCAGAGGGTGTTCTGGGATATAGGGGTTGGACAGATGGGCCAGTTCATCCTGGAGCTCTTCGAACATCTTTTTATCCAGGTCTTCGTTATCATCAGCGTCGAAACCCTCGGAAAGAATGATGTTTGACTCGCCCTGCTCCTGGTCAACGATGTAGAGGAAACCTCTCGTGGCGCCGGTCTCCTGGAGCATGAGGTCGAAAATGATCTGGTAAAGTTCCTCGATCTCGATAGTCCGGGATATACGGCTGCTGGCGTCGTAAAGCTTCAGGCTGTTCCTGAGTTCCCTGTTCTCCTCCGCCAGCCTGGTCTGCTCCAGGGCACGGCGCACGACGATCTTGAATTCCACCGGGTTCAACGGCTTCCGGATATAATCGAGAGCGCCCATTTTCATTGCCTTGACGGCGCTTTCCACTGTGCCGTGTCCGGTTATCAGGATGACGCGGAGGTGGGGTTTTTCGAGCTGCAGGATCTCGACGAGATCGAGTCCCGTCTTGTCCGGCATGACGAGATCGGAGATAACCAGGTCGATTCCTCCCGCACGGATGATCTCAAGGCCCTCATCCACACTTTCGGCCTCGACAACCTCCAGCCCATCCTCTTCTTCCAGGATCTGACGGCAAAAGGTAAGGGCAAAGCGGTCATCGTCAACCACCAGTATTTTTGATGCGGCCATTGATTCTCCCCGGGAGAAAAATCTCTAAAGACATATAAAATAACAGTTTTTAGTATCAGAACCGGTAGTGCTTGTCAACAATAGTAGATTCGCCATCGAAGGGACCGCCCTTCTTGTAACGGATCTTCACACCCGTATCGTCTGTATACCAGAAATTTACGCCCCTTTTTCTGAACCATGAGACCACCTCCGGGGCCGGGAGATCGGCCTTTCCCGGAAGCCGCGAAGGGCACACGGCAACAAAAGGATCAGACCTCTTGATCCGCTCAACGATGTCATTCATCCCGCGCGGCGGAAAGTCTTTTTTGCTGCCGTGATGAGGTATTTTGAGCAGGTCGAGGCGCTCGATCCCATTCAGGGCATCCCGCACCTGGTCCCATCCTGCATCTCCGGTGAAGAGGGCCGTAAAGTTTTCAACCTCAAACAACAGCTGCATGGATCGCCTGTTCATGTCATCCACTCCGCCCTCCTCCTCCCCGGGTCCCCGGACCACGGTAAAGGCGAGAGAGCCGATATCCACCCGATCCCCGGGCTTCAGGGGCTCCACCCTGGCAAGTCTGTAGCCCTCTCGCCCCATGCTTTCCTGGACACTCACCACATCTGACGACGAAGGAACGTACAGAGCGTCCAGCGGCCACATAACAGCTATATCCTTCAGCCCCCCGGCATGGTCAGGGTGCAGATGGGACAGGAAAAGTGCATCGATATGCCGGACCCCAAGACGCTGAAGTTCTGCTGCGATGGGGCTGTTGAGGCCAGGAAGCCCGGAAGGGCCGCAGTCGACCAGGACTGTTCTGCCTTTATACCGGATGATGGTCCCGTCCGCCTGCCCCACCCCGGGGAAGGTGATGACCAGATCGTCGTGCACCACCTTTTCACCCACAGAGTGCACCCCCCCGGAGATGACGGCGACGGTGATAAAAATCATCATCCCGATGCCGGGACGAAAACGCTTCCGGCGCCAGAAAACCAGACCAACGACCCCCGAAAGGGACGCGGCGACGCATCCTGCGCGTGAAAGGCTCTCAAACGAAAATGGCAGATCAGCCATCCAAACAAGCACTGCCAGAACAAAGTCTGCGGTTCTCAACCACAGGGTCATCATGATCGCCGGGAAATTGCCGGGGATGGTCGCCGACAGATCCATGAGAATGGCGCCTGGTATCAGGAAAAGACCGAAAGGTATCCCCGCCACGATGTTTGCGACAGGAGCAATGAGGGAGACGCCGCCGGCCAGCCAAACCCCCATCGGCAAGGTGAAGAGGATGGCCCCAAGACTCACGCGAAACAGAGTGGAGACCAGGCCACCAGGTCCCGAATGACTGAGAATGAGACCGGTGACCGCAACCGCCGACAGGGCGAGGGAAAGGTCGGGTTGCGAACCGACACCGAAAAGGACAATGACCGTCACACACCAGGATAAAACGGTCATGGGAGATGAATTCCTGGCAGCAAGCACGGAGGATCTCCCGATGATCAGATACAGGACAGCCCTCAAAGCCGGGCTGCTGGGACCCGTAATGCGAAGGTAATATCCTATGCCGGCTGCGGAGGCAAACAGCACCAAAGACCGGCAGACGAGAGGTCTGCTGAATCGGGTAAGAAAACCTCCAAGGCGGGCAAAGAGCAAAAAAGGAATGGCGGCAGCAGCCACATGAACGCCGGATATGGCCAGCAGATGGTATGTCCCGGTACGCCTGAGGACATCCCTCGTCCTCTCATCCACCCTCCACCTGTCACCCAGGGAAATGGCGCCCAGAAGCCCTGAAGCCGGACCGCTACCGAGGCCATCGATGGTACGGGAAAGCAGGCGGCGCCCCTCGTATTCCGCCGACAGGGCCTCCTCTGTCAGGAACCAGGATCCCGAAACGGCACGCCCCTGTAACGCGGACCCGTCAATCCTGCCACCCCTTCCCTATAATGAAACGCGCATGAGCATCTCGTTTCCCTGGAACAGTTCCTCGCCAGCTGGAGCACTTAAATGAAGCTGAAAATCCA
>CP070698.1:657563-661264 GCA_020349685.1 bacterium
GTCCTCCAGAGCTGCAGGAATGTTTATCTTAAGAAGGTCGATGAGTTCTTTCATCTGCCGGACAAAGACCCTGCCCTGTCCGGGAGGTAGGGGCAGGGCAACGGGAACTCTTGCGTTTTCAAAATTGTAGACATAAGCCCAATCGAGAGGTACCTCTTCGGTTGCTGCGCGATCCTCGACCATTGTGGTTACGGTGGAAGTCCTGCCGCTTCCGGGCATACCGACAGTGAACATGTTGTAGCCGGGGCCTTTCATCCTCAGACCGAAATCGATGGCCTGCAAGGCACGTTCCTGCCCCAGAGGCCCTTCCAGTACCGGCGCGTCGTCCGTTGTTTTAAATGGAATACACTTCTCGTCGCATGTGAAATGCAGCTCTTCAGGGGTTAGAGATCTGGGTTTTTTTGTCATAAGGACCCTCCCGGGATGCAATAGCAGGACACACTGATAAGTTTATAGCAGGTAAAAGTAGAAGTAATAGTAATATTGCTGATTATAGTAATAATAATGCTGATACCGGCAGTCTGGGAATGAGTCTCTGTCTCCTCCCATTCCCCTTGCTTTTCAGACGTTTAACGCTAATACTTGCAGTAGATAGATTTGCACAAAGGAAAAGGGAGCCCGGGTTCCCTGCCAGGGGGTGAATGAATGCCTGTTTACGAATTTGAGTGCAAGAAGTGCAAGCAGATCTTCGAGGTCGTCATGACCATGGCCGAGGCCGCGCTGCAAAAGGTCGTCTGTCCCATCTGCAACTGCGAGGATGTGCAGCAGCAGTTCTCGCCCTTTTCGGCCGTGACTTCCAAAAAGAGCTGATAGATTCATCATGACACGGCGGCGCGAGGATGCGGTGACACGGCGATAATCTTTACCCCGTGCCTCCTCATCTTCGTGTCTCCATGTAAAGCGGGAATGGTCCAACCTCCCCATTGCTCTGCCGCTCAGTTGCCAAGTCGTCCCCTCGATCGCTTTTCCTCGTGCATTCCAGATCTTTTTCCTGTATGAACGAGGACCATGTTTGCTCAGGACCTGTTACCCGGATCCCATCCGGGACTTGGACTTTTCCTTATCTCGGCTGCCGTGGGGTTTGCCGCCGCCCTTCCCATCGGGCCGGTCAGCATCCTCACCATGCAGCGGGCCATGGCTCTTGGATTCTGGCGGGCCTTCTGGCCGACACTGGGAGCCGTGATGGCAGGCGGTATGTTCGGGACGCTGGCGGCTTTCGGCTCGGGGTTTATTTCCTCCTTCGTCCTGGGCAACGGCTTCTGGCTCAAGCTCACAGGCTGCATACTCATGCTGGCCATGGGGACCAAACTCCTGACCTTGCGACCTGTTGACAGGACCGTCCCGGCGGACGATTTCGGGCCCCTGAAACTGTCGCTTCTGAATTTTACCCTCGTTCTCACCAATCCGCTGACTCTGGCTTTCTTCCTGGCGGCGTTCACCCTTGCCGGTTTCGATGTGGGCCGTCACCTGCTAAACCAGTCTATGGTGGTCGGAGCGGGGGCGGCCTTCGGGACACTGATCTGGTTCGCTCTTATCTGCGGCGTCGCTGCTGCTCTTCATATGAGGGTGGGCGATGCTTTCCTGAACAGGGCGAGAACGGGTGTCGGGGGCCTTTTCATCGCCATCGCCATCCTTTCCGCGGCTTCGCTGCTGCTGGCGGGATAAGAAATGTGAACGGCGAACGATGAATGGTGAACCGGTAACCTCTGCTGGTTATCCCTTCGCGGTTAATGGTTCACTGTTTGTCGGCCTCACCCTTTCCCCCTTCTCCTTTTCCCTTTAACCTGCTGTGATGTTATCCATCCCCAAAGTCCCTGATCGTCAGCGCCCCATGCTGAGGTTCCTCCTCGTTCTGAGCGTGGCCTCCATGATCGGACTTCAGGGCTGGAGGACGCTGCTCAACAACTTTGCGGTCGAATGGGCCAACCTGGATGGCAACCACATCGGGGTGATCCAGTCGGTGCGGGAGATCCCCGGTTTCCTGGCCCTCCTTGCCGTCTGGGTGATGCTGGTCATCAGGGAACACAGGTTGTCAGCCCTTTCCATCCTGGTCCTTGGGGCCGGTGTCGCCGCTACAGGCTATTTCCCGAGTTTCGTCGGGATCGCGGCAACCACCATGCTCATGAGCTTCGGGTTTCACTATTATGAAACCACCAATCAATCCCTGACCCTCCAGTATTTCGATCCCGCCACAGCGCCCCATGTCCTGGGGGCCATCAGAAGCCTGTCCGCCGCGACCAATATCGCCGTAGGGGGCGCGGTCTATATCATGAGCTGGTACATGGATTACCGCATGATGTTCCTGCTCGTAGGCCTTCTGGTAATGGGATTCGGTGTCTGGGGGCTGGGTCAGAACCCTGTGGATCATGAGTTGGCCCCGCAGAAGAAGGAGATGGTTTTCAGGTTCAAGTACCGCCTGTTTTACTTTCTCACCTTCATGGCGGGAGCCCGTCGTCAGATCTTCATCGCCTTTTCCGTGTTCCTGCTCGTCAAGGTGTTTCAGTTCAGTGTCAAGGAAGTTACGGTCCTCTTTGTGCTCAATAACATAATTGGTTATTTCACCGCCCCCCTTGTCGGAAGGGCCATCGTGAGGTTCGGAGAGCGAAAGGTCCTGTCTCTGGAATACGGCGGTCTCGTTATCATCTTTCTGGCCTATGCCCTGACCCAGTCCCGCTGGGTGGCGGCCGGGCTCTATATTCTCGACAACCTCCTGTTCAACTTCTCCATGGCCATACGGACCTATTTCCAGAAGATCGCCGACAGGGAGGATATCGCTCCTGGCATGGCGGTGGGCTTCACCATCAATCACGTTGGCGCTGTGGTACTCCCGGTTATAGGCGGGATCTTGTGGGTCGTGGACTACCGGATACCCTTCGTCGTCGGGTCGGTCCTGAGTGTGATCTCGCTGATTGCGGTGCAGAGGATAAGGGTAGGTGATAAGTGAAGGGTGATCAGTGATCGGTAAGCAGCTAGGACGCAGAACACAGCACGCAGTGAATCTTTGGAATGTAGAATCGGGAAGGTAGAACGTAGAAGATTGTCATCAGCTTAAGCTGACGCAATGCATCTGGTTCCGATTTTATTCCGCAATCTACGCTATGCATTCTACATTCTGCTATCCATCCTCATCTTTCTTTACAAACCCGCTCTCATCTTCGTAGAATTATCTATACTCTTAAAATATAGGTTTTGGAGACATAAAGGAGGAGTAATTCCATCTTTTGCCTTTAATTCTCCATTTTCCATTTCCCATAGGAGGTCTCCATGCAAATCTTCCTGAGGCGCCTGAGCATCATTTTTTCGGCCGGAGCCCTCGGTGGACTGGTAAACAGCATCACGCTCTGGCTGCTCGGAAAGTTCGGGATCACCGCCATGATCGGCGTGAAGATCGCTCCAAAACTGGTCCCCATGTGGTTGTATCCGAGAGTGGTCTGGGGAGGGATATGGGGCATTCTCTTCCTCCTCCCGGTTTTCAAGGGTTCCCCGGTCCGGAGGGGGGTGCTTTTAAGCCTCGGTCCCACTGCCGTTCAACTTTTTGTCGTGTTTCCCTTCAAAGCCCTGAAAGGATACCTGGGTCTCGAACTGGGAGGAATGACGCCGGTGCTGGTGCTCGTTCTCAACGCTGTCTGGGGAGTGGCCGCGGCCTATTGGCTCAGAATGATCGGGGAGGAATAACAAATCAGTGTAAAGTGTAGAGCGCA
>CP070698.1:661364-668786 GCA_020349685.1 bacterium
CTGTGTATATTTGATTTACATTAATGTGTTTTAATACTACACATAATTGCCCCCCTGTG
The DNA here is from genome assembly GCA_020349685.1 of bacterium. Taxonomy (GTDB): domain Bacteria; phylum BMS3Abin14; class BMS3Abin14; order BMS3Abin14; family BMS3Abin14; genus JALHUC01. The sequence goes on from CP070698.1 coordinate 661,424, forward strand.
CTTATCTGTATTCATTTTTCTTTGCAAGATCAGTCGCCTAGGGACTGTGAGGTATTGGCATGTTCCTTGCTCATACTACCGCGATGGAAAGCTTGAAATGGGACACGTCCCGATCGTGTACAATGAAAGGGTAGCCCCGGAAGAGCCGTCCTCGGGTCATTTTTCAAAGCGGCTTTCGCATTACGCGAAATCCGGCCTCAAAGCGGGTGATTAAATAACGTGCAGTTCGGAGACTGAAGTGAAGAGAATCTATGCAAAAGAGGATGTTTGTATCGGGTGCCATCTTTGCGAAGTGCACTGCCAGGTCGAGCATTCAAGGACCAGGAACATCATCAAGACCTTCAAAGAGGAGATACCTCCGCCTTCCAGAATTACCGTCGAGGAGAGTGGTCCGGTTTCCTTTGCGCTGCAGTGCCGGCACTGTCCTGAACCTTATTGCGCCTACGCCTGTATTGCCGGCGCTATATATCAGGATGAACAGACAGGCGAGGTCATTCAGGAAAAGGACAAGTGCATCGGATGCTGGACATGTGTCCTTTCGTGCACCAAAGGGGCCATCAGGGCTGATACCCGTGGACCGAGGAAGGCTGCCAAATGCGACCTTTGCCCCGGCAGGGAAGTCCCGGCCTGCGTAGAGATGTGCCCTAATGACGCTCTTTACCTTGAGGAAGAGGAACTTTGAAAATCAGTACCCGGTACCCAGTACCCGGTACCCAGGAGATTTCAGGGAAAATAAACTGATGGCGACAAAAAAATTTAAATATTTGGTTATCGGCAACTCAGCAGGCGGCATCGGGTGCGTCGAAGGCATTCGCCGGGTCGACCGCACCGGGACCATCGCCATCGTTTCCGATGAGAGATACCACACCTATTCACGCCCTCTGATCACCCATCTCATCGAGGGAGATGTGGAAAGAGGTGGTATGGATTTCAGACCCCGGTCTTTTTACAGGGGCCACGATGTCCAGCCCTACCTCGGCTTCAGAGCCGGGAATCTGGACACTAACGGGCGCAAGGTAAGCCTTGTTTCCTCGGAGGACGGAACCAGGCACACCATCAGGTTCGAAAAACTGCTTATAGCGACCGGAGGGAAGCCTTTCATCCCTCCCATGGAGGGTCTTGACCTCGATGGCGTGACACCCATGATCAACCTCGACCAGAGCCTGGAGGTCAGGAAAAAGCTGGGCCGGGTCAAGAGCGCGGTTGTCCTGGGAGCAGGCCTTATCGGGACCAAGACCGCCCAAGCTCTTGCGCACCAGATCGAGAAGGTGACCATGGTGGAACTGGCCGACAGGATCCTGTCCCCGGTTACAGATGCCGTTTCTTCCGAGATGGCCGCCGATGCCTTCAGGCGTAACGGGGTCCAGGTCCTGCTCACCAACACCGTCACCGAGGTAAGGGGGGACAACAGGGGCCGCGTAAGCGAAGTCCAACTCAAGGACGGGTCTGTCCTCCCCTGTGACCTTTTCATCGTCGCCATCGGTGTCCGGCCCCGAACCGAGATCGTGGAAGGAACAGATATCTCCCTTTCCGACATTAAATTGGGGGGCGGCATAGAGGTGGGCATGAACATGGAAACAAATGTGGAGGGGATCTACGCGTGCGGTGACTGCGCCCACGCCCACGACTTCGTCACCGGTGGTATGAAACTCCTCCCGCTCTGGCCCAACGCCTATATCGGCGGCAGGATCGCGGGCCTTAACATGGCGGGATCGAAGCATCAGCACCGTTGGGCCACGAATATGAACTCTGTGGATTTCTTCGGCTTTCCCATGGTCTCGGCGGGTTTCATGCTCAAACCTGACAGGAAAGGTTTCGAGGAGGTCATCCGCCAGGAAGATGGAAATTATTCCAAGGTCATCCTCAAGGGCGACGTTATCCAGGGTCTCATCATGGCCGGGAATGTGGACAGAGCGGGGATCTACCTCGGGCTCATGAGGGAGAAGGTGAAGACGACATCGTTCAAAAAGGAGCTCCTGACCGATGATTTTGCCGTTGTTCAACTGCCCTTCGAGGTCAAGGAGAAGATCAAGCAGCCCATAATGGAGATAGAATAAGAAAGGATCCCAGATCCCATATCTCATATCTCAGAGAAGCACTTTCTGAGATTTGAGATTTGAGATTTGAGATTCGAAAGGCAAGGACCTTATGAAAGACCTTTCGAGAACCAACAACCCGTATAACGACGAGAAGGTCATCTCCCAGTGCTCCATCTTCGGGATGATGGACACTTCCGGAAAACTTCACTCGGGGAAACAGGTCATCACGGCCATCTCCAATATGCACGAGAGGGGCAACGGCCTGGGAGGCGGTTTTGCCATATACGGCTGCTACCCGGAACGGGCAGAGGATTACGCCCTCCACATCATGTATCACACGCGTGCGAGCAGGGACGAGACGGAGGTTTATCTAAAGAGGTTTTTCGAGATCAGGCATTCCGAGGAGATCCCCACCTTTCCAACGCCGGCCATAAAGAACCCTCCCGATGTTTTCCGGTATTTTGTTCAGCCGAAAATGGAGGAGGTCCACGAGATCATCAGTGATAACGACCTTGTCGCGAGAAGGGTATTCAAGATCAACACCTCCATCGACAACGCCTACGTTTTCTCCTCCGGCAAGGACATGGGGGTCTTCAAGGGTGTCGGGTTCCCGGAACAGATTGCCGAGTTCTTCGGGCTGGAGGACTATTACGGTTACATCTGGACAGCCCACGGCCGGTTCCCGACCAACACTCAGGGCTGGTGGGGCGGCGCGCATCCCTTCAGTCTGCTGGACTGGACCGTCGTCCATAACGGAGAGATCTCCTCCTACGGGGCCAACAGGCGCTTCCTTGAGATGTACGGCTATGTCTGTACCATGCACACGGACACCGAGGTCGTCGCCTACGCCGTGGATCTTTTGGCCCGAAAGCATGAGCTCCCCATCGAAACGGTCATGGATATCTTTTCACCACCGGTCTGGGAGCAGATCGACCGGCTTGAAACGCAGGAAAGGGAGTATTTCGAGGCGCTCAGAAAGGTTTACGGGCCTCTCCTCCTCAACGGTCCTTTTGCCATCATCGTCGCCCACCACGGGGAAATGGTGGCCCACACCGACCGCATAAGGCTGCGGCCCATGGTAGCGGGTTTGAGCGGCGACATCGTCTACACATCTTCTGAGGAATCGTCCATCCGCCTCATATCCCCCGACCTGGACCGCGTCTGGATCCCGGTTGGCGGGCACCCTGTGATCGCCCGCCTCAAGGGCATTCCCGGTCACGATATCGTCGAGGGGGGTAAGCCCGTCGGCGGAGCAGAACCTTTGGAGGTGGGGAACTGATGCTGACATCACTGCTTCCTGAATTCACGGTTGAAAGGAACGAGGACCGCTGCATCCAGTGCCGGGTGTGTGAGCGTCAGTGTTCCTTCGATGTTTACGGTTATGACGGCGACCACGATGTCATGGTGCACAGGGAAGAAAACTGTGTCGCCTGCCAGCGGTGTGCCGTCCTCTGCCCGACCAACGCGCTGAACATCAGCAATAACAATTACACCTACAAGCCCAACGCCAACTGGACCAGGGAACACATCCAGGATCTCAAGAAACAGGCGGAAACGGGCGGTGTCCTCCTCACGGGAATGGGCTGCGACAAACCCCATAAGATCTACTGGGACCACATTCTCATCAACGCCTCTCAGGTCACCAACCCCTCCATCGATCCCCTCCGTGAGCCAATGGAGCTGAGGACATTCCTTGGTCGAAAACCCGATCACCTGGAGATGAAAGACGGGAAACTCAAGAGGATGGATACTCCCAGCGTGCAGCTGACAACTCCCATCATGTTCGGCGCCATGTCCTACGGAGCCATATCCTACAACTCCTTTTCCTCCCTTGCCCGGGCGGCCTACGAATATGGGACCCTTTTCAACACCGGGGAAGGGGGATGGCCCAAGGAGCTGAGAAAATACGGAAAGGCCACCATCGTCCAGTGCGCCTCCGGCAGGTTCGGAATCGATCTGGATTATTTCAACGACGCTGCCGTCGTGGAGATCAAGATCGGACAGGGAGCAAAACCCGGCATCGGCGGACACCTGCCGGGAGAGAAGGTTTCGGAGCACATCTCCCAGACCAGGATGATCCCCGAGGGCTCGGACGCCATTTCACCTGCGCCCCATCACGATATCTACTCCATCGAAGACCTGCAGATGCTCATTCACGCCCTCAAGGAGGCCACCGACTACCGCATGCCGGTCTCTGTGAAGATAAGCGCTGTTCACAACGCCCCGGCCATCGCCTCGGGCATGGTAAGAGCCGGTGCCGACATTATCGTCCTTGACGGCCTGAGGGGAGGGACCGGAGCCGCCCCCAAGATCTTGAGGGACAATGTGGGGATTCCCATCGAGCTGGCCCTGGCCGCCGTGGACACGAGGCTCCGGAACGAGGGTGTCCGGAACTGGGCCTCCCTTGTCGTCTCGGGGGGGATCAGGAACTCCGCAGACGTTTTCAAGGCCATAGCCTTAGGTGCCGACGCGGTCTACATCGGAACTCCGGCCCTTATGGCCCTCGGCTGCACCGTATGCCAGAAGTGCTACACAGGTAAGTGCGCCTGGGGCATCACGACCCAGGATCCCTACCTGACCAAAAGGGTCAATCCCGAGATAGGAACCCGAAGTCTGGTGAACCTCCTGAGGGCCTGGAGCCTCGAGATCAAGGAGCTCCTCGGCTGCGGCGGGATCAACTCCATCGAATCGGTCAGAGGAAACCGTCTGCAGCTCAGAGGCATCGGACTGGAGCAGTGGGAACTCGACACCCTGGGAATAAGAGGAGCAGGACAATGAGTCTATCGACAGCCGTCAAAGAGGGAGATCAGATATCGCCCAGGCAGGTCATAAAACTCGACGCGACGGGCACTTATTACAAGGATCTGAACCGGGAGATACGCTCCCTGGCTCAGGCCGGTGCGCGAAAATTCGAAATTCATAACGTGTATGGGCAAAGATATCTGGGGACGAACCTTTGGGGTATCAAGGATCGTGACAAGATCCGTTTAAAGATCTTCGGAACGCCAGGGTCCGATATGGGGGCCTTCATGGACGGACCGACGCTGGAAGTGATCGGGAACGCCCAGGACGCCACCGGGAACACCATGAACTGCGGCCGTATCATTGTCCACGGTTCGGCAGGAGATGTTCTCGGTTACGGCATGCGGGGTGGCGAGATCTATGTTCGCGGTAATGTGGGTTACCGGGTCGGCATCCACATGAAGGAGTACATGGACAAGATACCGACTGTTGTCATCGGCGGGACCATGCAGGATTTCTTCGGTGAGTACATGGCGGGCGGACGGATCATCGTTCTGAACAAATTCTTCCAGGGCAATCCCCCCATCCGGCAGAGCTATTTCATCGGTACCGGCATGCACGGCGGAAGCATATACGTGCGGGGGGATGTGGAGGCCCACCAGATCGGAGCCGAAGTCGGTATCTCCGAACCGACGGACGATGAGTGGAAGATCATCGAACGGTACGTCGCGAATTTCTGCTCCGTGTTCGGGCTGGAGAAAAACCAGGTGAAGCTGCTCAAAAGGGAGAAATTCTGGCGGCTGTACGCCAAGAGCAAAAGGCCTTACGGAAGGCTGTACGCTTATTGACCCGAAGCTTCGGTCAACAAGCTTTGAGCACGGTTCCCGGATTGGGCTGTCGGGGCCCTTGCCCTTGAGAGGCGGGCCCGGAGATGAAAGATGGGGTCCTAACAGCGGTGCAGACCTGCTCCATTAGACTCAGAGTTGGTCTTATCACGCAAAGTTGTCCCAAATTCTCCCGACTGAGGCGCCCCCTTGATTCACGCCTCCTTTAACCTGCTGTTATTAATAATAATTTTTATTTGACTATGATCTTAAGAATGGCATTGAAGTTGCAAACCTGTTGCGCAAAAGTATCGGATCCATCTTTTCAGACCAATGAACGACAGGAGGATAAAGGTTGATGAAGTGCGTTAGGACCCAGAAGAGAATGAGTGCAAAGATCTTGCTTTTGCTGGTCATGGGCAGCCTGGCAGTGTCAGTGCCCTGCTTTGCTGGCGGACCCTCAGTCGGTGATGCGGCCCCTGGTTTCAACTCCCTGTCCACTTCCGGGCGTTTCTTTGAACTTTCCGAGAGCGAGGGAAAGCCGGTCCTGCTGAGCTTCTGGTCCGACTGGTGTTCCTCCGAGCGGCAGGAACTGAATTTCCTGAAGAAGGTCAGTGAACGGTATCCACAGGTCGTCATCGCCATCGTCGACGCGAAACCGGGAACCCCGAGCATAAGGTCTCTTGCCAGGATCTCGAGTGCGCTGGCTGAATGGGGAATAGAAGCGAAAATCCTGGTTGACAGGAACCTGCAGATCACCGGGCTTTATAACATCACTGCCCTGCCCACGAGCATGGTGATCGACCCCGGAGGCAGGATCGCTTACCGCCAATCAAACTTTTTTAACAGCGACAGGGACGAGGTAAGTGCCTACCTGGACAAGGCGGCATCCGTTTCCATGCTCAAGACCGATACACCGGATTGATCCCGGGATTTTAAAACAAGCCCTTTTCAAGGGGAGCCGGCCGGCTCCCCTTGATTTTTTTGATGCCGGAACCGTTATCCGGATACTCGGTGAACAGCCCCACATGTGGACGGGAACGATAAAACCAGGGAGGCGGACCCCTGCCCTTGAGCCTTTGTCACAATTCTCCTACTGGCTCTCCTCCAGCTTGTGACAGAAGTAGCACTTCTGCTTCCCTTCAGGTGGGACCCTGCCGTCAACCGTATGGTTTTCAGGGAGGGTGTGGGGTGGGTGGCATTCGAAGCAGGCCCTGAAGTCCTTCTGGCGAGCTTCGTGCTGGCCGTCCAGGGGCATGCGGGGCGTTGTGCTCTCGGGGGCCATCAGGAAGAAGATAAGGACTCCGAGGCACACAACGATGAAGATGATCGTCTGAACCCTTTTGCTCATGTTTTCTCCGGATACTTGCCAACGCACTGGATGTGCGAAAGAATCACGAAAGGAAGAATATACCGCCCCGCCTCCCCGGTCAAGAAGGGCAAAGACACATTACAACCTGCGACCGAAGGCCGGCAATGGACCGATGGCGGTTGCCGAAAGCCGCCCGGGTGCTTAAATTGTATTTATGTGAGGACAGGGAGGGAGACAGGAATGGAGGCGTTATGAGTAAAGCGAGAGAACCGGTAGCCATATTCTCCAGTGTTCCCACAATGGAGGGAGCGGGTGTGCGGCTCAAGAGGGCCTTTGGCCATGCCCACGCACCGGAACTTGACCCTTTTTTGCTGCTCGATGACATCCACTCTGAAAACCCCGAGGACTATATCGCAGGATTCCCCTGGCATCCCCACCGCGGTATC
>CP070698.1:668886-672498 GCA_020349685.1 bacterium
ATTTTTACCTATGCCTGCAGCCAGGGTCAGCAGTCATCCGAGTCCGTTTCAAAGGAGGCGGTGTCCTCCGGCGAAACCCCTTCCGTTGAAGCCGCCGCGACGGTAAACGGCCAGGCGATACCCATGTCCGAACTGCAGACAGCCGTCCGCAACGTCGTGATGCAGAACGGCATGGATCCCGGGAACATCGAAGCCTTCATGGGCCAGTTCGGTCCCAGGATCCTGGATCAGCTTATCGACGGAGAGCTTCTCCTGCAGGCCGCCAGGGACAGCCGTCACGCGGCCTCAGAGGAGGATATCACCAGGGCCTTCACGGAACTATCCGGACAATACGAGACCCCTGAGGCTTTCCAGGCCGAGATGGAAAAGCGCGGCTTCACAGAGCAGACCCTTAAGGAAAGCATCAATAAGCAGTTATCCATCCAGAAATTCATCCAGGAGACCATCGTTCCCGAGGCCGAGGTTCCGGAAGCCATGTTGAGGGAGGCCTACGATCAGAATCCCCAGAATTTCGCCCAGTCCGAGGAGGTCAAGGCAAGCCACATCCTAATCAACTCGACTGAGAACGATCCGCAGGAGAAAAGGGATGAGGCCCTGAAAAAGGCCCGTGAAATTGCAGCCAGCGCAAGGAAGGAAGGCGCCGATTTTGCGGAGCTCGCGCGCCAACATTCGGAAGGTCCCAGCGCGCCATCCGGAGGGGATCTCGGTTTCTTCAGCCGCGGCCGCATGGTCAAGCCCTTCGAGGATGCGGCCTTCTCCATGAAGGTGGACGAGATCAGTGAGCCCGTCCTGACCCGTTTCGGCTATCACATCATTAAGGTCACCGATCGAAGGGAGGCGAAGACCATTCCCTTTGAGGAGGTCAAGGATCGACTGACACAGGACCTTAAAAACCGCATGATCAACGAAATGATCGGACAGAAACTGACCATGCTAAGGGAAAAGGCCGATATCAGGATCCTTTTCGCATCCTCTCCGCAGACGGCTCCCGGAGGAGCGACACCCGCTCAGCCGGTCAGGTGACGCCTTACCGGCATTGACATTTACCAACAAGGCTGTATAGTTCTTGATATTAGGGAGGGGCGGCTAGAAAATGGCCGCCCCTTGTTGTGTCCTCATGAAGACGAATGAACGACTTAAATGACCTCGGCCCCATCTGAGATGAACCTGCCCTTCAAATCCCGTTCCGCCTCCTCCTTGCTCCCCGGCGGATATCTGGCGTGGGTGACAGCTGTCCTCCTCAACCTTTTCTCCGTTAATCCAGGTTTCACCCAGGATCCGGGTGAACCCGTAGCGCGCGTGAACGGCGTCACCCTTTACAGCTCTGACCTGACCTGCGCCATCGAAGCTTCCCTGGCGAGAAAGCTTTCCTCCCGATACAGCGATCCCGGGGATTTGGAATCCGAAGGTGAAGCGGTAGACAGCCGGGAAACCCTGAACAGGCTCATTAACATAGAACTTCTCTATCAGGAGAGCCTCAAGCACCGGTTCCCCGGGCTTGCCGAGGAGAGTGAAAAACGTTATCAGCAGGAGGTCAAGCGGCTGGGCGGTGAGGACAGACTGGCATCCGCGCTCCTGTGCAACAACATCACCCCGAGCCAGTTTCGGAAGAACATCTTCAGGAGCATCTCCATCCAGCGTCTTTTGGACCTTGCCGTCTATTCCAGGGTTCAGGTTACGGAAGAGGAGATCCGGAAGTATTATGAGGAAAATAAAGACCGCTTCCAGAGACCGGAATCTCTGAGGATCAGGCAGATCCTCATCAAGGTGCCCTCCCAACGGGACGATGATAAGTGGCGGCAGGCCAGGGACCGTGCCCACGCAATCTATCAGGAAGCCAACGACGGTTCCGACTTTGTCCTCCTCGCGAGAAGGCACTCCGAGGACCCTGCCAGTGCGAGCATCGGCGGCGACATGGGATTGATCCAGACGGAGAGTCTGAAGGATGTCTTCGGGACCGTGGTCTTCTCCATGCAGGTGGGATCGGTCACGAAGCCCATCCGGTCGAAGCAGGGTTTTCACATCGTCAAGGTCGTCGCCAGGAATCCGCGTACCGCAAGAACGCTCGACGAGTCACGGCAATATATCACCACTCTCATTCGTCGCGAGCGTGCCCGCGGGATGATCTCCCAACTTATCGATGACCTTAAGGCCAGGGCAGAGATAGAGATCATGAAAAAACAGTGATCGAATATGGGAAACCGGTATTCGGTGACCAATACAAAGCATTTACCCTCCAAAGGCTGTCTTGTTCATTTTCATCGTCGGACCCTTACCTGAGTCACCTTGTCGCAGCTTCATAAATAGGGATGTTCGCCGCCCGGCGCGCGATGACATGTGTTCACATGTAACGTGTCCCTGCCTTTGAACCGACCGCTGATCACCGATCACCGTTTACCGGCTTTCTTCTTTACTTACCCAAAAAATTGTATACAATATACACAAGCCTGCGGCTTCGGCTCCAGGTTTCATCTTGTGAACTTAATATAAAAGCTTTTTTTTTCAGTATTTTACAAGTGAAAAGCGTTACATACAGCGGTTTGGACGATCCATTGACGGCAAAAATTTTTGGAGGTTCAGATGAGCAAATTGACCGATTTCGCCAACGATTATCTCAAGGCAGTGGCGGAAAGGGCCGCCCAGGGCATTCCGCCCCTTCCCCTTGACGACAAACAGACAACAGCCCTTTGCGAACTGCTTCAGGCGAAGGATCACGACCCCAAGGCCTTCGTCCTCGGGGGTCAGAAAGACACGGTTAGCAGCCTTCTGTTTCTGCTCACAGAAAGGATACCGCCGGGTGTCACCGATGCCTCCTTTGTGAAAGCTGAATTTCTGGGAAATATCATAGCAGGCAAGATAAAGTGCCCTCACCTCTCGGCCCTGGATGCGGTCAGAACCCTCGGACAGATGGGGGGCGGAGCCAACATCCCCCCCCTGGTGGATGCCATCGGCCAGAAAGGCGACATATCGGCTGCAGCCGGTGCCGTGCTCTCGGGGCTCATACTGATCTCACCCCTGGTTATCAACCAGATAGCCAAAATGGCCGGATCGGGCAACCCTCACGCGGCAGATCTTCTCCGCAGTTGGGCGCAGGCTGACTGGTTCGGCGATGCGACACCCCTTCCCGAAAAGATGACCTGTGTGATCGCCCGGACGACGGGAGAGATCAACACCGACTTCTTTTCACCGGCCCAGGAAGCCGGGACAAGAGATGACATCCCCCTCCACGCACTGTCCATGCTCTCGACCAGCCCGCACGATAAGGGGTTCCTGAAAAGGCTCGAGGAGCTCAAGCTTAAGAACCCGGGGATGCCCATCCTCTTCGCAGGGGACGTGGTCGGGACCGGAAGCAGCCGCAAGTCGGCTTCCAACAGCCTCGTCTGGTGGATCGGCATGGACATACCGCACACACCCAACAAGAGGCGGGGCGGTATCGTCATGGCTTCCAAGATCGCCCCGATCTTCTTTAACACGCTGCGTGGATGTGGAGCTGTCCCTGTCCGCTGCCAGGCAGGTGAACTCGAGGAAGGGATGGTTGTCGAGGTCGATTTCTCTGAAGGAAAGGTCCGGGAAAAGGAAACGGGGAAAGTCCTGGCCGGGTTTACCATTGAA
>CP070698.1:672598-676374 GCA_020349685.1 bacterium
CTACACCAAATTCTATGACTGGTGGTGGAACTGGCTGCCCAAGTATCTGTTCTTTCTTCTGATCGGGCTGACAGCCATACTTCTTCTGCTGGTTTTAAAGCGCATCCGCACAAGTGCCACGGGGGCAACATGAGAACGAAAGGTGTTATCGCAGCCCTGGCTCTTATCGTTGTCGCCAATATAGGTGTGCTTGCCGGGAGTGTGTACAACCGTTCCGGGGGGCCTTGGCAAAAAATAACGTTGACGGAAAGGGAGCTTGCTCTTCCTCGTTATTACGCCTTCCTCTCAAGAGAAGACAGCGGCATGTTCCTCCAATTGAGATACTACAGTGGAAGTTCAGAACAGAGCTGGTTTGGTCGGGATAAACTCGAGGATCTCGGTTTCGATGTGCCCAAACATATCAAGGAGGTGCAGGCGAAAAGGGGTGAACTGCGCTCCTTCGGACCTCAAAAGGTTTTTGTTGTTCTCGAGTACGATGGGGAGGCTTGGAAAAGCTACCGAGACCGTGTCCTGGAAAACATGGAGGAGATTAGAAAGAACATGGAGGACGGGGCTTTGTCCAGGGATGCAGGCGATAGAAGGTTGTCCATCATTGAAAAGACCCTCCTGGAGACGACACGCCTCTTTCCCATCGACGCGTCACTTGATCCCGAAAAGCTCAGGAATACCTACCCGGATATGGGACGGTACCTCATCGTTCCCGCAAGCTACCGTGTCTTTGTGGAAACAAAGTTGGACCTTGAGCACGGGGAGGTGCAGGTTACAGATATTAAGGGCCTTATCCAGGAGGTTCTGGTCACCCGGCTGCATCTCTCCAAGTCCATGAGGCTGGATCTGGATCAAATCATTCGACAGGCTGGCGAACCAGAGACTGCTGGTGGGAGCGGCGGAAAGGAACGGCTTTTCGGCGCAGGGGGGAAGGGGAACGCACCGCGCTACGAGGCTGTCGTCGGTTACGGTAAGCGCTTTGAGCCGTGGATAATCGGGGTTGTACCTTTCAGCGGTGAGCGAAGGTCCTCCCCGGTCGAGGGTGGATGAATTCCCTTTAGGTGAAGCTAGCGAAGGGAGCACTCTGAAAAATGGGTACCATCTCCCTAAAGGAGTTTAGGGAAAGGGAAATGCATTTGGAGGCCACTGTCCGTTATCCTTAACCGCCAGCTGGTGGATGAGTCAGGATTGTATGGAACCTTTTGACCCTACCTTGTCGGAGGATGAGCATGACCCTTGAATCCATGGGATACAACGCCTATTTTTCCAGCGCCTTCATAGCGCTGGGGATCAAGGACGCTGTTCCAGGGCGGGTCGCCTGGCAGAGTGCCTACAGCTACAGGGTCTGGTGTGAAGGAGGGGAGATGCCCGCAGAGCCCTTGGGCAAGGTCAAGGCGGTGGAACTGCCGGCTGTGGGCGACTGGGTGGCGGTGCGGCCCCCGGAGGGTGAAGGGGCGGGGACCATTCTGGCCATCCTGCCCAGGAAAAGCGCCTTTTCGAGGAACGCCGCGGGAAGAACGGTCAGTGAACAGGTCGTTGCGGCCAACGTGGACGAGGTTTTCATCATCACCGATCTCGAAGGGGACCTGAACCTTCGCCGTCTGGAGCGTTACATCACCCTGGTTTACAACAGTGGAGCCAGTCCCGTGGTCGTGCTCAACAAGACCGACCTTTCGGCCGACGTGGAAGGTGCTGTCGCCCTTGCGGAGGGAGTCTCCCCAGGAATACCGGTTTACCCGGTGAGCGCCGAGGAAGGAACGGGCATGCAGCAGTTGGAAAAACATCTCCGTCCCGGGAGGACCCTGGCCTTCCTGGGATCTTCCGGTGTGGGAAAGTCAACCATTGTCAACCGTCTGCTTGGTGAGGACCGCCTGGAGGTGGGTGAGGTAAGGGAAGGAGACGGCAAGGGGCGGCATACGACGACCCACCGCGAGCTGGTCCTGCTCCCTGGCGGTGGCGCGGTCATCGACACCCCTGGCATGCGTGAGATCAGGGTATGGGGAGATGAGGACGGTCTCGTGGACGCTTTTCCGGAAATAGACGACCTTGCGACCTCCTGCCGCTTCAGGGATTGCCGTCACGAATCGGAAAAGGGCTGCGCTGTTTTGGAAGCGCTCGAGGATGGGAGCCTGGACCAGGGGCGCCTTGACAGCTTCAGGAAGCTCAGATCCGAATTTGAGAGCCTTCACCGCCGCCGCAGGCAGCAGGCCCGCATGGAGGAGAGGAGGGAGGGCAAGCGATTCGCGAAAATGGTGCGGGAAGTTGACAGGTATAACCCTAAAAGAAAAAAGCCGTGATTCGTAACTCGTGATCCGTTATTTCTGAAGGTTTTATTCCGGAGCTTACCCTTTACCTTTCCCTGATTTAATCCTTATCCCACATCCCTTGGTTCCCTCCTTAAACCTACCCTTTGTCTTTGTTTTTATCTTGACAATATTTATAAGTTTTTATATTAATGAGAATAGTTCCCATTACTGATCATGAATCACGAGTAACGAATCACGGAATCTATGTCCCGACAAACACGGCAGAGAGAAACGATCATGGAGGAGGTCCGTAGGGCAGACAACCACCCGACGGCGGACGAGATCTACGAACTGGTGCGCCGACGCCTGCCCCGCATAAGCCTGGGTACTGTTTACAGAAACCTCGACAGGCTTTCCAGGGAGGGCGTGATCCGCACCATCGAGGGCGCCGGTTCAAGACGTTATGACGGGGATCTGGAGGAACACTGGCATGTGCGATGCGCAGATTGCGGGCTCATCAGTGATGTCAAACCAGGAGCTGATCTGAACCTGAAGAGCGGGACAGGGTTTCCTGAAGGTTTCCTGGTGACCGGATGGCACGTGGAGTACCGAGGTATGTGTGGGGAATGTAAGGAAAAGCAGGGATCAGGAGCCAGAAGTCAGGAGTCAGAATAATAAAGTGAGACGCTTATCCACCGCAGCAAACCCGACAATTTTGCGTGAACGCTTCGAGGAGCTTTACGGCAAGTGGAACCGGAGGGAGTTCGTCCATCCGGACCCCCTTCAGTATGTTCTCATGTTCGATGACCCGGCCGACCAGGAAGTGGCGGGCCTCGTGGCCTCGGGTCTGGCCTACGGCAAGGTAGGGCACATCCTCAATAGTCTTGGCCGAGTTTTCGCTGTCCTGAAGCACCCCGCGGCAGACCTGGCGGCCATGAACAGGAAGGACCTGCTGGCTGCTTTTGGCGATTTTCGGCACCGGTGGACTACGGGGGAGGAACTGGCCTGTTTTCTCAGCGGCATCTCCCTCCTGAGGAGGGAGCACGGTTCCCTGGAAGCGTGTTTCCTGGAGGGATCGGGGGAAGGCGACCAGACCGTGGCTTCGGCCCTGGTGAATTTCGTGGCCAGGCTGCGGCACGCGTCAGGGCGCAGGGAGATGAGCCTGCTGGCCTGTCCCTCCATGGGGAGCGCCTGCAAGCGCATGTTCCTGTACCTTCGGTGGATGGTGCGCCGCGATGAGGTGGACCCGGGACCCTGGACGCAGGTCAGTTCGGCCAGGCTCATCATCCCCATGGATGTCCACATGCACCGCATCAGCCTCCGGCTCGGCCTGACCAGGCGGAGACAGGCGGATCTGAAATGCGCCCTCGAGGCCACGGAATTTTTCCGCAGGCTTGTCCCGGGCGATCCGGTCAAGTACGATTTTGCTTTGACGCGTCCCGGTATCCGTTCCGAACCGGGGGATGAAGCGGTTTTGGACTGATTTCCGGCAGGGCGTCCCTGCGTCTGTTAATATTAAGCGAGGAGCTAAGAAGAGAGAAA
>CP070698.1:676474-681352 GCA_020349685.1 bacterium
GAACCGGAGGTCTCCCTCCCGAGCTTCTCCTCAAGGGCTTTTGCTCTCCTGGCGGCATCGTCTCTCGTCGAACCCGGTTGTCCGAGATCAACGAAACGCCGGTAATGTCTCAGCGCGTCGCGGTTTTGGCCGGCATCCTCGTAGATCAGTCCCATGCGGTAGTGCGCCCTTACATCGTTCTGTCCGAGGGCTTTGCGATAGTATTGAAGAGCTTGCCTGTAATCCTCTCTCGCGAAGTGTTTCTCGCCCAATTCGTAAGGGTCTTTCCCTTTGTCTCCCCCAGCCTGGATCTGCTGAGGCAGCACCAGGAAAACAAGCAAACAGGCTGCTAGAAGACGGAAAACGAATTTCATGCACAGCTCCTTTCCCGGTCTGGCACAGTCTCTTACGAAAGCGAACCCATGATGGACATATCCCAGGTGAGGACACGCATGGGCACTGCCCCGATATCGTAAAGGACAAGCTGCAGGCCCTCAGGGTTCCCTGTCAGCTCCCTTCTTGAAAAGGCCACTGTTAATCCGACCTCGTACAGAAAAATGGGATTCATTTCCTTTCCGGCGGCGGAGACCCTGCTCGTGATGAATTTGCTCCCCTCCAGCTCCCCGGGCAGGTGTGCCCTGACCTCTCGACCCGATGGATCTCTCAGGGCTATGTGACGCTCGAAATTATCCGCATATCCCGGATATCCGCTTTTCAGATTCTTGCTGTAAACGGTTATGTAATAGGAACCGGAGAGGTTATAGGTTTTGCCCAGATCTGCCATGGATTGTTCAATTCTCTCCCTTGTCCACCCCTCTTTGGCGGCCGTGTACTTGATCGCCGCCTCCAACTCATCCCTGGTGTGGAAAGTGGCCTGGATAAGCATATCATCGGACACCGACTGGATCGTATTTCTGCGCCAGAGCTCTTCGTAGGTTTCCTCGGGACCGGACCTGGCGATCCAGGGTTCCGGTGGTCTGCCGTAAGGAGACTGCGGTTTAGCGGGGCTGCTGACGCTCTGTACCTGTGCGGCCGTCTGTCCTGATGGCCTGTCGACCTTCGATTTCAAAAGGTACCCGCCTGCGAAGACAAGGATCGCGGTTGCGGCTGCCGCGACGGCGAGCCCGTACCTGCTCGTCCTGGTAACGACTTCCAGAGGCCTGCTTGTTCTCGGGATATGCATCGGGTAGAGCCTGGCTGCCTCCTCACCCATCAGGCGCCGGCTCTCTCTGAGAGCATCTTCAAAGGCATCCCGCAGTTCCCCCTCCCTTGCGCTCCAGGCTTCGCGATCCTTTCGGTAGGCTGTTTTTTCCTCCTGAAGGGACCGCATCAGGGAATCAACACTTTCCTCCAGGGCAGACTCCCTGTCCCTGTGTTCCTTGAGGATGGTCTGTGCTTCCTTGACGGTTTTTTCCAGTGTATTTTCCAGCTGGTCCAGGCGGTTGTTGATCTCCGAACTCACCCTGCCGCCGGCCGGAACATCATCGTCAGCCCGTCCGAAACTTTCCTCCTTTTCCTTCTCCAGTATTTCAAGGCGCTCGCGTGCGTCCTTAAGGGCCTCTCGAAGCTCCTTGTTGTCCTTTGCCAGCTTTCGGACCTTCGTCTCTTCCTCTATATAATCCTTCAGCTGCGCCTGCAGGGACTGGATTTCGGTCTTGGCACTGGCGAGCCGTTCTTTTTCGTTATCGAGCCGGGTTTGCAGTTCCACCAACCTGCCGTCAGCCTTCGTGCCCTCTTTTTGACTGGATCGCGCCTCTTCCAGCTTAACTTCCAGATCGGCGTTCACTTGCCTTGTTTTTTCCAGCTGGGCCTGAAGATCTTTCCTTGCCTCAGTTTCAATGGACGCCAGTTTCCGGTTCTCTTCCAATTCCTTCTTCAGTTCGTCCGCATGGCTTTGCAGTTCTTCCATGCTTGAGAGGAGCGCCTCGGTCTCCTCAAGAGATCCGGCAAGGTTGCTGTTTTCCATCTCCAGGGATTTGGCCCTTTTGACCGCGGCGGAGAGTTTATCGCGCAGCGTGGTCACTTCCGCATCGGTCTCGTCGGACCTGCCGGACAACTGTTTACGCAACGCTTCAGATTCCGCCTGTGCCTTTTCAAGCTGTTCCTTGATATCATCCAGCCACCCGACCTTGGATTCGGCCTCTGAGATACGCGTAACGAGATCCTGGTTCTCCTCTATGGACCTTTCCAGTTCCTCCCTCAGCCGCGTTACTTCCCCGGTATCTTCCCGTGCCCTGGTCTCAAAAAGGGCTTTGGCCTGATCCTCGATCTCCGATTTGGCGGCGGTGGCTGCCGCAAGATCCCTCTTTAACCCCTCTATTTCCTTGAGGAGTTCATCGCGCTCCTGACCTTCCCCTCCGCCTTGAACTTCGGCCCCGCCCTTTTCCTCCAGGGCAGCGAGCTCCTCCTCGAGCAGCCGGTTCCGGTTTTCAAGATCAAGGGCCGCCGCACCAGCTTCCTGGAGTTTGGCTCCCAGCTCCGACAACTGCGCCTTCAATTCGGTGCCCGATTCCGTATCCCTGATCGCCTGCTCGAGCTCCTCGTTGCGACTCAATGACGCGTTTAACTCTTCTTCCATACCCCTGATCTTTTCCTTGAGTTCTTCAGCATTCTCGGCCGCTTCTTCTGCGGAAGCATATTCATCAAGCCTGGCCTGAAGTCCCTTGTTCTCTTCAACAAGCCTTTCCGATTCTGATCTGGCCTCTTCGAACCTCTGGGTTGCCAGGGTCAGCTTGTCCTGGAGCGCGCCCTCCTTTCCCTCTACGATTTTTCTCAATTCGAACAGCTCGGCCTCCAGCTGATCCCGCGCCTTTTTCTCACTGTCAAGCTCCGTTACCAAGGCAGTTTCACGCTGGGTCTTGCTTTGGAGCCGGGCCTTGACCTGTTTGAGTTCCTCTGCCAGCTTTGGATCTCCCGCAGCTTTCCTGCCGGTTGTGCCTTCGGCATCTTCATCAAAATCCTCCGGAGGCACAAAGAAACCCGTCTTGCTCTCCACATCCACCGCAGCGATGTCCCCCAGGGAGGTATACCTTTGGACAAGTTCGTGGAGTTCCGATTTCATGAACGGTTTCTGCAGGTAGGCGTCTGCGCGATACCTCAGTCGGGAATGCCGTTGAAACGATTCGTCATCTACCACCGCCGACATGAGAATGATCGGTATGTTTTTCGTCTCTTCCTGTTTCCGGAGCATTTCGCAAACCACAAAACCGTTAAGGTTCGGCATCTGGACATCGAGGAGAATAAGATCCGGTAAAAGGTCGCTGGCCATCTTGTAACCGGTCTCACCGTCGAAGGCCGTTTCGATCCTGACATCGAGTTCCTCGAGGAAATCGCCGGTCATATCGCAAATATATTTGGAATCATCCACCACAAGAACAGTGATCTTGTGTTTAAAAGGTTTTGTGTCGTGATGGGCATCGGGGAACTGCGACATCTCAGGGGCAGCGTTCGTGTCCCCCGGATCCTGGACAACGTCGTGGGCACCGTCACTTTCCTGGTCGATCATCACTTCGGAGTAGCCGAAATCCTCCCCCACGACCTCCCGGATCATATCGATGAGAACCTGTCCATTAAAAGGCTTGACCAGGTATCCCTCCGCGTGTGTTGCCAGCCGTGAGTGCCTGTCCAAAAGGGCCTTTTCCACCTTCCCGGACATCATGATCACGGGAATATCCTTCGTTTCGGCACGTTCCCGGAGCATCTTGAAGAGAACAAAACCCTGGATCTTTGGTATTTCTATGTCTGTGATAATGAGGTGAGGCTGTTCTTCGACAGCCATGGACAGACCGGCTTCCCCGTCCTGGGCGTTGATAATGTCAACGCCGGTTTCTGCCAGCAGGTCGTTCACATAGGTCTGATAGAAGAGGTCGTCCTCTACGACTAGAAACTTTAACTTTGCCATCGGGATCCAGTTTCCCCTAAAGCTCCGCCGCTCCCGCAGAAACCCGGAGCGATCCCTTGGAAGAAGGATGGGTCAGGATCAATTACTGCATGTTGACCTTCAGGATGAGGGACTGCCCTTCCTGGTAAACGTCATATCCGATCCTGGTCGGCAGTATCTCGACAGAGACTCTGACTCCGGGACCATCGCTCACCGACGGCTCAACATAAACCTCGCCAACGATCTTTTCTCCACCGACTATGCGGTCAGGCAGATCGATCGTCATGTCCGGAAACTCTATATCAATCCACTTCCTGGACAATTTTGCAGAGGTTGTGACGTTGTAGTCTGTCATTCCGTTTGTCGAGAAGGTGACCATTGCTCTTTTTTCCTCCTCGGACACGGCGATCCTGTCCAGTATCCCGGGGCGCAGCGGTTTGGTGCTTGCGACAACGGGAGGCGGGGTCTGGGAAGGTTTCACGGGCTCGGGTTTGGTGACAGCGGGTTTTGGCTGAACGCGAGCTTTTGCCTGCTCCCTCGTTCCGGCAGGTTGGGGGGGGCTTTTTATTTGCGGATCAGTCTCCCTTTTGGCAGACCTGGGGGGGGCAGCGGCCATTTTTTCCGAAACCCTCTTTTCCCTAAGCCGGGATTCGCGGCGCGCTCTCATGGCCTCTTCCCTTGCCTTTTGAGCCGCCAGACGGGCTTTCTCCTTGTCGTCCCCGGGCGCGGGTGTGCCGGTTACCAAACCGCCGCTTTCAAGGTCCGCCGTGATCTCGAAGGACTCCGCTTTTTGGTAGGAAACTGCGAGGATTGCAACTCCGTCTTTGAAGGAGCTGCCCTGGACCACATCCGGCCTCAGCGTGCCGGTTCCGGTGGAATTGAGCCGGACAATGGACCCAGCCGGCAGGGATGCCGCCCTGTTGCCGAAGGCGTCCTCCAGGGTGATCGTTATCTCAAAAGGTTCGCCCGCCACTGCTGCATCCGGCGTTCGTATGCGTAGGTTGCTCGCCTCAGCGGGA
>CP070698.1:681452-686831 GCA_020349685.1 bacterium
AAATAGTGGATGTCCGCCCCGGGCAGCCCCTCCCTCATTTCCCTGTAGACGGTGAGTCCGCCGATGCCGCTGTCGAAGATGCCGAGCTTGATCACGGGAAGATCTCCCGGAGAGGGTGAGGGGGCGAGGGGGCGAGGGGGGGAAGATCCAGATCTCGGAATGCGAAGACATACAAACTATGACAATAATTTATAGTCCTTTTCTCCCTCTCTCCCATTCTCCCTCTCTCCCACTCCCTTTTTCGTCCTTCAGGACGAAAAAGCTGACGGCCTCCGGCCGTCACTCCCAGTCCCCCGCCAATAGCTGGATCCTGCTTCCCAGCGGGGTGCTGATGTCCACGTGCCCGGCGAAGGTCTCGCTCTCGCGCCCGTTAATGAGGATCTGCACCTTCGACACGCCGGTGAAGTTCTCGGTGAGGGTGTTGACGATGGAGTACACCGCCAGGACCTCGGTCCACGCCCCTCCCGGGTGTTCGTCCTCGATGGCCCCGCCCAGGTCCACCCAGACGGTCTGGTCCCGCACGAAGATGGACCTGATCAGGATGGCTTCGGGAAGGGTCCTCATCCGGTCTTCCTCGAGGGGCCCCTTGATCAGCTCCTCCACGGCGCGCTTGACCATCTCCTCCCTGGTGCCGCCGGTCACCTCCCTGCGCTCGATGGACAGCCTCCGGCCCGTTGTGTCGGCGAAGAAAAGATCCATCTCTCTCGTCTGGGGAGTGTCAAGGACCGGGCCGCTCAGCGTTCCCTCCCCAGGGGGACTGATCTTCCTGGCCGGCAGGGTGTAGCGGATGAACAGGTAAGCCGCTACCACGGCAAGGATCAGAACCGCCGCCGCTGTGAGGTTTCTTTTCAAGGCTGACCTCGCTTGATCTGGCCCCGTAAAAGCCCCCTGTGGTAATCCTCGACAGCCAGGTACAGTGCCTGCGCGATCCTGTCCTGGTGGGACTGGCGGTTGAGCCTTACCTCCTGCTCAGGGTTGGAGATGTAACCGATCTCGACTAACGCCGCCGGCATGCTGGCTCCCATGAGGACGGCAAGGGGTGCCTGCCTGACGCCCCTGTCCCTGCCCCGGAGCTCCCCAACGATGCGCCTCTGGACCATGGCCGCCAGCTCGCTGCTCTCCTGGAGGTAGGCGGTCTGGGCCATGTCCCACAGGATCGCCTCGAGCAGCGCCTTGTCGTCCTCCCCTCCCTGGACACCGAGGGCCCTGTTCTCCATCTCGGCGTAGCTGCGGGCCTGCTTGTCCGCGGACCCCAGGCTCAGATAGTACGTTTCGTAGCCCTCTATGTCACGCCGGAAGGTGGCGTTGGCGTGGATGCTCAAAAACAGGTCGGCCCGGTTGTTGTTGGCGATGGCGGTCCGCTCCTTGAGCCCGACGTAATAATCGGCCGTGCGCGTGAGGACGACCTTTATTCCGAGCCCCTCTTCCAGCCTCGTCTTGAGCTTTTCAGCTACGCTCAGGACGAGCTCCTTCTCCACCGTTCCGGTGTTCCCTCTGGCTCCGGGGCTTCTGCCGCCATGCCCCGGGTCGAGGACGACCACGGAAAGACCGCTGGGACCCTCCTTGAGAACATCCTCCGGAACGTACTGGTCACGGCGTATGAAAGAGGCCAGCCTGGAAAGGTCATCCGGGCTCTGTCCTTCGAAACGACCCGAACCCGGGCGGCCAAATGTCAGGGTCTGGTCCTTGAGGGCGGAGGAACGCCCCGTCAGGGTGGGAAGGGCTTTGGTGAGGAAATCGGCCGGTATCGCCAGGGCGCCGCCGAGGTCGACGAGGGGACCCGACATGACCGTGAACAGGCCACGGGAAAGCACAAGTGGGGATTGGAGCAGCAGGCGGCACGATCCCCGGGCACCCACGAGGTCCAGCCTCTCCCCCAGGACATCCATGCTGGAACGAAGGTCGAAAAGCTCGATGACCGACTGGAGGTCCACCATCCCGGACCGCGTCTCAAGCAGCCCGCTCTCGCCCCCGGGCAGGCGCACCTGGATGCTGGACGATTGTGAAAAAGCATTTACCGGGATTGCGAGGACCAGGCAGAAAACCCCGATCAGGACCGATGGAATCAAGTTGCGACAGGAGAATAATTTCATGCGTATTTTGTGTTCACTTTCATTGATCGATCCGGGAATCCTCTTCAACCTTCACTATTCTCCATTTTCCGCTCTCTATTCCCTGTTCCATCGCGAAAAACGCTAATAATCCCTCGGCAGCATGCCCGGGACATCTGAATCCTGTACGTAGCCCGGCGTATAGCTCCTGCCTCCATACTGTCCCCCGGGCCTGGAGGGCGATTTGGTGTACTCCCTCGGCGCCGTTCCGATCTTGAAAGCCTCATAGAT
The DNA here is from genome assembly GCA_020349685.1 of bacterium. Classification (GTDB taxonomy): domain Bacteria; phylum BMS3Abin14; class BMS3Abin14; order BMS3Abin14; family BMS3Abin14; genus JALHUC01. The sequence goes on from CP070698.1 coordinate 683,795, forward strand.
GAAACGGTCCGCCCCGGGTCCCGCCAGCAGGCCCGAATCGGGCTCGACCTTCACCATCTCGATGCCCGGAGGAGGAGGCGGGAAGGGAAGCACGGGACGATCCTTCATGGCCTTTTCCATGAAACTCACCCAGATGGGGGCCGCGGCGCGCGAACCGGTCTCGTTCTGACCCAGGGGACCCTCCTCGTCGAACCCCACCCATGTGCCCGTCACGATCTTGGGCGTGAAGCCTACGTACCAGGCATCGATGTTGTCGTTGGTCGTACCGGTCTTGCCGCCCGTCGGCCGGCCAAGGGCCCGCGCCCTCCAGCCGGTGCCCGACTGCACAACTCCCCGCAGCAGGTTCTGCATGATGAAAGCCGTATCCTCCGAGAGGGAGCGAATAAGCTCCGGGCCGCCCTGTTCCAGCACGTTCCCGTCCCGATCCTCCACTTTCAGGATGAACCAGGGGGAAGCGCGCAGCCCCAGGTTGGCGAACACGGTGTATGCGGAGGTGAGACCCATGGGGGTCACCCCCATGCTCCCCAGGGAGATGGAGAGGTCTTCGGGAAGCTCCTCCTCGATGCCGAACCTCTTGGCGTACTGGATGACGGCCTGGATACCCAGTTTCTGCACCAGCTTGATCGTTATGACGTTCCGGGATTTGACCAGCCCCGTCCGGAGGGGGGTGGGACCGTAGAAACGCTCGGAGTAGTTGGCCGGCTTCCACTTAAGCTCCTGCGAAGGGTCATCGTAGATGATGGGGGAGTCGACGATGATGGACGAAGGGGTAAACCCGTTGTCCATGGCGGCGCTGTAAACGATGGGCTTGAAGGCGGACCCGGGCTGCCGCCTGGCCTGGGTCGCGCGGTTGAACTCGCTGCGGTTAAAATCGTACCCACCGATCATGGCCAGGACCTGTCCCGTGGGAGCCTCCATGCAGATCAGCGCCGATTCGGCCAGGGGTTCCTGCTCCAGGGAGAAGAGGGGGCGTCCCTCTGCGTCCTTTTTTCCGAGATAGCGGGCCATGATGAGGGAGCCGGAACTGACCACCTCGTCGGCCCTTTTCACGACATATTCCGTGTAGTCGATCTTGGGATCGGGAGGCCTGGCCCACTTCATCTGTTCCAGGGGGAGGTACCCTCCGACGCCGCCCAGGTCCAGAACCGCCCCGTCCTTGTCCACCCTCAGGACGAGGGCGTTGATGATCTGCCCCTGTTCCCAGGGCAGGCCGTCCGTAACGCCGGGAATGATGTCAGCCAGGCCGTTCTGGACCCTGAGCTTCTCGATGGCCTGGGGAAAACTGTCGGAGGATATGAACTCGAGGGGACCCCGGTAGCCCTGCCTCCTGTCTAGCTCCTCCAGTCCAAGGCGCACGGCTTCCTGGGCGTACTCCTGAAGCTGCTTGTCCATGGTCGTGTAGACCTTCAGGCCGCCCCGGTAGAGCATATCCTCACCGTATGTGTCGTAGAGGTGGCGGCGCACCTCCTCGGCGAAATAGGCCGCGGGGTCGAGAGGATCCTTGACCTTCGGGTTAAGCCCGAGGGGGAGAATGGCGGCCTCCGCCGCTTCTGGCGCGGTGAGTAGATTTTCCTCCACCATCCTCTCGAGGACCTGGTTGCGTCGGGCCACGGCGCGCTCAGGGTTCTTGGTCGGGTCGTAGGCGCTCGGAGCCTTCGGCAGGCCCGCGAGAAGGGCCGTCTCGGCAAGGGACAGCTCCCAGACGTGCTTCTGGAAATAGTTCAACGCGGCGCTCTCGATGCCGTAGCTGCCGTTTCCGAAATAGCTCTGATTCATGTAGATCTCAAGGACCTCATCCTTGGTGAAGCGCTTGTCCATGCGCCGGGCCAGGATGGCCTCCTTTAACTTCCTCGAATAGGTCCGCTCGTTCGAGAGAAGGAGGGATTTGGCCACCTGCTGGGTGATGGTGCTGCCGCCCTGGACGACCCTGCCTGCCCTGAGATTCTTCAGGAAGGCCCTGAATATACCCAGGTAGTCGAGTCCCTTGTGCTCGTAGTAGCTCGAGTCCTCGATGGCAAGGACGGCGTTGATCACCTGGCGCGGCACCTGGTCGATGGATATCAACTCCCTGTTCTCGATGAAAAAGCGGGCCGCCTCCTCACCGTTCCTGTCGTACATGATGGTCGGGAGGCTGGGGCGGTAGTCGCCGATGTTCTTGAGCTTGGGCAGGTTCAAACTGAAGAAGAAATAGGCCGCCATGGCAAAGAGGGCGCCCGCCGCCATCAGGGTGATAATAGCCGTAAAAAAGGTCCTTGCCCTGCGTTTTCGCTTTTGTCTGCCTGTCGGGATGCTGCGGATCTTCAATTCCTTTTCCTCATCTTTCGCTGAAATATGTCCGGGGTCCAGGCCCCGATAGCTTAACGTGACAGAGTACGGCTGAGAGGCAAAAGTGTCAAGGAAGAGAGGTTTGATGTTTGGAGAATAGAGAATGGAGAATGGAAAATAGAGAATGGAGAGTGGAGAATGGAGAATGGAAAATGAAGAGTGGAGATTAGAAATTAGAGATTAGAGATTGGATGACCTGTCACTCCTTTTCTAATTTCCAATATCTAATTTCCAATTTCCACCTTGATGAGCACAAACTCTTTTCAATATTGAGATTATGTTATCATTCCCACCATGGACTCTGGCATCTGGACCCACGTGACCGTCAAGGTTCCCCGGGCCATGGAAGACCCCCTGGCCGATTTTCTCACCACCCTCACCGGAAGGGGCGTCTGCCTGAGGGAGGAGGCCGGTTTGAGCATCATCGATGCCTACATAAAGCCGGGAGAGGCGGAAGACCACCTGCTGCGCCTGGAGAAACACCTCGAGGACCTTGTCAGGATGGGAATGCTTCCCGAGGGGACGCGGTTCGAGCTGAAGGACCTGCCCGAAGAGGACTGGATGGCGGTCTTCCGTTCCCAGCACACCGCGATCCGCGTTTCCGACCGCCGTGTCATCCGGCCCACCTGGTGCGAGCCGGCCGGGGATAACGAGATCGTCCTCGATCCGGGGATGGCCTTCGGGACGGGGGGTCACGCCACCACCAGGATGT
>CP070698.1:686931-694961 GCA_020349685.1 bacterium
AGCTCAGTTCTCAGAACTCAGAACTCAGTTCTCAGTTCTCAGATCTGAGCCGCTCAGTTCTGAGTTCTGGGATCTGAGTTCTGAGAACTGAGTGAGCAGACAAGCACTGACGCCGCTATTGCAACAGCAATACGTACACAAGCGCCCCACCTGCCACGAGTAGTGCCCCGATCGTGATCACGATTGGCCCTCTGACGGCCACGGGAAACATTCCGCGCTCGAGATTTCGGGCAACCCACAAGTAACGGCTCACCGAATAGATGAGGGTCAGGCCGCCGAAGCTGATGAAGCCGATGCCTGCGGCCATCGCAATCAGCGCATCGGTTCCGGCGCCTAGGCGCTCCAGCAACACGCCGAGACCGACGAGACCGAGCGCGGTTCTCACCCATGCGAGGAACGTCCGTTCATTCGCCAGATGGTCGCGCGCGGTGCTGTCCTTGTTTTCAACGACGTCGAGAGCCATTGGCCTAGGCCATACCACACCTCGCGCCCGGCGGGCCGCCCGAGTATGCTCCCACCTCAGGAGGTAAGCATGACTTCGGAACGGATGAGCCCCGTCGACACCGCGTGGCTGCACATGGACCAGCCTGGCAACCCGGCGGACATCGTGGGTTTGATGGTTTTCGACGAGCAGGTGTCCCACACGGGACTCGCCAAGCTGATCGAAGAACGGATGCTGAGCGATCGGGAGTTGGGGGGGGTACCGCTTGGAACCCTGCGGACAAAGGGGAGCGGATAGAAGACCTGGCAGAGGCCAAGCCGGGACAAACAGGCGATGATGGGTTTGTAAGGGGCCATCAATAAGCCGGCGCGCTCCATCGGGTCTTGCGGGATTCAAAGCGCTAAAATAGTTTCGGGCCGGGTTCCAACCTGGTTTCAGACTGGTCGGAACCCGAGACCTGCTCTTCCTCAGGAGAAAGGATGCCGGGAAAGATCCTGTCGAGCCGTGTTCTCGGGGCTTTGGTTTTCGCGGCCGCCCTGGCCACCTACGCCTGCACCATCGGCTACGATTATGTGTGGGACGACCCATACCTCATTGACCGCGCCAGGAGCGCCCTTGCCTCCGGTGATATCTCCAAACTCTTTACGAGCAGTTTTTATGTCAAGACGCTCAGCAGCGCGCGGTATTACCGTCCCGTCATGCTGGCGACACTGCTGGGTGAGATCTCCCTGACCGGGGGGGTCCCCTGGTTCTCCCATCTCGTCAACGTCCTGATCCACGCCCTGAACTCCCTCCTCGTGTATTTACTCCTGAGGAGGATCCTGCGTCATGGTAAGGGAGCCCTTGCGGGAGCATTGCTTTTCGCCGTCCACCCCGTCCACGCCGAGGCGGTCACCGGAGTCTCCAACAGGATGGACCTGCTGGCCCTCACGCTGCTTCTGCCCCTTGCCATCTGGTGGAGCCATCCCGGGCCCGAAGAGGCACCTGATGGCCCGGCCCTTCGGCTGTCGGTCATGGCATCCTTTTCCATGGCATGCCTGACCAAGGAGACCGCCTTCATGCTGCCCATCGTCCTGCTGGGTTGGGAGATCCACCGCAGGAGGCCCCCGGACAGGAACACCGTGGTCAAGCTCCTTTATGTTTTTTCCGTCTCCTTTGCCGTGTTTCTCCTCAGATGGATCGTTTTCGCGCGCGAAATGGCAGTGAGTGCCGGCGGGACCATCAAGGCCGGTGCGCTGCTGCCTGCCGTCCCTTTATCCAGGATCCTGATGGACCTGCTGGTGAACACGCGCCTGGCCGTGTTGCCCTTTCCCTCCCGTTCCCAATGGGCCGGAAGCGATCTCTCGTTTGAGTGGACGACGATCCTGGCCTCCCTTTTCTTCGCTGTTCTGGTGGTATGGGCCTTCAGGAGATGTCCCCGCCCGGCGGCTCTCGGACTGATCTGGTGGTTGTTCTTCACGCTGCCTGTCCTGGGGTTCGTCAACCTGGGCCAGGTGGTCGCCGCGGAACGGTATGCCTATATCCCCTCAGTGGGGCTGGTCATGATCGTCGGAGGGCTGGTGGCCACCCTTCCTGCTCCTGTTCTGGATCGCAAGCTGATAAAGAATCTGGCGGTGGCCGCATTTGTGGTTCTGGGCATCGGAGCGGCTTTTCACACCAGGGTCATGAAAAACGAAATCACCCTTTTTCGAAAGGTGGCCGCCACCAACCCGGGCTTTGCCACGGTCCATCTCAACCTGGGCGCGGCTCTGGCCCGTGAGGGACGGATCGAGGAAGCGCTGCAGTCCTATGAGGCGGCCGAAGCCGTCGTGCCCGGCTGGTCCGACGTGGCCTTTAACCGCGGGAACCTTCTCTACCGGATAGGAAGATACCAGGAAGCCGTCGAGGACTACCGGCTGGTCCTGAAAAACCATCCGGAGGACTGGGAGGCCGAACTGAACCTCGGAAACGCCTACCTGGCTCTGGGCAGGACCGGGGATGCGGCCGGATCCTTCAGGCGCGCGGCGGTCCTCAACGCCTCTTCCGGAAAACCTCTCGTGGCTCTCGGGGCCCTGGCGCACAGACAGGGTGAATTCGAACAGGCTGTCCACTTCTTCGAAAAAGCGGCCGGGCGCGAACCCGGGCTGTCGGAGGCCTACGAGGGGATGGGGGACGCGTACCGCGCTCTCGGCAGGCTCGACCGGGCCGAGAAGGCTCTCCTCAAGGCCCTGGAGGTTTCTCCCGGCAACGCCCGCGCCGCCCTCAAGATGGGCTGGTTTTTACTGGGCAGTGGGCGTCCGGTTCAGGCGGTCCCCGCTTTCAGGGCGGCCCTGGCGGCCGAACCTGCCCTGTCCCAGGCCTGGATAGGGCTCATCCGGTCCCTCGACCTTACCGGTGAGAAGAGCCGGTCCGACGACCTTATCCGGGACCTCGAGCTTGAAGATGCCGCCCTTGCCGCACGGGTGAGAGAATCCCGCTTGAAAGAACCTTCCGGGATGGAGAGCCGATGAACGGTTTGTTCGCAAGGATCCATGCTGGTAAGCTTCTCAGGCGGTGTCGTGAAGACCGGACAGGGTGTGGCGGATGATGTTCAGTCCCCGAAAAGAGATTTCCAGCAGAACCGGACCTGCCAGGACCCGGCATACCTTTTCCATGGCCTGCCTCTTCAAGGAAGCGGCGCTCCTCGGAGCGAGACCGGAAGTCGACCCTCGATCAACTGGCGGTGCTCGAGGTCACGGATCGGGAACGGGGCTAAAAACTGATGGAACAGGCTTTAACTGTTGATGTATTAATGAGTGCGGCGGTACCGGATCCGCAGGTCATGGACCTGCCTCTTTGCAGAGCCTTGACAAAAATCATTCCTGCAAATAGCCTATGGACCATAAAAAGTGCCAATCATGCCCCACGGGAGTAAATAGACATGGCAGCAGCACGTTTGGGTGAAATGCTCGTCAAAGCCAAGATAATATCCGAAGACCAGCTGAAACAGGCGCTGGAGGAGCAGAGCAAGTCCGGGGGGAGGCTGGGCTACAACCTGGCCAAGCTCAACATCCTCGAGGAGGCGGAGATCGTCTCCTTCCTCAGCAAGCAGTACGGGGTCCCCTCCATCAACCTGGTCGAGTTCGAGATCGACGCGGGCATCATCAAACTGATCCCGGCGAAAACCGCCAAGAAATATCAGCTCGTGCCCATCAGCCGCACAGGGGGAACCCTTACCCTGGCCATGGCCGATCCCACCAACGTGTTTGCGTTGGACGACATCAAGTTCATGACCGGGTACAACGTCGAACCGGTGGTGGCTTCCGAGACCGCCATCGAGGACGCCATCATGAAGTATTACGACAGCGGCGGATTTGGTGCCGGGAAAGCCAACATCGCGGCCGGTGACTACTCCCTGGACGACATCGACGGGGGCGTTTTCGAGGGTGAGATGGAAGTGGGGGACATGATGGACGTGGACGAGTTCGACAACCTCGTCCAGACTGCCGCCGACGACGTGGAGGTCATCGAGGATTCCGATGATGACCCCCTCAGCCTGGAGGTGGACGCTCCCATCGTCAAGCTCGTCAACGGGATCCTCATCCGGGCCTACAAGATGAAGGTCAGCGACATCCACGTGGAGCCCTACGAGAAGGTCATGCGCGTGCGCTACAGGCTGGACGGCGTGTGCAAGACGGTGATGAACCTTCCCCTGAAGATCCGCAACGCGGTGATCTCCCGCATCAAGATCATGTCCAAACTCGACATCGCCGAGCGGCGTCTGCCCCAGGACGGCCGGATCAAGATGAAGCTGGGCAGAAGGGCCGAGATCGACTTCAGGGTGTCGGTCCTCCCCACCCTTTTCGGCGAGAAGATCGTCCTGAGGCTCCTCGACAAGTCCAACCTCCAGCTGGATATGACCAAACTGGGCTTCGAGGAGCAGGCCCTGGCCAACTTCCAGGATGCGATCCACAAGCCCTTCGGGATGGTCCTCGTCACCGGGCCCACGGGAAGCGGGAAAACGACGACCCTTTATTCGGCCCTCGCCGAGCTCAACACCGACGACGTCAACATCATGACAGCCGAGGACCCTGTGGAGTTCAACCTCATGGGGATCAACCAGGTCCAGATGCACGATGAGATCGGACTCAACTTCGCGGCATCCCTGCGTTCCTTCCTGCGCCAGGATCCGGATATCATCCTCGTCGGGGAGATCCGGGACTACGAGACCGCCGAGATCGGGATCAAGGCCGCCCTCACCGGTCATATGGTGCTCTCGACCCTCCACACCAACGATGCCCCTTCCACCATCAACAGGCTCCTGAACATGGGGGTAGAGCCCTTCCTCGTGGCTTCCGCCGTCATCATGGTCGTTGCCCAGCGGCTGGCCAGGCGGGTCTGCGAGGCCTGCAAGCAGGTCATCGAGGTGCCGACAAAGGCTCTTCTCGACGTGGGTTTCACCGAAGAGGAAGCGACCTCCATCACCTGTTACAAGGGAGAGGGATGCAGCACCTGCGGCGGCACGGGGTACAAGGGCCGTGTCGCCCTCTACGAGGCCATGGTGGTCAACGACGGCATCAAGGAGATCATCCTTCAGGGCGGCACGACCTTCGAGATCAAGGAGGCGGCGATCCAGGGAGGGATGAAATCCCTCCGTATGAGCGGCCTTGAAAAGATCAAGGAGGGGGTCACGACCATCGAGGAAGTCCTCCGGGTGACCTTCGGAGACTAGAATAGGGTCGCCAGAAGTCCGGCCAGAACTTCTGGCTCAACGGGAAGCGAAAAGTGTCATTTCCGCTTCCCTCACGGATCAGTGATATATACTTTGGTCACTGATCCGGGCGCCGTTCCCAGGCGCGATAGGTATAGGGTCGCGAAAGTCCTGGTGGGACTTTCGCTCAACGGAAACCGAAAAGCGCGGTTTTCGGTTTCCTTACGGATCGATGACACCGTGATCGATCATCGATCCGGGCGCCATTCCCAGGCGCGGTAGATACGGGGTCGCAAAAAGTCCGGCCGGGACTTTTTGCTCCTCGGAAAGGGAAAAGCGCGGTTTTCCCTTTCCTCACAAATCAATGACTTACGGTGTTCGTCATTGATTTGGGCGCCCCTCGCAGGCGCGGCAGTTATGGGGTCGCGAAAGTCCCGGCAGGCCTTTCGCTCGACGGAAACCGAAAAGCGTGGTTTTCGGTTTCCTCACGGATCGATGACACTGTGATCGATCATCGATCCGGGCGCCGTTCCCAGGCGCGTTGCTGACTTTTTGCATAGTAATCAACCTTTGTTTATTGACCTTTGCAGTGCGGTGGGATTATTCGACACGCTGCAATTATGGGGAGGGTGATCCATGGATGAACCCAAGACCAGCGGGACCGGCGAAGCCAGTGACGCGCAGAAGATTCCCGGCATCCACCAGCTCCTTAAATTCATGGTGGACAACGGAGCCAGCGACCTCCACATCACGCCGGGGACGCCCCCGCAGCTGAGGATCGACGGCTCCCTTCGCCCGCTGAACGTCCCCACCCTCACGCCGCCCGAGACCAAGAAGATCGCCTACAGCCTCCTCACCGATGCCCAGAAGCACATTTTCGAGGAGGACAAGGAGCTGGACTTTTCCTTCGGCGTCAAGGGGTTGTCCCGTTTCCGGGCCAACGTCTTCCAGACGAGGGGGTCCGTGGGCATCGCCATCAGGACGATCCCCTTCGAGATCCTCACCTTCGAGAAACTGCAACTGCCCAAGGTTGTGGAGGAGCTCAACAAGAGGCCCAAGGGCCTTATCCTGGTCACGGGACCTACCGGCAGCGGAAAGTCCACGACCCTGGCGGCCATGGTCGACCGCATCAACTCCACGAGACACGAGCACATAATCACCATCGAGGACCCCATCGAGTTCCTTCATCCCCACAAGAGCTGCGTGGTCAATCAGCGAGAGGTGGGGGCCGACACCTCCACCTTCAAGCGGGCCCTCAAGTCGATCCTGCGCCAGGACCCGGACATCGTCCTCATCGGTGAGATGAGGGACCTCGAGACCATCGAGGCCGCCCTCACCGTGGCGGAAACGGGGCACCTTGTTTTCGGGACCCTGCACACCAACAACTGCGTCCAGACCATCAACAGGATCCTGGACGTCTTCCCGCCCTACCAGCAGCCCCAGATAAGGGCCCAGCTCTCCTTCGTTCTCGAGGGCGTCCTTTCCCAGACACTCATCCCGAAAAAAGGTGGTGGCCGGGTTCTGGCCCTCGAGATCATGATCCCCAACGCGGCTATCCGCAACCTCATCCGGGAGGACAAGGTACATCAGATCTATTCCATCATGCAGGTGGGCCAGAGTAAATTCGGGATGCAGACGATGAACCAGTCGCTTCTGGATCTGCACCTTAGAGGTCAGATATCCATAGAAGAGGTGCTCGGAAGGACGACCAACCCTGAAGAGATGAGACAGATGTTGACCCAGGCTGGGATCAACGTCGGCTGATCCGGAAAAATATGGTAGAGACGATCAGTGATGAAGTTAACCAGGTGGTGAACCGGGAGGAGACCCATGCCTGAGTTCAATTGGGAAGCCACGAGCAGCACCGGAGACAAGAAAAAAGGAAGCATGGAGGCAGCCAGCGCGGAAGCGGTCCACGCCTTCCTTCGCCGGCAGGGCCTGAACCCTACGCGGGTGCGTGCCAAGCCCAAAGAGATCAAGATCAGCATCCCCGGCTTTTCGGAGAGGGTCAAGGACAGGGATATCGTCATCTTCACACGGCAGTTCGCGACCATGATCGATGCGGGGCTGCCCCTCGTCCAGTGCCTCGAGATCCTCTCGAGCCAGGCCGACAACAAGACCCTGGGCAAGACCCTCGGCACCATCCAGAACGACGTCGAATCGGGAGCGGCCTACGCGGAGGCGCTGGGCAAACATCCCAAGATCTTCGATGAACTCTATGTCAACATGGTGGCGGCGGGGGAGACTGGCGGTATCCTCGACACCATCCTGAACCGACTGGCCGCTTACATGGAAAAGGCCATGGCCCTCAAGAAAAAGGTCAAGTCGGCCATGGTTTACCCCGCCACCATCCTGCTTGTGGCCGTGGCCGTTGTGGCCATACTCATGGTCTTCGTCATCCCCAAATTCGCCGACATGTTCACGGGGATGGGAGGCGAACTGCCCACGCTCACCAGGATGGTCATCGACATGAGCAACTTCGCGGCCAGCTACAAGATGGGCATCGTTGTCCTCGGCTTCATTGTATTCCTCTTCCTGTTCAGACGTTACTACGCCACAGAGGGGGGAAAGAGACGGATGGACGGGATCTTTCTCAGGCTGCCCATCTTCGGGCCCCTCATAAGAAAAGTGGCGGTGGCCAAGTTCACCCGGACGCTGGGGACCATGCTCTCCTCGGGCGTTCCTCTCCTGGATGCCCTGGAGATCTGCGCAAAAACCTCCGGAAACAAGGTGGTGGAAGACGCTGTTTTCAAGACCCGCGACAGCATCAGTGAAGGTAAGACCATCGCTGAGCCCCTGGAGGAAACCGGCGTCTTCCCGCCCATGGTCGTGCAGATGATAAGCGTGGGAGAGGCCACAGGTGCCCTCGACGCCATGCTCAGCAAGATCGCGGACTTTTACGATGACGAGGTCGACACG
>CP070698.1:695061-702726 GCA_020349685.1 bacterium
CTCGCCGCTCTGCACCTCGGCCAGGATCTCCTGCATCTCGTCGCGCACCATGTCATCGATGACCCTGTCGCCCCTCGTGAGGCCGCCGTACTCGGCCGTATTGCTGACGGAGTAATTCATGGTGCTGATACCGCCCTGGTAGAGGAGATCCACGATGAGCTTGAGCTCGTGGAGGCATTCAAAATAGGCCATTTCGGGGGCGTAACCGGCGTCGACGAGGGTCTCGTATCCCGCCACTATCAGGCTGACAACGCCGCCGCAAAGAATGGCCTGTTCACCGAAAAGGTCCGTCTCGGTCTCCTCGCGGAAGGTCGTCTCCAGGATGCCGACGCGTCCGGCACCGAGCCCGGCAGCGTACTCCATGGCGTGTTGCCTGGCCTTGCCGGAAACGTCCTGATGGATCGCCACCAGAACCGGCACACCGCGACCCTGGACGTACTCACTGCGAACCAGGTGACCGGGCCCCTTGGGGGCGATCATGATGACATCCATGCTGTCGGGGGGCACCACCTGTCCGTAGTGGATGGAAAACCCGTGGGACACCGCCAGGATGGCTTTCTTCTTCATACTGGGGAGGATCTTCCCCTCGAAAACGGTCTTGTGGTGCTCGTCGGGAACGAGCATCATGATCAGATCGGCACCGGCGCTGGCATCCTCGATGGTCTTGACGGTAAAACCTGCCTTTTTGGCCGCCTCACGGCCGGGGTCGCCTTCCAGGAGGCCGATGGTCACGTCCACACCGCTCTCCTTGAGGTTGAGAGCCTGGGCGTGTCCCTGGCTCCCGTAACCGATCACGGCCACCTTCACCCCCGCCAGCGGTTTCCCCTTGATGTGCAGATCCTTCTCTGTCAGAACGTCCATGGTCTTGCTCCTTTCGGAAAAGTTTTCACCAGAAAACAGAAACTTTAAACCTTGAACTTTGAACTTTAAACGACACCGCCCACGCAAAATGGGCGTTTACATCTCCCGGCTCACCGCCACCTTGCCCGTCCTGGCGATCTCCTTGACACCGAAGGGCTTGACCAGCTTGATGAACGCCTCGATCTTGTTCTCGTCACCCGTGACCTCGAAAGTGTAGCTGGTGGGTGAAACATCCACGATCTTGCCCCGGAAGATCTCGTTGATCCTGAGGATCTCCGCCTTGTTCTTCTCCGTGGCGTTGATCTTGATGAGGATCAACTCCCTGTCAACGAAGTTGACATCGGTCAGGTCGGTGACCTTTATCACGTCCACGAGCTTGCGGAGCTGCTTCGTGACCTGCTCGATGATCCTGTCGTCACCTGTGGTGACGATGGTGATGCGGGATATTGTCGCATCGACGGTCTCTCCGACGCTCAGGCTGTCGATGTTGAAACCACGCCCGGAGAAGAGGCCCACCACCCTGGAAAGGACACCGGACCTGTTCTCCACGGTCACTGATATGGTATGTCTCATCACTCACCTCTCAAGAGGGTTATCGACAACGAAACCTTGCCCGGCCCTATTTGACGGCCTTGAGCTTCTTCTCCTCTTTCCTTTTGGGCCCGAAGATCATGTCGCTGGAGGCCGCTCCGGCCGGAACCATGGGGTAGACACCCTCTTCCCGGTCCACGAGGACCTCCAGCACAACAGGACCGTCGTGCCTGATCATCTCCAACAGCCCGGAGTCCACGTCTTTCTTGTTCTCCACCTTGATCCCCTTGACACCGTAGGCTTCCGCGATCTTCACGAAATCCGGGTTGGAAGCGAGGCATGTGGAGGAGTACTTCTGGTCGTAGAAAAGTTCCTGCCACTGCCGCACCATACCCAGGAAACAGTTGTTCAGGATCAGGACCTTCACCGGCAGGTTGTGCTGGGCCACGGTGGCAAGCTCCTGGATGTTCATCTGGATGCTCCCGTCACCGGCGATGTCCACCACGAGCCTGCCGGGGTTGGCGAACTGGGCCCCCATGGCCGCGGGAAAACCGTATCCCATGGTCCCGAGCCCCCCGGAAGAGAGCAGGGTCCTGGGCTTTTTGAACTGGTAGAACTGGGCTGTCCACATCTGGTTCTGGCCCACCTCGGTGGTGATGATGGCGTCATCGGGCGCCAGTTCGCTCAGTCGCTCGATGACGTACTGGGGCTTGATCTGGGCGCTGTCCTTGTCGTAGGCGAGGGGTCTCTCCTCGGACCACTGCCTGACCTGGTCGAGCCACTTCTGCCTGATCTCTGCCCACACCGGCTCCTCCTTCTTCTGGAGGCGGTTGAGCTCCGCAAGAACCCCCTTGACGTCCCCCACCACCGGGACGTGGACAACGATGTTCTTGCTGATGGCCGAGGGGTCGATGTCGATGTGGACGACCCTCGCGTTGGGCGCGAACTTGGCCACGTTGCCCGTGACCCTGTCATCGAAACGGGCCCCTATGGCCAGGATGAGGTCCGATTCATGGATCGTCATGTTGGCCCTGTAGGTGCCGTGCATGCCCAGCATGCCCAGGTGAAGGGGGTGATCGGCCGGAAATCCCCCCAGTCCCAGGAGAGTGTTGGTCACCGGGATCTGGTTGTGCTCGGCGAACTTCCTTAGTTCGGCGCTGGCGTCAGACAGGATGATCCCCCCCCCGGCGTAGATGACCGCCCTCTTGGCCTTGCCGATCTCGGTAAGAACCCTCTTGATCTGTCCCGAGTGGCCCTCCACCTTCGGCTTGTACCCTCTTATATTAACCGATTTGGGGCGGTTGTACTTCGCCTTGCCCGCCAGGACATCCTTGGGCAGGTCCACAAGGACGGGACCAGGGCGTCCCGTGGAGGCTATGTGGAAGGCCTCCTGGACGATCCTGGCCAGGTCCTCGGTCCTCGTGACCAGGTAGCTGTGCTTTGTGATGGGCCGTGTGATCCCGATGATGTCGGCCTCCTGGAAGGCGTCGCCCCCGATCATGTGGGTCGGCACCTGCCCGGTCAAGGCCACCAGAGGGACAGAATCCATATAGGCCGTGGCCACCCCGGTCACCAGGTTCGTTGCCCCCGGACCGGAAGTGGCCATGCAGACCCCTACCCTGCCCGAGGATCTGGCGTAGCCGTCCGCCGCATGGGCAGCCGCCTGCTCGTGCCTCGTAAGGATGTGCCTGATGCCGCTTTTGAAAAGAGCGTCGTAAAAGTCCAGCAACACCCCGCCGGGGTAGCCGAACATGATCTCAACCCCTTCATCCTTGAGGGACTGAACAAGAATCTGAGCGCCTGTCATCTGCATAGCTGTTCTCCAATGAAATTCAGTTATTACTCATCGTCCAAAATGGCGCCTGTGGCTGCAGAGTGGACGAGACGAGAGTAACGACCCAGGATACCGCGGGTAAATCTCGGTTCCGGGGCCGTCCACCTGGAACGCCTGGCATCGAGCTCCTCTGCCGCCACGAGCAGGTCCAATTTGCGACCGGGGATGTCGATCCTGATGGTGTCCCCGTCCTGAACCAGGGCGATGTTCCCACCGCCGGCCGCTTCCGGGGAGATGTGTCCGATGCAGGGGCCCCTGGTGCCTCCCGAGAACCTCCCGTCGGTGAGCAGGGCCACCTTGAGACCCAGCCCTGAAAGGGCCGCCGTCACCGAGAGCATCTCCCTCATGCCGGGGCCTCCGCGGGGACCCTCGTTCCTGATCACGAGCACGTCGCCGTCGGCCACCTGCCGGGCCATGACGGCAGCCATGGCCTCCTCTTCCTGTTCGAAAACGCGGGCAGGGCCCTCGAAGACGAGCATGTCGTCGGTCACCGCGGTCTGCTTGACAACGCTGCCGTCGGGGGCGAGGTTGCCCCGCAGAACGGCGATCCCTCCCTGGGTGTGATAGGGGTCATCCATGGAACGGATGACATCGGCATTCTTGATCTCGGCGGTTTCCGCGATCTCCATGATATCAACGCCTGCCGCGGTGTGGGCCGGCTTGAGCAGCGCTTTAAGCCGGGCCAGCACGGCAGGGACGCCTCCCGCATAGTGAAGGTCCTCCATGAAGTGCTCGCCGCCCGGCCTGATGTTGGCTATGTGGGGCGTTCCTGCGCTTATGCGATCGAACATCTCGAGGTCGACCTTGATCCCGGCTTCATGGGCGATGGCTGGAACGTGCAGGGCCGTATTGGTGGACCCGCCAAGGGCCATGTCCACGGCGATGGCGTTTTCAAAGGAGTTCTGAGAGAGGATCCGGGAGGTGTTGAGTCCCTCCTGAACCATGGCCACGATGCGCTCCCCGCTGGTGAAGGCGATGCGC
Source organism: bacterium (assembly GCA_020349685.1). Classification (GTDB taxonomy): domain Bacteria; phylum BMS3Abin14; class BMS3Abin14; order BMS3Abin14; family BMS3Abin14; genus JALHUC01. Next base: position 699,269 of record CP070698.1, read on the forward strand.
TTCTTCTCGGCAAAGCCGGCAAGGGCGGTGGCGCTGTAGGGCAGGGACATTCCCAGGGATTCGGTAACACATGCCATGGTGTTGGCTGTGTACATTCCCTGGCAGGCGCCCGGACCCGGGCAGGCCTCCAGGGCAAGGCATTCGAGCTCCTCGGCGTCCATCTCTCCGGCCTGGTAGCGGCCCACTGCCTCGAAAGTGTCCCTCACGAGGGAGCGGCGCTGCCCCTTGTACATGCCCGAGTGCATGGGACCGGCGGTGACAACGATGGCGGGCATATCCAGACGGGCGGCAGCCATGAGCATGCCGGGGCTGATCTTGTCGCAGTTCGTCAGCAGGACGATGCCGTCGAAGGCGTGGCCCAGGGTGACCGCCTCTACCAGGTCCGATATCCACTCGCGGGTGGGCAGACTGTACCTCATCCCCTCGTGGCCCATGACGACGCCGTCACAAACGCCCGGGATCCCGACCAGGAAGGAAAGACCGCCGCCGGAATGGACGCCCTTCTCGATGGACCGCTCGAGCTCCCGCATCCCCACGTGACCGGGGATGATGTCGGTGAAACTGGTGAACACGCCTATGTGGGGCCGCTCCAGGGCGGAAGGAGTCACGCCGGTAGCGTAGAGGAGAGCACGCGAGGGTACCCGTTCAGGTCCAACCTTGACACGGTCGCTTCTCATTTTTTTACTCATTAAAAATTCCTTTTTTCGGGAGGTTAGCCAAACTGACAACCCCATTAAAGGCAAAAAAAGCGAGGCCACTGGCCTCGCCTGGATCAAGCCACCGGCATTACGGACTAGCGATGTTTAACAAGAATCCTTTCCATCTTGTCTTTCCCCTGCAGCTTCTGCTTTTTTAACTTTTCGATCTCGAAGTAGATTTCAGTCGAAGGCGGTCTCTTTTGCAGTTCTTCTATCTGCTCTTCGAAGGCCTGGTGCTCCTCGTAGAGCTTTCTGTATTCCTCATCTTCCTCAAGAAGCCTTTTTATCAGTTCCTGGTCTGCCTTGCTCATTGCGCTCCCTTAAAAAATTTGAAGGATTATAGGGTTTTAAAAAGTTAGATGTCAAGAGTTAACAGCAGCAAATGCAGGGTTTTTGCATCGCTGCTGTTAACTCCAGCACGCAGGACCCAGCACGCAGGACGCAGGAGAAGATCATAAGCAAACCAACCATTAAGGGGCGGCCCTTCTGAAAACGTGGGTTCGTGACCAGGTGAAACGCGTCGACGGATGCTTATGCCTGAGGTTATTATTAAGGCCTTTTCAGGAACCGTTGTTTCCTTCTGCGTGCTGCGTTCTGCGTCCTGCGTCCTGTTTTACCGTGTGCCGCACCAGCCAGAAACTCGACAGGGTGATGACGCCCCACAGGACGAAACCGGCCGGGAACAAGCCCGCGTCGCCGAAGGCTCCGATCATGGTAGGCAGTACTCCCGCCCCCATGATGAACGCCGGGGGCACGATGAGGGACACGCCCAGGTTGCGCGCCCTGGGGTCGACGATGGTGGACATGATGGTCCAGATGGGCGGGAAAAAAGCTGTGCTGAGCATGGGCTGCAGAAAAAGGGCCACCCTGAAAAGGGGCACGGAGGACGCACCGAGGGCCGCGGTGGCGACACCGTTGAAGAACACGATGAGGGTCAGGACCCTCCCGGGACCGAACCGGTCAGTGGCCCATCCCACGAGGAAGGGAGAAAAGATGGCGGCCATCCTTGACATGGAGAGAAGGGTGTTGGCCGCTGTCTGGTCCAGGCCCCGCCCGGCCTGCAGGTACAGGGGAAGCATGGCGTACACACCAACGTTGGCTCCCGCGGCGAGCATGAAGATGAACAGCAGGAACCAGTAACGCCTTTCAGACAGCACGCGTCTGATACTTTGAAAGGATGGCGCCTCTCCGTAAATCTTTCCCGTTACGGGTCTCGCGAGATAGGTCAACCCCAGCAGGAAGATCCCGGCAGCCACCGGCAGAAGGACCCTCTCCCAGGGATGGTAGCGGAGCATGACCTCGGCCAGGATGGGGCCGAGGATGAAGCACAGACTCGGCGAGATCTCGTGAAAGGAGTAGGCCTTGCCGTAATCTCCAGGCGCCAGCCCATAGGTGAGGGTCGGGATGGCAGAGGGCAGATAGATCCCGGTCGTGAACCCCACGAGAACCAGGGAAATGGCCAGGTAAAGCAAGGAGTTCGACATGGAAGCACCGGCAAGGACGATCCCGCAGGAGACGCAGGAGTACCCAATGGTCATGGGGTGGGAGATCTTTTTTGAAATGTAACCCGAAACCAGAAGACCGACCATGTACCCTATGGTTATGAGAAAGAAGAGCGACCCGGCGCCCGTGTGGCTGAGTCCAAGGTCTATCTCCATCGGCACCAGCAGGGGACCCCAGATGAACCGCGCCAGGAAATTGAAGAGGAAGATCGCGGTCATGAACAGGAGGGGCGCCAGCCTGTTCCTGAACGGAACGACCCTTTCTCCGTCCGTACCTGTCGTAACGGATATCCCCATGGAATGACTTGAAGGAGTTCGGCGATCCGGCTACAGGGTCTCGGTGTTGTAGAACTCCCCGAAGAGCTCCTCTTCCGAGGGCCTGTCTTCCGGGGTAGGCCGGGCCACCCACGTGACGTTCATGTAGTGCTTGAGGTGAATGTTCTCGTTGGTGTTGTTGCTGCCCCAGATGCCGCAGCCAAGGCTGGAGGTCATGGGCATGCCGTTGGTATAGGACCCGGCGTTGGCCTTGGACTGGGGCTGACGCACCATGATCCTGCTCACAGGGGCCGCAAGCGCCAGGCGGTGGATGTGGTCGTCATCGAAGGAATAGATGCCGCAGGAGTGCCCCTTTCCGCCCACTTCATAGATCTGTTGGACCATTTCCAGGACGTTGTCAAAACCGCTGTACTTGAAGATGGCCAGAACTGTGGTGAGCTTTTCGCCGGAGAAGCGGTACTCCTTACCGATCCTGTCCTCCTTCACGATGATGAATTTCCGGCCCTCCGGGATGGAGAACCCGGCCGCCGCCGCCATATACTGAGGTGAACGGGCCACAGTATCCACGGTCCTGTTACCCTCGGCATCCCACATGACGGCTTCGAGCTTTGCCTTCTCCTCCTCCGATGCCAGATATCCTCCTTCAACCTGGAGCTGGCTTAGAAAGGCGTCGTAAATGGAAGCGTCCACGAGGAGGTTGCCGTCCGCCGAGCAGCCCGAGCCGAAATCGGAGGTCTTGCTCATGCGCGTGTTGCGGGCCGCTTCCTCGATGTCCGCGGTCTCGTCGATGACCATGGTGGAGTTGCCGGCTCCTACGCCGTAGGAAGGTTTGCCCGAGCTGTAAGCGGCCTTGACCATGGCCATGCCTCCGGTGGCGATGGTCAGGTCGCAGATGGACATGAGCTCCTGGGAAAGAGGAATGCTCGGCCTTTCGACACACTGGAAAAGGTCTTCGGGGGCGCCATTTTTTTTCAGTGTTTCC
>CP070698.1:702826-709218 GCA_020349685.1 bacterium
ACGACTGGCAGGCCACAATCCCCGGAAGGGGAGAAGACTACGCTCATCTCGATTCTCCATTTTCCATTTTCCAATCTCGAATCACTATAATCTATTCCCTCTCCCCTATTCCCTATTCCTTCCCCCCTTGCCTACGAGCCCGCCATCAGCTAATTTATGAGAACCTGAAGGGGGTGCCCATGCCGTTCCTCGATCCCACTGCCGAATTCGATCCCGAGGTCAGACCCTATAAAGAGGTTCTGGAGAACTTCAGCCGCTTCCTGGCTTCGGGCAACCTGATGGGACTGCCGGAACCGGCCGGGAAGCTCGGTCCCATCCGGTCCGTTCACATGTCCCGTGCAGTCAGGGAGGACGGAGCCGAGGTGCTCGGTCAGGTGCTCGAGCACGCCCTCTACCTGCTCAAGGGCGATCCCAACAGGGAACCCGAACTACGGTTCAACTTCAACATGCTTCTCCTCATGGACGTCTTCGGCCTGGATGAGGAGGAGGCCGCCCGCTACGAGCCCGCCATGAATGTGATCCTGTGGTAAAAAAAAGCTGACAGCCAAATGCCGTCAGCCTTTTCCAGATTCCAGACACTGGGAAATTAGAAAATAGAAATTGGGAATTGGATAGAACACATGCGTTTTTTCAAATCTCTAATTTCTAATCTCTAATTTCCATCCCTGGATCCCTGGACCCTCGAATATTGTTATGATTCGCCTCCTCGGCGTGCCCGCTCTGCACCGCCCAGAGGTCCGCGTAGACCCCGCCGGTGCTCAGCAGACTCTGATGATCGCCCCTCTCCAGGACAACGCCGTCCACGATGACCAGGATCTCGTCGCTCTTGAGGACGGTTGAGAGGCGGTGGGCCACCGCCAGCGTGGCACGGCCCTCGCGGAACTGGTGAAGGTTCTCCTGGATCACCTCCTCGGTGCGCGTGTCCACCGCGGAGGTGGCCTCGTCGAGGATGAGCACGGAGGGGTTGCGCAGGACCGCCCGGGCCAGGGAGATGCGCTGACGCTGCCCCCCCGAAAGCTTCATGCCCCGTTCCCCTATCATGGTCTCATAACCCTCCGGCAGGTTCTCGACGAACTCCCTGGCGCCGGCGATGGCGGCGGCCTCCTGCATCTGGTCGAAGGTGGCATCGGGACGGCCCAGGAGCAGGTTCTCCGCCACAGTTCCGGTAAAGAGAAAGGCATCCTGGCTCACGTACCCGATGTGGTGACGCCATGTGTCCACGGCAAGATCCGCCAGGGGCTTCCCGTCCACCAGGATCTGCCCTTTGGTCGGGTCGTAGTAGCGCAGCAGCAGCTTGATGAGGGTGGATTTCCCGGCCCCTGTGGGCCCGACCACGCCCACGACCTTTCCCTTCTCCAGGTCGAGGTCCACTCCGTGGATCACCGGTTTGCGGCCGGGATAGGCGAAGTGCACGTTCCTGAACCCGATGGCGCCAGGTGTCTTGTCAAGTCTCACCGCGCCGGGTCTGTCTTTTATGGCAGGTTCGGTCTCGAGGAGGCTCGTGATCCTCTGGGCGCTCGCCTCGCTGCGCTGGATCTGGTTGATGAGCATACCGAAGACGAAAAGGGGCATGATAAGGCGCATGGCGTAGAGGACGAAGCTCGTGTAGTCCCCGATGGAAGGTCCATAACCGGTGAAGGTCAGCCAGGCTCCGCCCCCGATGAGGGCGGCGTAGGAGGTACCCGCGATGGCGTAGATCAGGGGGATGAAGCGGGCCCTCTCCCCGGCCGCGGCCACGGCGGCGTCGCGGTACTCGGCCGACTGCCTGTTGATCCTGTTCGACTGGTCGGCCTGGGCTGTATAGGCCTGGATGACCCCTATCCCCTGGATGTTGTTCTCTAAAATGGCGTTCATGTCCCCGACGGCCCTCCTGGCCCGCCTGTACTGGGGCTGGACCCGGGTGACGAAAAAACGGATGGCGAGAAAGGCGAAGGGGAGGGGCAGGAACAGCAGAAAAGCCAGCCTCCAGTCCAGGTAGAGGAGCACCGCCAGGGTCCCGGCGAAGGTGACGGTGATGCGGACCATGCTTGTGGTGGAATCGGACAGGAAGCTTTCCAGGTTGTCCACGTCGCTCGACAGCACGCTCATGAGGTCGCCGGTCTGCCGCTCGTCGAAGAAGGAGTAGTCCAGTTTCTGCAGGTGATCGTAGAGGCTCACCCTGAGGTCGTGCCGGACCTTCTGTGCGAGGGTGTCCCAGGCATAATCGCTGGTGCTCTGAAACACGGCAAGGCCAAGGAAAGTGGCCAGGATGACCAGGCCGTACCAGAGGAAAATGATGGGATCGGCGCTTCCCTGCCCCGATACGGAATCGGCCAGCCGATCCACTGCCTTTCCGACGACGAGAATAGGCAGCAGGTCGAAGGCCCTTGCCAGGACGTTGGAGACAAGACCCACCGCCACCCTTTTTCTGTAGGGGCGGACGAAGGGGAACAGACGCCATATCTGCTGTCCCATGGCTCTGGCCTGGGCAACCTTTGTGGGCGCGGCCTGCGTCAAAAGGGGCTTCTCCGTAAGGGGTTATTGGTAAATCTGCGGTCCGATAGAATTCGTCGACCGCATCCGTTGGAGGAGGATAGCAGGGGATGGAAAGAATCTCAAATCTCAGATCTCATATCTCAAAGAAAATCTCGGCAGGCAGATCCAGAGATAAGAGTGGTCCTACCGGCTTTTTTCAGGGAAAGATCAGAATATGTTCCAACCCATGGACACTTACGCGTAATGGCATAAATGAACGATTGTTTCCCCGCAAAAGGGGCAGGTAACCATAAGGTTATGCATCTGAGATTTGAGATCTGAGATTTGAGATCATCTATGGCACTAACGGTCTTCAGAAAAGGGGCAGGTAACCATAAGGTTATGCACCTGAGATTTGAGATCTGAGATTTTAGATCATCTATGGCACTAACGGTCTCTGGCTCACCTCACAGTGCGGCCAGTTCGGCCGGAATCCCTCGCAGCCGGGGGGACGATGTCCCGGTCCGAAGTGGTAAACGGAACAGAATTTGTTGCCGGTGGCGGGGTTCCTCAAGAGCAGAGGGCACATTCTGAGCCTGGCGCCGTTGTAGTACCAGCCGGTGTGGAACCTGTCCGCCCTGGGCCCCTCCGTGATGGGGGCATGAAAAAGGTGGACCGGATTCCCGGCATCCATCCAGAAAAGCATCCTGTCGTTGTCCACCGGTTCGGGGAGGAGTTCGGCGCAGCATCGGCCGCAGCGGCGGCAGGGGTCATCCTCAGTCCTGGACTGTATGCTTGATGCGATCCCCTCGATGTCCAAAATAGAGTGGAGGTACCAGTAGGCGGCAAAGATGTTTTTCAGATCTTCCCATGCGCCCGGCGGATACATTCTCCTTATCCATCTGAAGGGTATCCAGGGAAGTCCCCCGGGCCTGCGGATGGCTCTCATGGGTACCGAAAGGGGTCCCGTCCGCGTCCATCGATCCATGATTAAGCCTCCCCTGCGCAAATGGGCTGCGCGCCACGGCAGGAAAAAGGAACGGATGCGGGGCTGCTGACCGGAGCCTTGCTGGTTGACGGAATGACTGGTGGATATCAGAAAGGTTGAAGACCTGTAGAAATACTTCGAACCTGGTTCGGGCTACATGCCTTTGCCTGCATGAAAGAGCGAAATTGCCTCAAGCTTTCAGCTGTCAGGTGACAGCTGCCTTTTCTCCTCCTTTATCGATGCCAGTCCCCTCACACGCCGGGCAAGAGAAAAGGTTGCACCCCATGGCCTGATATCCCGAACCCCGGCATTCGGAACAGGGATCGCCCTCCTTTGATGGCATCTGGTTTTCCATTTCCTCATAATAGCCGCGGTATGCGTCAGATGCAAGGGAAAGGGGAATTTAAGACCGGCAGACGCGGTGGCTCGGTGAATTGTCAAGGTCGAAGGGTCGAATTAGGATATTCCAGCAGGGATTCTCGAATCACGAGTTACGAGTCACGAATCACGGCTCTTAAATATTATGAACGATCTCCACATAGATGGAGAATGGTATCTGACCGTACTCGCTCATCGGGATCCCTTCATCCGGCCGCTTACCCATTCCCAGGAAAAAGCCCCCGCTGATGTCGGTGAGATCGGAAAGGGAAAGGGCGCCGTCCACGCGCAGAAGAGCACTCCCGTCCGTGAGGTTCCCGAAAAGAGCCGGAGTCATGGTCACGAGGGGGCTGACCTGGCGAGACACCTGAAGAGCCGCGCTGTACCGCCCCAGCGTGAAGATATTCCCTGCGGCATATTCCTCCGTGAACAGGAGGGAAGGGTAATCGTCCGGATCGCCGCTGCCCCAGCCGTTGCGAAAGAGTTCTCCCATGATCAACGTGTAGGGCCCTATCTGCCTCTGGGCACCCGCCACCGCCTGCCAGTAATGTCTGCTGTCAGGTTTTTTCGTGAAGAGCCAGGAACCGTAAACCTGGGTTCCGGAGATGTCCACCGTGTAGCCTGTGCCGGCCTTCTCATCGTCGAGGATGCGGCCGCCTGTCAGGGAAAGGGTTCCCGGCCCCAGGGGGAAGAGGGCGGTTGCGGCGAGGTTGTCCCTTTCATCCTTCACAGGCACAACTGCCAGGGAAAGGCTGGAAAAGGGACCGGGGTTCACTGTCAGGGTCGCGGCGTCGATGCCGGGCTTGTATCGCCTGTTGGTCTCGGTGACCGGGAAGGCGCCGAAAAGGTCACCGATGTTGAAGTAGAAGGCCTCCCCCCAGGTCACGGCCTGCCTTCCGACATGAAGGCTGAAACCGGGGGCCGTGAAGGTCAGTAAAAGCCTGTCAATTTCCGAAAACAGTACGGTGCGGTCATCCTGGCTGTGAACCGTCTCCAGATCCAGGATCCGGAAGGGTGATGGTAGGGGTCCGGTAGAAAAGCTGCTGTCGCCGGTGGTGTGGGCGAATTGGCCGAGCCAGTGGACCTCGGCCTCCAGGGGGCCGAGATTGTCCTGGTACATGACCCTGGCGGAAAACTCCCCCAACGAGCCGCTGCCTTCCGCTCCCGTCGCCCCGTAGGGATCGGCCACCCCGGTTGCCTTACCGTCGAGCTCGAGGCCCACCCATGCCCGGACCTGGCCTGGTGCAGCCAGGGTGACGGCTAGACAAACTGTAATTAACGTGAGGTGCAGATACTGATTTCTCATTTCAATTCAGGTCGGGTCCGGGAATGGGTGGGAGCCCAAAGCCCAAAGTCCAAAGCCCAAAGATCTAATATCAATTTAGCTTTCACTTTGGTCCTTGGTCTTTGGACCTTGGGCTGATCCTTTCGTCAGAAATGATCAGCCCGTCCCTCAAAACGATGAGCCTCTTCGCCCGTTTGATCACCTCGGGGTCGTGGGAGGAGAACAGGAAGGTCGTTCCCATCTCCAGGTTCAGGTTCTCCATGAGGGCCATGAGTCCCTCTTCGGTGTGGGTGTCGAGGTTGGCGGTAGGTTCATCGGCCAGGATCACCACCGGATCCGAAGCCAGGGCTCTCGCGATGGCCACTCTCTGCTGCTGGCCGCCCGAAAGTTCGTGGGGCTTTCTTTTCTCGAGGCCCTCCAGGCCCACCATTTTAAGGAGGGTCATGACCTTTTCCCTGCGGGTGCCGTGATCCACCCCTTTGAGGAGCAGGACGAACTCCGCGTTCTCATAGGCGGTGAGGACCGGGATGAGGTTGTAGAACTGAAACACGAAGCCGATCCTGTCCCTCCTGAGGTGTGATGACTGCCGTCGCGAAAGACCCGTGATCTCGTACCCGTCCAGCCACACCTTACCCTCGGAGGGCTTGTCCAGCGCCCCGATCATGTTGAGAAGGGTGGTCTTTCCCGAGCCCGAGGGACCTGCCAGAACGGCAAAGTCACCCTTTTCGATGGTCAGGTTCACATCCTGAAGGGCGTGGATCTGGACCGGCCCCTGCTGGTAGAAACGGGAGAGGTGTTCGGTACGGATAATGGACATGAGGTTCCTCCAGTCCTTGATCTCAGATCTCATATCTCAGATCTCAGAAAAGAAGCGATCTCTTTTGAGATTTGAGATTTGAGATTTGAGATTCGCTTTTACGGTTTCTCCATCGCCTCCACCGGCATGGTCTTGGAGGCTTTCCATGCCGGGTATACCCCCATCGTCACCGTGAGCAGGAACACCGCCAGGCAAAGCCCCAGGGCCCTGTATGGTCTGAGGTGGGACCTCAGGACCGGGTCGATGACCGTGCCCGCGAGGCTCCACTCCTCCGGTGACATGGAGGACAGGTCCAGGCCGTATGTGGCGAAGTACCAGTTCACACCGATCCCGATGAGAACGCCCAGAGCGATGCCGAAAAAGGTTATGAAAACAGTCTCCGTCATGATCATCCTCATGACCTGCCGTCCCTCCATCCCCAGTGCGGTGAGGATCCCGATCTCCCTGCGGCGTTCCATGACCGACATCAG
>CP070698.1:709318-711935 GCA_020349685.1 bacterium
ACAAGAAGGAGGCCAGGCTGCCCATGACCTTCGTCCGCGTGGGAAGATACTCGGCCATGAGCGATGCCTCCGGAGCCAGAGAAGAGCTCAAGAGCAAGGGGCTCGACGGCATCGTCGTCAAACTGCAGTAAACGTTGTCCCCGAGCATGGGAACTCGGGAGCATCGGGGTGAAAGTGCGCGGGCGCATGGGTGATCGATATCCTCGCCGGAACCACCCCACCGGCCTTTATCGTGGATAAAGCCTGTTTTGAAGAACCTTTTCGTGAATCACGGATCACGAGGGATGATTCACGGTTTTCTTTGGGAGACCTGATTTGCACAGCACCTCCCAACCACCCGGCCGGATAGATGCGGTCCACCTCGGCGTCCTGATAAGGATGCTTCAATCCCGGGAAGCACAGGAACGGGACGTGGCAGTCCGTGCCCTGAAGGAGATAACCCCTGACACCGTAACTGAACTTCTGAGGGACCCAAGGCTTACGCCGGAAGCCCTGGAGTACTTCGCCAGGCATGCCGGAGAGCGGCGTGACTGGATCGAAGCCCTGCTCAGCAACCCCTCACTCCCGGAAGAGAGCAGGACGCTCCTGGCAACTGCGGGTGCAGGCCCGCCCGAAGAAACCGGAGAGGTCACGGAGGAAGAGGAGGATCTGAACCTCGCCCAGCGGATTCAGAAAATGACTGTCGGGGAGAGGATAAAAGCAGCCATGAGGGGGAACAAGGAAACCAGGGCCATCCTGGTCAAGGACTCCAACCGGGACGTATACATGGCAGTTCTCAAGAATCCCGGCCTCAAGGAGAATGAGGTGGAAATGCTCACCAAAAACACGGGGACCAACCAGGAGATCCTCCGGGCCATCGCCAACAACCGGGAGTGGTTAGCGAACCGCAACATTCTGCACGGCCTCGTCATGAACCCCAAGACACCTGTCAGCCTCTCCATCAGGTTCCTTTCCCGATTGGGAAGAAAGGATATCGAGTTCGTCGCCAAGAGCAGATCTCTCCCCGTTGCCCTGAGAAACAACGCCAAGAGAATGATCGTTTCCAAACCGAAACGGAAATAAGGGATGCACAGATGCCTGTTTTCAACTACCCGAAAAAGGAAGTGAACGTAAAGGTCGTGTACTACGGACCAGGTCTGTCCGGCAAGACGACCAACCTGCAGAAGATCCACGAGATGATCAAACCTGATCGCAGGGGAAAGCTTGTCTCACTGGCTACCCAGACCGACAGGACCCTGTTCTTCGATTTCATGCCCCTGGAGTTGGGCTCCATCGGGGGCTACACCGTCAGGTTGCATCTTTACACCGTTCCCGGGCAGGTTCATTACAACGCGACACGCAAACTTGTCCTGAAAGGTGTGGACGGTGTCGTTTTCGTGGCCGATTCACAAAAAGCCATGACCGATACAAATGTCGAGAGCATCCATAACCTTGAGAAGAACCTGCAGTCCTACGGAAAATCCCTTGTCGATATACCTCACATCATACAGGCGAACAAAAGGGATCTGGAGGGAACCATACCATTGGGGGAGATCAATTCCCTGCTGAACCACCACGGCGCCAAGGTCCTCGAAGCCGTGGCCTCCCAGGGCAAGGGTGTCATGGAGACCTTGACCGAGATCGTCCGCATGGTCATCCAGGGCCTGCGGGACCAGTTTGTCACCGAGACCGATATCCCGAAAAAACCGGCCCGCGACGCCAGCTCCCCTGTTGGTGAGAAGGTTCCCCCTGTGGTCGATCCGGAAAAGGATCAGGCGGCGGAAGGTCAGGAAAGTTTGCCCGAGCCGCAAGTCGAACCGGAACCCGAGCACGAACCTGAACTCGAACCTGAAGCCGCAGCCGTGTCCTCCACTGCCGAGGTTTCCCCCTCAGCTTCCTCCTCAGAGGCTGTGGTGGACGGGGATGCTGAAGAGGAAAGGAAATCTCCTGGCGGGCCGGGGCAGGAACCCCTTTCCGAACCCGTCCCAGGCGCCCCTCTGACAATAACGCTGCCTGTTGAGGGATTGGGGACAGTACAGCTCACATTGGCAGTGAGCTGCCGCCTTCTGGATGGGGGAGAGCCCAGGGCTGTCGAGGTTCAGATCACGAACGCCACACTCAATAGTGAAGCGCCCCCACCTGTAAGAGAGTCCGGGCCAGGTCCTGACCATCTGCATCCTGAGCCTGGTCGCGAGATCGAAGGACCTGAGGGCGTCTGGCCGGTGGAACTTGCTCACGGGCCCGCAGTAGAATCCGAACCTCTGGCCGTACCGGAGGAGACAGCGGAATCCATGCCCCTGGACAGGGATCTGCCGCCCCTGGATGAGGCGCCAGACGAACCCCTCGGAGCACCTCTCGACGGACAGGAGCCGGATGATCTTGACATACCGGGCCTGCCTCAGGACGAGAAGATCCTGACGGCAGAGGACGTCAATGAGACTCCTGATGAAAAGGTGCCCGATGAACCGTCCCCGGAAGAATACGATCCCACGGTACCGCCTATGGAATTCGACTTTCCGGAAACAGAAACGGTAGATGAGCAGCCGAAGAAGGGGTTTTTCGGGCGATTTAAGAAAAAGTAGTGCCAAGTCATAGCAGATAAGAGGTAGATGGAGGTGGTTTGAAGGCGGCCCGCAGG
>CP070698.1:712035-714955 GCA_020349685.1 bacterium
CTTTTCATCTCCGGGCCCTGTGCCCGAGTTTTCGAGCAGGCTCGCCACACCCTTAACGGCGGTGAGGGGACTTCTGACCTCGTGAGCCACCTCGGCGGCCATGCGGCTAACCAGCTCCAGCCTGTCCTGTGCCTGGGCCAGGACGTCGAAAGCCTGCCGGTGCCGGTAGACGCCCGTGGCAAAGACGAGGGGCCCGACAACGCTTCCCAGGTGTCCGAGGGGCGGCAGCGCGGGACTGATCTTGTGGAAAAGGTCGGTCATGCCGGTGCCCACCTGGATGACCACAGCGGCCATGATGTACTTGAGCCACTGGCCTTCCACTGTGTGCCGACCCCTCACGAAAGCCCCTGAAAGGAGGAGGAAACTGGCCAGCATGAAGGGGAAAAGGAAAATGAAGAAGCTCAGGTTCCAACCCTTGCCCGTCCAGAAGCGGTTGACGGGTTGGCTGTAGAGGGCGGCCACGGGGCTCAGGGCGATGGGAACCGCCAGAACGTAGGCCAGGGTGATCCAGGGGATGTTCTCCCTGGGCCTTCCGACAAGGGCAACAGTGAAGTGGAAAAGGGCTGCCGCCGCGAGGGTGGACCCGATAGCGACGATGTTTTTCCATGGCGTGTCGGTGTTCAGACCTGGGGGGAGCCAGATGGGGTTGCCCGAAGCGTACACCATGAAGTCCCAGAAGTTCCACCAGGCCACACCGAAGCAGATGAGGGCGAAGGTGACGTAAACGGTCTCGCGCGAGGTCCTGAGGATAGCCAGCAGTGCGAGAGTGAAGTTCACCACTGCCGCCACCAGGGCGATGTATGAGTTGACAGCGAAAAATTCGATCACGCTCACTTCGATCCCCCAACAGGTAGTTTTCAGAGTACCGGCACAGGCGGGTTTAATCAAGGAAAGAGCCGTGATTCGTGAATCGTGATTAGAGGAGGTGAGCATGTAAACGAATAGACCCAGACACTAGACCCAGACACTAGACCCAGACATTAGACACTAGACACTAGACACACTAGACACTCTCCCCCCCTCCCGGGCAGCGGCCGTTACACCGGTTTTCCGAAGGTGGGAACCGCGTTTCCCGATGGGGAGTGGTCCCACGCGGGTAGAAATTTAAAAACCCATTCCAAAACAAATAGTTAGCTGTTTCTCCCTGAACCTGTCAGTCCGGAACGGGGCTTGCGTTCCTGTCTGGTGAGAGGACAAAACACCACCGGACGGGAGGCAGGAAATGAGAAGGTCAATAGGTTACGGGAGCATGATCACTTTTGCCATGATCCAGATCGTTGCGGCGCCCTGGCTGCCCCAAAGTCCAGCCGCGGCTTCCACCCAGGCGCGGGGCACCATGGTTCAGGCGGTTGCCGCTCTGGAGGCTGGAAGGTTGGAGGCGAGCCTTCTTGATGCCGCGGCCGGCAGGGGTTCCCTGGAAAATGGTCCTGCCGAGGCCACGGAGGCGGTCGCCCCGGCCCGCCACAGGATTTCTGAGTTGACGGGTCTCCCGGCACCACAGCGGGAGGCTGTCGCGAGGAGACCCGAAAGGGTCCTCCTGCCGACGGTCCCCAGATTCCAGGCCCTCGCCCACCTGGTGACCAGCCATTTGGGGATCGTCACCCGCCCGGTCACGGCCGGCAAAAGGCTATTCTTCCTCGTTTACGATACGGTCAAGGACGCTCTTGGATGGCCGGCGGTGCCCGCCCCTGCTGATGGACCAGGTCCGGGGCCAACGACTTCGGGCACCATGGACCTGGATGCCTGGGAAGGAAGGCTCGACGAGATAACCGGTTCTGAAACATCCTACGGCACCCTTGAGTTCCTCATTGACGGCAGGGAATTTTTCCCGAGGCTTTTTCATTCGGTGAGCGCAGCCAGGCGGTCCGTCCACATAAGGATATATATTTTCGACAACGACGACGTCGCTGTCAGGATGGCCGATACATTGAAACGCCGGTCGGAAAATATCGACGTCCGGGTGCTCATGGACGGGTTGGGGACGATCCTGGCAACGGGGGTCATGCCTGAATCCCTGCCCCCGCATCACGAACCGCCCCTGTCGATGAGGACTTATCTGATGAGCGGGTCCAAAGTGAAAGTGCGTCAGCAGTCCAATCCCTGGTTCACAGGAGACCATTCGAAGATGGTGATCATTGATGACGAGAAGGCCTACATCGGCGGCATGAATATCGGTCGTGAATACCGTTACGAGTGGCATGACCTCATGGTGGAGGTGGAGGGTCCGGTGGTGGGAGAGATGGGCAGGGAGTTCGACAGGGCTTGGGCCAACGGGGGCCTGCTGGGCGACTTTGAGAGCCTGTTTCATAGCGCTAAAAGGAGCAGGGAAAGGGGCTCTCCTCACGGCTACCCGGTCCGCCTCCTGCACACGAAGCCGGGGGATTCTCAGATCCGCAACGCACAGCTGGAGGCCATCCGCTGGTCCCGGAAGTATGTATACCTTGAAAACCCCTATCTGGCGGACGATCAGGTCCTTGACGAACTGATAAGGGCCAGTAACAGAGGGGTAGACGTGAGAGTGGTCCTTCCCGGGAGGTCCAACAGCGGGATCTTTACCCGGAGCAATGTCCTGGCCGCCAACAGGATGCTCGAGAACGGCATAAAGGTTTACCATCTGCCGCGCATGTCCCACGTCAAGGCGGCTGTCTACGATGGATGGGCCTGCTTCGGTTCGGCGAACTTCGACAAATACAGCTTCCGAGTTCACTACGAAGTCAACATGGCCACATCCCATGAACCGGTGGTCCGCGAACTGATCGACAGGCTCTTTATCCCCGATTTCAATGCGTCTCAGGAACTGACGGAGGAACTCCCGGTCAAGGCCCATGACTTCCTGCTGGAGCTGGTGGCGGATCAGCTTTGAGCTGAGGGGAGTCAGCTCAAAGGTCGAATCTCAGATCTCAGATCTCAGATCTCAAAA
>CP070698.1:715055-720666 GCA_020349685.1 bacterium
CCGGGCAGCACAACCTCCTCCACATCCTCGGATACCACGATCCTTTCGGGTGTGACGATCTCCAGTCTTAACTTTTCTCCCAAGGTTTCTTTAGCCATGTCTGTTCCGATCAGGCAGCCGATTCGGCCAGTTTTTTACCCTGCTCGATGGCCTCTTCGATGGTGCCTACCATGTAGAACGCCTGCTCAGGCAGCTCATCATGCACACCTTCAACGATCTCCTTGAAGCCGCGGACAGTGTCCTCCAGCTTGACATACTTACCGGGGGTGCCGGTGAACTGCTCGGCCACGAAGAAGGGCTGGGAAAGGAACCTCTGGACCTTCCTGGCCCGGGAGACGGTGAGCCGGTCATCCTCTGAAAGCTCGTCCATACCCAGAATGGCGATGATGTCCTGAAGGTCCTTGTAGCGCTGAAGTGTCTGCTGTACCTCGCGGGCGACATTGTAGTGCTCCTCGCCTACAAATCTGGGGTCGAGGATCCTGGAGGTCGAATCCAGGGGGTCAACGGCCGGGTAGATACCGAGCTCGGCGATCTGCCTGGACAGCACTGTTGTGGCATCCAGGTGGGAGAAGGTCGTGGCCGGAGCGGGGTCGGTGAGGTCGTCAGCGGGGACGTAGATGGCCTGAACGGAGGTGATGGAACCTTTTTTGGTCGAGGTGATCCTCTCCTGCAGCTCACCCATTTCAGTCGCGAGGGTCGGCTGATAACCAACTGCGCTGGGGATGCGGCCGAGGAGAGCGGAAACCTCGGAGCCCGCCTGGGTGAACCGGAAGATGTTGTCGACGAACAGCAGAACGTCCTGGCCGTCCTCATCCCTGAAGTACTCGGCGGCGGTCAGCCCCGAAAGCCCGACCCTCAGGCGCGCTCCGGGAGGTTCGTTCATCTGGCCGTAGACCAGGATGGCCTTGTCGAGGACCTTGGACTCCTTCATCTCCAGCCAGAGGTCGTTGCCCTCGCGTGTCCGCTCACCCACTCCGGAGAAGACGGAGAACCCGCCGTGCTCTGTGGCGATGTTGTTGATCATCTCCATGATGATAACGGTCTTGCCCACTCCAGCCCCTCCGAACAGGCCGATCTTGCCGCCCTTGACGTAAGGCTGGATGAGATCGATGACCTTTACTCCGGTCTCGAGGATCTCTGTCTCGGTGCTCTGGTCCTCCAGGCTGGGGGCCTCCCTGTGGATCGGATAACGCACCTCGCTCTCAATGGGTCCCATCTCATCCACCGGTTCGCCGGTCACGTTCATGATCCGCCCCAGGGTCGACCGGCCCACCGGGATGGTGATGGGGCCGCCGGTGTCCTCGGCTTCCATGCCTCTGATAAGGCCGTCCGTGGAGCTCATGGCCACCGTCCTGACGACGTTGTTGCCCTGGTGGGCCTGGACTTCGGTGATCAGGTTGATCTTCACACCGCCCGATTCCGCCTGGATCCTTATGGCGTTGTAGATTGCGGGGAGTTTCCCCGGCTCGAACTCGATGTCGAGAACAGGTCCGATGATCTGTGTAATCTTGCCGATGTTCTTCACTTAACTTTCCCCCTTGACTGAGGTATTAAATGGTCACGTTTTATTAATCCGAAGACTTTCCGAAGCCTTTTCGCACGCCTCATCCTCTACTTCATCGCTTCTTTGCCGCTGACAACCTCGATGAGCTCTGTCGTGATGGCGGCCTGCCGGGTCCTGTTGTAAAGCAGGGTGAGCTTGTCGATCATTTCAGCAGCGTTCTTGGAAGCCGCTTCCATGGCTGTCATTCTGGCTCCGTGCTCGCTGGCCGCCGACTCGAGGAAAACGCGGTACACCTGAATGTTTATGTGCCGCGGCAGGAGCTCTTGCAAGAGCACCTCCTCGGAAGGCTCGAAGGTGTATTCCACAGGATAATAATCCTCCGAGATATCCATGGGCTTGATGGGGAGGAGCTGTTCCACGATGACCTTCTGCTGGATGGCTGATTTAAATTCGTTGTAAACCATGTAGACCTGGTCGAACTCCTCGGAGAGGTAATTCTGGACCACGTCCTCCCCGATGGCAATGGCGTTGGGAAAGGACACGTCCGAAAGGATGTTCAGGGACACCTTCCGAATGTTGTAATCACGCCTTTTGAAGTAATCGTTGGCCTTGCGCCCTATCAGGTGGAGCGTGAAATCCCAGTCGGAATTTTTTCGCATGAACTCCTCGGCCCGCCTGATGATGTTGGAATTGAAGGCCCCGCAGAGGCCCCTGTCGGATGTCACCACGACCAGATCCACCTTCCTGGGCTCTCTGGTCTGTAGCAGGGGGTGTGCCTGGGGGTTTGTCCTGAGGGCAAGGCTGGACAGAACCTCGAGCATCTTGTGGGCGTAGGGGCGGGAAGCCAGGATGGCGTCCTGGGCCCTTCGCAGCCTCGAGGCCGCCACCATCTTCATGGCCTTGGTGATCTGCTCGGTGTTCTTGACCGAAAGGATGCGTCTTTTAATGTCCCGTAAGGTGCTCATAAAAGATCTCTGCTCTCCTCAGCTTGGCCGGATAAAGCCATTTACTCGTAGACAAACTCCGATTTGAAGGTCGTCAGGGCTTCATCCAGTCTCGGCTTGATCTCGTCTGTGATCTCTTTCTTTTCAGAAAGGTCCTTCATAAGGTCCGCGTACCTGTTGTCCATGAAATGGTAGAGCTCCTCCTCGTATTTGCCGAGGGCCTCGACAGGGTAAATGTCGATGTAGCCGTTGGTGGCCGCGTAGATGGCGACAGCCTGTTTCTCCACTGCGAGGGGCACATACTGACCCTGCTTTAAAATCTCGACAAGTCTCTCGCCTCGGGCCAGCTGCATCTGGGTGGCTTTATCCAGGTCCGATCCGAACTGGGCGAAAGCCGCCATCTCCCGGAACTGGGCAAGTTCGAGCCGCAGCCTTCCTGCAACCTGCCGCATAGCCCTGACCTGGGCGGAGCCCCCCACACGGGAGACCGAGATGCCCACGTTGATGGCAGGCCGGATGCCCGAGTAGAAAAGGTCCGATTCTAGGAATATCTGGCCGTCCGTTATGGAGATCACATTGGTGGGGATATAGGCCGAAACGTCTCCTGCCTGGGTTTCGATGATGGGCAGGGCTGTCAGGGACCCCCCTCCCTCTTCGTCGCTCATCTTGGCGGCACGCTCGAGGAGCCTCGAATGCAGATAGAAAACATCCCCGGGGTAGGCTTCTCGACCCGGCGGACGCCTGAGGAGAAGGGAAAGCTGCCTGTAGGCTGCGGCGTGCTTGGAAAGGTCATCGTAGATGACCAGGGCGTGCTGGCCGTTGTCCCGGAAGTGCTCGCCCATGGCGCAACCGGCGAAGGGCGCCAGGAAGAGCAGGGGGGCCGGCTCGCTCGCGGCCGCGCTGACCACGATGGTGTAGCCCATGGCCCCGTTCTCTTCCAGGTCACGGACCACCCTGGCCACGGTGGACTCCTTCTGTCCTACAGCCACGTAGATGCAGATAACGGGATCCTCTGCGTTCTGCTGATTGATGATCGTGTCGACGGCAACGGCCGTCTTCCCCGTCTGGCGGTCACCGATGATGAGTTCCCGCTGGCCGCGGCCGATGGGGATCATGGAGTCGACAGCCTTGAGGCCCGTCTGGAGGGGCTCTTTGACAGGCTGTCTTTTAACGATGCCGGGCGCGATAACTTCCACCAGGCGGGTGCCTTCCGTCTCGATGGGGCCCTTGCCGTCGATGGGCTGACCCAGAGCGTTGACGACCCTGCCGAGCATCCCCTTGCCCACGGGCACTTCGACGATACGTCCCGTCCGTTTGACGATATCGCCTTCCTTGATGAGCTGATACTCGCCCAGGAGAACGATACCTACGTTGTCCTCCTCGAGGTTGAGGATCATCCCGAAGACCTCGCCGGGCAGCTCCACGAGTTCCCCGGCCATGGCGTTCTCGAGGCCGTGGACGCGGGCGATCCCGTCACCCGTGGACAGGACGATACCTGTTTCCTTGACATCGATGGTCTTCTCGAAACCCTCGATCTGTTTTTTTATTATCTCGGTGATCTCTTCTGCTCTAATCTGCATTGCGACCTATCTCCCCTTGCTGAGATTGTCCTTTATCTGCGTTAACTGGTTTTTGATGCTGCCGTCGTAGACCTGGCTGCCCATGTAGGCGACCACGCCCCCGAGGAGGCTTTCGTCCACCTCAACTTCGAGGGCGACCTCTTTGCCCGAGATCTTTGACAGGGCATCCTTTATTCTGCTCTGCTCTTTGTCGCTCAAGCGGGCCGCCGAGACGACTCTGGCCCGAATCCTGTTCTCCAGTTCATCCGAAAGCTCCCTGTAGGCCGTGGCGATCTGGCCGATGCCCAGGATCCTGCCTTTCTGGAGCACGACGTGGATGAACTTCATGGTCAACTGCTGAACGCCGCCCTTTTTGAGAACGTCGGCGAGGACCCTCTCCTTGGCTGAGGATGCGATGGTCGGGTCAGCGAAAACGTTTACCAGGTCATGGCTGTCATCAAACAGGCGGGCGATCCGGTCAAGGTCCTGACCAACTTCCTTCAGGATGTCGGCCTCCTGGGCCAGATCGATGACCGCATTGGCGTAGCGCCTTGCCAGGACTAATCCTATCACTGGTTTGCCTCCAGCTTTTCAAGATATTCCGAGACGAACTTGGCGTGGTCCTCCGGTTTGACATTCTTACTGATGATCTCTTCAGCCAGCGCCACAGCCGCGTCCGCCGCTTCTCTTTTGAGAATGTTCTGAGCTTTTTTCAGCTCCTGATCGATGGCCAGCGCTGCTTCGGCCTTTAGCTTCTCCAGGGCCTGGGCCGCCTCAGAAAGGATCCGCTCCTTTTCTGCCTCGCTTTCCTTGGCAGCGGCAGCCAACAGGTCGGCCACCTCCTTGTCCACCCCGGCAAGCTTATCCTCGGCCTCCTTCATCTTGGCTTCCGTGGCCTGACGGGACTCCTCAGCCTCTCTCAGCAGGGTCCTGACCGATTCGATGCTGTTTTTGATCGCCTGCACGACGGGCTTGCGGGCAAAGTAAAAAATGATGCCCACAAGGATGGCAAAGTTAATGATTCGCATCGCCAGATCCCAGAGGGCGCGGCCCGAGGCACCTTCTTGAGCGCCTCCTGCGGAAGCCAGGACGAGGGTGGGGAGGATCACAAAGGCCAGTGTGAAAAGGGAGGTGCCGGCCCCGGCCCTCAGGGCATTTCTCGGTAGTGGCTTCACAGTTTCCTCCCCATCAGGTTGGCCGCGATATCGGCCGCCAGCCCCTTGGCATCCTCCATGAGGGTCTCCCGGGTGCTTTTGGCCTGGGAGGCGATCTTCTGGCGAGCCGCTTCGAGCTCCTCGGCGCCCGCCGAATGGGCCTCACGGACCGTCTTTCGGAACCCGTCCATGGCCTCGTGGCGACCCGCCGCCCTGATCCCCATGGCTTCCTGCTTGGCCGAGAGCATTCTCGCCTCATACTCTGCCATGCTCTCTTCCGTGAGCTTGCCGAGGTTTTCCTTCAGATCCTTGGACTCCCTGACGACCCTCTCCCTCTCGTCCAGGATCCTCAGGACCGGCTTGTACAGAAGGACGTTGAGAATAACCTATAATATCAGGAAGTTGGCTAGTTTTACCAGTAGGGTGAAGTTGACAGCTATCAAGTTGGCC
>CP070698.1:720766-724655 GCA_020349685.1 bacterium
AGATCGTCGGCAGGGTCTGTTTTGAAACGGCTGATAACGACCCTCCTGGGCCCCGTGCCGATACTGGTGAGGGGAAGCACTTCAACGGATATATCACCGGTCCTGGTGAGAATCAGACGCACTGTGGCGGGCCCTCGGGCATGGTTCCCGAGATTCCCTTCCACAACAGCCCTTATTTTCGCCCTGTTTACAGGATAACCCAGCTGTATGGCAGAACCTTCAATCCGGTCAAGATGTTCCTCGAACCATAGCAGCGATCCATTGTCCCTGAGAAGAATAGTCTCAAACAGATCTACGCGATCACCTGGGGCAATGTTCAAAAATTCCGCTTTTAAGGCAGTCTCCTTAAATTCATCCCCTGGTACAGAATCAGATACTATTCCGCTGCCCACACCCATTTCGCACATGCCCGAAGGAGCGGAGATTATTGTACGGATGGCCACATTCATGACCAGGTTTCCTCCGGGCCCGAGGAACCCGAGTGCCCCCGTATAGATCTTCCTTGGCGACTTCTCCAGGTCCGATATGATCTGCATGGATTTGATCTTGGGGGCGCCTGTTATCGAACCTGGGGGGAAGGTGGCCTTGAGCAGTTCTGCTAAACTGACCCCATCCCTTATGGTGCACTTTACGCCCGAGGTCATCTGGAACAGGCCACGGTATCGTTCTACGCGGAAGGGATCATTGACCTGGACCTTTCCGATCTCGGCAATTCTTCCGAGGTCGTTGCGCATGAGATCGACGATCATGCGATTTTCGGCCAGATTTTTTGGATCATTTGCAAGCCACTTCATGAACTGCTCATCGGACTCCAGGTCGGTGCCTCTGGGGGCGGTACCTTTCATGGGGCGCGTTTGAAGGATTCTCCCGCACTTCCTGAGGAACAACTCAGGAGAGAGAGAGATCACGCTGAAGCTGCCACAGTTCATAAATGCACCGTATGGCACAGGCTGGGAGCGCCTGAGCCTCAGATAGAGCTGCCAGCTATCGTGGCTCCAGTGAAACCTGGTCCTGGCTGTATAATTGACCTGGTATGTTTCCCCTTCACGGATAAGTTGAAGGATCTTCCGAACACACGCCTCATACTCCTCCCTTGATACATCCAGTGAATGACCTATCGGCTCATTGGGGTGGTCGGAAGCCGGAAGTACCAGGGGGCTGTCAAAACGTTCGACCTTTTCGTAAAGACCGAACCAGAGCAAAGGAAATCCGGTTGAGACAATATCCGGGCACCTCGGGGTCCAGGCAGTGCCCGCTTCATAGCCGATGAACCCGGCGGCATAAAGGCCCTTCCGTGTGATTTCCTCTATCTGTTCAATGCTGGGTCCCACCATTCGGCTGCTGGTGCACTGGATGACTGCCGCGGGATCCTGGAAGAGATAGGAGTAAATGTTTTCTTCATCCTTCCGGATGCTCTCGAGAAGGACAGATCCATCCTTTCTGAAGACAGATGGATCTAACTCCCTGCCAGGGCTTTTTACGATCTGTCCTTCATTCATTTAATGTTTTTAACACAAAGTCCTGTCGGTGTCAGAGGCACAGGTGGGAAACCGGGAAGACAGAAGGTGAGCTTCCCTGCCGCCTTACACCTCTGCACCTTTCCCCGTACCACGCACGACGCCCTGCCCTGCCTCTGGTCTCTGGTCTTTGGTCTCAGGCCTGCCTTTCCCTGCACCCTGACCGATCAATGGCTATAATTGCCCTTAGTATTGCGGCAATCTCCGCGAGATTATTCCCGCAAATTTGAGGGTTGACAATATAAGAATATGACAATATATTGATTTTCCAATCCAGCCTGGAAGGAGGAGTACATGCCCGAAAATATATCCAGAAGATCTTTTTTGAGAAAAATAGGCGCCGCAGCGGCGGCAGGGAGCGCCGCTGGTATCGCCCGGGCAAAGCCCGGTCTGGCTGCCGCCTCTGGGGAAAAGGTCGGCATCCTCGTGGATCTCACCAAGTGCGATGGGTGTGCCGACCTCCCCGTTCCCAGGTGTGTTACAGCCTGCCAGAATCAGAACGAGGCCCGCTATCCCGAACCGAGGGATGAGGACGTCAAAGATTACTGGCCCCAGACGAAGCACGAGGACTGGAGGGACCGTCGCAACCTCAAGAGCACCCTGACGCCTTACAACTGGACCTATGTTCAGAAGGTCAAGGTCGAACACGAGGGGAAAATCCACACCCTGAACATCCAGAGGAGATGCATGCACTGCGACACCCCCACATGCGCCGCTGTCTGCCCCTTCGGTGCCATCGAAAAGGACAGCAAGGGCGCCGTGTCCATCCACGAGGTAGGCTGCATGGGCGGCGCGAAGTGCAGGACCGTATGCCCCTGGCAGATACCCCAGAGGCAGGCGGGAGTGGGGATCTACCTCAAATTGCTTCCCAAGTTTGCCGGCGGAGGCGTTATGTACAAGTGCGACCTCTGCGCCCCGCGCCTTGCCAAGGGACTGGCGCCGGCCTGTGTCGAGGCCTGCCAGAGCCGGCCCGGACGCGAGGCCCCGCTGACCTTCGGTCCCCGCGAGGATATGCTCAGCCTGGCGCGACTCCGTGCTCAGGAGATCGGCGGCTACGTTTACGGCGATGACGAGAACGGCGGCACAGGAACCTTCTACGTATCTCCGGTTCCCTATGAGAAGATCGACGCCGAACTGAGAAGAAGGGAAAAGGAGCGGTTTTTCTTCCCCAAGGATCCCAACCCGCTGAAGAAACCCAACATCTGGGCCGAAGCCACCCTCGTGGCTCCGGTAGCGGCTGTCGCTGGAGCAGTCTTCGCGGGAGCCAGAGCATTGAAGATAGGGGGCGGGGAGGAAAGGCGCCCTGTCGAACCACCGGTGGTTGGGGCCAGGCCGGAAGGCGAAACAACGGATGACCAGGAGGTGGGACGATGACACGCGAGATCCACGAAACTGACAAGATCCACCAGGAGGGGGGATACGTCGTCCGCCACAGCGTCCTGGTACAGATCCAGCACTGGCTGGTAGCTGTTTCGGGCCTCGTTCTCCTCTTTTCAGGGATCGGCCAGCTGCCGGTCTACAAGAGGTACATGCTCAACCAGGTACCAGGGTTCGCATGGGCCTCGGATTTCATCCTCCAGTTCAAGATCCACATGGCCGCCGCGGCTGTCTTTACCTTCGCGGGCATCTTCCATCTCGTTTACCACTACATCGAGGGGGGACGCTCCATCCTGCCCATGAAGGGGGATATGAGGGAGTCCATCCACATCATCAAGGCCATGGTCAAGGGCGAGAAGGAGCCGCCCCACGGCAAGTTCCTGGCCGAGCAGCGACTGGCCTACGCCTTTATCGGTTTTTCCATCATCGTTCTCATACTGTCGGGGTTCCTCAAGTTCGCCGACAACCTGCCCGGCGTGACCGTGCCCTATTGGGTGGTCTTCTGGAACACCATGGTCCACAACTTGGCCACTGTGCTCTTCCTCCTGGCCTTCATCGCCCACATCGGGGCCTTCGTGCTCAAAGCCAACTGGCCACTCTTCTCCTCCATGTTCAGCGGCAAGGTCAAACTCGACTACGCCGAGAAGCGGCATCCGCTCTGGTTAGACGAGATCCGGCGCGGCACGGCGACAAAAAACAGGATGATGGCCGAGTGCGTGGTGCGCATCTTCGCCGGCACCATGGTGGGCATGGGCGTCCTCCTCGGGGCCCTCTTCCACCCCGCCTGGTACCTCCTTCCCGCCTTCGTCGCGGTGAACCTGGTGCAGTCGGCCTTCACCCGCTGGTGTCCCCTGGAGAACATGCTCGTCAAACTCGGGTACCCGAGGGGCAAGGACTTTGTTTGGAAGTATTATGATCAGAAATAAGAATTAGAAAATAGAAAATAGAAATTGGAAAATAAAAGGGGCCGCGCATGCGGCCCCTGGTTTTTCATA
>CP070698.1:724755-727597 GCA_020349685.1 bacterium
CAGGGCATGGCCTCCATCCCCCTTATCCCTGAAATAAATTCACCGCCTTCAAAGGAACCGCTGCTTTCCCCTGAATCAGGTCTTCCTCTGCGTTACTCCGCGCCCTCTGCGGTAAAATCCGGACGCCTTTACAGGAACTGTTCTCACCCCGTTTGGAAGGTTTTCTCCTGCGTGCTGCGTGCCCTGCCCTGAGCTTGTCGAAGGGTGCGTGCTGCGTTCTCATAACCGGCTGAAAAAACAGCCGGTTATGTAGCAAACCGGCACATAATTTGCTATTATCCACTGTTACGAGTGCCATCGGACCCGGAGGACCGGGAGGTAGTGTGAAATGACGCAAAGAACGGAAAAAGATAAGGCCATTGAAGCGGCTGTCACCCAGATCGAGCGGCAGTTCGGCAAGGGGTCCATCATGCGGCTGGGATCGGACGAGGCGGTGCCGGGAGTGCCGGTCATCCACACGGGGGCTCTCCCCCTGGATGTGGCGCTGGGCATAGGCGGCATCCCCAGGGGCCGTGTGACGGAGATCTACGGCCCGGAATCCTCCGGGAAGACCACCATGATGCTCCATGTTGTGGCACAGGCCCAGAAGGGCGGCGGCGTGGCCGCTTTCATCGACGCCGAACACGCCCTGGACGTCGGTTACGCGCGCAAGCTGGGCGTGAGGACCGACGACCTTCTCATCTCCCAGCCGGACACGGGAGAGCAGGCCCTGGAGATCGTTGAGATGCTCCTTCGAAGCGGCGCCATCGACGTCATCGTCATCGATTCGGTGGCCGCCCTGGTACCCAGGGCCGAGATCGAGGGCGAGATGGGCGATTCCCACATGGGTCTCCAGGCCCGCCTCATGTCCCAGGCCCTGCGCAAGCTCACGGGAGCGGTGGCCAAGACGAGGACCTCCCTCGTTTTCATCAACCAGATCCGCATGAAGATCGGTGTCATGTTCGGCAACCCGGAGACCACCACCGGCGGCAACGCCCTGAAGTTCTACTCCTCCGTGCGCCTGGACATCAGGCGCATCGGAACCCTCAAGGACGGGGAGAGGCAGGTAGGCAGCCGGATACGTGTCAAGGTCGTCAAGAACAAACTGGCACCTCCTTTCCGCCAGGCCGAGTTCGACATGATCGACGGGGAGGGAGTCTCTCACGAGGGGGCCCTTATCGACATGGCTGTCGATGCCGGGTTCATCGCCAAGAGCGGCGCCTGGTACTCCTACGGAGAGGAGCGCATCGGACAGGGGAGGGAGAACGCCCGTCAGTTCCTGAAGGAAAACCCCGATATCGCTGCCGATATCGAGCGCAGGGTGAGGGAGCACTACGGCATCGCCGCGTCTGAAACCAAAAGCGAGGGTGAGGAAAAATGAGCGAATCGGAAGCACTGGATATCAATGAACTTCTGAAGGCCTCTTCCGCCTACAACGCATCGGACCTTCACATCAAGGTGGGGAACCCGCCGGTCCTGCGTGTGGACGGCCGTCTGCACCCCATGCCGGACCGGAGGAGGGTGACCCAGGAAGATGTCATGAAGATCGGCTATTCGGTCATGAACGACGCCCAGAAGGAGAAGTTCAAACGCAGCAGCGAGATCGATATCGCCTACAGCGTTCCCGGGCTCGGAAGGTTCAGGGTCAACGTTTTCCAGCAGCGCGGCACCATCGGCCTGGTTTTCCGACTCATCCCGGTCAAGATCATGACCCTCGAGGAGCTGGACCTTCCCCCCGTCCTGGGTTCCCTGGCGCTAAAGCCCAGGGGGCTGATCCTCGTGACCGGGACGACCGGAAGCGGCAAGTCCACCACCCTGGCGGCCATGCTCCATCACATCAACCAGAACCGGACCTCCCACATCATCACAGTGGAGGATCCCATCGAGTACCTCCACCGGGATGTCAAATCCATCGTCAACCAGAGGGAGGTCGGTTCGGACACCCTCTCCTTCGGGGCCGCTTTAAAGAGCGCCCTGCGGCAGGACCCGGATGTCATCATGGTGGGCGAGATGCGCGATTTCGAGACCATCGAGACCGCCCTCGTGGCGGCTGAAACAGGGCACCTGGTGATGAGCACGGTCCACACCGTGGATGCTACAGAAACCATCAACAGGATCATATCGGTTTTTCCGCCCTACCAGCAGAAACAGATCCGCCTCCAGCTGGCCGGTGTCCTGCAGGGGATCATCTCCATGAGGCTCGTGCCCGTTTCCGAGGGGAAGGGGCGTGCGCCCGCCGTCGAGGTGCTCATCGCCACCAACAGGGTCAAGGAGTGCATCATCGACAAGGACAGGACCCACGAACTGGCCGATGTCATCGCCCACGGTTACACCCAGTACGGGATGCAGTCTTTCGACCAGGCTTTGATGATGCTCTTTAAAAAGAAGCGCATCAGCTACGAGGAGGCGCTCCGCCAGAGCACTCGCCCGGACGACTTCGCCCTGAAGGTCAAGGGGATCGACGGCACCGCCGACGCTTGGTCCGAGCTGGAAAAGATGCAGGCAGGGGCCGGCAGCGGCAAGGAGGAGCTTACCGAAGGTCCCGCCGAGGAGGAGGGGGAACTCAAGCTCGATCGTTTCTGATGTCTGAAGGTGAGGTGAGGTCCGCCCGGCGATGGGCGCTGAGAGCTCTTGGCAGGCGGATGCACACAGAGTTCGAGATCCGGGAGTCTCTGAAGAAGAGAGGTTTTGGAGAGGGTGTTGCCGGGAGCGTGGTTGATGAACTGGCCGCACAAGGTTACCTCGATGATCATCAGTTCGCCATGACCTGGGTAAAGAGCCGGTCTCTTCATCAGCTTCACGGACGCCTGCGCCTCCTGCGGGATCTGAGACGAAAGGGTGTCC
Source organism: bacterium (assembly GCA_020349685.1). GTDB lineage: Bacteria > BMS3Abin14 > BMS3Abin14 > BMS3Abin14 > BMS3Abin14 > JALHUC01. The sequence continues at coordinate 727,579 of CP070698.1, forward strand.
CCGACGAGATCGCCGAGTC
>CP070698.1:727697-733069 GCA_020349685.1 bacterium
GAAACCTCAAGTGCAGCGGAACCTTCCGGCAGGGGATCGACAAGGAAACGGCGCGAAAGATCGTCAAGCTCGTCAAGGACACAAGGCTCAAGGTCCAGGCGGCGATACAGGACGACCAGGTCCGGGTCACCGGCAAGAAGATCGACGACCTCCAGTCGGTCATCGCCATGCTCAAGGAAAAGGATCTCGAAATCCCATTGCAGTTCGTGAATATGAAAGATTGAATAATCTGGAGGAATAGAGAATGGAGAATGGAGAATAAAATAATCGGGTCCTGGTATTTTCCACTTCTCCAATTTCCATTCTCCAGGTTCTATTACTTTCCACTTTACTCTTTCAGCTTTCCACATTTTTTGGTAATCCTTTCCCCATGAACCTTAAAAAGATCCTCATCGTTACTGCCGTCATATACGGGGTCGTCTCAGCCTGGATGATCGGCTCGCCCTATATAAAAAACGCCATGTTCGCCAACGATGTGGACAACATCGCCCGCATTCTGAGCGTGGACGGTACGATCCAGAAGGCCAGGAATCAACTCGCAGAGGCGGTCCGGTATCACGAGATCCCTGCAACACCGGAAAACTTCACCATCCTCAAGGACGAGGGGACGCGACGGGTTATCATCGAGGTGAGATATACGGTGGAGGTCACAACGCCCTTCGGACTCTACACACACGTCTGGAACTTCAATCCCAGGGCCGAAAAGGGACTGATCAAGGTGCCGAGACCGGGAGGGTAGGAGAAAGCCCAAAGCCCAAAGTCCAAAGACCAAAGTCCAAAGACCAAAGTCCAGAGAAGACCTGTCTTTGAACCGCTGTTTCGCCTTGTTTTTTTCGAATCGCGAATTACGAGTCACGATTCACGGTCCTTCCCCCCTTGACAAGAGCGCCCGTACGCGAGATAAGGACAGTCGATACACCCTTTAATCTAATTCCGTGAGATTAGGAAGGGAACATTATGACCGGCAGGACAATCAGGGATACTCAAGGCCTCTCCGCGCGAACGGGGGGGCTTTTTTTATGGCCATGGGGGCAGTGCCAGTCCAGCCGCCCTTGGCTCTTTTAAAGGATCGGGGAGAGGCCATATGAAAGGACGACGGCGCAGACAGATCATGGACCAGCTAGAGATGGACAGGGCCATCAAGAGGATCGCCTTTGAGATCCTGGAAAAGAACAAAGGGCCGGAGGACGTTATCCTGGTGGGCATACCAACACCGGGCCCGGTCCTGGCCCGGCGTATCTCGAGTCACATGGAGAATGTGGAGGGCCTGAAAATACCCACAGGAAGCCTGGATATAACCTTCTACCGTGATGACATCGGCGACCGGCCAAAACCCCTTCCCAAGGCGACCGACATGCCGGGAGACATCTCCGGGAAGACGGTCGTGCTCGTCGACGACGTCCTCTACACCGGGCGCACGATCAGAGCCGCCATGGATGCCCTGATGGACCACGGCAGGCCAGCCAGGGTACAGCTTGCCGCCCTGGTGGACAGAGGACACAGGGAGCTTCCCATAAGGGCCGATTTCGTGGGCAGGAACATCCCGACAAGGCTCCATGAACAGGTGAGGGTCCTTCTCACTGAGCAGGGCGACGAGGCCGACGCAGTGATCATTGAGGAAGGGGAGATAGAATGAAAATCTCAAATTTAAAATCTCAAATCTCAAAGGCAGGAGCATGCCTATACTTCGATCTTTTTTCTGAGATCTGGGATCTGAGATCTGAGATAGGGCGGAGGGCGTTGCTATGATCGGCAACAGCAGACACTTGCTTGGTCTCGACGGGCTTTCCAGGGAAGATATTGTCCGGGTCCTGGACACGGCTGCGGGGATGAAGGAGATATCCACCCGAAAGATCAAAAAAGTGCCCACTCTGAGGGGCAAGACCGTCGTGAACCTCTTTTTCGAACCGAGTACCCGGACGAGAACGTCCTTCGAGATCGCGGCCAAGCGCCTGTCCGCCGATGCGGTGAACTTCTCGGCTTCGGCGAGCAGCACCCTCAAGGGAGAGACCCTGGTGGACACGGCAAAGAACATCGAGGCCATGGCGCCGGATGTCGTCATCATCAGACACAAGTTCAGCGGTTCCCCTTACATGCTTGCGAACAGGCTTGACTGTTCCATCGTCAACGCGGGCGACGGGTCTCATCAGCATCCCAGTCAGGGTCTTCTGGATGTCTTCACCGCCAGGGAAAAGAAGGGGGACCTTTCTGGCCTCAAGGTCGTCATCGCCGGCGACATCACGCACAGCAGGGTGGCGCGATCCGATATCTACGGGTTCACTGCCATGGGTGCAGATGTACACGTCACCGGTCCGCCAACCATGGTGCCCATCGGCATCGAACGGATGGGTGTGACGGTGCAGCCGTCCTTCGGGAAGGCCATCGAGGGCGCCGACATCATCATCATGCTGCGCATCCAGCTGGAAAGGAAAAGCGGGATGCTGATCCCCAGCCTCAGGGAGTACGCCAGGTTCTTCGGTCTCAACGCACAACGCCTGGCGACGGCAAACAAGGATGTTCTGGTCATGCACCCGGGGCCCATCAACAGGGGTGTTGAGATATCCTCGGAGATCGCTGACGGGCCTTACAGCGTTATTCTCGACCAGGTGGAGAACGGGGTGGCGGTGAGGATGGCCATTCTCTATCTCCTGTGCGGAGGAACCGATGAAGTGGCTGATTATAGGTGGACGGATCCTGGACCCTGCATCCGGCAGGGACGAAGTCGCCGACCTTCTCCTGGAGGGCGGTTCCATAAGGAAGACGGGTCAGGGGCTCACGGCCGGACGCGGGTTCCACACCGTGGACGCTTCGGGACTCCTGGTCATTCCGGGTCTCATCGACATGCATTGCCACCTCAGAGAGCCCGGCTTCGAGTACAAGGAAACCGTAGCGAGCGGCTGTGCCGCCGCCGTCAAGGGCGGCATCACTTCGGTGATGTGCATGGCCAACACCGACCCGGTCAACGACTGCGCCTCGGTGACCGCCCACATTCTGGACAAGGCCCAGCAGGCTGGCCTGGCAAAGGTGTATCCCATCGGCGCCATTACCAAGGGGTTGAAAGGGGAGTCCCTGGCCGAGATGGCAGAGCTCGCAGAGAGCGGCTGTGTCGCGGTTTCCGACGACGGCAGGCCGGTTCACAGCGGCGGCGTCATGCGCAGGGCCATCGAATATGCGAGCGTTTTCGGTCTCCTCGTCATCGACCATGCGGAGGACCTGAGTATCGCGGGAGAGGGCGTCATGCATGAAGGGTTCGTTTCCACCAAGCTCGGTCTCGAGGGGATCCCTTCAGCTGCCGCGTTGTCGGAAATAGCCCGGAACATCGCCCTCGTCAGGGAGTTCGGGGGCAGGATCCACATCGCACACGTGAGCACGCGCAGCGGGGCGAACCTCATCCACCATGCCAAGGCTGAAGGACTCAGCATAACTGCCGAGACCTGTCCCCACTTTTTCACCCTGGATCACGAGGCTGTCATGGGCTTCGACACAGACGCCAAGGTCAATCCGCCTCTGAGGACGGCCGATGATGTGGAAGGGATCATCGAGAGGCTCGCGGACGGAACCATCGATGCCATCGCCACCGACCATGCACCACACCACAGGGACGAAAAGGATCGCGAGTTCGATCTGGCACCCTTCGGTATCTCCGGTTTTGAAACGGCCCTGGCCCTGACCCTGGGTCTCGTCGGAAAAGGCCGCCTCGGCCTGATGGATGCCATAGCCAAGTGGACGGTCAACCCCGCCAGGATCGTGGGACTGCCAGGCGGGAGCCTGGCCGAAGGCGAACCTGCCGATGTGACCCTCGTGGACATGGAAGCGGAGTGGATCGTCGATCCCGACCGTTTCCTCTCGAAAGGCAGGAACACGCCCTTTAAAGGGATGAAGCTCAAGGGCGAGGTCGTGAACACCTTCGTGGGGGGAAGAATGGTTTACGATCGGGAGAAGGGGATAATCAATTGAGTACACAGTACACAGTACTCGGTACATAGGAAAAATAAGATATACCTCGAATATAAATGACTTTGATACTAAGAGTTTATTCCACTCGGTACTGGGTACTTGGTACTGTGTACTGGAGCTAAGATGTCTTCCCTTGCGCAGATCATAAAGAACAACAAACCCCGCGCCACCCTTGCTCTGGCCGATGGCAGGACCTTTCGCGGCTGGAGCTTCGGTGCGGAGGGGGAGACGGTGGGGGAGGTGGTTTTCAACACCTGCATGACCGGCTATCAGGAGGTCCTCACCGACCCGTCCTACCACCGCCAGATCGTTGTCATGACCTGCGTTCAGATCGGCAACACCGGAGTCAACAGAAAGGACGAGGAATCCGAAAAACCCCGTGTGGCGGGTTTCGCCGTAAGGGAGAGCTCCACTGTGACGAGCAGCTGGCGATCGGAAGAGGGCATGGAGCCGTGGCTGGCGAGACACGGGATCATCGGTATCGAGGGGATCGACACCAGGGCCCTGACCAGACACATCCGGGACCACGGTGCTCAGGCCGGTGCCATTGCCACGGGCGATGTCGATGAGGAAGCCCTGCATGCAAAGGCCCGGTCGTGGGGTTCCATGGAGGGAAAGGACCTCGTTGGCGAGGTGACCCCTGCGGAAAGCTACCTCTGGGAGGAGGGGCCCTACCATCCCCTGGACGGCTTCAAGAAGGTTCCGGGAACACTCCACGTTGTCGCCCTGGATTACGGGATCAAGAGAAATATCCTTCGGGAGCTGGTCGGTGTCGGCTGTCGGGTTACCGTAGTGCCCGCCGCAGCTTCGCCTGAAACCGTACTGGACCTGGCCCCTGACGGAGTATTCCTCTCCAACGGTCCGGGCGACCCTGAGCCCGTGACCTATGCCGTTGGAGCCGTCAAGGAGCTGCTGGGCCAGGTTCCCATCTTCGGTATCTGCCTCGGACACCAGATCCTCGGCCTGGCACTCGGCGGCAAGACCTACAAGCTGAAGTTCGGGCACCACGGGGGGAATCACCCTGTAAAGGACCTGCTTACAGGCAAAGTGGAGATCACATCCCAGAATCACGGGTTCGTGGTCGATCCCGGCTCCCTTGCAGCTGCGGGTCAGAGGATCGAGGTTACCCACATCAACCTTAACGACCAGACCGTAGAAGGGATCAGGCATCTTGAGATACCGGCCTTTTCCGTCCAGTACCATCCGGAGGCCGCCCCCGGCCCCCATGACGCCCATTATCTTTTCCATCGGTTTGTGGAGATGATGGAAGAACATAGAGTCTAGTGTCTAGGTCTGGTGTCTAGCAAGGATTGCAGCCTCTACTAGAACTAGAACCAGACCCTAGAAACTCAGGAGAAAATTTTTGCCCAAACGCACCGACATAAAAAAGATCCTCATTATCGGCTCGGGACCCA
>CP070698.1:733169-738865 GCA_020349685.1 bacterium
TCACATTGAAGGGAAGGGCGCTTCTCTTCAGGGGGGGACCCGGGGTAGAAATATCCCGGGTTTTCTATTGCCTGTTTGCAGGCAATAGAAAACCCGGGAAGTCCAAAGCCTAAAGTCCAAAGTCCAAAGTACAAATCAGGCATTATCTCCAATCAACACCTGGTATTCAGATAGTCATTAATCCCCAATTATCAGAAGAAAAGACAGGCTGGTTTCTATGCTCGATCTTTCTTTGGTCTTTGGGCTTTGGTCTTTGGACTGCTTTTAGTGCAGTTCCGTCGGCTTAAACACGACCTCCGTCTGTATCATCCTCTCGAACCTCGACATGATCCTCCTCACATCCGCGGAAGTCCCTGCTTTCAGGGCACGGCGCGCCGCGCGAAGGCAGTCCTCATGCCGGATGAGACGGATGGAGCGCTTGATAAGGGGGATAGAGGACGCGTTCATGGACAGCCCGCTGATACCGAGGCCGATGAGGAGGGGTGTCCACAGGGGGTCTGCCGCGATCTCACCGCACACGGCAACAGGTATCCCCGCTTCCCGTGCCGCCCTGGCCGACAGGAAGATGAGGTTGAGGATGGCAGGGTTCATGGGGTCGTACATGTGAGCCACCCTTTTGTTGTTCCGGTCCACCGCCAGTGTGTATTGGGTCAGGTCGTTGGTGCCGATGGAGAAGAAATCCACCTCCCGTGCCATTTTTCCTGCCAAAAGGGCTGCAGAGGGAACTTCGATCATGAGCCCAACCTTGACGGAACTGTCGTGTGGGATCTTTGATGACCTGAGCTCCATTCCTGATTCGTCGATGAGCCTCCTGGTGCTGACCACCTCATCCAGGTTCGATACCATGGGTATCATGATGCTCACCGGCCCGTGGCGGGCGGCCCTCATGATCGCCCGGATCTGGGTTTTGAAGATGTCTGCTTTCTCAAGGCACATCCGGATGGATCTCCAGCCCAGAAAGGGGTTTTCCTCCGTTGGAAACCCGAGGTAGGGAATGGATTTGTCCCCCCCCACGTCCAGGGTCCTGATGTTGACCGTTTTTCCTTTCGTTCCCTCCACCATGGTCCTGTAAATCCGGTACTGCTCGTCCTCGGTGGGCAAAATGGAACGGGCCATGAACGGCAGCTCTGTTCTGTACAGCCCGATCCCCTCCGCTCCGTAGTAGTCAATAAATTTAAGGTCGGAAAGAAGGCCCACGTTGGCCATCAGGTCGACCTTGTAACCATCGAGGGTCACCGCCGGCAGCTCGTTCTCGCTGACCAGTTCCACAACGTGCCTTGCGTAATCCTTCCGAAGGCGCTCGTACTCCTTGACGATGGGTTCATCAGGATTGATAAATATGTTCCCCGTATTCCCGTCCACGATGACATAGTCGCCCGGCTGCACCACCTCGAGCAGCTCCTCCACTCCGACAATGCAGGGTATGCCGAGGGATCTAGACAGAATGATGGCGTGGGAGGTGTGACCGCCGCCCGAGGTAGCGACGCCTTGAACCTTCTCCATGGAGAGAACGGCCGCGTCGGAAGGTGTGATCAGCCTGGTGATGAGGATGCCTTCCTCGTGAAAATGGAGGGAGCCGTCGCGGGACTGGTCGGAAAGAAGACGTATGATCCTGCGCCCGACATCCTCGATATCAACGGCCCTGTCCCTGAGATACTGATCATCTATGTCCTGGAAACTTTTGAGATATCCCGCAAGAACGCTCTTGACGGCATAAAGGGCCGTTGTTCCGGAATCGATAACCTCCTGAACCTTCTGGTTAAAGCCCTGGTCCTCCAGCATCATGAGGTGGATGTTGAATATGCCGGCATCCTCTTCGCCAAGCTGCTCCTGCACCCGCTCCTGGAGGATCACGATCTCCTTACGCCCGGCTTCGGCCGCTTCAAGGAACTTCTTCTTCTCCATTTCGGGATCATCCGCCTTCTCCTCGACGATGTAGTGGAAGTCATCGTGGACCTCCATCAGGACGGCTGGTCCCATGGCGATGCCCGGTGTGGCCGCTGTGCCGTGGAGAATAAGGGAAGAGCGCTCGGGTTCAGGCACCGGCAGCGTGGCAGGGCTGCCGGAGGTCAATTCCCTCAAAAGCCTTGCGTTCACCACCACACCGGCCACCTGTCCCGCAATGGTATTGAAAAGCTGCAGTTCCTGTGTGTCGTAAGATCTGTTTTTGCGGTCCTGGACCACGAGGACTCCCAGGGGGCTCTTACGGCTGATGAGCGGCACACCCAGAAAGGTCTTGAATTTTTCCTCCCTCGTGACAGGGAAGTACCTGAACCGCGGGTGTTTGTGGGCATCCTGCACCACAAGGGGGGTCATGGTCTCGAACACCATGCCGGTGAGACCCTCGGAAGGTTCCATCTCGACCTTACCGATGGCTGTTGTGTCCAGGCCTTCCGTGGCCACAAGGTAGAGACGGTTCCTCTCCTCGTTATACAGGTAGAGGGAGCAGACGTCGGTTTTCATCTCCTCCTTGACCAGGGACACGATGTTGTCCACGGTCTCCCGAAAGTCGTGGGATTCACTGATAACACGGGTGATCCGGTCCAGGAGGCTGATCTGATGCTTGCCGATGGCCACTTTGTCATTTCCTTTCCGGAGTTCGATTCAGGAAGTATGTTGAGAGAAAGGTAATTTGCGCCCGTAATTTCAATATAACCTAAACTTATTCCAAATTCCAAATTCCAGAATTGTAAAAACTTTAACCCAGAGTACCGCAGGAAAGCCACCTCCCAGTCGCTATCGCAGAGGGCCGCAGTATCCTTCCTGAACAAGCTTGAGATTTAACCGCGTAACCCTGGGAGACGCGCGGCCTGCCAGTGAGCCGCCTCTGTGTGACTTGACGTTGCAGCTTTTAACTCGTTTGAGGGGACCGGGAATTGCTTCTGGAATTCATTTAAAGAGATCCCGCGTCCGAAAAGGAGTAGTACGACTGGGAGGCCACGATGATGTGGTCGAGCATGCGCACTCCCAGGAGGGAGGCGGCCTGGCTGATCCTTTCGGTCAGGAGTCTGTCTTCCGGAGAAGGTGTCGGATCTCCCGAGGGATGGTTATGGATGCAGATGATGCTCGGCGCGGACCTCAGGACCGCCTGCCTTATCACTTCCAGGGGTTGGACGTGGACCGTGTTGATGCCGCCGGCCGCGCAAAGATCCTCGGAAAGGATCCGGTTGCGGGTGTTCAGGGTCAGCACCAGGAACTGCTCCATGGGAAGGGCGGCCATACGGAAACGGAACAATTCGTAGACATCCTGGCTGCAGGAGATGGAGAGACCCTCTGTCGGCTCGCAGACCATCTGCTGCAGCAATTTTGGCAGGGCGAGGATCGTTTCAGCGCGGCGAGGGCCAATGTGCCGCATGGCGACCAGGCTTTGCCTGTCGAGGTGAAGGAGGTCGCTCAGTCGGTAGCGGCGAAGCACTTCCAATGCCGCCCTGCGGCCGATGATGGTGGAAAGGGTGGCCATCCCGGGTATATCCTTGCTTGTGGACATGCTTGTTCCCCTTTTGTGTTTGCCATCTAGAAACCGCAACGGAAGAATCGACCCAGATGGACTTTTGTCGTTTCATCCGCTATAACGCCATTCAAGATGGATGCCACAAACCCGGGACCACTGACTGTTGTTCGAGAGATCCCCGTGAAAACCGCGGGGGAGCTCGACGTGATCGACATAACCGGAAAGATCCGTCATCTGGTCAACAGTTCGGGTGTCCGTGCAGGGCTGGTCCACATCTTTGTGGCGGGATCGACAGCCGCCCTGACCACCATCGAATACGAGCCAGGAGCTGTAGCCGACCTCAAGGATGCTTTTTCCAGGCTGGCACCCAGGGACAGGGAGTACGCCCACAACGCGGCCTGGGGCGACGGCAACGGCCACTCCCACGTCCGGGCGGCAATGCTGGGTCCTGACATCACCCTTCCCGTCCGTGACTCGAATCCTCTTTTGGGGACCTGGCAGCAGGTGGTCCTGGTAGAGTTCGACACGCGAGGCAGAAGCCGCAACCTGCACCTGACGGTGGTGGGACATTAGTCCACGGAGAGATCTGGCATGAAGATCGTGCGAACTGACGAACTGGAGAAACTTCTTCGTTTCGCCCCGGATGCCTCCGGTCGAACGGCGGGAGACCGTCTGACCCTCACGCTTCTGGATGTTCTGCAGATCGTCGGTGAGGGGAGGATCAGCCCGCGTCCGGAAGACACCCAGGAGGCTCGCCGCATAAAAAGGCCTGCACGGAAATCTTCCGGCGATCCAGCCGGCTACTGGGACCTGGTTCAGGGTCCCTACTGGGTGACTTTCAACGAGGAGGTCCGCATACCCGAAGGATGCTCCCTCATCCTGGAGCCCCACCGGGATCTCATGAAGAACGGCCTATGGCATCCGACCCTGGTCATCCGGGACTGGTCGGAAGTTTCCGGCATCCTTCTCCTGGTTGCGGCCAGGGGCGTGCGTATGATGGAGAATGCGCCCCTTTCGACTGGGATAATAATACAGTCGAAGGAATAGAAATAGAAATGGTAATTGAAAACATGCGGTTTCCACTGTTTTCATCACCGTTTCTGACTCCTTGACATTCCAGTATGGGTCTGGTATTTCCAAAAAATCATGAAAACCAAAGAACATTTCGGCACATTTAACTTTTTCTGGTGGTGGCACAGGGAAGCTGCAGGGGAGGGTCCGTGCCGATAAACCGGTAACCGGTAAAAGGTCTTATAGCCGCGGGTTCTCTCAAACCCGCGGTTTTTTTTCGGGGATCGCGGGCCATGCGATCCCCGAACGCGTTTAGGGAGAAGATCATGAGAACAGCCACACAGACTTTGGATCAGAAGCTGTCCCTGAAATGCGCCGCCCAGGAACTGCCCTACGACCTCGGTGAGATGCCTCAGCTGTACAGGGCCATGAAAGGCTACGATCCTGTGGCCTTTCTTGAAAGCCGTGAAGGAACGGAAAAGTACGCCAGGTACGGCATCGTCGCCGCAAGACCCCTGCTCACGGTCCGCGGGAAGGGGTCCGCGTATGCGGCGGTGGACGACACCGGCAGGGAGGTCCGGCACGAGTGCCGGGATCCTCTGCAGCTTCTCCGCTCCTTGGAACCAGATGTCCGGGTTCCGGACACCCTCGACAGCTATCGTTTTGCAGCCGGGTGGGTTGGATCCCTGGGCTACGAAACCTGTGACCTTTTCGAAGGGATCCCCCGAGCCGGACACGATGATATCGGCCTGCCAGATACCATCTTCTACCTGCCATCGGTGGTCATCCTCAAGGACGCCTCTTCCAGGCGGCTCACCCTGGTTTGCCTGGAAAGGAGTGCATCCATGTCCCGCAGGCTGCTCGAGGAGGTATCGGCGCACCTCACGAAACACGCCGGCGATGACCCTCCGGTTCTGAACGGTCGTGAAAGGGTGGCCAGGACCAGTTTTCCGGAGAAGGATTTTCTCTTGGCGGTGGCGAGGTCCCGGGAGTTGATCCATGACGGCGAGCTGATCCAGGTGGTGCTGGCGAGAAGGTGGGAGATCGAGGATCCTCCCGACCCACAAGCCGTATACGGCAGGTTGTCGGACCTGAACCCCTCGCCCTACCACTTCTACCTCGAAATGCCCGGTGGAGTTCTTTTCGGCGCCTCACCGGAACTCCTGGTCCGCAAGGCCGGCGAGATCCTCACAGTCCGCCCCATCGCGGGCACGAGACGCAGAGGCTCGAGCGA
>CP070698.1:738965-743980 GCA_020349685.1 bacterium
CGTCCTTGAACTCGCCGACAGCAGCGTCAACTTCGCCGTGCGCCCATGGGTCCCGACCTCGGAGTACTGGAACGTCTACTGGGATCTGATGGAGAAGATCAAGCTCCGCCTGGACGAAGAGGGTATCGAGATCCCCTTCCCCCAGCGCGTGGTGCATCACGTGAACGAGCAGCAGGAGGATGCTGCCTGAAACAAGATGTAAAAACGATAATAATCCCGATTTTGCCTGGAAGGATTATTTAACAGGGATAAAAGGGATAGAGGGGATAAAAAGATAGTCCAAAGACCAAAGATTTACGACCAAAGGCTAAAGGCCATCCTCCTGCCCTGGCGCCTAAAGACCTGCTACGGAGCACAGGAAGCTCAATGGTCAATGGGGTGGTGTTTTCAGAAAGTTGCAATTTTAAATTTGGAATGTGAAATTGGACTTTCCCATCCCTTCCATCCCCTTCATCCCTGTTAGAAATAAATATGTCTTTACATTGAATATTTTATGTGGAGCAGCCCGGCCTTTTGGCGGGGCTGTTCTCTTTTCACAGTTCATTTTTAACTGGTTGTTGTTGATCTGCCTTCACCTTGACATAAATCGAGAAAGCTGTTTTCACTCGCATGCGGAAAAGGATAGCGATTTATAACTTGTGATGTGTATTTTTGAAGGACTTTTTGGAATATGAAATCTGAAATTCCTGTCGGCCGTAGCTGGTCGACAGTCGTTAGCGAAGGCTGATGGGATCTGGAATTGAAACAAGGCACCCTCAAAGCTGACCTTCTCCTTCTCCTCACCGCTGCCATCTGGGGTTTCGCCTTCGTGGCCCAGCGGGTGGGCATGGAGCATATCGGCCCTTTCCTGTTTAACGGGATACGTTTCGCCCTGGGGAGCCTTTCTCTCCTTCCCCTGATCTACCTGGGCATGGGCAACGGACGCGCCGGATCGGTCCTCGCCGCTTCCACCGGGAGCAGGGTGAAGACCGCGGGGGCGGTTCTGGCCGGACTGCTGCTTTTCGGAGGAGCGTCCCTGCAGCAGGTCGGGATCGTCTACACGACAGCCGGAAAGGCCGGCTTCATAACGGGGCTTTACGTCATTCTCGTGCCCATCATCGGACTGCGGCTGGGGCGGGAGACCTCCGCAGGCACCTGGATCGGCGCCATCCTGGCAGTCGCAGGCCTTTACCTTCTGAGCGTTACCCGTCAACTCACTATAGACAAGGGAGATTTTCTGGTCCTTCTGAGCGCCTTCCTGTGGGCGGCCCACGTGCTCTGGATCAGCTGGCTTTCCCCCCGGATGAACCCCCTCGTACTGGCATCTGCCCAGTTCGCCATCTGCTCACTGCTGAGCCTGCTGACCGCCCGGGCCCTGGAGCCGATCCTTCTGCCCTCCATCCTTGCCGCTGCCGCACCTATCCTCTACGGCGGGCTGTGTTCGGTTGGTATCGCTTACACCCTCCAGGTCGTTGCCCAAAGGGACGCCCACCCGGCTCATGCCTCCATCCTTCTGAGCATGGAAGGCGCTTTCGCGGTCCTGGGCGGATGGCTCCTGCTAAACGAGACACTTTCCCTGCGCGGCCTCACGGGATGCGCTCTCATGCTCTCAGGGATGCTGCTGTCCCAGCTGTGGACCCACCTGAAACGAAACAGCCGGTGATCACCGGAAGAACCGGTGACCCAAGGGGGAAACAAATGAGGAAATTTACCGCACTGACTCTCCTGGCCCTTATTCTCATTGCGCCCATGGAGGCCCGGTCCGCCGACTTTATCGATCCTGTCGCGTCCATTCAGTTCGTTCTCGTCAAGGGCGGTCAGTACATGCGGGGGGACCAGACCGGCAGCGGACAGGCCAATGAAAAGCCCGCGCACGCAGTCCGGACAGCTGACTTCCTTATGGGGAAATATGAGGTCACCGTGGACCAGTTCGCCCTTTTTACGGAGGACACAGGTTACCTCACCGCTCCTGAGAAAAGGGGATGGGTCATTGACATTGATGCCGGCATGGGAAGCTTTGTCCGCCGCGAGGGGATCTCATGGAGGAATCCCGGCTTCGAGCAGCGGGGAAATCATCCCGTGGTCTGGGTCGACTGGCACGACGCCCTTCGTTTCGCCCGCTGGCTCTCAGAAAAGACCGGGCAGAAGTACACCCTCCCCACGGAAGCCCAATGGGAGTTCGCCGCCAAAGGGGGCCGATCCCAACGCTGGGCGGGAACCTCAAGGGAAGAAGACCTGGAGAATTTCGCATGGTACGCTTCCAACAGCGGCATGAAAACCCATGAGGTCGGGGTCCTGGAACCGAACGGCTTCGGCATCCACGATCTGAGCGGAAATGTATGGGAGTGGTGCCTCGACGGCTACCATGATTATGGGGTCGCTCCCCACACCCTCGTCGACCCTCTCGTACAGCGGGGTGATACGAGGATCATCAGGGGAGGTTCCTGGCGTGTCGATGCCCCCCTCACGACAACGACCTACCGCAACGGCTACAAACCGACCTACTCCCACAGCAGCATGGGATTTAGGCTGGTGAGGGGGAAACCTTGAATAGTGTCTGGTGTCTAGTGTCTGGCGTCTGGTTTCCCGGGTCCAGGCACTGTGCTTTCCCCTCTTGACCGCATCGCCAAATTGTGCGATAAACTGCGCCGTTTGAACCGCTCGTCATCCGGAATCACCTTCCGGATGAGTTATGTCAGGAGAAAGAATTGGAAATCGACAAGCAGAAACTGATCCCCTTTGCCATTATCGGCCTCGCGTCCATACTGGCGCTCCTCCCCGCAATTTTCCAGGTATAAATTTTATTAAAGGACCCGTGCGACTCGCGGGGAAAAAGGCACAGGCCCTTTAATTCAGACAGAACCCTTCGCCGGCGGCCGGTGAGGGAAAGCTGTGTTTAAAACCGGCATTTTACCGCAGAGGGCGGCGCCGGACACACCGGGGACCCTCACCGACAACTCATGAACCTCATCATCCTGAAAGCAGCGATCACTGTCTGGCTCATTCTTTGCCTTACCTGGATCGCTGAAAAAACCAGTCCGAGGATCGCCGGTATCCTGAGCGGTTATCCCATAGGGACCGCGCTGGTGCTGTTCTTCTACGGCATACAGATCGGGCCTGGTTTTGCCGTCGCCTCGGTACCCTACAACCTTCTGGGACACGTGTCAGCCCTGGTCTTCGTTTACTTTTACTATCTCGGAGCAAGGGACTCGACCATCGGCTCCATCCTCGTGGCCTCCATCACAGCCGCGGGGGCATACCTGGCTGCCGCCTGGGCCATGAGCGGACTCACTCCGTCCCTGCTCTTTGGAGCGATGGTGTCTTTCGTATCCATCGCCCTCTTCTCCTTTCTGCTGCGCAAGATCCCCAACACCCTCATCGACCGCCCGATCCATTGCACCCGTTCCATGGTTCTTTTCCGGCTCGTCCTCTCCACGACCCTGGTCCTCCTGATCACAGGGCTGGCGGCAGGTGTCGGTGTCAAGTGGGCGGGCCTTGCCTCTGCTTTCCCCCTCGTCGTGTACCCTCTGCTGGTCCTGATCCACCTCAATTACGGAGCGCAGAGGGCTCACACCGTCCTCAAGAACTTCCCAAGGGGCCTCTGGACGGTGCTGGCCTACTCCATCACCGTTTCCCTTACCTACGAACGCTTCGGGGTCCTCCAGGGAACCCTTTTCAGCTACCTGGTGGCCACGGTTGTCCTGCTGGCGGTCAACTGGAGGGTTTTATTCGAGGGCAGGCAAACGGTTTTGAGTCTGGGAAAGGTCTGGAAAGAATCTAAATTCTGAAGGCCCCAGCCTCGCGACAGAACATCCATTTTCCATCATGTTTCACAATGATTAAACCGCTCCGCGAGGGAGCGGTTTAATCGGGCACTTCTTCGATGCGGTTCAGGCTCCCAGGGGCAGGGTTGTAATCGAGAGCGTATCGCAGGAGGTCTCCCACCTTGACCCTTCGCAGGACGTGGTTCCTGCTTACACCGCCCGCCGCGTCCACGATCTCCAGGTCGACGACGACCCGGCCTGTTCCGGTTCCCGCAAGATCCAGTCGGTAAACACCTTGACCTGCAGCTTCAAGCAGGACCGTCTGGCCATCCGACCGGCCTTTTGCCTTTTCAACACGGACACCAGAACCCTTGATCTCCTCGATGTATTCGCCGGTTTTAAGGTCGGCGCCCGCCCTCGACCCGTCCGGAGCGGTAATCTGAATCCTCGCGGGACCGTAACTGTAGAGGATGATCCTTCCCTTCCAGTCGGTATCGCCCCCCCCTGGCCTCGCGGGCAGGAGGAACACCGCGGCAAGAACAATCACCCGCACCAGCTCCCGCAGCGCAAGGATCCCGCCGTTGGGAGATAGCCATCGTGACCGATGTCCACATCGCACCAATTTCAGCTCCTTGTATTGAAAGCCGGCATACTACTCCCGTGGCCGGTAAATGGAAAGGGGGGAGAACAGGGGCCAGTTCTAGCGTCTAGTTCCAGGGTCTATTCCTAGGGTCGGATCCTGGAACCCCGTATCCGGGGTATGGCACCCAGGCTCAGGCCCTTCAGGAGCTATATCTCTCAAGGGGCGACGGTCCTGCGTGTAGCGTCATTCCCCTTGGGTTGGTATAGTCCTTTAACGCTCAACGGTCATTTCTACCTGATCAGGGATCAGCGGCCTGGGGAGGTTCTCTTATGAAGTACCGAACTTTGGGCAAGAGCGGTGTCGAGGTTTCCGTTCTGGGGTTCGGCTGCATGCGTCTGCCCATCGAGGGAGGCTTCAAGAGCGCTGCCGATGTGTTTAACCCCGAAAAACGCATCGACGAGGAGGAAGGTCGAAAAATGGTGGAATATGCCGTCAAACACGGCGTCAACTACTTCGACACGGCTTACGGGTACCACGGCGGGCAGAGCGAGACTTTCCTCGGAAAGGCCATCCGTCCCTTCAGAGACCGCGTCTCATTTGCCTGCAAACTTCCTGTATGTATGGTCCAGTCGTTGGAGGATTGCCATCGGATCCTGGACGAACAGCTCAAACGGCTCGATATCCCATAC
>CP070698.1:744080-750260 GCA_020349685.1 bacterium
ATCGGGTTGAACCTGTTCGACGATCTTGGCAAATGATTGAATGAACCATCAGGTTTGCTGCTGGGTACTTGTTACTGGGTACTGGGTACCCTTTTCAGATCCCCAAGTATATGTGGGGATCTGAAAAGTAATCCATCGCCAGGCAGCCCTTCTCGATCACCGCGGAATGGGAGACCCCTTCCGGGACGACGTAGGAATCCCCCTTGCCGTAAAGGCGGCGCTCCCCTCCGATGGTGAGTTCGATCTCCCCTTCGATGACATAACCCCACTGGTAGCAGTGGGAGTGCTCGGGCAGGACGGTGCCCGGCGAGATCTCGAAGAACACGACCAGCCCCTGAGGCCCTCCCACCTTCCAGCCCCGGATGCCGGGAACGGGGACCTCGATCTCGGGGTTCTTTTTCAGTTCTTCCGGCAATAACATAAAAGACTCCAATCTTTAACCGCAGAGTACGCGGAGGGACGCGGAGGAAAAACATGAATTAAGTAAAGGATCCAGTAACATGAAATCAGTAAGATTCAATTTTAGCGCCGCTTTTTACCGCCGCTTTTAACAGGATACAAGCAAACCCCTTATCCTGATTTGGTTTTCCTCTGCGTTACTCTGCGTCCTCCGCGGTTAAATTACAACGCCCTTACGGAAATCGGGGGGGGCCTGCGTCCTGATGTCAACCTTTATATCTGTCCCTGAACGCCACCTCCTCCAGGCTCTTTTTCCCCATGCTGGGCATCTCCTCCGCGTACCCGCAGGCAATGAGACTGACGAGGGCGTATTCCTCCGGCACGTGGAGCAGGTCCCTCACATGGGGACCGTAATCCTTCCCGGCGCCGGCTACCCAGCAGGTGGAAAGCCCGTGGGCAGAGGCCGCCAGAATAATGCTCATGGTGGCGGCGCAACCGTCCTCCAGGTAATACTTGGCCGACGCCTGGGTGAACACGGCGAAACACACCGGGCTCTCACGGATGAACTTTCCATATTCCGTCAGGTCGGAGATCCGGTGCCTGAGCTCCTGGTCGGTGACAGCGCCCAGGAGCCAGGGCTGGAGATTTCTCGCCGTGGGAGCGAGCCTCGCGCAGTCCAGGATGTCCCTTATGACCGATTCGGTCACCGGATCACTGGTGAAGCTGCGCACGCTCCGGCGCTGCTTGATAAACTTTGTGGGAAGATGATGCATGGCTTTTTCCTCCGGAAAAAGAGTGTAAAGTGTAAAGTCTAAAGTGCAGAGATGTTCGCAGGTTCGATTTACCCCCATTATTAAGTAATAAGGCATAGATAATACAAGTAATGTTTGAGTATCTAACTCTACACCCTACACCCTACACTCTACACTACCAGGCAAGGATGGAACGTTTAAATTGACGTTCCATCCTTGCCTCATTTTCTCTTTCATGTCATTTTATAGGCGTCGTTCGTTTTAGGCATTCTTCCAGTCAGGAGGTCGCCGTTGCCCGAGATCAGACCCTTTCCCGGAATCCGTTATAACCCTGAAGCTGTAAAAGATTTTTCCCTTGTGGTGGCCCCGCCTTACGATGTCATCGACAAGGCCCAGCACGCCGAACTTCTGGCCGCGGATCCTCTCAATGTTGTGCGCCTCATCCTTGGTTCCGATCCATCGGGGCCCGGCAACTACGAGGAGGAAGCCCAGACCATGCGCCGCTGGATCCAGGAAGGGACCCTCATCAGGGACCCCGTGCCCTGCTATTACCTCATAGAGGATTCCTTCAGCCTCCCGGGGGAAGACAGACCCTACCAAAGATGGGGGATCATCGGAAAGGTGCGTCTCGAGCCCTTTGAGAGCGGGCGGATCTACCCTCACGAAAGGACACACCAGGGTCCCAAGGAGGACCGGCTGCGCCTCATGAAAGCTTTCGGAGGAAATCTGAGCCAGGTGTTCACCCTTTTTGACGGAGACGCTTCCGTCGTAAGGTCCACCCTGGACCCCGTTTTCAAATCGGACCCCATCATGGACATCACCGACCGCGAGGGCATAGGACGGCGGCTCTGGATCATCGCGGACGAGGAGATCATCAGCGCCATATCAAACCTCCTAAGGGACCGGAACCTCTACATCGCCGACGGTCACCATCGCTACGAGACGGCCTTGAACTACGCCAGGGAGATGGCCGCTTCAGACCCTGATCCGGATCCGGAAAAAGGGTATAACTTCATCATGATGGCCCTGGTGGGCATGAAGGATCCGGGCCTGGCGATCCTTCCCACCCATCGGCATCTCCACAGCTTTGAAAGCTTTGACTTCGGCCGAGTCCTGGAAGGCCTCTCCCCTTATTTTACCATCGACGCACTGGATCCGGACGAAGAGGGGAACATCCGGTCGGGTACCGCGCCTTCCAAGCTCCCCGGTCGCGGTTTTGTCCTCTACGATCCGGCCTCTGACAGGTTCGTCAGGGCCCTCCTTGGCAAAGACGTGGACCTGGGTGCAAGGATGCCCCAGATGTCTCCACCGGTGAGGCAGCTGGAGGTCACCCTTGCCGAGGAGTTTGTCATGAAGGGATGCCTGGGGATGACCTCCGAGCAGATCAGCCACCAGGAGCATCTCGAATATTTCAAGGACCTGGCCCAGGCCATCGGCCGCGCCAGGACCGGCGGGCAGCTTCTCATCGTGATGCCGGCGACGGGAATGGATGATCTCGTTGCCGTGACCGGAAAGAAGGAACGCATGCCCCAGAAGTCCACCTTCTTTTACCCGAAACTCCTCAGCGGACTGGTCTTTTACGATCACGGCTCTGTGAGGTGATGGCAAGCCTGGGAACCGAAATGAACGGCCACATCCGACCCCGCATATGGGCCGTGGGAGGGGGCAAGGGCGGTGTGGGCAAAACCGTTATCACAGCCAACTCAGCCATCTCCCTCGCACAGCAGGGGAAGAGCTGCATCGCCCTTGACCTTGACCTGGGCGGTGCCAATCTGCACACTGTTCTGGGGGTACCGGACCCGGATCGTTCCCTTTCGGATTTCCTGCGCCGCAAAGTCGACACGCTTTCCGACACCATGGTTCCCACCCCCTATCCCAACCTTCACTTTATCAGCGGTTCCAAGGCTCTTCTGGAGATAGCCAACCCGAAATTCAGCCAGAAGGAAAAACTCATTCGCCATATCAACACGCTGGACGTGGATTACGTTCTTCTGGACCTTGGAGCAGGCTCATCCTTCAACACGCTGGACTTTTTCCTCTCGGCGGACGAAGGCGTTCTTGTTGTCCTTCCTGAACCCACTTCGGTGGAGAACGCCTACCACTTTATCAAGGCAGCCTTTTACAGGAGGCTCAAAAAAGCCACCAGGAAAACAGGCGTGGCCGAGGCTATCGACAAAGCCATGGAAGAGAAGGTGGCACGAGGTATCCAGTCGCCCAGAACCCTTATCAAGAATGTACTTCAGATCAACCCCGAGGCGGGCCATGCGCTTGAAGAGGAAGCAAAAAGTTTCAAACCAAATATCATTGTCAACCAGGCCCGGAAGCGGGACGACCAGGAACTCGGGAACGATATTGTTCAGGCCTGCCACGACTATTTCGGGATCAGCGTTCGCAACCTGGGTCACATCGAGGAGGATGAATCACTCAAGGAGGCCGTGAGGTTGCGCAGGGCGGTCGTCGACGCCTTTCCGGTAAGCTCGTTTGCGAGGTCCATTCACTCTATCGTCAGGAACCTCCTCGGGGTCAGGAACTATTCGATTTGAGCCGGGACACACTGGGCAGGGATTACAAGCTCCTTGATCTTAAAGAGGGCGCCACAGCCCAGGAGGTGCGGCGTGCCTACCACAGAAAAAAGACCCTTTACTCCGAAGGCTCCCTGGCCACGTACAGCCTGCTGACACCCGAACAAAGGGAAGAGATGCTCGACAAGATCGAAAGGGCCTACATGAGGATCTCCAGGGACATCCAGTCCCGCCTGCCGACCCCCGAGGCGCCCGTCTCCCCCGAGAGCGCCCCGGCGCCGGCCCCCCTCCGACCGGGCGAAAGTCTTGGCGCCTACCTGAAGCAGCGCCGGGAAGAACTCGGTCTGACACTCCGGGACATCGCGAACAGCACCAGGATCCGCACCACCTACCTCGAACACATCGAGAACGAACGCCTGGTGGATCTTCCAGCGCCCGTTTATCTGAGAGGGTTTGTGCTTGAATTTGCACGGGTGCTGGGGCTCCCTGACCCTGAATCCATCACGGCTGCCTACCTGGAGATGGCAAAAGAGGAGAATTCGTGACCCTGCACAACCTGCTGGCGTGGTCACTTGGAGCCATCACCCTGGCTTATTCACCTGCCGCCCCCGAGATCCTCTTGAAGATGGAGGCGGCGCTGCGGAGGGTTGACCCTGTCCAGGTCAGGGTCGTTCGTGAGAGTCCGGAAGGTAAATCGGTCGAGGAAGCCATCCTGACCGTTCCGGGCAAAGCGGGCAGCACCGAAATCCTCCAGAGGGTCCTGGACCTGCCCTATGTCCTGATGACGCTGCCCGGCGAGGAACTGGCCGAGAGCATCCCCACCGCCGCATCTGAGGAGGCGAAAGTGACCCTCGGACGGGTGGATGGAAAGATATGCTACATCCTGGAAGGCAGGGATGAGCGGCTCTGGATAGGCAAGAACGACCTGATCCCTTTTAAAATAGAGGTCCTTGCTGAAAAACGTATGGGAACGCGCTACCTTTACCTTGACATGATCCAGCTTTCGGACGAGGTCTTTTACCCTTCCAGGACAGAAGTGTGGCGCGGCGGTGAACTGATCCTTGTCGAACGATTGATCCCCGCAGTCGCGTCTTCCGAAGGGCCATGAGCACCCACATCGTCCGGGTGGCCTTGCCGCGGCCCGTTGAGGACACCTTCCACTACATGATCCCCGCCTCCCTGTCCGATGAGGTCGGGACGGGCAGTATCGTCCATGTCCCTTTTGGGCCAAGGACCATGACCGGTGTCGTGGTCGAGTTCGCCGAGTCCTCACCGGTCCCGGCCCGGAGCATCGTCGCTCTTTCAGACAGTCCTCCCCTGAACCGGAAACTTGTGGAACTGGCGCAGTGGACGGCATCCTATTACCGGAGTCCTCTCGGCCTGCTCTTGAGGCTGGCCCTTCCCCCTTCCGGCGCCTCGGGGAAAGGCCCCAGGTTCGCTCTGACCGAAACGGGCCGGCAGGTCCTGGCCGATGGAGGGTCGCCCCACGATGAGATCCTCCAGTCCTTAAAGAGGGGAGCGAGGACATCGGCCCTCCTGACCGAACGGTTTTCCTCCATCGAACTGGAAACTGCCGTGGCCAAAGGCCTCATAGCGCCGGTCCTGACGGCACCCCTTTCGGAAGGCATCCCTCCCAGCCGCTACAGCCGGGATGAGACTTCCGTCAAGAGACTGACCTCTTTCCAGGAGGAGGCCCTTGCCCGGATCTCCGGCGCGGTGAGTGAGGAACAGTTTCAGGTCATTTTGATGAAAGGGGTGACCGGATCCGGAAAGACGGAAGTCTACCTGCGGGCCGCGCGCCACGCCCTGGCGCTGGACAAACGGGTTTTGATCCTCGTGCCTGAGATATCCCTGACACCGCTTCTGGTCTCCCGCCTCCAGTCGGTGGCGGCTGGTGAGGTGGCCACCCTCCACAGCGGGATGTCCAAAGCCGACAGGAACAGCTCCTGGGAAGCCGTCATAAAAGGTCAGGCCCGGCTGGTGGTGGGGGTGAGGTCGGGCGTGTTCGCCCCCATTCCCGACCTCGGGCTCATCGTCGTGGACGAAGAGCACGACCCGTCCTTCCGCCAGGAAGACACCCCCAGTTACAACGCCAGGGATGTCGCCGTGAAAAGGGGACAGCTGGAAAACATCCCCGTCGTTCTCGGTTCGGCCACGCCGTCCTTCGAATCGTGGCACAATGCCGGTTCAGGAAGGTATGATCTGGCTCTTCTTCCCGACCGGGTAACCCCATCCGCGGACCCTGACCTTGTCCTTGTCGACATGTCTGACCCGGACCAGGCGGATCCGGATAACCCCTCCCTCTCCAAAACCCTCCAGCAGGAGCTTGCCGGGGTCGTGGAAAGGGGCGAACAGGCCATGTTGTTTCTCAACAGACGGGGCCTGGCTCCCTTTCTCCTGTGCCTCGACTGCCGGCACATGTTACCGTGCCCCAACTGCAGCGTCACCCTGACCTATCACGCCGAACACCGGGCCGTGTGTCACTACTGCGGCCACAGGCAATCTCC
>CP070698.1:750360-753513 GCA_020349685.1 bacterium
CATCGAGATCATCGCAGCCATCGTCCACCATCTCTCTCACGCGGCTGTTGACCTTACGCAGGATGCCCTTAACGCCGGAGATCAGGGAGACCTTCTCCTCGAGAAGATCCTGGATCCCCCTCCATGGAAGATCGTTGCGCCGCTCGAGGGGGATCCTCCAGCGATACTCCCCTCTCCCATCCGTGTCTCTGGAATTTGGATCCTCAGGTGATTTGGACTCATTTGAAATCTGGAATCTGGAATCTGGAATTTTCCTCTCATCCAGCCATCCCGCCAGATCCTCCGCAAGACCGTCGAACAGGGTGTCCAGGCTGACCCGGACACGGGCAACTTCTTCCCGCAGCCTAACCACCAGCTCGACAAGCTCCTCCCTTCCCCTTCGACCCTGGCCCTTGAGGTCTCTCAGGCGTTTTAGCAGGAACGGCACAAGACCGCGCTCCGGATTACGCCTGTTCACGAGGCGGCCCAGGTGTGCCATGAGCCCCCGCCTGGTAAGAGAGCAGTCAAAGTAGGACACAGCCACATCCTCCACGTTGTGAGCCTCGTCCAGGATGACGGCCTCGTATCGGGGCATGATAGCGGCACCCTCATGACCGCCCTCCCTCAGCGAGAGGTCGGCGAAGAGGATGTGGTGGTTGGCAAGAAGAAGTTGAGCAGAAGCGGCCTCCAGGCGGGCCCTGTAAAAGAAACACCCGGAGAAGCGGGAACAGCGGGCGCGCGTGCAGGAATCCGATTCGGCCCTGAAAAGGGACCAGTTGGCATCCGTCGGGACAAAGGGCAGATCCGAGAGGCTGCCGTCGGCTGTTGTCCTGGACCAGTCCAGCAGCTGCTGGACCTGACTGAGGTCTCCCAGCTCAAGAAGGATGTTCCCGCCGTCCCCTTCCAGGAGGTCCCTTTTCCGCAGGCAGCAATAGTTTCCCCTGCCCTTGACTAGGGCGGCCTTGACAGGAACACCGAGGGCTTCCTCCAGGATGGGAAGGTCCTGCTCGAGGATCTGTTCCTGGAGGTTGATCGTTCTCGTGGCGACCACAACGCGCCGGTTGCCCCGGAGAGCCCAGAGGGCCGCGGGAACGAGATAGGCAAGGCTTTTTCCGGTGCCGGTCCCCGCCTCCAGTATGCCAACCGCTCCCGATTCCAGGATCCCGGCCACATCGGAAGCCATCTGTCCCTGGGCCGGCCGCTCCTCGTAATTGGGGTGCACAGAGGCCAGGGGGCCTCCGGGTTTGAAAACAGCTGCGGCCTCCGCCGGATCGAGGGGCTCGGGGCGTTCGTCTGCGGTCCTCGGTTCCACGACGGCATAAACACGTTCACACCGGTTGTCCACAATGTAGAACGCGATCCCCTGGGCGCCGAGGTTGGAGGCCACTTCGAGATCCGCACCGGAAGGAACGAGGATCCCGTTGGGATGGTTGTGGATCACAACGTCGCCCGCCCCGGCCGCGGAAGCGGCCGCCGGAACGGCACCGGCATTTCCCCGGGCGAGGACCTCTACGCCGGCGACGAGGCCCTCCCCGTCCAACCGCCCAAGGAAGAAGACCTCGTTCCCCCCGGCTTCTTCGATCTCAAGGGCAATGGACTTCCTGGAATCTGGGGAGACCCTTTCCTCAACCGATGCTCCGGGACCCTGACGTGTTTTCAAAATAGTGATCTCTCTGAATTGTCTTTGACCGGCAAACCGGATCCTGCCTGAAGGTTGAAAACAGGCCGCGTGAGTATGAGACCTGCACTGGCCGCCATAATAGACCAACGGAAGGGAAAGGGCCACGGAAAGAAGGATATCTGTTATCGGTGTTACGGTCCGAAGGCCAAGGACTTACTATTTTATTAAGGGAATAAGAGCCGTAACGCAGAGGGCCGCATTTTTAATCCATAATCGGGTTTAGATTTTACGGGTCATAAAAAAATTGGTACCTAGCCGATTGAGCCGGTCTGAAAAGCATTAACACGGAGTACACAGAGGCGGCTCGCTGGTAGGCCGCTCATTCCACAGAGTTGCACAGAGGAAGTCAAAGACGAGCGGGGCCGGAAGGATGACAAGCGTTTTCCACTCACCGGAACGGATGGGCCATGGAGTCATGGATGAAAGCGAGCTTTGATCCATGACTTCAGAGACCCACCTGTTGATTTCGAAGAAATCCCTCCCCAGCCAAGGGGAGGACTGGTGAGTGGAAATATGCTCGGTTTTCTCTGTGTCCTCTGTGACCTCTGTGGTGATGGCCCTGAATTATTTTGAGGCGATGCTTTTCAGATACGCATTTCTACGATGAACCAAACCTTTTAGAGAATTTGAGTGAAATCACACCCGAACACACATACCGGATGAACCGATCTATTATAATTTTATCATGGACTTAACCGAGGTCCTCTGCGATAACGCCTGCGAGGCGGCGCCTCCGCGGCCCCCTGCGTCAGTGCTCTAGACTGTTAAAAAAAGGAACAGGAAATCAACCCTCCGAGACACAAAGGCAGCGTGTCCGGGCTATGCGACGCGCTGCTCGACACAATGGAAAAGACCGGGACGGGCGCGGTGTCCGGCGTCACGGCTGCCGCCGCAGCCTATCTGGCCTCCGGGCTCCCCGACGCGGACAACCTGGTGATCGTCACCCCCGACGAGGATTCAGCCAGGTCCTTTGCCCGCGACCTTTCCCTGTTTCTCGGAACGGGAAAGGCCCTTTATCTGCCTCCCCTCGAATCGATCCCCTATGAGAACCTGACACCCGATGTGGACACGGCAGCACTCCGCGTTTCCGCCCTGACCTCGACCAGGAGGGGAACCGGACCGGTCGTCCTGCCGGCCAAGGCCCTTCTGCAGCCGGCCCCGCCGGCAGCTGTTCTCTCCAGGTGGGAACTCAGCCTCCGGAAAGGGCAGCAGGTCGACAGGGACAGCCTGGCGGAGAAACTTTCCATCATGGGCTACAGACGGGAACCGGTGGTCTCCCAGGTGGGGGACATGGCCATCAGGGGGGGGATCCTTGACATCTTTTCACCTCTTTCGGACAAGCCCGTGAGGATCGAGCTCTGGGGTGATGAGTTATACTCCCTGCGCCTCTTCGACCCCCAGACCCAGAGGTCGGGTCCCGATACTGACGAAGGGACGATCCTCCCCGTCACGGAACTCCTCCTCGATCCCGGACAGAGGAGGGAAGCGGAATC
>CP070698.1:753613-757149 GCA_020349685.1 bacterium
CCCCGCCACGGCCTTCACCGGTGTCTGGCACGAGGCACGAACCTTGCCGTCCACCAGCACGTTGCAGACGCGGCACCAGCCCTCGCCGCAGCCGAACTTGGTGCCCGTCAGGGCCAGGTCGGTGCGCAGCACCCACAGCAGGCTGCGTTCGTCGTCCACTGCGAGAGTCACTTCCTTGCCGTTAAGTGAAAAGGAAAGGGATTTTTCCACAGCGTCGGTCCTCCAATTATCGACAGGGTTTGTGAGGGAATTTTAGCACAGAAAATTCGCCCGGCAT
Source organism: bacterium (assembly GCA_020349685.1). Lineage (GTDB taxonomy): Bacteria > BMS3Abin14 > BMS3Abin14 > BMS3Abin14 > BMS3Abin14 > JALHUC01. Next base: position 753,891 of record CP070698.1, read on the forward strand.
CACGGCGAATTTTATTTCAGAGCTGTCGGTTGTTAATTCTCACGGATCAAAGCCTTAACACGGAGGGCCGCGGTTTGAACCCTGGATTATAGATTTAACTGCGGCTCTCTGAGGTAGAGCTTTACCGCTATTAAAAACCGCCGGGGTCGTGGCGGGAACCGAACTGTTTCTGACTTTGTCGATGGAAAATGCCACAATTCCCGCTGCGACCCCAGGGGAACGTGAATATTCGAGGTTCGACCCCAAGGAACAACTGAATATGTTAAAGTTGATTTGAGTGGAGCAGCCGGTGCGAACAGGCGCAGAATGGCGGTTGTCCTATCCCGGCTTTTTTCCTTGTGGCGTTTCTCCGTGCGCGCATCTTCCTGAACCTCTATGGACATTGCCATCCTCAGCGACCTGGCCATTGTCTTTGGTGCTGCAGTCCTGATCGGCACCCTCCTGGGGCGGGTCCGCCTTCCGAGCGAAGCGGGTTTCATCCTCGCGGGCTGCCTCATAGGGCCCAACGTCCTGGCACTGGTGGAGGACCTTCACAGGGTCGAAACCATGGCCGAGTTGGGCGTCATCCTCCTTCTCTTCAGCATCGGCATGGATATGCCCCTGGACCGCCTGCGGCTCCTTTGGAAACCCATTCTTATCGCCGGGACCCTTCAGGAGGCCGGAACAGCCATGGCCTTTTTCGCGGCGGCCAGTGTGTTCGGTTTCACCTGGCAGGCAGCAGCCCTGATGGGACTCATGCTCGCTGTGTCCAGCACGGCCGTAACCGTGCGCAATCTGGAAGACCGCGGTGAGATCGATGCTCCCCATGGCCGGCTTGCCCTGGGAATCCTGCTTTTTCAGGACATGTGCGTGGTCCCCATGCTCCTGGCATTACCCTTTCTGGGCGGTAAAGGTGCGGACCTCACAGGGGGCCTCGCTGCCTTCGCCAAAGGGGCGGTTATCCTGATGGCTGTCATGGCCGTCTCGCGCTACCTGGTCCCCGCCGTGCTGGAGAGAGCCGCCCAGACCATGAGGCGCGACTTGTTCGTTCTCACCGTCAGCTTCCTGTGCATCGGCACCACATGGCTGGCCTCCATCCTGGGGATGCCCTTGGCGGCCGGGGCATTCATTTCGGGCCTGCTCATCGCCAGAAGCGACTTTCGGCACCAGGCCCTTTCGGACGTCATTCCCTTCCGGGAGGTGTTCACAAGCCTTTTCTTCATTTCCATCGGGATGCTGCTCGATCCCTTCGAGGCCTTTCGGGCCCACAGCCTCATCCTCTCCGGTCTCGGGGGTGTGCTGCTCCTGAAGTTCAGCATCATCTTCCTGGTGGGCGTGGTCCTCCGCCTGCCCCTCAGAGTCAGTGTCCTGGCCGCCGTCATCCTCTCTCAGGTGGGGGAGTTTTCCTTCGTCCTGTCGCGGGCTGGAGAGGCAGAGGGGATCCTCTCGGGAGCCGTCACCGCCAATCTTACGAGTATCGTCATCCTCTCCATGGTCGTCACCCCCTTGCTGGCCTCCTTCGGGCCCACCCTGGCCGCAGGTGCCAGCCGCATCCGGGTCCTGACGCGCCTCATGGCGGTGAAGGAACCTCCGGAGGAACCGGAAAAGGCACTCAGGGACCATGTCATCGTCGCCGGCTACGGAGTCAGCGGCCGAGCAGCCTCCTCCGCTCTCAAGCGATTCGGAATCCCCATCGTGGTCCTCGACCTGAATCCCGACAACGTCCGCCAGGCTGTGATGGAAGGTCATCTGGCCTACTTCGGGGACGTAACCAGCACGACCGTTCTGAGGGCGGTCGGGATCCACCGCGCCCGGGTCCTGGTCATCGTGGTGAACGACCCCGAAGCAGCGGCCAGGGCCATTCGCGCCGCCAGAAACCTCGACGAAGATGTCCAGATCGTCGTGCGTGGACGTTACCTGGGCACTGCCCCCCTCCTCCAGATGGCCGGGGCCACGACCGTCGTCTCCGCCGAACTGGAAGCCTCGGTGGAGGTGACCAGCCACCTTCTGAGGATGTATGAGGTTCCAGAGCAAGAGATCGCACGCCAAAGGGAAATCATGCGAATTTAAAACAGGGGCCAGAGCCAGAAACAGCCCCATTCCCGCTGCGACCCCACTGCCTCTTAAAGACCTTCCTGTTACTTTCTACCTGTTACTTGTTACTATAAATCATACTCTGACACCCAATACGGAGGCAAAACCATGCACATCACCTTTTACGGCGGCGTGAGGGAAGTGACCGGGTCCATGCACATGCTGTCCACCGACTCGGACCACATCCTCTTCGACTGCGGCCTCTTCCAGGGCCGCCGCCGGGAGGCCGAGGCGAAAAACCGCACCCTGCCCTTCGATCCCGGCATCCTGACCAACATCGTGCTGTCCCACGCCCACATCGACCACTCGGGCCGCATCCCCCTGGTCACGAAGGGGAACTTCCACGGCAGGATCGTCTGCACCGAGGCCACGGCGGCCGCCTGCGAATATCTCCTCCTCGACTCGGCCCACCTCCAGGAATCCGACGCCCAGTACCTGAACTACAAGGCGGTCCGCTCCCTGCTGCACCAGACGAAGGCCTCCCCACGGACGAGGGAAGTGTCCAAAAGGGCGGCAAAGAACATCCGGAAGATGCTCAAAAAGGGGCCCAACGAACTGAACATGGAGGCCATCTACGATGTGATGGACCGGTACCGCATGGAGCGCATCCGGCCCCTTTACTCCATCGAGGACGCTCAGAACTCCATCGAGTACTTCGACCCCTACCCTTACCGGCACCCCGTCACCCTGGGAAGGAAGATCACCTGCACCTTCTACGATGCCGGCCACATCCTGGGGTCGGCCATCACCCTGATCGAGGCCGAGGAGAACGGGCGCCGGTACACGGTGGGCTACACAGGGGACCTGGGCCGTTTCGGCAGCCCCATCCTCAAGAACCCCACCCTGAAGTTCGGGGACCAGCCAACGGAGGTGGACCTTCTCATCATGGAGAGCACCTACGGCAACCGGTCCCACGACCCGGTGGCCGGCACGAAGGACCAGCTCAGGGAGGTCCTGGCCGAAACGGTGGGGCGCGGGGGCTGCCTCATCATCCCGGCCTTCGCCTTCGGCAGGACCCAGGAGCTCATCTACCGCTTTCACGAGATCTACGACGAGGGCGGCGTGCCGAAGGTTCCCATCTACATCGACAGCCCCCTGGCCACGAAACTGACCAGGGTCTTCGGCGAGCACCCCGAGGTCTACGACCGGCAGACCCACGAGAAGTTCCTGGAGAAGGGGGAAAACC
>CP070698.1:757249-768862 GCA_020349685.1 bacterium
GGATGGTTTAGTTGGAGAACACGCTTGTGTACATGAAATGATCCGGTTCGTCAAGGAGGAACAGTGATTTGTAATCCGTGATCCGTGATTGGAAAAACAGAAGACTGCCATCCAGACATTCGATTAAACGTTAAACCTAAAATTCCAAAATCGAGGTGCTCCGGCGCCGAGAGTCCATTCGTCCTCTAGACATCGACCCGAAAAAAAGCCCGGCTTTGCCGGGTCTCTTTTTCGGGTTGGCGGAAGTGCATGGGAATCGAACCCACCGTACCGGGTTTTAGCCAGTACCACTGGATTTGAAGTCCAGGAGGGCCACCAGTGCCCTGCGCACTTCCAAGGGGAAGGTTATCGGCCGCTGGAGCCAGTGTCAAGGGTCGGTTGCATGTCTGCAGAATGGAAATTGGAGAATAAAGTCATCTGCAATTTCCATTTTCTATTCTCTATTCTCCATTAGCGCTTAAAAAGCGCGCTTGACATCCAAACCGTTAAGTGTTAATCGAAACTTAACAGTTTTCTGGTATTACTTTTAAGTTCAACCGTTTGCGCCCCTTTCATTCAAATCTTTTGAACAAGATGCTGCGCGGTGGAGTTCGTGCAAAGAGGGGTCGCCGGAGGTGGAGGTGGTCATGTCCCCGGATGTGCTGCTGGAGATGGTGTACCGGATGATCGACAACTGCTTTGCCAGGGGCATGGAGCTCTCCGAAGTGCTCGTGGAGATCGAGGATTATATCGCGTCTTTCGAAAACTGATGCCGGTTTCGGCATCAGGTTTCGAATCTCAAATCCCATATCTCAGATCTCAAAGGCAACCCGCAGGTGAAGGCATTTTCCTTTCCTTCATTGAGATCCTAATTCTGAGATCTGAGATCTGAGATCACCGGAAAATTTCCGCGAGGAATTTTCCGGTGTAGCTCCCCTTCACCTTCGCGACCTCCTCGGGAGTCCCGGCGGCAACGACCCTTCCGCCGTCGTCCCCTCCCTCCGGTCCGAGGTCGATGACGTGATCGGCCGATTTGATCACCTCCAGGTTGTGCTCGATGACGATGATCGTGTTGCCCCTTTCCACAAGGTTGTTCAGAACCTTGAGAAGTTTGACCACATCGTCAAAGTGCAGCCCTGTAGTGGGTTCGTCCAGGATGTAGAGGGTGCGGCCCGTGTCGCGCTTGGAAAGCTCCCGGGAGAGCTTGACCCGCTGGGCCTCGCCGCCGGAAAGGGTCGTGGCGGGCTGGCCGAGCTGGATATAGCCCATGCCCACATCCTGGAGTGTCCGCAGTTTCCTGGCGATGGCCGGTACCTCTGAAAACAGCTCGGCGGCCTGGTTCACTGTCCTTGAAAGAACCTCCGAGATGTTGACGCCCTTGTAGGTGATCTCCAGGGTTTCCCGATTGAACCGCCTGCCCTCGCAGACCTCGCATCTGACGTGGATGTCGGGCAGGAAGTGCATCTCGATCTTTTTCACACCGTCGCCCTGGCAGACCTCACACCGGCCCCCCTTGACATTGAAGCTGAACCGGCCCGGTTTGTAACCGCGGATGCGGGATTCCGGCACTTCCGAGAAGAGCTCCCGGATGGGTGTAAACGCCCCTGTGTAGGTCGCCGGGTTGGAGCGGGGGGTGCGCCCGATGGGAGACTGGTCGATGTCGATAACCCTGTCGATGAGCTCGGCGCCATGGATACCTTCGTGGGCGCCGGGCCGTTCCGCCGAGAAGGACCTGCTCCTGGCCAGGGCCCTGTAGAGGGTCTCGATGACCAGGGATGATTTTCCCGAGCCGGATACGCCGGTCACGCAGGTGAAGGTACCAAGGGGAAAGGACACATCGATGCCCTTGAGGTTGTTCTGGGAGGCGCCTCTCAAGGTGAGGGTGCCCTGGAGCCCCGCCTGGCGTCTCCCGGGAGGGATCTCGATCCTCATCTTTCCCGACAGGTACTTGCCCGTCAGGGAATCTTCTGACGCCATGATCTTCTCCGGCGGGCCCTCAACCACGACCTTTCCGCCCCTGATACCGGCCCCCGGCCCCATATCCACAACGTAATCCGAGGTTCTTATGGTGTCGGCGTCGTGCTCAACGACGATGACGGTGTTCCCCATGTCCCTGAGTTGGAGGAGGGTCCCGAGCAGCCGGGAGTTGTCGCGGGGATGAAGGCCGATGCTCGGCTCATCGAGGATGTAGAGAACCCCCATGAGGCTCGATCCGATCTGGGTGGCCAGACGGATGCGCTGACCCTCGCCCCCGGAGAGCGTCCCGGAGGACCTGTCCATGGAGAGATAATCCAGCCCGACGTCCCTTAGAAACCCCAGGCGTTCGGTGATCTCCTTTAAGATCCGCGATCCGATCTCCCTCTCCTTGTCCGTGAGGGAAAGCTCGTCGAAAAACCTCAGGGCTTCTCCGATGGACAGGGTGGTCACCTGATGGATGTTCCGGTCCCCGACCTTGACATGGAGGCTCTCGGGCCTCAGCCGGGCTCCCTGGCAGGACTCGCAGGTCCTGTTGCTCATGAAAACCTCGATCTCCTCCCGGCTGTTCTCCGAGCAGGTCTCGAGGTAGCGCCTTTTCAGGTTGGGGATGACCCCCTCGAAAGGTTTCCTGGTCTTCCAGAGCTGGCTGGAGTCCTGGTAGCGGAAGTTCACCGCTTTAGATCCCGAACCGTAAAGAATGACCTTTCTGGCAAGTTCCGGAAGATCCTTGAATGGAGCGTTGATGTCGAACTTGAAATGGCTGGCGAGGGACTGGAGGAGCTGGTGATAGAACATGCTGTTGCGTTTGCGCCAGGGAGCGATGGCCCCTTCCCTGATGGAAAGCCCGGGATCGGGGATCACCAGATCGGGATCGATCTCGGTGGTAAAGCCGAGCCCCCCGCAGCCGGGGCACGCGCCGGTGGGATTGTTGAAGGAGAAGAACCTGGGTGAGATCTCCGGGTAGCTTATCTGGCAGGTGGCGCAGGCCAGTTTTTCAGAAAAGATGCTTTCTGGTCCGTCTGCTCTCAGGGCGATGAGAAGGCCGTCCCCCACCTTAAGGGCAAGCTCCACCGAATCGGCCAGGCGGTTGCGGACCTCGGGTTTCATGACGATGCGGTCCACAACGATCTCGATGTCGTGTTTTTTGTTCCTGTCGAGGGAGATCTCATCGTCCAGGCCAACGATGGTGCCGTCGATCCTGGCCCTGAGAAACCCCTGGCGGGCGAACTTTTCCAGGTCTTTTCTGTATTCGCCCTTCCGGCCACGGACAACGGGTGCCAAAAGGGTGAGCCTGGTCCCCGGTTCGAGCTCCATGAGGGCGTCGATGACCTGCTGTGATGAGCGGGCTTCTATCAGGCGGCCGCAGTTGTAACAGTAGGGCACCCCGATACGGGCGAACAGGAGGCGGAGGTAATCGTAGATCTCTGTGACGGTTCCCACCGTGGAGCGCGGGTTCCGGCTCACCGTTTTCTGCTCGATGGAGATGGCAGGCGAAAGACCCTCGATGGAGTCCACGTCCGGCTTGTCCATCTGCTCGAGGAACTGGCGGGCATAGGCCGAGAGCGACTCCACGTACCTTCGCTGCCCCTCCGCGTAAAGGGTGTCGAAGGCAAGGGAGGATTTGCCCGAACCGGAAACACCGGTGATGACGGTGAGCGAATCTCTGGGGATGCTGACGTTGACGCTCTTGAGGTTGTGCTCGCGGGCGCCCTTGATCTCTATTTTATCGGTGGCCATGAAACCAATCTCAAATCTCAGATCTCAAATCTCAAAACGACTTGTGAACCGTGAACGGTGAAAATGAACCGCATTCATTATTCAGCGATGGACAACTAAAATTCTAAAACTTCAAACTTTAAACTCGCTGGTGCAAACGCGGAATCGGTAATCTGCAACCATATCACGCGGTGTCAAGAGGGGGAAGAAAAATAGGGAAAGGGGAAAGGGGAAAGGGACAAAGCAGTGCGTGGTGCGAGGTGCGAAGTGCTAAGAAAAACCGCCTGACGCGGAGACACGGTGACACGGTGACACGGGGAAAAGGCTAAATAATCAACAGGTGACTGAGCGAAAAGAGAAAAGGTGGGTCTTGAGAACTGTTTTACGAAGAGGCCCATCCCAAGCCCAGAGAAAATGCCTGAAAAAACATTTACAAAGATAGTCCCACCGATGCTGGTGCCCACTTAAAACCAGGAGAAAAATCCCATGAAAATAACGAAAGATATTCCCGTGGTCAGGAACAACGGCCGAAATTCCGGGTATTTTTAGATTGAACTCCTCCATATGTTGATTGAGGATATATCTTGATGAAATAATGTTTAAATACTTTGATGCTGCTGTCGATCATAACTCAAGATCGGAAGTATTCTTCACCCTTGGCAGGGCTTTTGATTCAATACGTGTATTACCCTTTTATTATATCCCTGGCCCTGTGTTACCCTGTGGAGCGACCTGCATGAGGTCTTACTGTGGTGAGCAAGTTTTTGACCTTTTCTGAGATCTGAGACCTGAGATATGAGATTCGTATGACCGCTCTCCTCCAGATACGCGACCTCACCACCGCTTTCCCCGGGGAGTCCGGCCTCCTCAGGGCGGTGGATGGCGTGTCCTTCGATCTTCGGAGAGGGGAGGTGCTGTGCCTCGTGGGGGAGTCGGGCTGCGGGAAGAGCATGACGGCCCTGAGCATTCTCGGCCTGGTCCCGCCGCCGGGGCGCATCGTCGGAGGGGAGGTCATCTTCGACGGCCGGGACCTGTTGAAGATGGACCCGGAGGAGATCAGGCTCCTGAGGGGAAACCGCATAGCCATGGTTTTTCAGGAGCCCATGTCCGCTTTGAACCCGGTCTTCACCCTCGGCGATCAGGTGTCGGAGGTTCTCAGGATTCACAGGGGCATGGACCGGGAGCAGGCTTACGGGAAGGCTGTCGAGCTCCTGGGACGCGTGGGGATCCCCGATCCCGAGCGGCGCGTCGGCGAGTATCCGCACCAGATGTCCGGGGGAATGCAGCAGAGGGCCCTCATTGCCATGGCCATGGCCTGCGAGCCGGAACTCCTCATCGCCGACGAGCCCACCACGGCCCTGGACGTGACGGTCCAGGCCCAGATCCTCAGGCTCATGGAACGACTCATCAGTGAAAAGGAGCGGGCGCTCCTCCTCATCACCCATGACCTGGGGGTCGTCGCGGAGGTGGCGGACCGCGTCTGCATCATGTACGCGGGCGTCATCGTCGAGGTCAGCCCGGTCAGGCCTCTCTTCGCCGACCCCTGGCACCCCTACACCATGGGGTTGATGGCCTCGCTGCCGTCGCCGGGCGACAGAACGTATCGCCCCATACCCGGGTCTGTGCCCGACCTGGCCGCCATGCCTTCCGGCTGCCGGTTCCACCCCCGCTGCTCCCGCGCCCGGGATGTGTGCCGGGAGAGGGAACCCGAACTTGAAGCGAGGGGGGAAAGGGCCGTGAGGTGCTATTTTCCGGGGGAGGGGGAAACCGACACGGAGACGCGGTGACGCGGAGACACGGGGAAAAATGCGTACCGGACTGTCGGGGTAACGGTGTGTCAGGGAAAGATCAAAAGCTGACTAACCACAGTGCGGCCAGCTTGAGGCCGCTCCACAGGGTGACACGGAGGAAATACAATATCTTAAGAGTTTGGTTAAAATTTTATTTACCCTGTGAAACCCTGTGTACCCTGTGGTGAATTGTATTTTGGATCTTGGATACCAAACATGACTGATAATCCTACTCATACCGCTACTGCTGCTTCCACCGACCTTCTCCTCCAGCTCCGCGACCTTTCCAAGACCTTCCCGGTCAAGGGCGGTGTGCTGGGCCGGGCCGTCGGTGGTGTTCGGGCCGTGGACCGGGTTTCCCTTGAGATCCGCAGGGATGAGGTGTTCGGCCTCGTTGGCGAGTCCGGGTGCGGCAAGACGACCCTGGGCCGCATGATCCTGAGGCTGATCGAGCCGACCGGCGGTCGGATCTTTTTTGACGGCACGGACATCACCGGCCTGGACAGGGGCCGGATGCGGGCTTTCAGAAAGCGCATGCAGATCATCTTCCAGGATCCCTTCGGATCCCTCAATCCGAGAAAGACGGTCGATTTCATCGTGGGTGAACCCCTGCGCATAGACGGCCAGGAGGGGGCCAAGGTGAGGGAAAAGGTCAGGGAGATGATCCAGCTTGTGGGGTTGTCCGCCGACAGCCCGGGCCGCTACCCCCACGAATTCTCTGGAGGACAGCGGCAGAGGATCGGGATCGCCAGGGCGCTCATCCTGCACCCGGAGTTCCTCGTCGCCGACGAGCCCGTTTCGGCCCTGGACGTTTCCATCCAGGCGCAGATCCTGAACCTGCTCATGGACCTGAGGGAACGCTTGTCCCTGACGATGCTCTTCATCTCCCACGACCTGAGGGTCGTCCGCAGCATCTGTGACCGGGTGGCGGTCATGTACCTGGGACGTGTGGTGGAGGAGGGCAGGGTGGAGGATCTTTATCAGCGGCCGGTCCACCCCTACACCGAGGAGCTCATAAGAGCTATACCCGAACCGGACCCTGAGCTGGCCATCCGGGGAGGGGGCCTGGCGGGGGAGGTCCCGAGTCCCATTAACCCGCCGCCTGGATGCGCCTTTCATCCCCGCTGCCCCCTGGCAAGGGAGATCTGCCAGCAGCAGACGCCCGAACTCACCCCCCGGCAGGGCGAGGGACACCGGGCGGCGTGCCACATAAGATAGTGTCTGGTTCTAGTACCTGGTGTCTGGCGAAATGAAAAACAAAATACAAGAACTAGAAACTAGAACTAGAAACTAGAACCGCAAATATGACCGCCTTTTCCATATATTTGCATATCCCCTTCTGCACCCGCCTGTGCCCTTACTGCCACTTCTACAAAGTCCCCGAGGTGCCGGATTGGAAGGTCTATCTTGACGCTGTGATCGGCGAGTTGGACGCCATGGTGAATCCAGCGGGCGGCAGCGTCACCACCCTTTATGTCGGCGGAGGCACCCCAACCCTCATGCCGCCTGAGTTCTACGGGTCCCTTTTAGCGGCGCTTGACGACCGCCTCGGTCTGACGCAACTCGCCGAGGCGACCATCGAGACAGACGGCGGCATCGCCGGCGATAAGCTGGAGGGGTACACCCGGGCGGGTTTCGACAGGGTCAGCGTCGGCGTGAAATCCTTCGATTCCAGAATGAGGGAGATCCTGGGAGCGGGACAGTTAACGGATCCGGACCCCGTGGCAACCGCGCGGTCGGCCGGTTTTTCCTCCGTGAGTCTGGACCTTGTTTACGGTTTCGAAGGGCAGGGGATGGATGACCTGATCACTGATCTCATGCGCGCCGTCCTTCTGGATCCGGACCATGTCAGCCTTTACGCCCTGGAGGAGGCGGAGACCGGGAGGCCGAGGGAAGGCGAGCCGGATCTTGCCGCCGCAATGTTCAGGGAGTCCGCCCGCACCCTTCTCGCCGCAGGCTACCATCAGTACGAGATCACCAACTTCGCCCGATCCGGACACGAGAGCCTGCACAACACCGTATACTGGGAGGACGGTGATTTCATCGGCCTCGGGCCCTCGGCCCACAGCGCGGTGACGGCGGACGGCACCAGGGTCCGCTGGATGAACCGGCCGGATATTAGTGCCTACCTCGGCGACCCGGAGTCATGCCGCGAGGAGCTCTCCCGGGAGATCGGCCCCGACAGGGCAAAGGAGGCCCTCATCCTGGCCCTGCGCATGACGAAGGGCGTGCACAGGCCGACCTTCGCCCTCAGGTACGGCTGCGACCCCCTGGAGCTGTTAAAGCCCCACCTGGCAGAACTCACCGAGCTGGGACTGATCAGGTACAGCGCCGGGAGAGTGCGCCTGACGACGAGGGGGATGCTGTTGAGCAATGAAGTGTTTGTGAGGATATTGGGAGATCGTTAAAATAAAGTACCCAGTACCCAGTACTCAGTATGTATGGTCAGGTCCATCAAAAGAGGTAATGAGAGGTGCCGGGCAGGCAGAAATACAGAGAATAATTCTTGAAACAAGAAAACCTTAAAGATCATAAATAGTTGAAATGAACCTGGTAATACGGGTTGATAATAAGGCGTGACGATTTCAGCCTTCCTGGTAATAACCAGAAATATCCCCATGGAGTAACTTTCCTCCGTGACCTTTATTTTTACGGCTACAAGAAGCTTTTCTCCTGGATACTGGGTACTTGGGTACTTTGAGAGCAAACGCACTCCCCCTTGCCCAATAGCGTTTCTCTGGTTATCTTACAGGCCAGGATCGGTCCCGCCTCGAAAGATCCTTCGGGGCGACGAGACCGGTGGGCATATTGCGCGTTTTTCAGGAGAAGCCTTTGAGTCCCATACTCAAATCCGAGCGCCATCACGAGATCCTCATGGCCCTCATCCGTTTCTACATCGGAACGGCCGAGCCCGTGGGCTCCAAGACCCTCGTCGAGAGGCGGGGCCTCGCTGTCAGCCCGGCCACCGTCAGGGGCGTGCTCGCGGAGCTCGAGGCGGAAGGTTACCTGAGCCAGCCTCACACCTCCGCGGGCAGGGTCCCCACGGAAAAGGCCTACCGCTACTACGTGGACAACCTGCTGGGTCAGAGGTTCACCGATCCAAGGTCCCATATCAACAACGTCAGGCTGGCGATCAAGGGGTTTTCGGGTGTTGGGGAGGATCTCCTGAAGTGGACCTCCCGGGTCCTGTCGGACATGTCCCGTTACGCGGGTATCGTCCTTCCTCCCAAGCGGGTTCGCAGCCTCTTTAAAAAGGTGACCTTCGTCCGTATCAACAGGGACAGCGTCCTCACAGTGCTGGTCTCCGTTTCGGGAGTGACACGCAACAAGCTGGTGCGCACATCTGAGGATTTCTCCCAGTCGGCCCTCGACAGCATGTCCAACTATTTGAATCTGCGTTACACCGGCATGAGCCTGGAGGAGATGAGGCGGAGGGTGGAGGAGGACCTGGAGCAGGACCTCGAGAGTTTCGACCTGTGGATGAAGGCTGCCTTAAACCTCGGCAAGCGCATGTTCGACGGCCCGGAAACCGAGGAGGTTTACGTCGAAGGCGGCTCCCGTTTTCTGGACATGCCCGAGTTCATTTCCGACCTCGAGGGGATGAGGGGGATCTTCCGTCTCTTCGAGGAGAAGAGAGGTCTCGTGGCCCTTCTCGACCAGACCATCAAGGCCCACGACATGATGGTCTTCATAGGTTCGGAGACCGGCATGTCCGAGATGAAGGGCATGAGCCTGGTCGTCTCCACGTACGGCCGTAACACCGGGCCTCTGGGAGCTGTGGGCGTCATGGGCCCTTCGAGGATGGACTACAATCAGGTCATCCCGCTGGTCAGGTCCGCCGCGGAGGCTGTCAGCGAGAACTTTTCCGCTACCGATAATCATCAGGAGGAAAATATTTGAACCGTTCAGACCGCGATAACAAGGGAAACGGAGACAGGATCGAGATCCCTGTCGCCGGTCCCGATGAGGAAAAAGTATCCGAAGCCGCCAAAGAGACGGCTGAGGAAAAAGAAACGGTGACCCTCTCCAGTGAAGAGTACGATGCCCTCCTTCAGGAGGCCGCCCAGGCCAGGGAACAGTACCTTCTGGCAGTAGCCGATTTCGAGAACTACCGGAAAAGGGTACAGAAGGAGAAGGAGGACATCGTCTGTTTTGCCAATGAAAAGCTCATCCACGAGCTTTTGCCCATCCTTGACAACCTGCAGAGGGCCCTCTCCATGAAGCTCGATCAGGCCGGTGCCGACAGCTTCCTGGAAGGGGTGCACATGGTCAGTTCCCAGCTCCATTCCGTCCTGAGCTCCTGCGGACTGGAACCGGTGGAAGCGGTGGGGAGCCCCTTCGACCCCAAGTATCATGAGGCTGTCGGGGTCCTGCCGTCCGAGGAGCACGACGAGGGAACAGTGATCTCGGAACTCCAGAAAGGGTACAGGCTCAAGGGAAAGGTCCTGAGACCTTCCATGGTCCATGTGGCGGGCCAGCCTTCAGTTAACAAAGACTCTGGAGACAGTTGAGCTGATGGCGGCAAAGAGGGACTACTACGAGATCCTGGAGGTGGGGCGCGATTCCAACCCTGAGGAGATCAAGAAGGCATACAGGAGACTGGCCATCCAGTTCCACCCGGACCGCAACCCCGACAACAAGGAAGCCGAGGATAAGTTCAAGGAGCTGAGCGAAGCGTATTCCGTCCTCTCCGACCAGGAGAAAAGGCGCCTGTATGACCAGTTCGGTCACGCCGGGGTTTCCCGGGATGGAGGGTTCCCGGGGGGCTTCGATTTTTCCGGTTCCTTTGCGGATATCTTTTCCGATATTTTCCAGGATTTCTTCGGGGGCGGCCGCCCGGGACGACAGCAAAGAGGCTACAGGGGAGACGATCTGCGTTACCGTATCGCGGTCACCTTCGAAGAGGCCGTTTTCGGTGCGGAGAAGGAGATCACCTATCCCAGGCTCTCCGAGTGCGAGAGGTGCCTCGGGGACGGTGTGGAGCCGGGACACAGCCCCGCTACCTGCGCGATGTGTGAGGGCAGGGGCGAAGTGCGGTACCAGCAGGCGTTCTTCACCATGGCCAGGACCTGCCCCAACTGCGGTGGCAGGGGCAAGGTTATCGAACACCCGTGCACCGGGTGCAGGGGGGAGGGCCGTAAGAGGAAACAGCGGACACTCACCGTGCGCATCCCCCCGGGTGTCGATGACGGCAACCGGCTCAGGATAAGAGGCGAGGGAGACGGAGGGGTCTCGGGCGGGGGTTCCGGAGACCTGTTCGTCCAGATCGAGGTCAAGGAGCATCCCTTCTTCATGAGGGAGAACGACGACATCATCTGCGAGGTGCCCATCAGGATGGAGGTCGCTGCTGTCGGGGGTACGGTGGAGGTTCCCACCATCGAAGGCCCCATCGAGCTCAAGATCCCCGGAGGCACCCAGCCGGGACAGGTGTTCAACCTCCGGGGCAAAGGGGTTCCCAGGCTTCACGGGTCCGGAAGGGGCGACCAGTACGTGCGCATCAACGTCGAGGTCCCGCACAAGATCAGCAAAAAACAAAAGCAGCTCCTCGAGGAGTTCACCTCCGAATCCAAATCCTCCGCCTACAAGGCGGTGTCGAGGTTTTCCAAAGAGTTTTCCAGATACAAGGGAGAGTAAAGCGTCAGGACGCGGTGACGCGGTGAAGGGGAGACTCGGGGAGAGATCGGTATTGCCTTTGATGCGGGAAACCCTATCTCACGCAGGGGCGCTAAGTTCTCAAAGAAAATATTGAATTGGCGCAGATCAGCGTTCTTTCTCCGTGTCCCCGTGTCTCTGTGTCAAACGGTTCCCTCCACGCCCCGACACACTGATCCCAGGCCCTATACACCAGAAACTAGAAACTAGACACTAGACTCTAACCTATCCCTTTCCGTTGTGCGTCCCAGCCTTTTCTGATACAAATTTGTATTATTAAATTAACATTGTCTAAAATGTTTGTTGCCTGACCGGACCTGGGGAGAAGGACAATGACCGCACCACCCGAGTTCAACCCCGGTGACAGGGAGCCGGAGAACAGGAGTGCCTCCTTGGAGACAGGAGCTCAGCCTCTCAGCACCCTTTCGTCGCAGACGGGTGAAGGCTTCAGGGTCAAGATCGGATGGAAAATAACAACCATCGTCGTGGTGGTGTTGAC
>CP070698.1:768962-772773 GCA_020349685.1 bacterium
CAGGAGCCAGGAATCAGAACCAGACCCTAGACACCAGGAGCCGGGAGCCAGGAGCCAGGAATCAGAACCAGACCCTAGACACCAGGAGCCGGGAGCCGGGAGCCAGGAGCCAGGAGCCGGGAGCCAGGAGCCGGGAGCCAGGAATCAGAACCAGACCCAAGACACCAGACACCAGACACCAGACACCAGACACTAGACACTAGACACTAGACACTAGACTCTAGACACTACTCTTTTTCTTCCTCCAGCAGCTCCGGCGCCTGGATGGAACGGGTGGTTTTGTCCACCCTTTCGAGCTGGTTGAAGTCTCCTTCCCCGCTCACGCCCAATTCCTTCATCTCCCGGGCGGCCGGAAGGACCCTTGCCTCCAGGGAGCCCACAGCCTGGTTGTACGCGTCGGAGGCTCTTTCGAGGCCCTTCCTGATGCCCCCGAAATGGCTCACGAAGGTTCCCAGCCTTCTGTAGAGTTTTTCCCCCGCGTCCTTGATGCGCATGGCGTTTTCGGCGATGGCCTCCTGTTTCCATCCGTAGGAAACGGCTTTAAACAGGGAGATCAGCGTCGTAGGCGTGGCCAGGATCACATTCTTCTCAGCGGCGCTCTCGATGAGACCCGGGTCCTTGTTGAGGGCGGTAAACAGAAAATTCTCACCCGGAAGGAACATGACGACGAACTCCGTGGTGTTGGGGACCGCTTCCCAGTACTTCTTGGATTTCAAGGCGTCGATGTGAGCCTGGACGTGACGCAGGAAATCGGTGAGGCAGGCCTCCCTCTGGTCTTCCGTGACGGCTTCGATGGCCTCGAGGTAGGCCTTGGTGGAGACCTTGGCGTCGACGACGATACACTTGTCGTTGGGCAGATGGACGACCAGATCCGGAATGAAGCGGCGCTCATCGTCACTGACACCCTTCTGTTCCATGAAATCGTAGTTCTCCTTCATTCCGGAAAGCTCCACCACGCGGCGGAGCTGGATCTGCCCCCACAGCCCACCTACCTGAGGATTGCGCAGAGCTGTGGCCAGCTTTGTGGTCTGCCCTTCCAGCCTGAGGTGCGCGTCGGCCAGCTGCCGCACGTTGGTGAGAAGATCACGATAGGCTCCCTCCCTGGCGACCTCCATCTGTCTCAGGTTGGAATCCACCTTCTCGAGGGACTCCCGGATGGGTTTGACCAGGTTGGCCACGGCCTCCTGCCTCTTTTCGAGATCCCCCCTCGACTGGGACTGAAGCTTTTCCAGTTCCAGCTTGGCAAGCTGGAGGAAGTCTTCCTTGCTGGCTTTCAGGGCGTCGGAAGAGAGCGCCTTGAACGATTCCCTGGCGGTATCGAGGATCTTCAGGTTCTCCTGGGCAGACTTTCTTGTCATTTCCAGTTCTGTTTTCAGGGAGGCCGCCCTGGACATGCTCCATAGCCAGGCGGCCGCAAAACCCAGAACCAGGCCGGCTGCTGCAGCAATTATGATGATAAGAGAATTGTCCATGAGGGTTTTTGTCGCCGCGTTATCGTTGTGAATAAGGTCTGGATTCGGGGTTCCAGTCACCAGTCACCAGACACCAGACACCAGACACCAGACACTGAATCCTACCCTTCCTCCCCCAGCATCTGCGAGACCGATCCGATCTTGTAGCCTTTCTCCTGAAGCCTGTCGATGAGTTCACCCAGCCTGGGGTGGAAGGGATCCCAATCGCGTTCCGATCCCAGGTGAAGGAGGACGATGCCGCCCGCCAGCCCCATCGCCGTTTCGCTGTCGAAGGAGATGATCTTCCGCACGATCTGTTCCGATGTCAGATACAGCGTGGAATCACGGTCCGAGACCCAGTCGAGACCGTCAAGGCTTTTCCTCGTTTTGGGGTCGTAGGTCCAGCTGACGTGCCTGTATCCCGCCTTGAGGGCCCACTGGCGGATCTCCTCGTTCTGCTCACCATAGGGAGCCCTCCACAACCGCACCATCCTTTTGCCCGTCAGCTCCTCGAAGGCCTTCTCGTTCCTTAAGAGCTCCTTGCGTATCAGCTCCTCGGTGATGCCGGGGAGGGTGTCCTGCCGGAAGTTCTTTCCGAAGGTGGTCAGGTGCAGATGGCTGTACATGTGGTTCCCGACCTCGTGTCCCTCCTCCGCGATCCGCCTGGTCACTTTCGGATAGCGTTCAATGAACTCTCCGGTCAGGAAGAAGGTGGCTTTAAGACCCCTTTCCGAGAGGACATCGAGGATCCTCCCGGCGGCGTTGCTGTAGCTTCCCCCGTCGAAGGTGATGGCCACGGTGTCCGTTTCAGGCAGCCCCCGGCTGAGATCGTCCTCGGGCCTCAGGTTCACCCGGGTTCCTCTGCCGTTGGCCGCAGGGGGTTTCGGCGGAGGGGACGCGGTGACGGCAGCCTCCGGTGGCGCTGAAGCAGCCTGTTCGGGCTTTACGATCTCCGGTTTGATCGTTGTTTTTGCCAGGGACTCGGGAACGGGGATGGCCCTGGTGTACATGGTGGGTAAACGGTCGCCGTAAACCTGCACCTGGAAGGACCGGACGTCGCCGCCGGCCTTGAAAGTGAAGGAATACCGGCCTTCGCTGACAGTGCAATGGTCCCATTCTTTGCCGTCTGCAAGAAGAACGGCCACTGCAAAATCGGGTGCGCTTCCCGCAACCGTGATCCACTCGCCTTCGTGGGCGATATCGGCCGTCGGCAGAGAGGGTCCGGGCGGCGCGACTGG
Source organism: bacterium (assembly GCA_020349685.1). Lineage (GTDB taxonomy): Bacteria > BMS3Abin14 > BMS3Abin14 > BMS3Abin14 > BMS3Abin14 > JALHUC01. Next base: position 771,652 of record CP070698.1, read on the forward strand.
GTGGGAAAGGGATACGTCCCTGAGGGTCTTTACGATGACGCCGGTCTGGTAAAGAAGGAAAAAGAGCAGGGAAATGGACAGGAGCCTGAACAGTCCCCCTCCCGTGAACTTTTGCGCGGATTTTTCCAGCCTGCGGTAGCGCAGGGATATCCGGAGCGCCAGCTGTTTGAAAGCCGTGACCTTCTCTGAGGTCCAGTAGAGGATCTGGCATTTCCCAGAGCAGAAAATGTGCCCGAGGGCCCGTCTCTGGCATTCCGGACAAATGGGTGAAAGGCATTGATAGCACTTGCGCCTGGCTACCGTATCGGGGTGGTTCGCGCACACGCTCGCGTCGCTCATCATAACGGCCATCAATAGCAGAATGAAGGGTCGGGGGCAAGGAGGGTAAAATCCGTGAATCGTGACTCGTAACTCGTGACTCGAAAAGCAGTAATGTTTTAGCGACCGGATTGATATTGCGAATTCCCAATCACGAATCACGAATCACGGCTCTTAACCCTTTGTTTTTGGCCTTTCTCTGTGTACTCTGTGTTCTCTGTGGTTACCAGCTTATAAGATTGAGGGTTCTTGATGATCGAAGGCTGGAAAATTCTGAAGGTCGATCTCGCTTCCGGAAAGGTTGAAAGGGATGTTCTGGAAGCCGAATCCCTCCAGCGGTTCATCGGCGGCCGGGGGCTTGGTGCCGCCGTGCTGGCTCCCTATGCCGTAGAGGGGGTCGACCCCCTGGACGGCAGTGTCCCCCTGATCCTGGCGACGGGCCCCCTTACGGGGGCGGGGATCCCGTCCGGGGACCGTTTCAGTCTCAGCACCATCTCCCCTTTGACCGGCACGGTCATGGACACGAACTCGGGCGGCCGCCTCGGGAGATCCCTGAGAAGGGCCGGCATCGATCTCGTGGTCGTTGAGGGCACATCCCCAAGCCCGGCGATCCTTGTCGTTGATGATGGAGAGGTCCGTCTCGAGCCGGCGTCGGACCTTTGGGGCTGCACCGTCTCCGAAACGCTCACGCGCTTAAAGGAGCGGCTGTCAGAAACGGCCGGGATGTCCGTCATCGGCCCCGCGGGCGAGAACGGAGTCAGGTACGCCTCCATCATGACGGAGAGGATGCGCGCCATGGGCCGC
>CP070698.1:772873-775563 GCA_020349685.1 bacterium
CCCGGGCGCGCCGAGATCATGTGGCTCAGAGGGTACCTCTTGACCGCCGATGAAAAGGTTGACGAGGCCATCGCTTTATTGCAAGGTGGTGAGCAGGTCGAACCGCAGGCTGAAGGATCAGAAGGGCCGGCGGGCAGCCAGACGGAAGCGTCAGGCCAAGGGGCCCTGGACCTTACGGAGGTTCTGGCCCTCAAGGAAGAGGGAAAAACGGCCGACGCCGCCATGGCCCTGGAAGAACTTCTCGCGGCCAGGCTCGGCGAGGCCGGGTTCGCCATGGCCAAGAAAAAGCAGCTGAACGCCATGGAAAAGATGAAGCTCATGATGCAGCAAAAGCAGGGACAGTAGATGAGATACGTCACCTACGTCATAAGGTTCGTCATGGTCGGGGCCGCTCTGGCCACCTTCTACATCGGCCTGCTGCAGGGCGAGTGGGGCGAGACCATGTTCAACGCCACCCTCCTCTGACTGTCCTGCATCGGGGTCGGGTGACCCCGGAGTCAGGGACGTCCGAAGAAAGACTCGTCCCCCGTGACGGGGAGATGAGGTGAGGGGGAGAGTGGGAGATTTAGCAAAGTATCTGGTGTCTAGTTCTAGTGTCTAGTAAAACACCGGGTAATCACTTGCGAATTGTTACGTTTGTCATCACGAGCCGACATTCATGCGAAGTGATCTAACTTTTGAGCTGTAATAAGCACTTAGTTATTCCTCACGTGATAAGGTGCGATCCGGAATCCAACGTTCGTCATTCCGGAAATGGACGCAGGCGCGCCATTATCCGGAATCCAAATTGAGTGCTAATCAACCACAGCGCGGCCAGCTGAAGGCCGCTCCACAGGGGGAAACAAAGGGCGGTGTCTTGATTCTGGATCTTACCCTGTGAAACTCTGTGTACCCTGTGGTTAAATAGATTGCCTTGCTTAATACCTTTATTAGGGGAGTTTTAAGAGCCCTTGCACCGGATCCTGTTCAGAAGAATCGTCCAGTCCTTCCTCGGGGTCGGTGTCACCAACGGCTACCTGAAAGGGTTCATCCCACCGGGAACCCTGTGGCAGGGCCAATCCCGGGGATTCTGCGTCCCCGCCCTTAACTGCTACGCGTGCCCCGGATCCATCTTCGCCTGCCCCATAGGCACCCTTCAGCACTTCGTGATCATCCGGGCGGTGCCCATGTATTTCCTGGGGTTCTTCGTCGCCTTCTCTATGGCCATCGGCAGGATGGCCTGCGGCACACTGTGCCCCTTCGGCTACCTGCAGGAGACCCTGTACAAGTTCCGCTCTTCAAAGCTGAAGATCCCCGCCTGGATGACCTATATCCGTTATGCCATCCTTGTGGGTCTCGTATTCATCATCCCTTACTACACCCTGCAGCCGTGGTTCTCCAAGCTCTGCCCGGTGGGGACCCTCATCGGGGGACTTCCGTGGGTGACCGTCAACCCGGAGATCAGGCTCATGATCCACGAGCTCTTCTGGGTCAAGATCGCCATCCTCATCACCGTGGTGTCCTTTTCCGCCCTTTCCAAAAGGCCCTTCTGCAGGGTGATCTGTCCCCTGGGTGCCATCTTCTCGCTGTTTAACCGCGTCAGCATCCTGCGCCTGAGGTGGGACGAGGTGCTCTGCACCCACTGCGACAAGTGCACGCGCATCTGCCCCATGGACATTTCCATCTACAAGGACGCCAACAACCACAACTGCATCCGCTGCCTGGACTGCAGTCAGTGCCCGGCGGTTTCCGTGACGATAGGGCCCGGCAGGGTCACTGAACCGGCTCGTGAGCCGGCGGCCGATCCCGGTCTGGCCTGAATTCCAGCTAAAAGGTGTGGAACTGAAGGAGCATTCCCATCCCCTTGTACGGAGTCAATATTCATTCCAGCGTTTTCAGATCGGGTAACCTGAGCCGGCGTTGTTTCCCTCTGGTGATCTTTTCCCTAATGGTGATAATGGCTTGCGCCATCCCGGCACCCTCCTTGGCCGCCGATACCTGGTGCGGGATCATCTATCCCCCCGACAAGACCTCGGTGGACCTGGCGACGATCACCGTTTTCGGTATGATGTGCGATCCGGAGGAGGTCCCGCGCATCATCCTGAACCGCCAGGGGGTCATCCCCCAGATGTTCCCCACCGGTACCTTCCGCCAATCCATGGTCCTTAACAGGGGCCTCAACATGCTGAAGGTGGAGAGGGGGCGGTACTTTATATCCTTCGATCCCCCGGGCGAAGCACCTGCCAAGGGCTACGTGAGGAGGGTCATCCACGAGCCGGTGCAGGAGGACTGCACCCACTGCCATGATTTCAGCGTTCCGGGTAAGGTGCAGTGGGTCGCTCCTGTTCCGGAACTGTGCCTCAACTGCCACGACGATCCAGCCAAAGGGCTAAGCCACAGCCACGGTGCCCTCGAGGAGGGGTGCACGGTCTGCCACGATCCTCACGTCTGGGAGGAGGGAAGAACCTACAAAAAGGACATCCCTGATCTTTGCTACGGATGCCATGACCATGTGGCCAAAGGCCGGCATGTTCACGAACCTGCAGCGGAGGGGGACTGCCTGGCCTGTCACGGCGCCCATGGTTCGAACAGCGAGGCCCTCCTTGTCGTCGCTGGTGATGCCCTGTGCCTGTTGTGTCACGATGATCCCTCAGCTTACATGAAAACCGTTCATCCAGCGATGGAGGAGGGCTGCCTGACATGCCACGAAG
>CP070698.1:775663-783431 GCA_020349685.1 bacterium
AATTGAGAATGGAAAATTAAAAAGCGAAATCCGTCTTCATCTCCGACCACCATTGCTCTGGCCACTTTCTCTTTAGTTACCAGCGCCCCTCTAGAAAGCTACTTTTCTATTGGCCTTTGGCCTTTGGGCTTTGGTCTTTGGGCTTTGGACTTTCCCTCACCATCTCCACAGAACGAGGACGAGGATAACGATAAAACAGCCAACGAGGTTGAAGTAGGCGTTTATCGTAAAGATCCGCACCACCCGGGGCACCCCGGCAGCCTGGATAACGAGCCTTCCGGCCCTCGGGTATCTTTCCAGGACATCTTCTTCGTGGGGCGCGTTCTTCAGTTGCTCCGTCAGGTCCTGGCCTGCCCTGTGGCGGCCGGCGTGAAGACCGTTTTTCCACAATGGGCTGGACGAGACATCGTACACCTGCCCGCGGGCCGCGATAAGAGCCCTGGCGCCCCCGGTCCCGTCATGGTCGTCCAGTTCATCGGGCGTGTAGCTGTCTTTGTCAGAAAGGTCCCCGCTTGTCTGGCGCTTTGCCACCAGGGCTTTCAAACGGGGTCCAACATACAGGGTCACGAAGGTGGCCGATACCAGCATGAAAAGGTACATAAGAATCTTGACGAGGAGCAGCTTGCCGAAAACCGTCGAAAAAAGCGCGGGCGACAGTTTCATCCGCCAGACTGTCAGCAGGGCCCCCGTGATGCCGATGACGGGCATGGAGAGCCAGGCCAGCTTGAGCTCCGATCGGGGCAGACCGCCCATGGCGTACTTGGGCTTTAAAACGAGGTGAACGTACAGGATGGTGCCCACCCAGATAATGCCGAAGAATATGTGAGCATAAAGGATCACTGCGTGGACGATCCTGTAAAAGAGAGAGATCCTCGCTCTCGGGGTTGCCGGAGGAGACCAGCTTTCCGGATCGGCGGCATAGGCCTCGCCGGTGCCTGTGAGACCGCCTCCGCCCGAAGCGGAGATGTGACAGACGGAGCACTTCTGACCTGTCAGGTCGGCGTACTCAGATGTGGCAAGGGCGGGACGAAAACAGGCCAGGACAGCAACTATTGCGATGAGGAACACCGCCGCGGGAAAGACAGCCGGCTCGATGAAACCTTTTCCGGGGCGAGTGAACCAAAAGGTTCTCCTGCCCCGCTTCCCGATATGAAAACGCGGAAGCACTGCCAACCGGTTTTGCCCCTTCCATGCCCTCCCGCTGCCCCTTTTCAAACCAGCACCGCCCTTCCGGACCCACCTTCCCGTGTCCTCCTTGCGCCATGAGGATGTTTTCTAATATAACGTATACCATAAGGCTCTAACCACCAGAGAAGACAAAAGGATATCACATGCTTACCTTTCTCCTGATCTACTTCGGCATCTACGGCGGCATGCACCTCTACTTCCTGCTCAAGACGGTCCTGGCCCTTGAAATCCAGGGGTGGCCGCTCCTCTTTCTGGCAGGGTTTCTCCTTTTGATGGTGAACGGCCCTATCCTCGTCCGCATCCTGGAAAGAAACGACCAGATCCTGGCTGCCACAGCCCTGGCGTGGGTCTCTTACACCTGGATGGCGGTCCTGTTGTGGTTCGTTTCAATGGGGATCGTGAGGGATCTCTGGAACACGGGGGTCAGGCTGGCCGCCCGGGTCACACCTGAATCGTACAGGCTCATCCTTCCTGCAAAGCCGGCCTACGTCGTGATCGCACTCCTCGTTGCAGCCGCAACGATCCTCGGGTTCCTGGAAGCCCGCGGCCTCCGGACAGAGAGGATCACCGTCCGGACACCTCTTCTTCCGGCCGGAGCCAAATCGGTCAAGGTCGCCCAGATCTCGGACGTTCACCTGGGCCTTATCGAAGGGCAAAGACGCATCGATCAGATAGCTTCCATCCTCTTTGATGAGGCTCCTGACATTCTCCTGTGCACAGGGGACCTCATAGACGGCGCCATCCCCCACCTTGACCACATGAGCTCGTGGTTTGCGGCTATCAACCCCCCTCTCGGAAAGTACGCCGTGACCGGCAACCACGAATTCTACGCGGGGCTCGACATGAGCCTGGCCTTTCTGAAGGAAGCCGGTTTCACGGTCCTGCGCGGTAATGCCGTGACAACGGGGCCCCTGCGCGTGGCGGGTGTGGATTTCCCTGCGGAACGTCACACGGGCCAGATCTCCCATGTTAATGAGGGAGCGGCCCTGGATTCCGGCGGCAGCAGGAACCTCTTTACCATACTTATGAAACACCAGCCCTTTGTCGAGGAATCGTCCGTCGGCCGCTTTGACCTTCAGCTCTCCGGGCACACCCACAAGGGTCAGATATTTCCATTCAACTATCCGGTGAGATTGCGCTACCGCTATATCGCCGGACTATACGACCTCGGAGGTGGATCGCAGGTCTACACGAGCCGGGGTACGGGAACCTGGGGACCGCCCTTGAGGCTCCTCTCCCCCGCCGAAGTGACGATCATCACGATCGAAAGCGACAGGACAACTTAACAGACGCAGGACCCTGGATTTTTCTAGACTCTAGACGTTAGACTCCAGACCCTCTTTTATCCGCTTTTCCCTCTGGTCTTCCCTGTCGTATTTTATTATTATACTGTGTTGTTCGGTGGACAACTTGGGGAGCGCGCCGGCCGTTGGATCCTTTGCCGGCAAAGCGCACGATGGCGGACTCAACGGGTCTGCCAGGGAGGGGCACAACCCGGGATGATCACACGAAGTTTAATGGCTTTCCTTTTAGCCCTGTTTTTTACCGTGGTGATGACCCCGGTCCCCGGTCCCTCCTTCGGGGACAGTTTGCTGCCTGACGGCTGCCTCGGGAACCTCACCGACAATCAGATCGTCGTTTACTACTTCCACCGCAAATTCCGCTGCCAGTCCTGTGACATCCTCGAATTCACCTTGCAGAAAACGCTGCAGGTCACCTACTCTGATCAGTTCATTGCCGGGAAGCTCGCCATGTGCGTTATCAACGTGGATCAACCGGAGAACAGGCATTACCTGGAGCAGTTCCAGATCCTCTCCAACTCCGTCGTCATTGTGAGGAAAAGGAGCGGCGTCGTTGCCAGGTACAAGACCCTGGAGTCCATCTGGGATGTTTCCCAGGACCGGGAAGCCATTGATAGCCTTCTCAGGACCGAAGTGGCAGCGTTTTTATCGGAAAGTTAAGGGGCAGCTGACAGCTTTACGCAGACAGCCCGCTGCTCAGACAACCCCGCCAGCCCCCGTCATAACCGGTCCGCGATTCAGCCACCAGATGGCTCCGTTGAGAGCCGCAGCGTACAGAAGCCATCCCAGGTAAGGGACCAGCAGCAGACCCGCCCACCTGTTGATCCGGAAGAACAGAGCAGCCGTCACCAGTGCCAGAACCCCGAGCAGGACGATCTCGGCAAAGGCCAAACCGGGCCTTTGCATGCTGAAAAAAAATGCCGACCAGAACACGTTCAGGACAAGCTGGGCAAAGAAGAGCAGAAGAGCAGGTTTGACGAGGGGAGCGTCGTGTTGAGATTTCCAGACCATCCAGGCGGCCACCGCGAGGATGAAATAGAGAGCAGTCCAGGCCAGCCCGAAGAGCCAGTCGGGAGGGGTGAAAAACGGTTTTGCAAGCCCCGCGTACCATCCCGAACGGATGGCTGGCATCGTAAGAAAACTGCCTGTGAGCTGGGTCCCGAGGCACATGAGGAGGAAAACGACAAAACCGGCAACCGAACCAAGCTGCTGCTTCAAACCGCACACTCCCTCCTGGTCCGTTCAATGTTTGTGACGATGCCTTTGAACATACCGTTGAAAACAAGGTAGTGGAAAGGGTAGACAAGAAACCAGTACAACCGCCCCCACACACCCATGGGATCGAAGACCAGCGTCATGCGGACCTCGGAACCGCCCTTGTCCGGCCCCACCTCGAAATAGAGCCATGCGCGTCCCGGCAGCTTCATCTCGGCGTAAAGGAGAAGCAGGCTGTTGGGGACGAACTTTCCCACTCGCCAGAAATCGATGGCGTCGCCCTCGCGGATATCGCAAGGGTCCCGCCGTCCCCGGCGGTGACCTACGCCCCCTATCCACCGGTCCATGGCCCCCCGCAGTCTCCACAACCAGTTATAGGCGTACCACCCGTTCTGACCGCCGATGCACTGGATGGGTCTGAACACCTCCTCTGGAGTGTAACAGAGCACACGGGAGTAGGAATCGACCCTGCGCGTCCCGAAGGGGACACCCCACCAGTGGTGACCGTCACTGCTCCCTGCCAGGGCGTCGGACCAGTGAGTCGTGGTGAGCTCCTGGTCCTCCTTGTCCATGGCCCTTGTCACCGCCTCGGCAAGGCTCTTGGGGCGGACAGAGAACCTTTCCAGGGCCGCCGGATCATGGACCGTGCTCTCGTTGCGAACCCCCTCGATGAGCTTGCGGCCAACCTTCGCGTAGAGGGGCGTGACCAGGGAGAGCCAGTGGCTGGAAAGGTGCGGTGACAGGACCGGAACAGGGATGATGAGCCGGCGTAAACCCCTCTGTCTCGCGTATTCCTTCAGGATACCTTCATAGGAGACCCTTTCGGCACCGCCTATTTCGAACACCTCACTTTCTTCCAGGGGCAGGTGCCTCGCCTCCATGAGATACTGCAGCACGTCTTCCACAGCGATGGGTTGTGCCAGGGACCGGACCCATTTGGGGGTGGTCATGACCGGAAGCCGCTCCACCAGGCCCCTTACCATCTCGAAAGAGAGGCTGCCCGACCCGATGATGATCGAAGCCCTGAACTCTATTGTCGCAACGCCGGAATCCCTGAGGATCTGTCCCACTTCCTGCCTGCTGGCAAGGTGAGTTGAAAGGCCCTGGCCGTGGGCGAGTCCTCCGAGGTAGATGATCCTCTCGACGCCTGCAGCTCGGGCCGCTTCGGCGAAATTCTTCGCTGCCTGGCGGTCTTGCTCCGCAAAATCGGTATCCGAACCCATGGAATGGACGAGATAGTAGGCCGTATGCACCCCATCCATGGCGGAAACCAGGGAGTCCGGATCGATGAGATCGGCATAAGCCACTTCGACTTCAGGACCGACCCTGCGCTGCAGGAAGGAAGGATGTCTGGCCGCGCACCGCACACGCTCTCCTGCCTCCACGAGCAGAGGCAGGAGCCGTCCCCCAATGTAGCCGGAGGCGCCGGTCAGAAGAACAAGGCGCTGGTCCGGAGATCTCTCATCCCCGGTCATCGGATATTTCCGCCTTTGGAGATCCAAGCCATCCCAGCCTCCTGAAAAAGAGGACCATAACCATGCCCAGGAGGACCATGAGGCCCCAGAAGGCGGGATAACCGTACCTCCACCCCAGCTCTGGCATGTTCCAGGGCGATGCCGAGGGATCAAAGTTCATCCCGTAGATCCCGGCGATGAAGGTGAGGGGGATGAAGATGGTCGCGATAATGGTCAGGACCTTCATGACCTCGTTCATGCGGTTGCTCACGGAGGAGAGGTAGAAATCCATGAGGCCTGAAGCCATGTCCCGGTAACTTTCCACCATATCCAGAACCTGGATCACGTGATCGTAGCAGTCGCGCAGGTAAAGCTGGGTCTCCGTCTCGATGAGATCTTCCCTGAAGAGGGAGTTCACCGTCTCCCTCATGGGCCAGATGGTGCGCCGCACCACCAGAAGGTCCCTCTTGATCTTGTGGATCCGGGACACGGTCTCACTGTCAGGCTTGACCACGATCGTATCCTCCAGGTCCTCCAGGATCTCACCGTACTCCTCCAGTATCGGGAACCAGGCGTCCACAACGGCGTCCAGGATGGCGTAGGCCAGGTAATCGGGGCCGCTCTGGCGTATCCGGCCTCTCTGCTTACGGATCCGCTCGCGCACCGGGTCCAGGCAGTCACCGGCGCGTTCCTGGAAGGTGACGAGGAAACTGTCTCCCAGAAAGAGACTGATCTGCTCCGTTTCCACCCGGCCGTTGACGAGGTTGATCATCCTTGCGACGATGAAGAGGTGGTGCTCGTAATCCTCCACCTTGGTGCGCTGGTGGACGTTGACAACATCTTCGAGGGCCAGCCTGTGGATCTTGAAGATCTCGGCCAGTTCCTGGAGGATGGCGGCATCCCCGAGTCCGTCCACGTTGACCCAGGTCATGGGCCACTTGTTGAGAATTTCCCTCAGACGGGCAGTGCTTTCAACCGTCTCTTCAACAAACTCCTCCTTTGACCAGGCCATGACCCGGATGACGGGATGCGGGGCATCCGGGCCGGTTTTGAGCGTGCCCGGCATGGCACCGGGAAGGGTCCTGCGGTGGAATACACTGCCGGCCCTTTTTCCTCCTTTATATTTCATATCCACTCCTCTTTCTCAGCAGCATTTTTTTACATTCTACCTCCAATAGAATCCTATTATAATAACATGTGAGGATGCAACGCTTACCCGGGAGGTGACATGTTCGGGAATGTGGATCTCCAAACATGGCTACTGCCCTCAGCCTTTATCGCCGCGGGGCTGCTGGCGGGTCTTGCCGCAGAGAAACTTCTCCTCCCCCTCGTACGGAGGATGGTCCAGAAGATCCACCTGGAGACGGTCAACCTTGTCGTCAGGTCCCTGCGCGGCATGGCCCTGCTCTGGGGCATCCTCGCCGGTCTTACCGGCGCCATCACCGTCATGCCCCTGGAACCGGACACCTCGGAGTTCCTGGGGCATATCCCGGCGGTCCTCTTTCTCTTTTCCCTGACGGTGGTCCTGTCACGGCTGCTGGTGGGCCTTTTCGACCTTCACGCCAGGAAAGGAAGGGGAGATACACCGACCATCTCCCTGTTCACAAACATCATCAAGCTTTCTGTCTATATCCTCGGCATCCTTGTCATCCTCCAGTCCCTGGGGATCTCCATCACCCCCGTCCTGACGGCCCTGGGCGTCGGCGGTCTGGCGGTGGCCCTGGCCCTGCAGGAGACGCTTTCTAACCTCTTCGCGGGCCTTCAGATCATCGCCGCGCGGCAGGTCAAACCCGGCGACTACATCCACCTGGAGTCAGGGGAGGAGGGTTACGTCACCGACGTGACCTGGCGCAACACCACGATAAGGGCCATCCCCAACAACATGATCATCGTCCCCAACTCCAAGCTCGCCTCGACCATCCTGACCAACTATCATCAGCCCCTGAAGGAGATGCTGGTGTACGTTTCCGTGGGGGTGCACTACGACAGCGATCTCGAGCACGTCGAGCGCGTCACCCTCGAAGTAGCCCGGAATGTCCTGGACACTGTCCCGGGGGGCAAAAAAGATCACGAACCGAAGATCCGGTACAACGAGTTCGGCGACTCGGGCATCATTTTCAAAACCGTTCTGGCTGTTGAGGAGTTTTACGACCACCTGGAGCTGACCCACCAGTTCGTGAAGAAACTCAAGAAACGCTATGACGAGGAAGGGATCGTTATCCCCTTCAACATGGTGACGCTGGATATACCGGATAGACCGGAGATTGCTGTTTTTCAGAGGGAGTCTACCGATTAGCATTGAAAAGGGGGGAATGGGGAACAGAAAACAGGGAATGGAAAATGGAGAATGGAAAATAAAGAGCGCGCTTGAATAATCTATTTTCAGTTCTCTATTCTCTATTTTCCATTTTCTATTCTCCGGGCCTTTCACCCCACAAACACTAGTATCACTCCCTGAATCACCCCTATGACCGCTCCGGTGAGGGCGCCCACGATCTGGATGTGCCCGAACTCCTTCCGGGCCACCGTCATGACGAGGGTTTCCATGGCTTCGGCCTCGAACTGCTGAACCTTATCCCGCACGATCTCTCTGATGTCCACCGAATCCCG
>CP070698.1:783531-786541 GCA_020349685.1 bacterium
ACCCGGACGTTTATACTCTAGCGATGCCACACAAGGACAACATGGTCTGTTGCTCCGGGCGCCCCTGGAGGTTGGCGGTTGTCGCACTGTTTGCCCTGCTCCTTGGAGCGGCCCTGCCCGCTGGCTCCCATGCCAACTCCGACGTTTACTCCGCCCTCCCCGGGGACACCCGCATCCTCCAGTACGGCCTCGCCGACTTCGAAGGAGATGCCGTCAAGGAGCTCGCGGTACTTTACACGACCGCGGGCCAGGCACGGCTGACATTTTTCAGGGGGGAGTCCGGGCGCTGGTCGAGATGGTGGGATGACGAAGGGGTCATCGACGGGCAGGACGGCGAGACCGTGCGTTCATTGGAAGCAGCCGACACCAACGGTGACGGCAGGGACGAGGTGCTCCTTTACTACCTCACCAAGGGGAATGCGGCCATGAAGGCCCGCATCCTGATGATGGGTGACGGAGACGGCAACAACCCCGTTTTCGATGTTATCCTTGAGGATATGACGGCCCCCCCGGGCTACCCCCTCCTGGGAACAGAGGGACAGGCTGTGAGCGTCACCTTCATGAAAATGGCCTCCGGGGAGGATGACGGGTATCGGCGCGTTTACTGCTGGGACGGAGAGGCCTTCGAGGTTTGCAAGGAAGTTGTGTGGGAGAAACCATAAGAGCGATCTCAGATCTCAGATCTCAGATCTCAGATCTCAGATCTCAGAAATACCTAGATTCATTTAGCGATAGTTTTAAAGACCTCACCGCTCTTTTTGAGATTTGAGATATGAGATTTGAGATTACACACAGGAGTTCCTTATGAACAAACTCATCAAATACTCCCTCATCATAGGAGGGGTCCTTCTAGTCCTGGTGATCGCGGCCCTTGTCGCCGCACCCTATCTCCTCAACGTCGATGCGCTGAAAACGTGGGGCGAGGAAAGAGCCTCCGCGTATCTGGGCCGGGAGGTCACCATCGAGGACGCCAGCTTCAGCTGGTCCGGCCCCAAGGTCAGGCTTTCCGGTTTCTCCATCGCAGAGACCGAAGGGGCGGGTGACGATCCTTTCGCCAGGTTCGACTCCTTCGACTTACAGCTTCGCCTGGCAGACCTCATGCGCCTGCGACTTTCCGTTGAACACGTCGTCCTTTCCGGCCCGAAGATCAGGATCCTCAAGAACAAAAGGGGAGGGTACAACTTCGACGACATCCTCGAACGCATCAACGGGCCCACGGCTGTGGCGGATCTCCCTTATGCGGCCATGGATCCCTCAGGCCAGAGCATCAAGGCACCGCCCATCGATCTTCTCGTGGAAGAGATCCGCGTGAAATCAGGCGAGCTCTTCTATGCGGACGCCACCGTCCCTCGCCTTTCCGGGGGCATCTCTTTTCAGGGCATCGATCTGACCTTGAGGGACCTCTCCCTCGACAGGCCGGTTACCATCCTGGCCGCCCTGGGTATCGGCAGCGAGGCCAGGGATGTCGAGTTCAAGGGCACGGTGGGTCCGGCAGGCGACATCATCATCCCCAGCCAGATACCTTTTGACCTGAAACTCGAGATCCTGCCTTTTGAACTGTCTCGCCTTTCCCGTATCTTCGGTCCTCTCCCTGTAAACATCGCCGGCGTTGTGAGCGCGTCGGAAGCGGTAAAGGGAAGCCTCGGCGACGGGATCAGCTTCGAGATGGAGGGAGACCTGGACAAGCTTGGACTGAACGGCGCGGACAACAAGCCCCTGGTCACCGACTTTGTAGGGTCGGTCAGGCAGAGAGGCCGACTCGATCTCCAGAAGAAGACCATGACTCTGGATGCCTTCACGCTGGAGGCCTACCAGGCGGTCTTCGAGGCTGCCGGATCGGTCCGCAACCTGGGAAAAAACCCGCTGCTGGACCTTAAGGTCAGATCGAACACCATCCCCCTCGACGGCTGGGACAAGGTGCTCCCCGACCTGGGTCCACTGGTCAAGCTGGGCGGCGACCTGACCTTCGAGGGAGACATGTCTGGAACTGCAGGGAGGGACCTGGAGGCGGACCTCGTGTTCCGGTCAAAAAAGTTCGAGATGGACAGGGGCCCGGCCCTGATGGAACGCAGCTCCAGCGAGGCCGTCGTCCCGCCGCCGGGATCGGCACCTTTAGAGCCCATCAAAGCTCCCCCTATCAAGGTTACCGGCAAGGTCTTCGTCGAGGAGGGCCGTTTCGAGCGCATCGCCTTTACCGACCTTTCCGCCCTGCTGTCTCAAAGGGAGAGCCTCTTTTCCATGGACGAACTCAAGCTGAACGCCTTTTCCGGCCGCCTTTCGGGGTCCGCATGGGCCGACCTGGGCACGCTGCCCCTCGCCTACGGCACGCGCATGATGATGACCGGTGTGGAGGTTAACGACGCCCTGGCTGCCGTCGCCGGAATGGACGGGATCGCCTACGGCAAGGCCTCCATGGACGTGTCTATGGAAGGCAAGGGGACCCGTTTCGAAGACCTCGAAAAATACCTCTCGGGCAAGGGGGCTGTTAAGGCTGCGGACGGGCGCCTGACCACCGCCAACCCTGGCGGCGGTGCGGCCAAGGCCGCCTCTCTTCTCGGAGTGGGAGGGCAGGGCAGTGAGACGAAGTTCGATGACATGGACCTTTCCTTCACCATCGCGGAAGGAAAGGTGAAGGTCAGCAACATGAGGATCGCCACCGGAGAGTACTCCTTGAAGGCCCGGGGAGATATCGGCCTGGACCGGTCCCTCGCCATGACCGCCCGCATGACCCTGTCCAAAGCCAGGAGCGACGAGATCCCGGAAAATCGCCGCAGGCTTTTCCCCAAGGAGCCGGACGGCCGGGTCCAGGTCCCCCTGAAAATAAGCGGCAGCGTCACCTCCCCGAAGATCGGCCTCGACTCGTCCGCCATGAACGAGGCGGCCAAGGAGGAGGTCAAGAAGGAGGTCGAGGAGAAGAAGGAGGAGCTCAAGGAGAGGATCCAGAAGGACCTGGGGGACAGGCTCAAGAAGCTGTTTTGAGAGGAATGACAAGGGAAAAGTAACAGGTAAC
>CP070698.1:786641-793979 GCA_020349685.1 bacterium
AAGGAGCGTTCCCAATGGCGCGGCCAAATGGGAGGGCGGAGGGCGGAGAAGATCATACAGATCGGGTTGCGGTGCTAGGAAAAACCCGGCCACAGACCCCGAACTCCGGATCCCCGACTCTAGAGTCTGCTTTCCTTTCATTCGCTCTTCCATTAAAATACCCCTTCTATTCCCGATCCCCCCGGAGGTTATCAGTGAGCAAGGAAGAGAACCGTCTTCATCGTGTGCGGGTACCGGCGCTGGACAAGATCCTCGGTGAAGCCTTTCCGGTCCTGGACGACGGTTTTGTGCGCCTTGTCGACTACATGGGCAACGACGATTCCATCGTTCAGGCCGCAAGGGTCTCATACGGCAAAGGCACAAAATCGGTAAGCGACGACCGAGGCCTCATCAGGTATCTCATGAGGCATCGCCATACCACTCCTTTCGAGATGTGCGAGATCAAACTGCACATCCGCGTACCCATGGACATCTGGCGTCAATGGATACGGCACAGGACGGCCAACGTGAACGAGTATTCCACCCGTTACTCCCTCGCCATAGATACGGCCAGGAAAACAGGTCCCGGGGAGTGGCGCCTCCAGTCCGAGATCAACAAGCAGGGAAGTGAAGGTGGTCTGGATCCTGAGGCTGGACAGAAGCTTACCGAGAGGGAGGCAGATACGCAAAAATTCCTCCAGGAGATCTACGAAGAGCGCATCGAACTGGGCGTCGCCAGGGAGCAGGCCAGAAAGGACCTGCCCTTATCCACCTACACAGAGGCCTACTGGAAGATCGACCTTCACAACCTGCTGCATTTCCTTAACCTGCGCATGGATCACAAGGCTCAGTTCGAGATAAGGGTATACGCTGAGGCCATCGGTGAGAAGATCGTCAGAAAATGGGTTCCGTTGGTCTGGGAGGCCTTCATGGATTATCGCCACGGGGCGATCACTCTTTCAAGAAAGGAGATCGACCTCCTTGCCCTCCTGAACGAGCAGCGGCATGATGAGGCCGGCAAGCTTCTTCTGGAGGCAGGCTTCACCACCCGGGACGGCGACCTTACCAGACCCACCCTTGAAGGGCGAGAGCTGGCCGGAAAGCTGGAAAGGATGGGAATGAGGGTCCCGTGGGAGAAGGATTGACACTGAATTTCAGATTCTGGAGTCCAGGTCCTTGTTTTCTGATCTTTTCGGCTGGCAGAAGATCTGCCATTCCCTCTCGTCGACATCCCTGACCAGGCCGCCCCTGAGGATCTTCACCTTGCTGTGGCAGCGGTCGCATTCATAATAGACAAGGTAGTCACAGCAGCGACGGCCTTCCCGGGTGATATGCTGCCAGTGCCTCCAGTTCCTCCAGAGCAGCCTGCCCTCGGAACATTTCGGGCAGACCCTCCTCAATCCTCTAAAGATCGGATCGTACAGCATGCCCCCCTCCTCTCGCCACAGTTGAGAGCGCGCTTGCTCCTGACCTGGCGCAAGCAATACAATTGCGGGTCTTAACGGGAAGGGCAGCCGAAAAGCGGGAAAGACAAAGATGGGCCATCCCCCAATGACCCTGTGTAGATCTTTAACAGATATTTAATCAATTCTACAGTAAAAGGGGGAAATAATCCAGAACACTGAATTCCCGATTTCTAAACTTATGCTCAAAGCTTCTAAGACCCGGTATCCACTTATCTGGGTGGCTGGGAGGGCCGAGGGGGGGACCTCCATGGGTTCCGGTCAGGGGGCCCAGGTTCTCAGGCGGTGGCTCTCGCGGTCCCCTGAAAGTGCTTCTGGATTAACTTCTGCCCTTCGATAGCCCAGAAAACCAGGGAGCTCAAAAACAGGCAGAGGGTGAGCTGACCGGCAGAAAGGGGAGCTGTCTTGAAGACACCCTGGAGGAGGGGCATGTAGACCACGGCCAGCTGAAGCCCGCATGTAAGGAGAACGGCACCGAGCAGGGGACGGTTGGTGGCGATCCCCACCCGGAAGAGAGACTGATTCCCTGTGCGGATTGCCAGGACATTGGCCATTTGACCGAAAGTCAGGGTGCTGAAGATCAAGGTTCTCCAGGCCTGGTCCTCGAGCATCCAGAACCTGTAGCCCAGACCGAGGGAAAGGGCTCCCAGAAGCCCCCCCACCCAGACGATCTTGAAGACCATCTGACGGGTAAAGATTCCAGTACGCGGGTCCATCGGCGGGCGCTCCATGATGCCGGGCTCTCCCGGCTCCACAGCCAGGGCCACTGCCGGCAGGCCGTCCGAGAGGAGGTTGACCCACAGGATCTGGAGGGGATAAAGGGGCAGCGGCATCCCCATCAGGGGGCCTGCGATCATGACCAGGATCTCGGCCGAGTTGCTGGCGAGGATGAAAAGAACGAACTTCCGGATGTTGTCGAAGATGATGCGCCCTTCCCTCACCGCGTGCACTATGGTGGCGAAGTTGTCATCCTGAAGCACGATGTCAGAGGCCTCCTTGGCCACTTCGGTTCCCGTCTTTCCCATGGAGACGCCGACATCGGCAGTTTTCAGGGCCGGGGCATCGTTGACACCGTCCCCTGTCATGGCCACTATCTGCCCTTCGCTCTGAAGGGCCTTGACGATCCTGAGCTTGTGAACCGGGGAGACGCGGGCGTAGATGTCCACCCTGCCCACCTCCTTGGCGAGGCTCCTTTCGTCGAGCTCCTCTATCCGGGTTCCGGTGAGAACGTTGGAGTCCTTTCCAATGCCGAGCTTGCCGGCTATGTGGGCAGCGGTCAGCGGATGATCACCGGTTATCATAACGGGACGGATCCCGGCCGCCTGGCAGGTCCGGACAGCATGATGGGCTTCAGGTCGCGGGGGGTCGAGGATCCCCACCATGCCTACATAGATCAGCCCAACTTCCTGAGCCCTGGCGTGCCCACCCCCGATGCTGTCCTCTTCGGGCCTGTATCCCACGCCGAGGACCCGCATCCCCATACCGGCGAGCTCGTCGTGATCCTTGCGGATCTCTTTCAGTTCCTTTTCACCCAGGGATCGAACCTCGCCGCGTCCCATGATGCGGTTGCATAAGGGTAACAGGCTGTCGATGGCCCCCTTGGTGAAGGTAAGGCGTGACAGGCGACTGTCCAGGACTTCGGCCAGCTCACCCGAGAGGGTCGACAGGTTGTGGTAGCTCTCCCTTCCCATTTGGTGGAGAGTCGTCATGAGCCTGCGTTCCGAATCGAAGGGGATCTCGTCGAGTCTGGGCAAATTTTGGTCCAGCTCCTTTTTCCTGAAGCCCGCCCTCGCCGCGGCCACGACCAGGGCACCCTCCGTGGGATCGCCCAGGGCCGAGAGGGAACCGTCGGGGCGCTCACTCAGGACGGCATCGTTGCACAGGGCTCCCCCAATCAGAAGAAGGGACATGACGGGGTAACCGGCCAGGTCAATGAGCTTTTCCCCGGGTGAAGTCCGGACGCCTTCTTTCAGGATCCTCTGCGTCAGATCCATACGGCTTCCGTCAGCGTCGAGGATGGTAACAGTCATGGTGTTCTCGGTCAGGGTCCCCGTCTTGTCCGTGCATATGACCGTTACCGATCCAAGGCTTTCCACCGCAGGAAGGCGCCTCACAAGGGCCTTTTGGCGAAGCATTCTTTCCGCTCCCAGCGCCAGTGCGATGGTCACAACAGCGGGCAGGCCCTCCGGCATAACCGCCACCGCCAGGCTCACAGCGGTGAGGAAGAGCTGTTGAGGCGCCTCTCCGCGCATGAAACCCAGGAGGACAACGAGAAAAACCAGGAAAAGGGCGGCCAGAGCCAGGCTTCCGGCCAACCGGTCCAGTCTCCTCTGGAGGGGTGTCGCTTCTTCTTCCTGTTCCTGAAGCATGCCCGCAACCCGACCCAGTTCCGTTTGCATGCCAGTGGCAATGACCACCCCCGAACCTCTGCCATTAACCACTGGGGTGCCCATATAGGCCATGTTTACCCTGTCGCCAAGGGGGATATCACCGGCCTCCTCCACGGCCCTGCACCATTTGTCCACCGGCTCCGATTCCCCTGTCAAAGACGACTCCTGGACACGCAGCCCCTCGCACTGAAGCAGACGACAGTCGGCAGGGACCATGTCACCCGCCTCCAGGAGGACGATATCTCCTGGAACGAGGTCCCGTGAACCCACCTCACCGGCCTGGCCGTCCCTGACCACGGTCACTACGGGATCGGACAGGCGGCGCAGCGCGGCGATGGCCTTTTCCGCCTTGTATTCCTCGCGTACGCCGAGAACCGCATTGATGAGGACGATGGCGAGGATGGCCACGGCATCGGCCACCTCACCAAGGAGGAGGGAGATGCCGCAGGCGGCCAGCAGGACAATCACCATCAGCGACCGGACCTGCTCGAGGAATATGGGCCAGATGCCCCGGCCTCTCTTTTCGGGGAGTTCGTTGGGGCCGACGGCCTGCCTGATAGCCAGAGTTTTCTCGGTGGAAAGTCCCTTTTTGGCATCGGTTCCAAAATGTTCCAGGACCTTCGTACTGGACATGAGGTGCCAGGCCGGCGCTGTGTTGGCGGTTCTGGATTTCTGGTTCATATCTGGTCCCGGGCTCCGCAGGGCTTGGCAAGGGTTCTTTTTATATTTTAGATCCTTGTCCTTTCAGAGGCAAAACATTGAAGATATCACTTCGTGGGGGCAATCTTCCCCTCCATGATATAATAACAGGGGAAACCACCGTACCGGAGGAGGAATCGTCATGGGTCTTTTAGACGTTATCTGGATCCTTTTTATTATCTCGGCTGTTTCACCCCTGATCCAGCGCAGGAGCCTGGAGAGCAGGCGGCTCAATGCCCTGCGCAGGATCGAGGGTGAACGTGGCAGCAGGGTCATCGCTCTCATACACCGCCAGGAGATCCTGAGCCTCTTCGGCTTCCCCCTGATGCGCTACATCGACATCCAGGACTCGGAGGAGATCATCCGGGCCATCAAGATGACGGATGACTCCATACCGATAGACATCATTCTTCACACCCCGGGCGGCCTGGTGCTGGCCTCTGAGCAGGTAGCCCACGCCCTGCTGAAGCATCCAGCCAGGGTGACCGTGTTCATCCCCCATTACGCCATGTCCGGAGGAACCCTCATCGCCCTCGCCGCCGATGAGATCATTATGGACGAGAATGCCGTTATCGGGCCGGTAGACCCACAGGTCGGCAACTTTCCGGCAGCCTCAATTATCAAGGCGGTGGAAAGCAAACCGGTTGAAAAGGTGGACGACGAAACCCTCATCCTGGCGGATGTGAGCAGAAAAGCCATGCATCAGGTCCACAGCTGTGTGGAGAGGATCCTCAAGGAAAGGATGCCCGCCAAGGCAGCCAGCAAGCTGGCAACAGTCCTCTCCTCCGGCAAGTGGACCCACGACTACCCCATCACCTTTGAAGAGGCGAGGGAGCTGGGTCTTGAGGTGGACACCGGCGTTCCCGAAGACATCTTTACGTACATGACCCTTTTCCCCCAGCCCGCCTCACGGCGGCCCTCGGTGCAGTACGTCCCCCTGCCCTATACGGAGAGGCCGAAGGTTTCCGACAAATGAAAAGGGGCGGCCCCAGGCCGCCCCTTTAATCTGGAATTTGGAATCTGAAATCTGGAATTGCCTTTATTGCCCCGAGTCGATGATGGGTCTGGCATCCTGGATGCGAAAGGTTACGGCAGCCCGTATGCCCCCGGCCGCATCATCCCCGGCCATGGCCCTAACCTGCTCTACCATGCTGTCATAAAGGGTGCCCTGACCTTCGATCCTGAGGGCCTGGAGATAGACCCTGGCACCCTTCCAGGTATAGGGGTCGGAGCCTGGTTCAAAAAACAGGAAGACCGCTCTGGGGTGCTTCTTGAGGTTGGCAAGGGTACGGTTGTCACCGAGAGCCATGACGACGGTGTTCTCGTCAACCATCTGGGGGGAGTTGAAGACTCCGGCGTTGAGATTGCCCTGGCCGTCGCTGGTACTCAAGGTGCCGAAACGGCTGGTGCTGTTGAAAATGCGCATAAGCTCCCTGCGATCCATGGGAACCTCCTAAGTTCAACTTTAAAATTCCCGATCCAAAACCCAGGGAGATTCAAGTGCACTGGGAATCCAGACACCAGAATCTAGACACTAGACTCTTATTTTAGTTCCCCCCCTGGGCCGCGTCGATGGCGGCCAGCAGCTGCCTGGCGTTGTCGGCGTTGGGACCCTGGGGGTAGATCTCCAATACGCTTTGAAGCGCTTCCCTGGCCCCTGCCGCATCGTTGAAATCGTAGAAGAGCACCACGCCCAGGTTCATCCGGCTCTGAAAGTGCATCGGATCGGCTGCCATTGCCGTGCGGAAGCGTTTAATCGCCTCGTCCGACTGGCCGTTCCTCCGGTACATGACACCCAGGTCTGTCAGAACGTTGGGGTTGCCGGGGCGCAATGCCAGGGATTTCTCGTAGGCCTCGATGGATTCCGGGTACATGTTGCTGTCGAAGTAGGTGTTGCCCAGCTGGACCAGAAGACCGACATCGTTGGGGTTGCTCTGGAGGCGCCTTTTGAGCTCGCTTATCTGAACGCTGTAATCGGGTCCCGGAGGAGGCTGCTGTGGGGCCGGAGCCTGCCGGGAGACCTGTTGAACCGCAGGCCGGCCGCCGAACATCTTGGGCCCAAGAATGCCCGTCATCAATCCCAGAAAGAAAGCGGCCACGACCAGAACGAGAGTTTTGCTGTTGTCCATGGAAAACCTCCGAAAAACCAGTTTTGTGTTTTGAGTTTCGGGTTTTGAGTTAAGTGCTTATTTTATCTCTCAGTTTATATTTCTGCATTCTGCGGACTGTATTCTACGTGCTGACTTCACAGGTACCTCTTCACCTGCTCTTCCAGCTGCCCGTAGGTGTGGAAACCGGTAAGCTTTCTCACCAGTCTTCCCTCCCTGTCAACGATAAAGAGGGTCGGTATGGTGGATACGCCGCCGAAAGCGTTGCTGATCCTCGTATCACCCAGGACGACCTTGTAAGGGATCATATTCTCGTGGACGTAGGATCCCAGGACCTCCAGGCCCTCCCTGTCGAGGGAAACACCCAGGATGACCAGCCCCTTGTCCGCATATTGCTTGTGCAGCTTTGACAGCAGAGGGACCATCTCCTGGCAGGGGGGACACCACGTCGCCCAGAAATCCACGAGGATCACCTTGCCGGAGTAGTCGGAGATGCTAACCATGGAACCGTCCACGGCGGGAAGGGTGAAATCCGGAGCGCCTCCGGACAGGTTGTCCCCGACTTCACCCCGTTCACATCCGACCAGGGCGGCCAGGAGCAGAAGCATGATGAGCAGTCGTTTAGGCATCGTGAGGCCCCCTGCTCTCAACACGTTGCCAGAGCCTGTCGACCCTGTCCTCCAGCCGTCTTCTCAGACC
>CP070698.1:794079-797327 GCA_020349685.1 bacterium
AAAGCTCTATTCTCAGGTTTTTATTCAGGCTCCCCAAGCTGTGCAACACATCATTTGATTTGACCATCACCACAAAAGGCAATGTTTGTGAAAGTTCTCCTTTTATCACACCATAATACTATTGATAAACACCATTTGTTACGTGTGAAATCTTTATTTCGCTCATAGGGTTGGACGCTGGTTTTTTCAGGGATAGCGTCCAGCAGAGCACTGAATGGGGAATCTTTCGAAAATGGTGGTAATGCAGAACTCTTGCAAAGAGTAAAAATTACTCTTTTTGCCCACCAGGGGAGGTTGCACACACTTGAGCAGAGGTGGGCTCAACCATCATTTCTGGTCTGTAACCGACAGGTGAAATGCGGCGCAAAAAAACCGCCACGTGGCGGCTGGATTGTTCTAGACACTAGACACCAGAGTCTAGACACCGGTGTGCGCCGGGAGGCGGCGCTACCCCCCTGTCCCCTTCCTCAGTTCGATGAGCACCAGCTTGGCGATGGCTTTCAATGTTTCGAAAACTCCCACCCCTTCCGGGGCCACCGCCTCGAAGGCGGGCACGTTGCGTATGTTGAGGGCTTTTTGCAGCTCCTCCATGGACACCACGTTGGGAAGGTCCCGCTTGTTGTACTGGATGACGAGGGGAATGGTATCCAGGTCGTATCCCTGTTCAGCCAGGTTCTGGCGCAGGTTTTCAAAGCTCTCGATGTTGGCTTCCATTCTCTCAACCTGGCTGTCGGCGACAAAAACAACGCCGTCCACACCCTTGAGGATGAGCTTTCTGGAGGCGTCGTAAAAAACCTGACCCGGTACCGTGTAGAGGTGGAACCGCGTCTTGAATCCCCTGATGTCGCCCAGCGACAGGGGCAGAAAATCGAAGAACAGGGTGCGGTCCGTTTCCGTGGCAAGGCTGATCATCTTGCCGCGGGCCTGGGGGTTGGTCTTCTTGTAAATGAACTGCAGGTTCGTCGTCTTGCCGCAGAGGCCGGGCCCGTAATAGACGATCTTGCAGTTGATCTCCCTGGAGGAGTAGTTGATGAAGGACATTTCCCGGCTATCTCCTGTCAGCTGAAGAGGTTTTCGATATCGTCATCCGTGATCTCTGCGAAAGGTGAATCGACACCCAGCCCGGAAGTGTCCGTGCCCGCCTTATTGTCGATCTCGGCGAAGACCTTCTCCAGTTCCTCGCCCGACTTCTTGACCCTCAGCCTCACGAGGCCGAGGGAGCTCCTCTCGTCGAAGATGACGACCAGGATAACCCTGTGTCCGATGATGGAGATGTGGATGTTGTCCTTTTCACCTTCGTGAAAAAGGATGGAGAACTCTTTCTCTCCGATGAGCTTCGCCAGCCCTCCCGTGGCGGCGATGTTTCCCGCCGTCAGGGACGCAAGGGAGGTGGTGTCGATGCCTTCGGTATGTCCCGAGCTTGTGATAAGCTGCCCGTTCTTATCTACCAGGAAAACGACTTTCGCGTTGGCGCTCGTGACGAGGCGCTTTATCACATCGGTGACGAGGTTGAACTCTTCCTCGTATAGAACGAGATTCGGTCGCACTCAAACCCTTTCGGTGATCAGGATAATGTTAGATGTGCATAACACACACGCGGATCGAATACAATGATATACCGGAAAACACAGTGCTTTTCAAGGGTTTACAGTTCCAGTCGGCCGTCGATGGCGAGGCCGAGGGTCAGGGAATCGGCCTGCTCAAGGCTGCCTCCGATAGGGATGCCCCTGGCGATCCTGGTGATCTTCACCTTCAGGGGAGCCAGGGCTGTCACGAGATAGGAGGCCGTGGCCTCTCCTTCCACATCCAGGTTCGTTGCGATGATGACCTCCTGGACGTTCCCTTCGCTTACCCTTTCCATGAGCTCGGATAATTTCAGGTCCTCCGGACCCACCCCTCTCATGGGAGACAGGACTCCCATGAGGACATGGTAAGACCCGCGAAACTGTCCGGTCGCTTCGATGGCCATGAGGTCCAGAGGGGACTGGACCACGCACAGGAGTCCCTCGGTCCGCCCCGGATCAAGACAGATGTCGCAAAGCTGATCCTCCGTCAGGTTAAAACAGCGCTCGCAGTGCCTCACTGTTTCCTTCATCCTGAGCATGGAGCTGGCCAGAGCCTGTGCTCTCTCGGCGGGAGCTCCCAGCAGGTAAAAGGCCAGGCGCTGGGCGTTTTTTTCCCCTATCCCGGGTAGTTTTTTAAACTCCTCGATAAGGAGCCTTATGGATCTGGGGTAACGCACGACGATTAACCGAAGATATCAGGCACGGGAAGGCCTCCCGTTATTTTGCCCATCTCTTCCTGCATCATCTCTTTGCTCTTTCGAAGGGCCTCGTTGACAGCCGCCTGGACGAGATCCTGCAGCATCTCCTTCTCTTCCGGGTCGATGACCGATGGATCGATCTCGATGGAAACGACCTCCTGGGCTCCCGTTACCCTGACGGTGACAATACCCCCACCGGCCCCGGCCTCCACCTCCCTTGATGCCAGCTCCTCCTGGAGACGGTCCATGTGTGCCTTCATCTGCTGGGCCTTCTTCATGAGATCGCCCAAACCTTTCATAACTCCTCCTCCTTTGGCGGCATATCCTCCGGGTCCTTCGTGGATTTGCCCAGGACCTTGACGGACTTGAGTTCACCGCCGAAGATCTCCATGGCCTCACGGACCATGGGATGATCCCTCGTTTCTTTTTTTATCTTGCGCTCGAGGTCGGACTCCCTCTGTTCCCTTTTTTCAATGACGTTGTGATTTCTGGCCCTTTCTTTCGCCTCCATCTCCACGAACTTGACCCGCATATCACGGTTGAAAAACTCCCGCAGCAGGGCCTTGAGCTCAGACAGCTTTTCCTTTTCCTGGAGAACCTCCAGATAAATTTCCCCCCGCTTGCCGCCGATGACGACCTCCTCTCCGGCGACGTTCCGCGGGATCAGCTGCTCGAGCATGCTGCCGATGGCCGGAGCCCTGCCGTTGATGAATTCCACGAGCTGTTCCCACGTCTCCATGGGCGTTTCGATGCCCTCAAAAGCCGGTGGAGCCGAAAGGTCCCGGGGAGCTTCCGTGTCCTCCTTTGATGAAGAGAACCTTTCCGGTTTTTCACTGGGCGTGAAGCTCCTTTTCCTTCCGCCCTCCGCACCGGAGCCGCCACTGCCGGCAGGTGAGGGGCCCCCCTCGGCAACAGGAACGATCTCTCCAGCCCTGGCCATGTGCACCAGGGCCAGCTCGAGATGAAGGCGCTGCTGGGCCGAGCG
>CP070698.1:797427-802107 GCA_020349685.1 bacterium
GCTTTTTAGATAAAAGCTGACCAGCATGAAATCGGTCATCGAATACACGAATCCTGTTCCTAAAAGTAAGCTCTTCCAAGATCTCTACCATAGTTTTGCATACTCAATAACTATGTACACTTCATTCTGATTAATACTTGACTAGTTGGCTTGCTTCGAAATAATAAAAATAGGAGAATGGCAAGTAGATAACAGGTCCGGTCGGTAATATTCAAAAACGGGATATGTTTGCATCACCTATTTTCCATTCTCCAATTTCCATTTTCTAACCCGAGGATTCTATGGATTTAATCTTTTTCTCAGCCGCCCTCCTCTTCCTTTTCCTGGCCACCCTGCACTACCTCCTCTTTCTCGTTTACCGCAACCCCTTCGTCCCGCGGGTGGCCCGTTTCAGCCTCTACCTGACCTTCGCCGCCCAGCTGGGATATTTTCTTGCGAGATACTTCAAGGGCGGGATGCCTTTCGGGACGAACATGTACGAGTCCCTGGTCTTCTTCTCGTGGTGTCTTGTCACCGCCTACCTTCTCATCACAATTAAATACAAGGTCCCCGTTGTAGGGGCCTTCGTCATGCCCATCACTCTCATTCTCATGGCTGCGGCTGCCCTGCTTCCCCAGAAGGGTATCGGAGAGGTTCCCCCGGCCCTCCAGAGCAACTGGCTGCCCATCCACGTGACTCTCAGCTTCATGGGCGACGCCCTGTTCGCCATGGCCTTTGGCACCGGCATCATGTACCTGATCCAGGAGAAACAGCTCAAGAGCAAACGTCCCGGCGCCTTCTATTACCGGCTGCCGAGCCTGGACGTCCTGGATTCCATGAATTACCGGGCGCTCACCATCGGCTTCCCCCTCCTGACCCTGGGCATCATCACCGGGTCGGTATGGGCCCAGTACGCCTGGGGGTCCTACTGGAGCTGGGATCCCAAGGAGACCTGGTCCCTCATCACCTGGCTCATCTACGCCGCCGTGCTGCACGCCAGACTGACCGTGGGGTGGCGGGGGCGCAAGGCGGCGTGGTTTTCCATCGTCGGGTTCATGGCCGTCCTGTTCACCTTCCTCGGCGTCAACCTCCTGCTGAGCGGGCTGCATTCGTACAATTGAGAAATGAGCAGCCGGGCGACTGAAAGCTTGAGAGACCAAAGGAAAGGCAAAAGCATTAACGCAGAGGACCGCAGTTCATCCGCCATAGCTGGTCGGGAGGCGTTAGCGACGGCGGAAGGCGGCCCGCTGGTATGCCGCTCGTCCCGCAGAGGGCCGCAGAGAAAGACAAAATGCTTATATCTGCCATTAATAGATTAACCGCAACTCCCTCACCTGAACGGTTGAGGCCACAAAGACCGGGATCAAAGTTAACTTTTATACCGGCTTTGAGGTCTCAACGACAGATTTCGATGAAATCCCTTTCCCTTCCGGGAAAGGTCAGGTGAGGGAAAGAGAAATTTATCTCCTCCGCGACCTCCGCGTTCTCTGCGGTTAAAGATTCAGTGTGCATTCGAGTGATAACAACACGATACCCACTTAATTGTGGAACAGTAATCAAAGAATAAAATGGAAATACTTCTAGTCGGACTGAGCCACAAGACAGCGCCCCTCGACATCAGGGAAACGGTTTCCTTTTCCGAGAAGAACATGGATGAAGGCGTGCGGGCCCTCGTCAACTGTCCCAGTGTTTTGGAGGGCCTTATCGTTTCCACCTGCAACAGGGTCGAGGTCTACTGCGCCACACCCAAGAAAAAGGTGGACAAGGCCAAGGATGAGATCATCCACTTCCTCGGGGAGTTCCACAGTGTCCCGAGGGAGAAACTGGACCCCCACATCTACACCATGACCGGCGAAGAGTGCGTGGGGCACATCTTCCGCGTCGCTTCCAGCCTCGACTCCATGGTTGTGGGGGAGCCCCAGATCCTGGGGCAGGTCAAGGAAGCCTTCGGGTGCGCAGCCAATGCTCAGGCCACGGGCAATATTTTAAACCGCCTCCTGCACAAGGCCTTTTCGGTGGCCAAGCGTGTCCGCTCTGAGACCAGGATCGCCACCTCCGCAGTCTCCATATCCTTCGCGGCGGTGGAGCTCGCCAAGAAGATCTTCGGTGAGCTCGAAGGGAAGACGGTCATGCTCATCGGCGCCGGGGAAATGGCCGAACTCGCCGCCCGGCATCTTCTCAATAACGGCGTCGAGCACATCATCGTGGCCAACAGGACCTACGAGAACGCCGTCAAGCTGGCCGGGGAGTTCAAGGGCACCGCCGTCCCCTTCGACGAGCTAACCCAGCAGATGGAGCTGGCCGACATCGTGATCAGTTCCACCGGGGCTCCCACGATCATCATCGACAAGAAGATGGTCAAGGACGTGATCAAGCGCAGGCGCAACAAACCCATGTTCTTCATCGACATCGCCGTCCCGAGGGACATCGCCCCGGAGGTCAACGAGGTTCAGAACGTTTACGCCTACGACATCGATGACCTGGAGGGTGTGGTCGAGACCAACATCAAGACCCGTTCCAAGGAGGCGGCCAAGGCCGAGGAGATCGTCGCCGGCGAGGTCAGGCAGTTCACGGACTGGATGCGCTCCAGGGAGTCGTTCCCCACCATCGTGGCCCTGAGGGAATGGGCCGAGGAGGTCCGGCGGGGTGAGCTGGACAAGACACTCAAGAGAATGGACGGTCTTTCGGAGGTTGATGTGAAGAGGGTCGAGGCCATGACGGAGGCCATCCTCAACAAGCTCCTTCACCGCCCCATCAGCAGGATGAAGAAGGCCGCCCACGACGGGGACGAAGGCGCGGTGACGGAGATGGTGAGGGAGATCTTTGAAATTGAAGATTAGCGTGAAAATCGATGTCTTCAATTTCAGAGAACGCAGCACACAGCACGCAGCACGCAGCAGGAAAAAGAGGAAACATTTCGTTGCATGCAGCACACAGAATAAGACAGATAATTATCCTGGTATCCGCTTTAACTAGTTAATTGGGAATAAACAGTTGCTTTAGCTTTTTAACAACCCAGAGTAGATCAGTATTCAGGATTTGAACCTTAAAGTAGTTTCCACTGCGTACTGCGTACTGCGTCCTGCGTGCTGAATTTACAGGAGGCTTATTTGAGTAATTTACTTCGCATCGGCACCCGCGGCAGCCAGCTTGCCCTGTGGCAGGCCAACTGGATCAAGGAGCAGCTCATCCGCAGGCACCCGGATCTGGACGTCGAGATACACACCATAAAGACCACCGGCGACAAGATCCTGGACGTCCCACTGGCAAAGGTGGGGGGCAAGGGTCTTTTCGTCAAGGAGATAGAGGAAGCCCTGCTCAGAAACTCGGTGGACCTGGCGGTCCACAGCATGAAGGACGTGCCTACGGAGCTTCCGGAGGGACTGGGCATCGTGGCCGTCTCCGAGCGGGAGGATCCGAGGGACGCTGTCCTCGGCCGGGAGGCGACCCCTATCCTCGAGCTGCCCGAGGGGGCGAAGATCGGAACCAGCAGCCTGCGCAGGCAGGCCCAGCTCTTCGCTGCCCGGCCCGATTTCGTCATCGAGCCCCTGCGTGGCAACATCAACACGCGCCTCAGGAAACTCAAGGAAGGGATGTACGACGCCATCATCCTGGCCATGGCCGGGGTGACCAGGCTGGGTTGGGAGGAGGAGGTGACCGAGATCATCGATACCGGCCTCATGCTGCCGGCCATAGGGCAGGGGGCGCTCGGCATCGAGGCGCGGCTGGACGACGCGGACACCCTGGAGAGGATCGCCTTTCTCAACGACGAGGTGACCGGGTCGTGCGTGGCTGCCGAAAGAGCCTTCCTGCATCGGCTGGAAGGCGGCTGCCAGGTCCCCATTGCCGCCTACGGCGTCCGGGAGGGGGACGAGGTGGTGCTCACCGGTCTCGTGGGGAGCGTCGACGGGAAGAAGATCGTCAAAGATTCTGACCGCGGACCGGCCGGGGACGCCGCCGCCCTTGGCACCGCCCTGGCTGACCGCATCCTCGACGCGGGAGGACGGGCGATCCTTGAAGAGGTTTACTGCAGGGAGATGAATTAAGATCAGCACGCAGAACGCAGGACGCAGCACGCAGAAGGAAACCTCAGACTGGACGACGGCTTAACGACGGAGCGAAAAAAAGTGATTCTGAAGTAACAGCGGCTAAAGCGATAACCCGGAGGTCCGCAGGGACGTCCCGCTGGAAAGCCGCACCTCCCGCAGAGTCACGCAAAGGAAGGCATAAACGATGAACATCGAATTTTGAGTGACAGCCTTCCCCTCACCTGAACGCTTGATGCCATTGGAGGCAGGATGCACTTTCGGTTTTCCTCGGCGGTTAAAACTTTATCAATAATGATGAAACTGCGGCTCTTTGCGACAGCGCCTGGGAGGCGGTGCTCCTGCGGCCCCCTGCGTTATGGCTTTTGCAGGCCTTTAAGTGACAACACTGTATGCTCTGAAGAGATAAATATATGGTAGAGAGCAGCGAGGAGCTTCCCCTCGCCGGGATTAAGGTCCTGGTGACGAGGGCCCGGGAGCAGTCATCCCGGCTGGTGGAGGAGCTTGTTCTGAAGGGCGCCCGGGTGACCGTCATCCCGGCCGTGTCCATCTCGCCCATCTCCGAACCGGACGGGTTCGCCAGGGCGATGGAAAGGGTCGGTATCTACGAGAACGTCGTCTTCACCTCGGTCAACGGGGTGGAGGTGACCCTGAA
>CP070698.1:802207-805288 GCA_020349685.1 bacterium
CATGGGGAGCGATTAGTCAAAGGGCCGGGAACAGATCCCGGCAGCAGCTTCTGTTTTCCGGCATATCGACTCAAAGAGGATGTTTTTGAAAAGATGATAAAGTCACGCCTCGAGACAGCCCATCACGTGTGGTGCCTCATGAGTGAAATATAGCCCCCGCCTCCATGGTCAAATGAGTAAAGTTACCTGACTCCATGTCAAAGCTCGTCGTCACCCTGGGGCTGATCGTTTCAGGCCTGATCAGCGGCTATGTCCTGCAGCAGGTCATTCGCGTGCGGGTCACGGACCATGAACTCCTTCTGCCGCGCCTGCGCAAATTCCTTCAGCGGTTGAGCATACTGGGGTTAATGCCGGTCTCCTTTATCGGCGCCTTCTGGATCATCCCCTTCGAAAACCTGCGTATCACCCTGCTTCCTTTAGTTGGATCCAGTGTGTTGATCCTGGGCGGAGTGCTGGGCCTTGGCACGGCTTTCCTGCTCGGTAAAGGAAGTCTGCAGAAAGGTGTGCTGTTTACCTGCGGGTCGTTCACCAATATCGGGTCTCTGGGAGGACTGACCAGTTTCGTGTTTTTCGGCGAGAAAGGGTTCGCTCTCCTGGCCCTGTACAAGATCTTCGAAGAGCTTATCTACTACGGGATCGGTTTCCCGGTGGCCCGCTACTACCGCCTCAAGGAGGAAAGCCTTGCTGTAAAAGACCATCTGCGGGCGCTGCTCAAGGACCCCTTCTTCCTCGTCGCCGGCGGCTCTTTTCTCACCGGCATTTGCCTTAACCTCTCCGGGATCAGCCGTCCCCCTGCTTACGAGACCCTGATCAGCCTCTTCGTGCCCATCGGTGTCTTCCTCTTGCTCGTATCCATCGGCCTGGGCATGCACTTTTCGAGTGTTCGAAACCACCTTGTCGAAGGGGCCGCCATGTTCCTCATCAAGTTCCTCATCCTGCCCCTCGTTGCGGGGTCGGCCGCTTACCTGCTGGGTTTCCATGAGATGCAGGGCGGCCTTCCCATGAAGATCGTCCTCATCGCCTCTTCCATGCCGGTTGCTTTTAATGCCGTGGTGGTCACCTCCATCTATGACCTCGACCTCGAACTGGCCAACGCATGCTGGCTGATCACCACGGCCAGCCTTCTGCTCGTCCTGCCCTGGCTGTATTTCCTTTTTTCCCTTTTTTAGAGCGCAAAGCAGGGTCTATACCTGGTTCTAGGTCCAACTTCGCGTTACTTCGTTAACTTCGCGGTTATATGCTTTTGATGCAAAGCGAACCGCCAAGGACGCAAAGTTACGCGAAGGAGATCTCAATCATTAATCCCGGCCTTAAACTTCGCGTTACTTCGCCTGCCCTGAGCTTTCCGAAGGGTTGACTTTGAGGTTAATTGCTTCTGATCTGACTAATCTTGCGGTTAATAGCTTCAATGTCCACCTGCTCCAGGAACTGTCAGACTCCTCAGTTCCCCCGGCAAAGCCTGGAGCCTTCATGATGCTTTCAAGGCGGCAAGGGTGTCGAGGACCGCATCCTCCGGGACGTCATCCGTAACGAACACATCGCCCACATCCCTGAGCAGGACATAGCGCAGCTTTCCGGCCATTTTCTTCTTGTCGCTCCCCATGGCTTTAAGCAGCTGGTCCGGCGCCAGATCGCCAGGGATCTGGACCGGCAGACCCGCTGACCCGAGAACCGTCTCCACCCTCTCGGGCAGGTCAACAGAACAATGACCCAATTGCTCCGAGAGGCGCGTAGCGGCCACGATCCCCATGGCTACGGCCTCACCATGGCTGATGGCGTGGCTGCTGAGACGCTCGATGGCGTTGGCGAAGGTATGTCCGAAGTTGAGCACGGCCCTTCTTCCCCGGTCGTAGGGATCCTCCTGGACGATGTTGATCTTGACCTGAATGGCCTGGGCGACCAGAGCCTGAAGCTCCATGGCCTGCTGCCGGATCTCTCCTGGAGTTCTTATCCACGAACCGGATTCGATCTTGCGGAGCAGGTCCGAATCGGCGATGAGGCTGTGCTTGATGACCTCTGCCATCCCCGAAGCGAAAGCCCTGGGGGAGAGGCTGTGCAGCGTGGCCACATCGGCGATCACCGTTTTCGGCTGCTTGAAGGCACCGATGAGGTTCTTTCCCTGAGGCAAATCGATACCGGTCTTGCCGCCGATGCTGGTGTCGACCATGGCCAGGAGGCTGGTGGGGCACTGCACGCAATCGACCCCCCGCATGTAGGTGGCCGCGATAAAACCCGCCAGTTCGCTGATGACTGTTCCACCGAGGGCGATGACTGTGCCGCTGCGGTCGAAATCGGCGTCGACGAGCTGCTCGTAGATACTCTGGGCCGTTGCCAGGGTCTTGTTCTTCCTGCCGGGCTTAACGGTGATCACCACATCGGCAGGGCCGCAGCTGCGAGCATAGAGGGGACCGACGTTCTCATCCGTGATGATGGCCATGGGCCCTTCGATGCCAGCGAGCTGTGAAAGGAAGGGCAGAAGACCGCCGCCCACGATGAATTCGTAGCGGTCGTATGGTGCCGCAATGGGCAGGCGGACATCCGGACTTCCCGCTATGATCCCCACCAGATCCCCCGCGACAGTCTCCGGGCTCTTCTCCGAAGTGAGGAACTGGGGGAACCGCCCATACCCCTTCTTGCGCTGATCCAGCAGTTCCACAATGTGCTCCAGAGGATTCGGCACCTGGAGCAGCGGGCGGACGTGCCCGTCGCTCTCGGCCCGTTGAAGGATCTCCTCAGGGGTTGCCACAAGACAGAAAACCCTGCCGGTTTTGCCCAGAACGGCGGCGTTGTCGCCGTCGAGCATGAAACGGCCTCCGGTGGAGATGACCAGGCCCCGTCTTTCGGCGAGCTCTTTGGCCAGGTCCGCCTCCATTTTCCGGAAGGCGGCCTCCCCCTCTTTTTTAAAGTATTCGGAGATGGTCATGCCGATCCTGGATTCGATCAGCTCATCGGTATCCACGAATTCGTAGCCGAGCTGTGACGCCAGTGTCCTGCCGACGGTGGTCTTTCCGGTGGCCATGAATCCGGTCAGGATGATGTTCTGGCTGTCCTTGTTCTTCATATTGTCCCTTCAGACAGAAA
>CP070698.1:805388-819067 GCA_020349685.1 bacterium
CGCCATCACAAGGAGATCCTGGGCGCCATCATGGCCCGCGATGGACTCCTTGCCTCAAGCATCATGAACGAGCATCTGGATGACATCCACAATACGCTGTTTGCGACTGATTAGAACCTGAACCAGGGACGATCAGACAACCCACAGCACTTCCGCACCAGCACATCCAACGTCGAACTCCAGACCGTGGCCTCACTTCCCGCGTTCATGATACTCAGGCCTTTTTCAGTCCGGCTTTACTCCTTCGGACCACGGATCACCGATTACTGATCACAGATCACCGGTTATTTACCCTGGAACCCTCAAATATGCTCGATCTCGTCCTTTTCCCTCTCTTCCATGAGCTTCCTTTCGATGTACTCGCCTGCCGCCCTTTGTCCGCCGATGCCGAAGGCGATAGCCAGAGCCAGGACGATGCCTCCGAAGACGATGGCGAAAGCGACGAGAACCGTATCCTTGCCGATACCCAGAAGCTCGAGGGCCATGGTGGTGGCGATGATGTACACTGTGATGCGGACGAACCTGCCCAGAAAGCTGGCTATGGACACATCGGCGTTGACCAGTGCGATGAGAGAAGCTCTGCCGAGGAAATTGCCCACGAGGTAGCCGAGAGACAGGATCAGGACAGCTACGATAACGTTGGGCAGATAGAGGAAAAACCGCGCCAGCAGATCTTCCACAGTTGGCACGTGAAGGGCGTTTAAGGAGATGATGAGAAAGGAGATCAGAACCACCCAGTAGACCACCCTGCCCGTGATCCCGGACATGGGCTCCTTGATGCCGATCTTCCTCATGGCTGGTGTCAGCCCGACCTTCTCGGCCAGAGTGTCGCCCCCGATGGAGCGGAGCACCCAGACGCACAGGGTCTTGAGAAGCCAGGCCGCCAGCAGACCGCAGAGGATGAGTACCAGGCTGGACAGCAGCCGGGGAAGAAACCCCAGGAGCTCTTTCAGAAACCCCCGGATCGGTTCAAGGATCAGCGTATCCATGATCGACTCCATGACCGCACCCCTTCCTTTATGAAGACCACCTCTCGGCGAGGTAGGATTTCCCTTTTTCGTAAGCGTAGCACAGTTCGCTCAGCCTGTTCTCCACCTCCTCGGCAGAGCTTTCCTCGAGTTCCAGCACCAGGGAAGCGACCTTGCCCAGGTAAAGAGGGGTAAGCGTTCCGAGCACGTGTTCCCGGGCCATGACCCGTGTGTGCCACGCGAGGGCGTAATCGTAAATGACCTGGACCCAGGTTTCGTCGTCGAAAGAGTGGGGTTCGGTGGTGGCGACCGCCCTCACCCTCTCAACAGTCTCGTGATCCATGATCTGCTCCCACAGCCCTCCCAGGTCCCTGAAACCGATGCGGAACATGTGGATCATGCGCTCCACATTGACGTTGATCGGTTCGAGTCCGACGGAGAACTGGAAGCCGAACATGGGAACAGGGCTGGTATTGGTAACGCTTTTCCAGCGCTGGGAATATTCCTCCATGAGCATGAACACCGAACTGACCACCTGGGTGAGCATGGCGGAAAGGTCGGCGCCTGGATCCTTGGCGGCGTGGATCTTGGCCCCGAGAAAAGCCTCGCAGACCCTGAAATCGTTGGCCACCGCGGTGGTGGTCATCCAGATATCGATCCCGAACCGGGCCACATCGGTGTTCCACACGTCCTTGGAGAGGTAGAACTCGGCCAGCCGGCCCGAAAACCCGAAATCTCCCCCGATGGGCTGCCTGATGTGCCTTCCGTAGAGGGCCCGGGTGATGGGGTAGATGATGCTGTTGGTGATTGTGCCGTCGTACTTGTGTCTGAGGTAATGGGGCGTGACGAAGTCGAACTCCAGTTCGAGCACCGGCCTGATGAGAAGATCGATCCACTCCGGCGTGATGCTGCGCAGATCCGAATCGACCACGGCGCAGGCCTTGACGCCCAGTCTGCGGGCGATATCAAACATGGTCCTGAAGGCGCTTCCTTTCCCGGGAAGGCCGTGGTAGGGGGTGACGATCTTGGAGAACATGTCCTGGCTGCGCCGGATAAGGAGAGGGTTGAAGTCGTCGATGGCCGTTCGGGCCACGATCTCCTGGGTGCCGTCGGTGGATCCCCCGTCAGAGTTTACAAGAATGGCTTTGGCGTCGGGAAAGTACTTGGTGACCCCGGCCTGCGCCGCCCGCACGACGTGGCCGATGGTGTCGGCGTTGTTGAAGCTCGGGATACCGACCAGGATATCCGCCGACCCCAGTTCTTCGATACTCTTTAGGACATCTTCTCTGAGAAGGACCGGTTCGATGACGCACCCCGAAAAGGAATGAAAAGCCTGCCGGACACCTCACCCGGCCGGCACAGGCTGTCTTTTTGGAATTATAGCACAGGGTTAAAGGGAGTTCCGGGTACCCGGTGCCGGGCAACTGGTGCCGGATTCCGGAATTCAGAATCCAGAAGTCAGGATAAAGAAAGAGAAGCCTTACTTGTGAGATCGTAAAGATCTGATGGACTTAAAGGATGCCCTCACCGAAGTATACCAAACCACCGAACAGAACATTCACTGCCTTTCCCCCCTTTCCCCGTTTCCAGGATAGGGTCTCCGCCCTTCGCCCTCCGCCCTTTTACCCTCCTGGGTACCTGGTACTTGGTACTGGGTACTGCCTCTAAACTATCCCCCTCTCCCTGAGATATCTCAGCGTGTGCTCCAGGTGCCTCATGGGTTCCGACTGATCCGGCACCTTGTCCGGCTCCGGATCCCGGAGGTTCATCTGCCTGATCCCCGAGGCCCCGTATCGCGCCCGTTCCTGAAGGTACGCTTCCGGAAGTTCATCGGGAACATTCTGGCCGGTGAGGACCGACCAGGCCAGGGTCCAGGCTCTTGCGACCGTGTCCATTTCATATCCGCCACCGCCCGTGGCCATGACAGGCCCCCCGAAAAGCTCCCGGACCCTTTGAAGGACGTGAACCAGGAACCGGGTGGTCAACCGGAGATGGGCCAGGGGATCCCTTGTCATGGAATCGACCCCGAGCTGCATAACGATCTGGTCGGGTGAAAAGGATGAGAGAAGCGAAGGAAAGACCCCTTCGAAGGCCTCGATGAAGGTGCCATCGGCAGTGCCGGGCTCCAGGGGGACGTTCACGCTGAAACCGAACCCCTCCCCTGTTCCCAGTTCGTGGACGTGCCCCGTCCCCGGGAACAGGTGGTCGGGTGACTCGTGAATGGAGATGGTCAGGACCCTGTCAGAATCGTAGAAGGCCTCCTGGACCCCGTCTCCGTGGTGCGCGTCCACATCAAGATAAAGAACCCTGCGGCCCAGTTGGGCCTGCTCCGCGATGGCCACAGCGATATCGTTGATGTAACAGAATCCCGCTGCCCTGGCATGGTGGGCGTGATGGAATCCCCCTCCGGTGTGAAAAGCGACGCCTGACCGACCTTCGGCTACCTCCCGCAGGGCAGCGAGCGTACCCCCGCACACCAGGTAGCTCCAGTCCCTGACACCGGCGAAGATGGGGTTGTCTCCCAATCCCAGCCCCCAGTTGAAGGAACCGGGGAACCTCTCCCCGCTGTTGGCCATTTCCAGGGCATCGAGGTAGGCCGATGAGTGGACGCGGAGGAGGTCGGACCGGGAAGCTTCTTCAGGCTCCATCCGTTTCAAACCGGGTCCTTCCAGGAGGTTGAAGGCCTCCATGAGGGCATTCGTCAGATAGAGCCTTGTGGGGCGCAGCGGGTGGTCGGGCCCGTAACTGAAAGTCCGGTAAAGGGGGGAATAGACGAGGAGCCCACCTTTGTTCATTGCCATAAAGCGATCTCCGCAAGTCATCCGGCGGGAGACTCGATAACGGTCTCAGCTCCGTAATAAGGGGGGCAGACGATCGTCCAGGCGGTGCCCGCGACCTCCTCCAGGGTGATCCGGCCGCCGAGCTGGGCGACGATGGAGTGCACTATTTTCAGACCCAGGGAAGCGGATTCATCCGGATCGAAACCTTCCGGCAGACCCACCCCGTTATCGGCGACGGAAAGGAAGCAGGATCCATCTTCCAGTTCGCGGAAGGAAACGGTGATCTCCCCTCTTACCACATCCGCATCCTGCGGGAAGGCGTATTTGAGAGAGTTGGTGACCAGCTCGCTTACAAGAAGACCCAGAGGGATCGCCGTGTCCAGAGGGAGCCTGACGGCCTGGACCTCCACTCTTAAAAGGACCTTTTCCGTAACGCCGAAGGCGGAAGAAAGATCATCCACGAGACCGCCCAGGTAGGCGTCCATGAGGACGTTGGCCATGTCTTCGGACTGGTAAAGCTTCTGATGGACGAGGGCCATGCTCATGACCCTGTTTCGGCTTTCCCTGAGGGCCTTTATCGCCGCAGGATCCTTAACGAGGAAGGCCTGAAGCTCGAGCATACCGGAGATCACCTGCAGGTTGTTCTTGACCCTGTGGTGGATCTCGCGAAGGAGGATCTCCTTCTCCTCGAGGGATTCCCGGATAAGCTGATCGCTCCTGACCTGCTTCCGGTAATAGCTGCTCAGTCGATGGGCTGAGAACACGATCCCCGCCATTCCCACGAACCAGGAGAAAAGGTGCCAGAAACGAACAGCCCGCACCGAGGCAGCTACAGCCTGGCGAAAGGGTCCCATGGGCGTGGACACACTGAGGCCTCCGCGGACCTGACCGAGGCTGTAACCGTGCTGTTCGTGGCATTTCAGACATGCCTCTTCCATGACAAGAGGACGCATGTACCTCATGAACTCAATGCCGTCCATGACCTGGACCCCTGAGTACTCCTCATCTCCCGTAACCATCTTCTGAAGAACCTCCCTTTCCCAATCGTCAGGGGCGTTGCCGGGACGGATGGGCCGGAGACTGGTCAGGTGCCCCCGGGCCCCTGTCCTGGACCGCTCGATCTCGTGAACCTGCCGGTTCATGTAGGCGGGGTTGAGCATGGTCAGCCGCCTGCCCTCCGTCGTTTCGATATCCCTGGCAGGAAACCCTTCCAGGAAGGGGTTGGGCTCGGCACGGGGACTGACCGGAACATAAACCCCTCCATGCATGGAGTTCCACAGACGGTAGACGACATCCTTTTCGAAGGCCGTCCGGGCCGCGGCCCTGGCTGTGTTGACAGCCGCCATATCCTGGCTCTTGAGGTTCCACCAGTAGGACACAGCGGTCCCCAACGTCCATGCGAGGGCAGCCGCGATCGCGAACGTGAGGTGAGGACTCGATTTGAGGATTCTCTTTTGCATCGGGTAACGGGAGCGGTGGAAGGTTCAAAATGCCGCATCAGGAAACTCAGGTGAATATATTACCTTCCGCCGTTAAAAAGGGGAATTCTTTTCCTCTCTCGACGCAAGTGAAAAGCCCCGCCGTCAGGGCGGGGCTTTTCACAATATCTGAAGACATTCGGGAGCTATTCGTAGGTCGTGGTCGTACTGCGCTGCAGCTTTTCCGTCTGCTCCTCGGAATACCTGAACATGGGGAGCAGCCATTCGGCCACGAATATGAAGACGAAGGGCACGATCATGATCCCGATGGCCGCCATGATCCCCTCCTTGCCGAACAGCTCCGGATGGTAGGCCTCACGAAGACCTGCCAGGGACTTGGAGATCATCTGCCCTCCGATAACGACGTTCCAGCGCATGGCGAAGACCTGGATGAGAAGGAGGGTCGCGGCGGTGAAGGACAGGGTGTTGGCTACCTTGTCCCCCATATTCTCCTTCATAAGGACGATGATCATTAGCAGGATGAAGGGTATGAGGACGCCCACGATCATCTGTAGTCCCAGGAAGGAGAAGGACAGCGGGCCGCCGAGAAGCTGACCGATGATCTCCCACTCCTCCGCCTTCTCGTAGGAGAGGGTGACGAGTTCGAGGAGCTCCAGGGACGCCGTGATCATCAGGAACATCCACAGCCAGCCGCACATGGTGTCGATGCACGCCCTGTCGATAACGAGACCCTTGAGCCTCATGGCCACCTGGTACATGACAATGAGGGCCGCGATCCCCGACACGACCGCCGAGAAGATGAAGATGATGGGCATGAGCGGCGTCGACCACCAGGGGTTCGATTTCAGCGCCCCGAAGAGG
Organism: bacterium; assembly: GCA_020349685.1. Taxonomy (GTDB): domain Bacteria; phylum BMS3Abin14; class BMS3Abin14; order BMS3Abin14; family BMS3Abin14; genus JALHUC01. The sequence goes on from CP070698.1 coordinate 811,437, forward strand.
AAGCCGACATAGCCGTGCAGGAGGAACGCCCCCGGGATACCTATGGCAGCGAGGAACTTGACCATCTTCCTGTCGATGGCCTGGGCCTTTTCCGACGTGTCGTAGACCCCCAGGGCGAGGATCTTGTAAATAGTCTGCTTAAGACCCCTCGACCTCCTGGCGTAGGTGATGATGTCCTTGCGGAACACCAGCCACACCTCGAAGAGGAGGATGATCATGTAGCCGCTGTAGAAGTACCCGAAACCGGCCATGGCCGAAGTCGGGTTGGGCGTGATCATGACGTTGATGCCCCTGAAAGGGTGGCCCAGGTGCAGCAGCAGGGGCCAGGTAGCAACCAGCAGGAAGGCCAGGGACGCCATGAGCGCGAACCGTGACACCGGTTTTAAGGCCTCCATGTCGAAAACGTGGTAAAGGGATGACACGACGAAGGCCCCTGCCACGAGCCCCGTGATGTAGGGATAGAGAACGATCATCAACGACCAGTGAATGTGGAGGTCGTTGGGAAATACGAAACCGATAGTCTCCAACAACATCACCTGACCTCCTTGTCCAGCCCGATGTAGTAGCATTTGGGCTTTGTGAGCAATTGGGGCTGCAGGACGCCGATCCTCTCCTCCTCGACAAGGTGCCTGACCGGGTCGTAGGGGTCCTTGATGTCGCCGAAGATCCTCGTCCCGGTGGGACAGGCGTGTGCGCAGGCCGGTTTCAGACCTTTGGAGACCCTGTGATAGCACCAGGTGCACTTGTCGGCGGTGTGGGTAACGGGGTTGATGAATCGGCTGCCGTAGGGACAGGCCTGGACGCAGTAGCTGCAGCCCATGCAGCGCTCCCCGTCCACGAGAATGAGGCCATCCGGCGTCTTGTAGGAAGCTCCGAAGGGGCATACCTGGACGCAGGGCGTCTCTTCGCAGTGGTTGCACATCTTGGGCACGAAATAGGCCTTCAGAACACCCTCGACCCCCGCGGTGGTGGCGGGGAAACCGTAGAGCCCGCCTTCCGGAGAGTCGATCCGGGCGTGCTCCTCCTCACCCTTCTGGTAGCGCTCCACCCAGGTCCTGTAGAACCCGGTGGGAACATCGTTCTCCATCTTGCACGCACGGACGCACGAACCGCAACCGATGCACTTGTGCAGGTTGATCACGTAGGAATAATAATGCTCGTAGGGGTTGTAGCCCGTACGCACGGGCTCCGGCTGCACTTTGGTCGTCGCCAGTGCCTGCCTGACCTTCCCGGGTACAATAGCCGACATGACAGCCGACAGGGTTCCCAGGACAGAAGCACCAACGGCAGCCCTGAGAAATCCCCTTCTGCTGACGCTTTCCATGCCGGCTCCTTTGTCTGGATTCACTCTCTTCTCCTTGATCGGTTCCATGGCTACATCTCCGGATCGTGGGGATCGTGACATTCGTAGCAGACGTAGGGGCCGAGCTTCATACCCCTCTCCTCGAGGTGCTCGACAACCACGATGGTCGTGTAATCATCCGGCTTGGCCAGCTGGTAATCGTGGCACTTGATGCACAGCTCCTGGGCCGAATGGATCTCCATCTCCGCCGTCCTGTCATAGCTGCCCGGGTCCGCGAGGAACTTCTCGATGCTGTCGTACTCGACGTGGGTCCTCAGCGGTCCGTGGCACGTTTCGCAGTTGATCACCTTGTGGGGGGTCTCGAGGATGGCCTCGACCTTATCCTCGTGGCAGAAACTGCAGGACTCCATACCGTTTCCGTGCCTGGGGACGCGTATATTCATCTGTTCCTGGAGGTTGTCGCCCCTGTAGTACCCGTACTTGCCGAAGCTGTCGGGCACCAGGAAACCCCTTCCAAGGAGGTATCCTATGGAAATGACAACCCAGATGAGTATGGCGCGCCACAGGTGTTTGGTGTGCTCCATCTTTTCACCTTCCGTTCGGGTTCAAAGTTGATGGCTTAGCATAAAGTCATCAACGCGCCCCGGGTGGGGCGCCCGGATCAATGAAAGGCGATGCCAGTCATTAATCCCCAGGGAGGGCGGGTAAATACTTTCCGCCTCGAGGGGAGCGGAAAGTCCCGCCTGTATTTTCTACGGTCCCGCCAAAGTTCAGGGTTCGTACCTGTCTTGCTGGTTATCGTGATCCAACCGGGCGGTGTCTGGTCCGGTACTTTCGCTTGTCGGGGACTGCTCATCGAGCCTGTCCGCCCCCAGAAGCCAGCTTAAGAAACTCTTCTCGCCGAACCGGCCCCGTCCCCTGTGCAAGGTGGGCTCCTTGTCAAGGTTATCACCTGAAAAAAGCCACCTGAGGAACCCGTGCCCGCCAAACCGTCCCGGAGGCCCGGCCGTTTCCGGTTCCACCTGGAGGTCCTCTCCAGACAAAAGCCAGCCCGGAAAACCGGTCTTTCCAAAGCGGGAAACCCTTTCTCCGGCCGGTGCCTCCTCCTCGAGGGTCTCCGCGGAAAGAAGCCACGGAAGGAAGCCACCCTCACCGAACCGGCTCGTCCTGGGACTCAAGGGAGACTCCTGGGGCAGCTGATCCGGGGACAGGATCCATCCCGGCAGGGACCGGCCACCCGTCCGCGACCGCCTCGGCGGAGGCGATTCCTCGCCCTCCAGCTTCTCGCTGGCCAGGATCCATTTCACATGCTTGAACAATTTTGCGGGGTCGAACCGGCTTAAAAACACGACTTCCCCATTTCCTTATTTTTGAAGGCTCCCGGGAGACGGGATAAACCTCTATACCACTTTCGTGCCTTAGGTCAAGACACTTTTTCCGGTGTCCCGATCATGATAGTTTTCACAAGCGCAAAGGCACAAATTTCCCATTGAAATAAAGGGGTTAGTGAGGTTCTAAGTTCCCTGGCTGGTTGCGAAAAAAACATACCGAAACCCGCGGGTGATCCAGGTTACAGGCAAACCTGAAACCGGGATCCGCTCCCTGAATGGGCACACACGGAGGTGTCTTCTCAGATGGCCTGGTCGGGGCTCAAGGACACTTCGCGGCCGGAGACATCCTGTGCCGTAACTGCCGATCCCGCCGAGAACCTCAGTTTTCCGGTATAGATAGGGATGGCGACCTTGAGCATCAGGGTGTAGAGAAGCGCGCCCACCGCCCACACGCCGATCGTGATGATGATCTCGTGGTTGGTGGGTGAATATTCGTAGATCTCACCAAGGGTGCCCGGAATAAAGCCGGGGATCACGAGGCCCATGCCCTTTTCGACGTAAACGCCAAGGATCACAAGGCTGCAGGCCAGGTTGAGGGTAACGGGGTTCTCCCTGGCGCGGGGAGACAGGAACAGGAAGAAGGCGATGAGGTTGAAGATCAGGGCCATCCACAGCCATGGCACAAGGCGGTCGTGCCCGTGGAGACCGAAGTACATGTACTGAATGGGGGCCATGTGAACGGTACCGGAGTAGAACTCCTTGAAGACTTCGGCCCCGAAGAGGAAAAGGTTGAAACCCATGGCGTAGGCGATGAGCTCGGCGATCTTGTTAAGGGCCCTGTCCTCGATCTCGAGTGAGGATATCTTCCGGATGATCTGGAACAGGATGATCATAATAGCCGGTCCCGAGCAGAAGGCCGAGGCGAGAAACCGCGGCGCCAGGATGGACGCGTTCCAGAAGGGTCGAGCCGGCAGGCCGTTATAGAGGAAAGCCGTCACGGTGTGGATGCTGACGGCCCACGGTATGGAGAGGATGACCAGGGGCCGGACAACGGCCATGCTGTAATCCTTGTTATGGGCGATCCTGTACATGACGTACGCCACGACGGTGAGGTTGAGGAAAAGGTAGCCGTTCAGAACAAGAACGTCCCAGGCCAGGAGGGAGCTCGGGAAGTTCATGGTCCCCAGGAAGGGCATGATGTGCCACACCCTGTCCGGCCTCCCGATGTCCACCATGATGAACATGATGCACATGGAGATCGCTGTGATGGCAAGCAGCTCCCCGAAGAGCACGATCTCCTTGATCGGCTTGAAGTCGTAGATGTAGGCCGGGATGACCAGGAGGACCGCAGCCGCGGCCACGCCGACGAGGAAGGTGAAGTTGGAGAGATAGAATCCCCAGGACACCTGGTCGCGCATGGCGGTGACGATGAGGCCGTCCTTGAGCTGCATCACGTAGGTCCCGAAACCGAGGAGGATCCAGAACCCGAGGAAAGCGATCCAGATGTAGTAGTTCCTGGAACCGGTGAAGATCTGCTTCACCGCGATCACAAAGTGCTTGATTAGATCCACCATGACATCAATCCCCTAACTTTGGATCGGGGCGCCCCGGTTCACAGCTGGAAGTTCCCGTGAGGCCCCAGCTTTGATCGGAGACCTTTCCCCGCTGAAAATCCCTGCCTTACTCGGCAACTTGCTCTCTTTCATAACCGGTTCTTCCTGCAATTTCATCCAGGGATCCGGAGTGTTCCCCCGATGGATTCCTAGGTCGCGAAAAAGTAGAAGAACTTCGGATGAGTGTTCAGATCCTCCTTGAGACGGAAGATCCGCTTGTTCTCGATGCAGTAACGTATCTCGCTGTTCGGGTCGAGCAGGTTCCCGAACTTCCTGGCGCCTACGGGACAGATCTCGACGCAGGCAGGGTACTGTCCGGGGTCGTTCCTCGTCCTCTGAATACAGAAGGTGCACTTTTCCACTACTCCCACGTAGCGCGGACGGTTGCCCAGGTAGTGGGTATCGGCATTGATCTCCTCGGACGGCAGACCCGGCTTTTTCCAGTTAAAATGCCTGGCGCCGTAAGGGCAGGCCGCCATGCAGTATCGGCAGCCGATGCACCAGTTGTAGTCCACGACGACAATGCCGTCATCCTCCGACCAGGTCGCGCGGGTCGGGCACGCCTTCACACACGGAGGATTCTCACACTGCTGGCACTGGGTCGGCATGTAGAAGTACCCCTGTTCGGGCACCGTCTCCGGGTTGTAATACTTGTCTGAGTTCTCGAGGTCGTTGATCCATTTATCTCCCTTTCTGAACCTCAGCACGGTGATCCAGTGGACCTGGGGATCCCTCGACTGGTTGTTCTCCTCGACACACGCGTATACGCACCTGCGGCATCCGATGCAGCGGGAGATGTCCAGGCCGTAACCGAACAGCACGCCGGGAAGAGGCTTGTTGGCCGACACCTTGATGTCCTTGCCGTACGTCTCGGAATATTCCTTTTCCAGACGCGTCAATATCTTCTCCAGGTCCCGATCGTTGAGCTCCTGAAAGTGTTTCTGGAAAAAGGCTTCCCATATGCTGGCTTCCGCACCTGCCGGCGGCAGGGCCGCGGCAGCCGCACCCAGGGCAGCGCCCTTGAGGAAGTTGCGCCTGGAGACCTTCTTCTCGCGAACGGCTTTATTACTGCGTTTTCTCATGACGATCCGCCTCTACTTGATATTCTTGGGCTTGACAGGTGGTGGTTTGGGGGCGATGGGTTTAAACCGCGGTTGGTGCGGGTTATGGCAGTGAACGCATAGCCTGTAGGTCTTTGTTCCGTTCCATTCTCCGGTACGCCGGCCGTGGATCCCCGCTTTCCAGTCCCTGAAGATGGTCCCGTGGCACTGACCGCAGAGATAGTAGGACTCCTCGAAACTCACGAGCCTGCCGCTGGCCAGCCTCAGAACGTCACGGTCGTCAGGGTTGTGACAGTCCAGGCACCAGCGCTCCTCCTCGTTGTGGTTGATGATCTCGATATCATCGTGCATATCCACGAGGACCCGCCTCTGGGGGTTGACCTCCTGGTCCGCGTGACAATCCGAACAGGGGAAGATGCCGTCCGAAAAGGGCGGTGGCGGTACGAAGAACTCCGGTATGCCTGCCTCTTTCGATTCCGCCGTTTCAGCCTCGGTCCTCCAGATGGCCTCCCCGGAGGCAGGGGATTCCCCGGTTGCCATGGCGGGCGTCAGGGCTGCTATGAGGCAGACGGCAAATAAAGCTGAGAGGAAGCTTCTCATGGTTTTAACCTCCACCGGGGTGTTGATCTCCTCCGGATTACCGATGGTCCGGTTGTTTGGCGCCGGCATTAAAATACAGCTTAAAAAAGTCTACCCGAAAACCCGGACCAAGGCAAAGAATGGACCCGGTCAAACCGGGCTTCCATGCCAGAGCTGGATACGCAGTTCCCGTTTTCGGATTGCACACATACCAGATATGCAATCACATGGCAACCCAAACCAGCATACCCTATCAGTTCTATCAGCAAACTACCCGTCAGCGGGACGCTGCCATTTCCCGAGGACCCACGAACCGACAGCCGCCGCGATCATGAAAGACAGGACGCTCAGGACAATGGGCACACCCTTCACCCTGAAAAGATCGTAAAGAAAGACCTTTCCTCCGCCAAGGATCGTGACCATGACGGCGATCCATTTGATCTCGGCGTTTTTCCTCACCCGGGCCGCCAGGAAAAGGGCCAGCGCACCCAGGTTAAGGGTGATGGTCTGACCCGCCTGAAAGGCGCCGAAGGAGCCCGTGAAGAGGGTGAAAAGGGCCGCCCTCAGCGCCAGGAAACCGGTCCCGACCGAGACCAGAAGGGGCGCCGCACCGCTGATGTCCCCGGTGTCGAACCTGCTGAAATAGGACGATCCTCCGGACGGCGGGGTCCTGCGCACCAGCCTGTAATGAGTGAAAGCGATGGCCGACGTGGCCGTCATGCTCAGGACCGTGGCGAAGGCGAGGTCACCCGCCGGCACGAACAGGAGGAGAAGAAAGGAAGCCCCGAAAACGGTTGCCTGGAGAAAATAGGAGGTGACGCGGACACCTGGGCTCTCCCACCTGGTCGAAAGCCATGCCAGGCTCAGGGCGGCCCAGGAGAGGATCGCCAGAGCCACGACCGACTCTCCGGAGACATCTCTGAAGGAGAGGGCCAGGAGCAGGGCGGCGGGAAAAGCGAAGGTCGTCGTTCCCCTTGACCGGGTACCTGTGCGACTTCCCTTTACAGCGGCGAGGCCCAGAAGGCAGGTGGCGGCGACCACGCCCACCACTCCCAGGACCCTCTCGCCTGCTCCGGAAGCCACCACGACCATGAGGCAGGTCAGGTAGGCCCACATGGAGGCCAGGCTTGGCAGGAGGTGATCAAAGGGCCTCTTCTCATCCGAAACCCTCCTCCAGATGGCCACACCCGGCGTGGCAATATAGAAAAGAAGGTAAAAGGCGGTCAAAGTGTAGAATTTACGCAGATCGGAAAGGATCGGACCGGATGCGGGCCCGTGTTCAGAAAGGAGGGCAAAACGGAGTCTGTAACCCCAGACGAACACGGTGCCGGCGGTCAAGAGGAACACCACAATGCGCAGCCAGGCCGCCCTGGGAAGGCTCGAGGCTGAAAACGCCATGACATTGACGGCCACGAGAAAAAGGGAGAGGGCAAAATAGTCGGTGCTCTTAAAGCCGAGGGAAAGCGCCGCCATCATCACGGCCATGGTTCCGACGCACACGGGGATCGCCACCCGGTACCGGCGGCTGATAACGGCCATGCCACCGCCGGCGACAGCCAGGAATCCATAGGCCGGCAGGGCGGAGATGGATCCGAAAAGAGCGTGGGTCTCGAAGACGATGGCTGCCAGAAGCAGGGCCCCGCTGATACTGAAGATCGGGGCGAAAGGGCTTTTCCTGTGGTACATGAGAAGCCCCACAGCCTCGAGGAGAGTCGCGTAGCCGATGCCCAGCATGGTGCCGATC
>CP070698.1:819167-824365 GCA_020349685.1 bacterium
CGAGCGTGATCCACAAGCAGAACAGTGTGGCCGAATACGTCCTTGAAGGCACAGTGAACGGCGCCGGCAGTGCGCTGCAGTGGATAAAACAGGCTTGTCAGATCGAGGGTTTGAGAAAGCATCTGCCCGGATGGCTGGAGGAGAACAGCGACCCGCCCCTGTTTCTCAACGGAATCTCCGGGCTGGGATCGCCCTATTGGATACCCGATTTCAGGTCCGAGTTCATGGGTGAAAGCGACATCCCGGGGAAGGTCGTCGCTGTTGTGGAGAGCATCGTGTTCCTCCTTAACAGGAATCTTGCGGAAATGTCCAAATACCTGAAAGCCCCGGAAAGGATCCAGGTGTCAGGAGGCCTGTCCTCCCTCGATGCCATCTGCCGGCTCCTTGCCGACCTCGCAGGAATTCCTGTCTATCGTCCGGTTCATAGGGAGGCCACGGCCCGCGGAACATGCTACCTTCTGGCGGGCAGGCCCGACCAGTGGGAAGAGCAGGCGCCCGGAGACCTGTTCGAGCCTGCTGAGGATCTGTCCCTGTCCTGTCGCTACAACAGGTGGCAGGAGGAGATGGAAAAGAGGGTAGGGGAATACTGATGAAAATGGAGAATGGAGAATGGAGAATGGAAAACGTTGTGAACGGCGGGCATATTCAAGCAGAATCGGGTCGTGTCGCATGTACAGGGCTGTAAAGACCACGGTCCTCATGTTGGTGCTGGCAGCCGGCAGCAGCGACGTCGCCCTTGCCGCCCACGCCCAAGGCCCTTCCTCAGCCCTGCAAAACCGCCTTAAAATGGAGCAGGCCGCTCGCGACAACCCCTTTCTCCTGCTGCCCCACAGGCCCAATTACATGCTGCCCCTGGCCTACAGCACCGATCCCAATGAGGAACCCTTCGGTTATGAACCGGAGACTTTCGACAGGATGGAGATGAAGTTCCAGGTCAGCCTCAAGGTCCTCCTCACAGGGGAATTCGTCCGGGGAGGCAACCTTTACGCTGCCTACACCAATCAATCCTGGTGGCAGTCTTACAATGCGGAGATGTCGCGCCCCTTCCGTGAGACGAATCACGAGCCCGAGCTTTTTGTCCTGTACGACACCGACTACGAGTTCCTGGGGCTGCGCGGAACCGGTTTCATCGCCGGGATCTCACATCATTCCAACGGCCTGGGCGGAAGCCTTTCCAGGAGCTGGAACAGGATCTATCTGAACCTGACCTTCGAAAAGGGAAACACGGTGTTGAGCTTCAAACCATGGTACCGCATCCCCGAACCCGAAAAGGAAGCCCCGGACGACCCCCGCGGGGACGACAACCCGGATATAATCAGGTATATGGGGCCGGGTCAGATCGGGATCCTCTACCACAAGGGCCCCAACTCCTTTACAGTCCTGCTGCGAAACAACCTGAGAAGGGATAACAGGGGAGCCTTAGAGCTGGGTTGGACCTATGCCCTTTCATCCCAGATGAAAGGCTATGTTCAGATCTTTGAAGGTTACGGGGAGAGTCTCATCGATTATGATCACAGGACCACGCGCATGGGCATCGGGATCCTTCTGGCGGATTGGTTGTGAGGAAGGAAATCGGAGAATAGAGAATGGAGAATAGAGAATAGAGAATAGAGAATAGAGAGTGGAGAACATCCCTGACTGAAAAGGAAGGAAATGTGGAGCCGTATCAAAAAATGGTAGTGGCGATAATTGTAACGTGGCTCTTCCTTCTGCCAACCGGGTCCTTTGCGGGGGAGGCGGATGTCTTAGGCGTGAAGATCACCAGGCAGAAAAATGGAACATACAGTTTTTCAGTTACAGTGAGACATGACGACGAGGGGTGGGATCACTATGCCGACAGATGGGAGGTCGCCGAACTAAAGGGCAACACTCTCGGTACCAGGGTTCTTCTGCATCCGCACGTCGGCGAGCAGCCGTTCACCAGAGGCCTGAGCGGAATCGAGATCCCCGAAGGCTCGTCGAAAGTCCTTGTCCGCGCCCATGATCTGGTGCACGGCTACGGTGGAGAGGAAGTTGTGATGGAATTACCACCCGACTAGCTTTATTCCCCGGTAAGCAGGGGCAAGCTTGTTTCCCTGTAATGTATGCTGCTCTTTGATCCTTCCGGCATTCAGTCAAACAACAGGTTGGCGTCGATGAAGAACCCGTTGGCTTTCAGGAGCTTTAACAGCCCGATCTGCCAGCCGCCCTCTTGCTTGTAAGGCAGGTAGCGTATGCCGAAAAGATCTTCGGGAATGTCGTGGGGCCGCTCGCCGCTGTGCAGGATCAAGACCTTTCCGGGGCCCAGGCTCCCCACCAGAAGCCCCAGCTTGAAAGCGCTCTCGTGCCTTGGGTGCGGTTTGCCGATGACAGATGTGAGCCCTGAAAGACCGCCCCGGGCCTCAGAGGACACAGCCATTATGGTGAAAGCGACGTTCGTAAGACCCATGATCCCCTCCATCTGGGAGGGAGCGTCCTCGTCGAGGAGGGCCAGGTCGATGCCGATCTTTTCCAGAAGGGCTGTCACCGCCACTCTGATGTCGTCTCCCCCTTCCTGGAGGAGAAGGATCCGGCCGGGCTGATTGACAGCTGCCGGGGAAGGTCTTTTCGGCGGAGGTGGGGCCTTGGGCGGTTCTTTGGCTTCCGGTTTTGGTTCCGGTTTCGGCTCTGGTTTTGGTTCCGGCCTGACATCCGTTTTTGGCTCTGGTTTGGGGGCAGGCTTGGGTGCCGGCGAGAGGTCCGGTTCCCTGGTTTTGGTCCTGGGCACCGCCTTCGGTGGAGAGGGCTTTGCGTCCGGGGCTTTGGCGGCGGGCTTGACCGGAACAAGGTCTTCAGCGGCAAGGCTTTTAACATGCTCCTCAGAATGTTCGATGAGGACGAGGAGCTCTTCCAGTCGCCCAACGGCCTTGGGCAGGCCAAGTTCGTACTTGGAATGCTTTTCGGCACGCGAATCACCCCTGGATATGTTGCCGGCGGCGATCCTGAACCCCTCGAACTCGCTGTACTCGGGTGACTCGCTCCCGAAGATGTCGCGCACTCCCTGGGCCACCCCGTCCTCGAGAGCCTGCACCTCATCGCTGTCAAAGGGGATGATCCTCAGATCCAGGCCCCTTAACTCATCAAGAATGGCGACGAGCAGCTCCTTGCCCGTTTTTCCCGATATCCCTGCCATTGGCTACCCCCTGTGACTCCCGTTGGGGTCTGAAGGTTCATGCTTCTCGTTGAGGTGTTTGAGGGATTATTTTACCACAAATGGCGAAAGTGTAATCGTTTTGATTCAGCGCGCGGTTTCAGGGATGAGCAAGAGGCATCACGTTTTGGAAGGACCCTCTTCTGGCTTCAGCCTTCTGCCTCCTCCGGTTTTATTTCAACGCCTGGGCCTTGAAAAAGGTGTAGCTGAAGGTTCCGCCCGGTTCCGATGTCCGGTAAAGATCCCTGATGCCTCTGTTGAAAACATCCATGTCCATGAGCTTTCGCTCCGCCACCTGACTCCGTATGCCCTCGATCATGGCGGTGAAGGTATTCCTGGTGAAGCCCTCCACGAGAGCGGGACGGCTGCCATCGGCGTAAACCGTGCGCGGGGTCACATAAGGATCGGCAAACCCCGCCTTGACCATTAAGGGGTAGAGGCTTCTGCCGATATGCGCGTTGCCGCCAGCGAGGGACTGCAGGGTGACCTGGCACCCGATGGCCTGGCGGGCAGCCTCGCTGTCCGGATAAAAATACGCCGAGCCGTGGTCGCCCTCGATAACGGTGATGGTGCCTCCCTCCTTGAGCACCCTTCCCAGCTCAAGGAGCGTTCCTGCCGGGTCCTTCATGTGCTCCAGGAGAAAGCAGACGAAAACGTGATCAAAGGATCCATCGCCGAAAGTGAGGGCATTGACGTCCTGCTGCTCGAAGCGGACGTTGCCGATCCCTTCCTTTTCCATATAGCGCCTTGCCTGGTCCAGAGATTCTTCCGAAATGTCCACTGCTACCAGGCGGGCTCCAGGGTTTTGTCTTGCAAGGATAATAGTTTGCGCGCCCACCCCGCATCCGGCCTCCAGCACCCGATGCCCTGACGGAAAGAGCGTATCGAAGTGGAGCAGGTCCGCCAGTGTCGAGGCCTGATCGTGGAGCCGCCGGTTTTCCCGGGAGGTATATCCATGAACATATTTCGAGTCCATCTGCCCTCCAAAAAATCTGCCATCGATGCAACTGACCCCAAACGCGAGCTATAATAGTCCATGAAGAGGCAAAGATAAACAAAGGGCATGGGTTTCGTGGCCGCCAGTTCTGGGAGGTGCGAAGTGCTGGAACTGGATCTTGACCGTGATGAGCGGGAGATCCTGGCGGATGTGCTTGAGACCAGACTTGCCGACCTGAGGATGGAGATCGGCCGCACATCGCGCTTGGCCTACCGCGACATGCTGAGGAAAAAGAAGAGGGTCCTGGAAAAAGCGGTGGCATGCCTGAGGGGTGAAAAGGTCCGTGATACGGGATCCCCCGGCCTTCACCCCCACCGGTTTTAAGGGCCTGTCGTTTTTTCAGGTTATCCCATGAACCAGAGGTGGCGAAGGGATGCTTCTTTGCATAGAGGCGGCGCTCCTCTTTGCACGATCCTCCTTTTGACTTGAGACGCAGAGAAGAGGTCCAGAGCAGGGGGTGGGTTGATCAGGATCAGGAGCAGGGAAAAAGGAACGGATGGCGGCGCCCGATGAGGGTCAGCGGTCGGCGCTGACAGCGTGCCTGCAGGAGGGCGTTTCCTCCTCCTGCCGTTTTTTCCGTAACAAACGCGCGAGCTCTCGCCGGGTGATGATCCTCGCCCCGGCCCCGCGGGCGCGGCCGATCTCTATCCCCCGGATATCACAATGCTCCGCGTAGCTGTAGGACCTGTGAAGAGGCCTGCCGACGCCGATCATCCTTAAAAATACGCGAAGCTCTGCGCGGCCGGCCGGGCCGTGCAGATCGGAAACGAGATGAGCCCAGCCGTCCCCGTTGGGCTTTTCCATGAATAAAGCCACCGATGTCCTCCATACCTTTTGACCAGCATGGTGCACGCTCCGGAAAATAAGGTCAAGGGGGGGAGGAAGAAAGTCCTCTGCCGAGTGCATTTTTCTCCTGAATTTGATATTTATTCCTTTCAGCACGCAGCACGCAGCACGCAGCACGCAGTATGCGGAATTTTCTACCTGGAACCCGGAACTGTAACTCTCCGGAGCAAGGAGACCCCCTATGCC
>CP070698.1:824465-827956 GCA_020349685.1 bacterium
CCGTGCTCGAAAAACATGTGTGAGTATCCCGGATAAAGCGGGTATCGAAGGGTCTGGATCCAAAATCTACGGAGGGGGCCGCATAGATCCTCAGGCTGACGCCGGGGGTGCAGTCAAAGGCCAGGTCGATGCTGCCCCCCGCCGTGGAGTCCGCGAAAGCGCTCAGGTTGGCAACCGCGCCGAGACTGGCCGCTGAACTTTCTGGAACAGCCTTTCTGGTTGAGGTGGAACCGCTGGTATCGAGGTTGGATGCTCCGTCCCTTGCCTTGAGAGCCAAGGTGTATTCGGTGCCGTTTTTCAGGATCACGCCATCATTGGGAGTGGCGGTTCCCAGAGCGAACCTCACTGCCGTGCCGTCTGGCGTTCCCTGAATATCCCGGAGCACAGCATTCCTCTCTAAAACAGCGCTGTTCCACTGGGGGGTCGGCGCGTAATAAAGATCGTAGTCGACAGGAGTGGAAGGGTCCGTGGCCTGACTGGACCAGACCACGATCTGGTTGACGGTGGACGCGGCTTCGGCCCGCTGGATCCCCGCCAGGGGGACCTGCCAGTCGGGCTGGATATACCCCGCGTTTGAGGGGTTCATGGCGGCGGCGTAGCGGGCAGGGCCCACGGCGAAATTGTCGGGGTCAGCCGCCACCCCCAGGGGATAGCGCGTATCGCCGTCATCATCTTCCCAGAGCTGGAAGGTGTAGGTAATGGTGCCGCTCAGGGAGGGGTCCTGCCGCCACCAGAAGGTCGGCTCGGGGCTGTCCCTGAACTCGTCCACATTGTTCTGGGGCCGGTAGGGGGACGCGTTGGCTCCGTCCGTGAGCCACTGGTTGTCCATGGGGGACTTCAGGATATCGTCCAGGTAAAAGGTCACCACGGTGATCTCACCGCTGTTTACCGGGACGATGAGGAGGTCGCTGCTTCCGACAAAGGGCTTGTTGGTAAAGGCCAGAGCTGAAATGTCTCCGGATATCTGGAAGGCCAGCGGTACCGATCCCACCCCGCCCTGGGGGTCGACAAGGGAAGCGGTATCGAGCTGCAGCGTGTGGTCTCCCTCATCAGACAGACTTTTGAACACCTGTCCGGCGTCCCTCTGGCTGCCCGTGACAACCGTTTCATTGCCATCAAGGACCAGGCGCACCCCGTCGACCGGTCTTCCCCTGGCGTCGAACACCTCCACCACGATGGCCGTCTCCTCGGGCAGCGGTATCCAGCAGCCGGTTGTAACCGCAAGAAAGACGAGGACCAGGGCCAGTCCGGGAAGTATGACGCGCACCGACGAACCGGAACTCATCCAGCGAGCTCCCTGATGACCCCGTCCACGGAATCGATGAGTTTGGGCAGCCCATCGGGGTTCTTTCCCCCCGCCTGGGCCATGTCCGGCCTGCCTCCACCCCCACCCCCTACGAGGGGTGCGAGGCGTTTGACAAATTCGCCGGCCGGGAACCTCCCGGAAAGGTCCTTCGTGACCCTGACCACAAGGGCGACCTTTCCGCCGTCGCGGGTGGCGAGGATGATGACCCCGCTTCCGATCTTGTCGAGCATTCTGTCAGCTGCATCCCTCAGGGAACCGGCGTCCTGACCGGGAAGCTCCGCCGCGAGGTACCTGACCCCGGACTCTTCCTTGAACCGGTCCTCCAGTTTCACGGCATCACCGCCGGCGGCGCTGGCCATGAGGTTCCTGATCCTGAGCTCCTGCTCATGGATGGTTTCCTGGAGTTTTTTCAGGCGGGCGGGGAGTTCCGCCACCGACACCCTGGCCGTTTCGGCCATCTGCCTGAGAAAATCCTCATCGCTCCGGAGCCTGGCAAGAACCCCTGTTCCCGTGACCCCTTCGATGCGCCTCACGCCCGCGGCGATACTGCCTTCCTGGGTGACCTTGAAAAGGCCGATGTCCCCGGTGCGGCTGACGTGGGTCCCTCCGCACAGCTCCATGCTGACACCGGGGACCGACACCACGCGGACATTGTCACCGTACTTCTCGCCGAAAAGGGCCATCGCTCCCTCCTCAATGGCCTCTTCGGAGGTCATGATCCGGGTCTGGACATCCAGGTTTTCCAGGATGTTGCTGTTCACCGCATCCTCGATGCGCCTCAGGTCCTCCTCGGCAAGCGCCTCGAAATGGGTGAAGTCAAAGCGGAACCGGTCCGGCTCCACCAGGGAGCCCGACTGCTGAACGTGTTCCCCCACGACCTCCCTCAGAGCGGAGTGCAGCAGGTGGGTTGCGGTGTGGTTGCGGCGGGTGGCGCTGCGGGACGGGTGGTCCACCTCGGCGGTGCAAAGATCGCCCGTGCGCACGGTGCCTTCCTCCAGCACGCAGCGGTGCACCGTCAGTTCCGCAAGAGGCTTTAAAGTGTCCAGAACGCGGGCCCTGAACCCCTTGCCGGCGAGGGTTCCGGTGTCTCCTGCCTGTCCTCCGCTCTCACCGTAAAACGGTGTCCGGTCGAGGACGATCTGAACCTCGCCCTCACCCGAGAAGGACTCCAGCTGGTCCTCCCCTGCCAGCAGAGCTTTGACCTTGCAGTCCTCGGTGCGCTCCTCGTCGTAACCGGTGAACTGAACGGCTCCCGACCGTTCCAGGAGCATGCGGTGGTGGGCGGACACCTGCTCGGAACCGGAACCCGACCATGAGGCACGGGCCCTCTCCTTCTGTTTTTCCATCTCGGCATGAAAACCGTCCACATCCACACCCACCCCGCTCTCCGCGGCGATGTCCTCCGAAAGGTCCAGGGGGAACCCGAAGGTATCGTAGAGGCGGAAGACCTCTTCCCCCGGAAGGCTTTCCTGCCCGCTGCTCTTGACCTGCCTGATGAGCTGGTCCAGACGCATCAGTCCCTGGTCGAGGGTCCTGCCGAAGCGTTCCTCCTCGAGGTGAACGACCTTCTGTATGGTCTTCATGTTGTCCGGAACTTCCGGGAAGGCGTCTCCGAGAACCTCCCCGACCCTGGGGCAGATGGCGTAAAGGAACGGTTCGTCCAGTCCGAGGAGTTTGCCGTGCCTGGCGGCGCGGCGCATGATCCTGCGAAGGACGTAACCGCGTCCCTCGTTGGAGGGAAGCACACCGTCGGCGACCAGGAAGGTCACGGCCCGTACGTGGTCGGCGATGACCCTGAGGCTGACGTCACTGTCGGGGGCGGAACCGTACTTTATGCCCGACACCCTGGCCGCTTCCTCCACGAAAGGGAAAACCAGGTCCGTGTGATAGTTGCTGTCCTGACCCTGAAGCACCGCGGCGAGACGCTCGAGTCCCATTCCGGTGTCGATACTCGGCTTTGGGAGAGGGTTAAGCTCGCCGGCGCTGTTACGGTCGTACTGCATGAAAACCAGGTTCCACAGCTCCAGAAAGCGCCCGCAGTCGCATTCGGGACCGCACTCCGGTTTTCCGCACCCTGTGCCCTCGCCCTGGTCGATGAGGATCTCCGAGCACGGTCCGCACGGCCCGGTGTCGCCCATGGCCCAGAAATTGTCCTTTTCACCCAACCTGTGGATGCGGGAAGCAG
>CP070698.1:828056-830904 GCA_020349685.1 bacterium
CTGCCTGTTCTCGAGGACCTTGAAGATGATCTGTGTGGAAATGGCGTAAGGGAGGTTGCCCAGGACGACAACTTTCCCTTCCGCGGGCAGAAGATCTCGCCATGACAGCCTCAATATGTCGCCTTTGACAAGACGCAGGGAAGGGTTGCCGGCAAATTTCTTTTCGAGCCGGGGGTGGAGACCGGCATCGACCTCCACGGCGGTCACCTCGACATCCATGGCAAGAACCATTTCGGTCAGCCTCCCCGTTCCGGCACCGACCTCCAGGACCACATCACCCGGTTTCAGGTCGGCGGCACGGACGATAAGGGCGAGGATGTTCTTGTCGTGGAGAAAGTGCTGTCCGTAGGGGGGAGGGACGTACTTTTTCATGGCCTGCTCCCAGGGTTAAAGGGCCATGAGAAAGAGCGTAGAGGGTAAAGAGTAGAGTGTAGAGATAGACAACAGAAACGGTAAAGTCCATGTAATAGTATAGTCCGGGTGCTGATGTTCAAAGGATTTCTCCGAGCCAGTTACACGATATGCGAAACAGTAAAAAGTTTGGAATCAATGTATGTTACAAGGTGATTTGACTATTATTTTCAATTTTTTCTACTCTACACTTTGCACCCTACACTCTACACTGCCTTTCCCGATTGACAATCGGGAAAGGCTCGGGCACATTTCCCGAATGCTCCCATTTTCAAGGCATTTCAGACGTTTATACCTCACTACCCTTGTGGTAGCAACTCTGTACGGGTGCGCCACAGCCCCCACCGAGGAGCCCCCGCCGCCCCCACCGGCAGTAAAACCCTATCCGCCTCCACCCGCGGCCGCGGCCCCCAAACCCCTTCCGGAGCCGCCTCCTGCTGCCCCGGTAGCGAGGGAGAAGGCAAAGGTCGCCGCCAGGGAACGGGAAGAACTTTTGAAGTATGAGGAAGCTGTGCGGCTTTTCAGGGAGGAAGGGCGCGCCGAAGAGGCCTTCGGGATGCTCGAGGGTTTCCTCGCGATGCACCCCGGCAGCACCTTTGCCGATGACGCGCTTTTAGAGCAGGCCCGCATAAGGCTCTCCGAGGACAGGCCAATGGAAGCCGTTTCGCTGCTCAAGAGGCTGCTCCTGAAGCATCCCACATCGCACCTCAAAAAACGCGCCAACCTGGAACTGGTACGGATCTATTACGCGGACAGGAGCTGGAGGGACTGCATCGAGGCAGGTGACAACGTCCTCAGCTTTGACCCCCTTCCCGATGAAAGGGTCGAGACCCTCTCCATGACAGCCGTCTGCCGGTTCAACAGGAGGGAGCGTATGGAGGCTGTGGATGACGCCATACAGGCTGCTCTTTTGAAGGCCGGCGGGGAGGTCCATTCCAGCGCCATCGCGGCCCTGGAATTCATCGCAGGGGAGCTGAAGGACCGCGAACTCGACAAGGTGATGTCTCAATCCGATGGGAGCGAACCCTACGCCATCATCGCTATGGTGAGGCTGGAAAAGGACATCGAGAAGGGCTATCAAACGGAAGCCATGGCCGCCCTCATGGATCTTCTGATTCACTACCCCGGGGCCATACCCGAGGAAAGGATCCAGAGCGTCTACGCCGGCCTGCGCGACCGCCTCCTCGTCCGGACCAACACTATCGGTGCCGTCCTGCCTCTTTCGGGGCGTTACGCAGTGTACGGGCAGAAAACATTGCAGGGCATCCAGGCCGCCCTCGGCTTCATGGCGGTCACCAACGACATGGGGCCGGAAACAGAATACAACCTGGTGATCAAGGACTCAGGCGCCGATCCGATTCAGGCGGCCCAGGCGGTCAGGGACCTGTCGGAAACAGAGCAGGTTGTGGCGATCATCGGCCCCATCTTTTCACGCACGACCAGGGCGGCCGCCCAGGCTGCCGAGGAATCGGGCACCCCTATCATATCCCTTTCCCCCGATCCGGAAATACCCGCCCTCGGGGTGAACGTATTCAGGAGAAGTCTCCTGGATTCCCAGCAGATCTCGGCTCTTGTGCGCCTGGTCTTCGACAGGCTCATGATGAGCCGCTTCGCTTTCCTGTACCCCGACAGCCCCTACGGCAGGGAGATGATGAACCTTTTCTGGGATGAGATCGACAAGCGGGGCGGTCAGGTCGTGGCGGCGGAGAGCTTTCCGCCGGGCCAGACCGATTTCGGCCCCCAGATCCGGGCGATGGTCGGCTTGAACAGGAAAATGACCCAGGAAGAGCTGGCCCTGAAGGAGGCCGGGGTCGACATTGAGCTTCAGCCCATTATCGATTTCGACGCCCTTTTCATCCCGGCCGATTTCCAGACCGTCGGGCTCCTTGCCCCGCAGCTGGCCTTCTACGACGTCAACGAGGTTCTCCTCGTGGGGTCGGATGCCTGGAACAGCCCCTGGCTGGTGGAACTGGGCGAGCACTACGTCGAGGGGGCCCTCTTCACCGGCGGGTTCGTCCAGAACCTTGTCAACCCCGAGGTGAGGGAGCTGGCGGAGAGGTACTGGCTCACTTTCGGTGAAGACCCTCAGGCTCTGGCCGTGCAGGCCTACGATACGGGACGCATCATCAGGGCAGGGATCGAATCGGGGGCCGTCAGCGACCGCGCCAGCCTGCGTGAATACCTTATGAACCTGAAGGATTTTCCCTCCGCCGAGGGCCTTCTGAGCACCGATGAGAAGGGTGACATCCTTCAAACGCCCTACATGCTCACCGTGATGGACGGCGAGATCGTGCCCTACGAGATAGAGTTCGATTAGAAGCGAATCTCAAATCTCAGATCTCAGATCTCAGATCTCAAACGCCGGGCTTTAGTACTGAAAACCCCATTATATTATTCCAATTTTCACTTTCAGATTGTCTATCTCTGACCTGCCTTC
>CP070698.1:831004-834675 GCA_020349685.1 bacterium
CGGACGTGCCGCAGCAGGTCGATCCCCGACATGTCCTTCATTACGACATCGGTGACGATGACCTGGAACTTCTTCTGCTTCAGAACCTCCATGGCCTCCTCGCCGCTGCTCACACCCACCGCCTGAAAACCGCCGCTGGTCAGGACGTCGAGCATCTGCCGCAAAAAGAAGCGGTCGTCGTCGACTACGAGGACATGGGGTCTGTGGTTGGAAGGATCAGTCATGATTCCAGATTCCAGATTCCAAATTCCAAATTACAAAATGGTCCAGGTGCACCCGTGCACTCCTGCACCTGATCACTTTATCTCCAGACACCAGAAACTAGACCTAGACACTTTGGTTAAGCGCTCACTCCACAGCACTTCTTGTATTTCCTGCCCGATCCGCAGGGGCACGGTTCGTTCCTGCCGACCTTGCGCCCTTCCCTTTTCACTGTCTGCTGGACCGGCTGTCCCTGCCCCGGAGGCGGAGTCTGTCGCTGGTCGCGGGAGAAGGCGTCCTCCATGGGACCCCTGGTGAGGGAAAAGCGCTGCTGCCTCCTCTCGGGAATGTTCTCTTCGCGGGCCATCTGGACGTGGTAGAGGATGCGGAGGGTGTCCTCGCGGACCCTCTCCATCATGGCCTCGAACATGCCGTAACCCTCGATCTTGTACTCGGACAGAGGGTCCTTCTGGCCGTAGCCTCTCAGGCCGATCCCCTCCCTGAGCTGATCCATGCCGTAGAGGTGATCCTTCCACTGACCGTCCAGGACCTGAAGGAAGAAGTTCTTTTCCAGGACGCGCATGGTCTCGGGACCGAACTCGGCTTCCCTTGTCTTGTAGGTCTCCCGGGCGAGGGCCAGGAGCCCTTCCTCGATGGCCGTGACATCGGCTTCGAAGGAGTCCATGGGCGGTTTATACCCGAACACCGAAAAGAACCGCTCCCCGAGCCCCTCCAGGTCCCACTCCTCGCGATGGGCCCTCGGGTCGATGTGTAATCCGGCCATCTCCTCGATGGTCTCCTGCACCATCTCGTCGATCCACTCGGACAGGTCCTCCGTTCCCAGGATCTCCCTTCTCTGACCGTACACCGACTCCCGCTGCATGTTCATGACGTCGTCGTATTCGAGGATGTGCTTTCTGATGTCGAAGTTATGGCCTTCCACCCTCTTCTGGGCGTTCTCGATGGCCTTGGAGACCATGCGGTTCTCGATCTCCTGCCCCTCCGTCATGCCCAGCTTCTCCATGAGTCCCGATATCCGCTCGGACCCGAAGATCCGCATGAGATCATCCTCGAGGCTCAGGTAGAAGCGGGAAGTGCCCGGGTCGCCCTGGCGTCCCGACCGTCCCCGGAGCTGGTTGTCGATCCTGCGGCTCTCGTGGCGTTCTGTGCCCAGGATGTGAAGCCCCCCCGCTTCCAGGACCGAAGCGCGCTCGGCCGCGCACAGGTCCTGCATTTCCCTGAGGACCTTGGCGTAATCCTCGGAATCGATGTCCTTGACCTTGTGCCTGGCCAGAAAGACCGGATTCCCGCCCAGAACGATGTCGGTGCCCCTGCCGGCCATGTTGGTCGCGACGGTGACAGCGCCGGCCCTTCCGGCCTGCGCGACGATCTCGGCCTCTCGTTCGTGGTGCTTGGCGTTCAGGACGTGGTGCGGGACCCCCTCCCTCTTCATCATCCTGGAGAGGAGCTCCGAACTTTCGATGGAGGCGGTGCCCACGAGAACCGGCTGGCCGCGATGATGGCAGTCGGCTATCTCCTCGACCACGGCGTGATACTTCTCCTTCATGGTGCGGTAGATGACGTCCGAATTATCCACCCGGATCATGGGCATGTTGGTGGGGATCACGGCAACATCCAGGTTGTAGATGTTCTTGAACTCGGCCGCCTCGGTGTCGGCGGTACCGGTCATCCCCGCCAGTTTCGAGTACATGCGGAAATAGTTCTGGAAGGTAATGGACGCCAGCGTCTGGTTCTCGCTTTCGATCCGGACCCCTTCCTTCGCCTCCAGGGCCTGGTGAAGGCCGTCGCTGTAACGCCTCCCGGGCATGAGCCGCCCGGTGAATTCATCGACGATGATCACCTGGTTGTCCTTGACGACGTAATCCACATCACGCTTGAAAAGGGCGTGGGCCTTGAGGGCCTGCTGAACGTGGTGGTTGGTCTCTATGGTGGCCGGATCGTAAAGGTTCTCCACACCCAGGAGCTTTTCAACGCGCTCGACGCCGTCCTCGGTAAGAACGACGCTCCTGGCCTTCTCGTCCTTGGTGTAATGCAGCTCCTCCTTCAGGCGGGGGATGATCGTGTTGATGTTGTAGTACTTGTCGGTGGAGTCCTCCGCCGGACCGGAGATGATGAGGGGCGTTCGGGCTTCATCGATGAGGATGCTGTCGACCTCGTCCACGATGGCGTAGTTGAGGTCCCTCTGCACGTAATCCTCCAGGGAGAATTTCATGTTGTCCCTGAGGTAGTCGAAGCCGAACTCGTTGTTCGTGCCGTAGGTCACGTCAGCGCCGTAGGCCTTCTTCCTGTCCAGGTCCCCCATGGCGTGCTGGATGACGCCCACGTCCAGGCCGAGGTACCGGTAGATGGTCCCCATCCACTCGGAGTCCCTGCCGGCGAGGTAATCGTTAACGGTCACCACGTGGACGCCCTTGCCGTTGAGCGCGTTGAGGTAGACGGGAAGGGTGGCCACGAGGGTCTTCCCTTCGCCCGTTTTCATCTCGGCGATCTTGCCCTGGTGCAGCACAACGCCGCCGACGATCTGAACGTCGAAGTGCCTCATCCCGAGGAGCCTTCTCGACACCTCCCGGACCACAGCGAAGGCCTCCGGAAGCAGATCTTCCACCTGCTCGCCGCGGTCGAGACGCTCCCTGAACTGGCCTGTTTTGCTTTTCAGGGCGTGTTCATCCAGGGCCTGCATGGCTTGCTCGAGACTGTTGACCTGCTGCACGACGGGGACGATCTTCTTGAGCTCCCTTTCGTTCCGCGTGCCGAAAATTTTTTGCGCGATGAAACCGATCATGGAGAGGTTACCTGTGTTCCGTAAGGGTTTGACGAGCCGTAAGCCCCTTTCGGTTCCGGGGGCTGGCAGTGAATGGTGATCTTATAAAACGTTCCACGCCGCTCAACATTAACCGTGGGAGAATATCATCTGGAGAGCGCCTTGAAAACAAAAACCGGGGAAAAATTTTCACGGAAAACAGCCCCGGTGGTGTGACCTCCCGGGGCCGCTGCGCTCTTCCTTTTCGGCTGTTTCCGGATCAGTTCAGGATGTACCGGGACGGATTGACCGAAACGCTGTTCACAGCCACCTCGTAGTGCACATGGGGACCGGTGCTTCTTCCCGTGTTCCCGACACGTGCGATCACGTCACCCCGCTTGACCTTCTGTCCCAGCTTGGCTTCGAGGCTCGAACAGTGACCGTACCTGGTGGTGATACCGTAACCGTGGTCGATGATGATCATGTTGCCGAACCCGCCCTCACGGCCCGCGAAGACCACGAGGCCGTCTGCCGGGGCGATGATGGGGGTTCCGCTTCTCGTGGCGATATCGAGCCCCTTGTGCATCTCGCGCCGGCCGGTGAAGGGGGACGACCTGTAGCCGAAGGTGGACGTGAGCCATCCTTTGACCGGCCAGATGGAGGGCGTTGAGGCCAGAAGGGATTTCTGATCCTCGAGGTATTCCACGAG
>CP070698.1:834775-838051 GCA_020349685.1 bacterium
ACGGTCCTCGTCTGGGGCAACGCCGTCGCCTGGCCGAAGGTGCGCACGGAAAAGACGGCACAGTACCTTAAAGGGGTGCTGAGAAAGGTTGTGGAATGGTAGGGTTAATTAAGTGGAATAAGGAATAAGGAATAAGGAATAGGGAATAGGGAATAGGGAATAGGGAAGCGTTGCACTTTTATTTCACCTCCCCCCTTCCACATTCCCTCTACCATCATTCCAGAGTTTTTTTCAGGAGTCTGCAAATGCACATCAACAAACGTGATCTTCTGAAGGGGGCTGCCGCCTCCCTGGGAGCGGCACTCCTTCCTCGAAAAGTTTTTGCATCAGGGTCCGGCCCCCTGCCGACCCGGACCCTGGGCAGGACCGGGCTCGAGGTGTCGGTCCTCGGTTACGGCGCCATGCAGTGTTCCGATGCATCCGCTATCCGCCACGGCCTGGACCGGGGGATCAGCTACATCGACACCGCGGACTGCTACATGGGGGGGCGCAACGAGAGGATCGTGGGACAGGCCATTTCAGGGATAAGGGACCGCCTGGTCATCGCCACCAAGGTGCACATCTCAGGCGAAGCGAGGATGAGGAGCTCGGTGGACCGCAGCCTGGCCTCCCTGGGGGTCGACCAGGTGGACATCATGCAGCTTCACGGCATGTCCTCCAGGAACCAGATCGTCCGCCGTGACATCCAGCAGATCATGAAGTCCATGAAGGATGAGGGCAAGTTCCGGTTTGCCGCCGTGACCACCCATTCCAACCAGGTCCAGGTCCTGAAGGCTGTGGTGGAGGACGGGTTTTACGATACCGTTCTGGTTGCCGTGAACTTCCGTTCCCCGCCGGCCCTTTTCGAGGCCATCGAGGAGGCGGCCTCAGCGGGGGTCGGCATCATCGCCATGAAGACCCAGAACGGGGGGTACAGGGATACCAGCTGGCCGGAACTCACCCCCCACCAGGCGGCCCTGCGTTTCATTCTGGACAAGCCGGGAGTGCACGTTGCGGTACCGGGCATGCTCAGCCGCGGGATGGTCGATGAGAACCTCCAGGCTGTCAGCGGAAAAGGGGGGCTTACCGACCTCCTGAGACTGGAGGCCTACCGCGGGGAGCTTGCCGGCAGGGCCTGTTCTTTCTGCTCCCGGTGCCTTGACCAGTGCCGCTACGGTACCGGGGGCCTGGACGCGGCCCGTATCGCCATGTACGCGGACGGGTACCGCGACGAGAGGCTGGCTGCCGAAAGGGGTGTTCAGGTTGCGGCGGCGGTGAGGACCTGCGCCGACTGCCCGGGATGCACCGTCGAGTGCAGCCAGGGGATCGACATAAAGGCGGCAGCCAAGAGGGCATCAATCTTTCTTGCCTGATCTGAGATCCGAGATTTGAGACCTGAGATTCGTTTTTCACGTGAACGGGCGGACAGAGAACCTGGCCGCCCGGCAACGTTAAGCCCGCAGGTCCCTACATACCACTTCTCCGGTCCATTAGACTGTGCCTGGGGCACAACGCTACAATAAAATTATAGCAGGAAAGAGAAGGCGTGCGAGGGAATGGGACAAGGGAAAAGTGCGGAGATATGGGAACTGATGGGTCGATAAGGTTGACCTGGACCCAAACGATCATGTTTGATCCGTACCAGCCCGCATCGCCTCCCTCGCAGTATCTTTTCCTTGTGACTACCAGGGCCTTTCTGGTGCAACGTAACCGACTTTGAGCTATATTGAAGCCCTGTCATCTTCCCGGGTAAAGGGATGGAAAGGTGAGGCTCTGAAGGTTCTTCTGATCCAGCCGCCAAGCCACAACGACCTCGTCGACAGGATCTTCCTTCACGAGCCTCTCGCCCTGGAGTGTGTCGGCGCCGGCCTTGTCGACGACGGCCACAGGGTGGTGCTCCTCGACGCGAGGCTCGAACCGGACATCGAGGGCCTCTTTACCGGGCTGGCCCCCGACATCGTCGGCCTTACCGGTTTCACCAGTCACGTCACGATCATCCGCGACATCGCGAAAAGGCTCAAAAGGTTGAGACCCGAAACCCTCGTGGTGACGGGCGGCCATCATGCCACGGTCTGTCCCGAGGATTTCAACATCCCCGAAATAGACCTGGTGGTCGTCGGCGAGGGGGTCCAGGCCATGCGCGAGATCGCCCTATGCCACGGTGAGGGCGCGGGGTTCGACGGGATCGAGGGTCTCGCCTTCCCCGGATCCAGCGGGATGACCTTTACCGGGCCGCGCGCCCACCCGGCCCTTGACGACCTGCCCTTCCCGGACCGGACCCTGACAAAAAGGTACCGGGAATATTATTTCAACGAGTGGCTCAGGCCCATGGCCTCCATACGCACCTCTCTGGGCTGTACGTCGCGCTGCGACTTCTGCTCCCTCTGGTCCATCACCGGCGGCCACTACCTGAGGCGATCGGCGGCTTCCGTGGTCGCGGAGATGTCGACCATAGCGGAGCCCAACGTCTTTTTCTGCGACGATGAGTCCATGTGCGACGTCCACCGCATGGACGAACTGGCCGACGCCATAAGGGAAGCGGGGATCCGAAAGAAATATTTCCTCTACGCCAGGGCCGACACGGTGGTGCGCCACCCCGAACTCTTTGCCAAGTGGCGCGACATCGGCCTGGCCCAGGTCTTCGTGGGCATGGAGACCTTCTCCGACGCGCGCCTTGAATCCATGAACAAGGAGATGACGGTAGTCCAGCAGATGCAGGCCGCGAGGATATTGGAGCGGCTCAATGTCCTGCTCTACGCCAATTTCATGGTGGATCCCGATTACACGCAGGCCGATTTCAAGGAGCTCAAGAGGCACGTGCGGGCCCTCGGCCTCAGGTACGCCGCCTTCTCGGTCCTGACGCCACTTCCCGGTTCGGAGCTTTACGAGCGGAAGAAGCAGGAGCTCTTGAGCCGCGACCCGGAAATGGTGGACATGCTCCACGCCATCACCCCCACCGCCCTTCCGTTAAAGGAGTTCTACCGCCGCTTTTACAACCTTTACGTGAGCGCGCTCCCGGCCAGGGTCACCCTCACGGAGGGTCTCAGGCGCTTCGGCGTAAGGGGCATGGTCGAGCAGCTCGCCCTCCTGGGACGGTTCCGGAAGCTCCTTTCAGAGGCGCACAGGCAGTACAGCTGACGCCGGAACCCCCTGTCACAGAAAGGTGCGTCGGCCGGTACTCCGGGCGGTCGGTTCTGTAAGGGCCTTTTGAGAAGCCATCCGGCGAAGGCTTTCTCCCGGTACCAACATCCCTTCCCATGGGTGGGCATGACATCCATCGGCGCGGACTTTCGCCGC
>CP070698.1:838151-847194 GCA_020349685.1 bacterium
ATTATACACCCTTCACCCCGAATGGCGACGGGTGGTCCTGTAAAATTTTTACAGCTCACGCCCGCCATCGGAAAAGCTCCCGCCTTCCTTGACGGCGCGCCGTTTGTCCTATAAACCTCAACTTTCGCCGCCCTGCGTTTCTAAGGTAAACCGGTAAGAGGACCAACCGCGCCATGACACTCATCCACACCTACGGCACGCTCCAGTCAGGGATCCTAGTCAGGAGGTACAAACGGTTCCTGGCCGACGTGCTCCTCGATGACGGGAGCGCCGTCACAGCCTTCACACCCAACTCCGGGAGCATGAAAACCTGCTCCGACCCCGGATCGCCCGTCATGCTCGTGCATGATCCAAAACCGGGCAGGAAAACACATTACAACCTCGAGATGGTAAAATCAGGGGATACATGGGTGGGTGTCAACACCGGGCTGGCCAACAGGCTGGCGGCTGGCATCATCGACGGCGATCTCACCGGCGACCCCCGGCTGGAAGGTTTCCGGGTAGAGAGGCCAGAGGTGGTGTGGCAGGATTCCCGCTTCGACCTGAAAGTTTCACGGGGTGAGGTGGGCGGTTTCGTCGAGGTCAAGAACGTCACCTACAGATCCGGCGAAATGGCCCTCTTTCCCGACGCCGTGACCACGAGGGGGCAAAAACACCTCGAAACCCTCATCCGGGCTGCGGCGGATCGCTGCACGGCCTGCAATCTTTTCGTCGTCCAGCGCTCCGACTGCGCCGCCTTCACCCCCGCCCGGGATATCGATCCAGTGTATGCTCATACCTGCGCGCGCGCTCGGGAGTCGGGAGTGATCATGATAGCGTGCCTGCTGGAGGTGAGCCCGGAAGGGATATGGTTCAAGGGGGTGCTTCCTATTCTGTGAAAGATGTATAGAATCGACAACTGGAAATTAGAGATTAGAAATTAGAAAATCAGCAAATTTCATTGGTTTTATCTAATTTCCAATGTCCAATTTCTAATTTCCCAATACCAATCATTTGTCAATTATTTTAAGTTGGTCAAACCTGGAAAGTTGAAAGGACAGAGGCGCTGACGATGAACTCATCCGATTCCAACATGTATCTCCGTGACATGCGCTGGGAGGGCAAGCAGGTGATCCTCCACACCGACGGCCTCCTGTGCATGACTCCCGGAGAGGTGGTAAGGAGCCGGGCCTTCGAAAAGGTGCTTAACCGTTATCTCGACTTCCTCGAAAGCCACGATGACCCGATCCTGAAGGGGCTTGCAGGCGCATACGGCAGGTCGGAGGAAAGGCGTATCCTCCTGTCCCTTTTAAGGGCCCTTGCCGAGGCGCCCCTGGAATATGCCGTCAGGTCCATCCCGGGGACCGAGGCCTGCCTCGAGAATCCGAGACCTCTTTATCTCCTCGTGGAAACGATGTACGACTTCTGGAGGTCCCACAACAGGTATCTCGTTTCGCACTCCGAGCGCGGTCCCCTGAGCCAGGACAAGAAGCCCTACCGGACCTTCCACGCCACCGTGGAGCGTCTCAACGACATCACCCGTGCCCTTTACCGCGACATCTGCGAGAACATCACAGGCAAGCACCTGCGGATCTACCGCCAGCTGCACGCCGGATGCAACGTGGGTCTTATCGCTGTGCGGGAAAAGTACCCCCTGCCCGAGGCCGCGGAAAGGCTCCTCAAGGAGGTGCCCGTTGTCCGCCAGATCCTGATAAACCCCCCGCTTATCATGGACCCGCCTGAGAACAGACGAACGGGTCAGTTCATCCGCGCAGACCGCAGCCCCCTTGAGGGCCTGGAAATTAAAAGCGAAGAGTGGCTCTGCTACCCCGCCCAGGTGGGTCCGGTCGTCATTTTCGTTTATTTTCACCAGCGTTTTACCGGACTGGGGGCCTCCCTCGCCAACCTCTTTGAACTGGCCAGCGACGAGCAGCTCGCCAGCGGACCTGACGCGATCTACCTGTACGGAGCGGACCCTGCCCACATGGCCTCTTACGGCGACCTGCCCACCGTTTTTTACGACGACGACGAAACCGGCCTTCTCGTGGGCGCCGTGCCCGGCGAGGACAGGTTCGGGTATTTCGGATACCTGAAAAAGATGATGCTCACCCTTCACAACATCCGGATGATGAAAACGGGCCGTATGCCATTTCACGGGGCCCTTGCCCGCATAAGCCTGAGGGGCTCGGCTACGGCAACCCTGCTCCTCATCGGCGAAACGGCCACCGGAAAATCGGAGACCCTCGAGGCCCTGAGGACCCTCGGGAAGGACAAGGTCAGCAGGATGTCCATCATCGCCGACGACATGGGATCCATTGAGGTGACGGGAGACGGAAGGATCGTGGGGTACGGAACCGAGACGGGCGCCTTCATCAGGCTTGACGACCTCGAGCACGGGTACGCTTTCGACCAGGTGGACAGGGCCATCATCATGAGCCCCCAGAAGGTGAACGCCCGGGTCGTCCTGCCCGTCGCCTTCATCGAAGACATCCTGAGCGGGCAGGAGATCGACATGATCCTCTACGCCAACAACTACGAAGAGGTGGACCAGGATCATCAGGTCATCCAGGCTCTTCCCGAGGCAAGGGAGGCTTTGGCCGTGTTCCGTGAGGGAGCCGCCATGGCCAAGGGCACCACGACCTCCACCGGCCTGACCCACAGCTATTTCGCCAACATCTTCGGCCCGCCCCAGTACCGGGAGCTCCATGACGCTCTCGCCGCCAGGGTTTTTGATGCCGCTTACGGAAAGGGGCTTTTCATAGGACAGGTGAGGACGCGCCTGGCAGTGCCGGGCTTCGAGAGGGAAGGCCCCATGGAGGCGGCCATGGCCCTGCTGGATCTCGTGTCCGGAAAACGGGGTTGAGTTTCCGGTGTCCAGGTCTGAAGTTTAGAAAATTGGGCTCATTCGGAAAATAAGTTCCTGTAAAGCTGACTCACCACAGCGCGGCCACCTTGAAGGCCACTTCACATGGCAACAATCAACCATAAGCTCAAAGCCTTGAGCTGGCGGCTGGCACCCGGTGTCACCCTGCTTGCCCGTCGTAGCTGGAAGCGTAGTCGGGTGTGCTCTGTGATTAACGGCTCTTGATCTCTGTTTGATGGGGCCCGGGTACGTATTTGCCGGATGAACCGAAATTGAATTTTATACCCTCTGCTGATACTGCTGATGAAAACGAGGAGGCAGAACATGAAGACGCGTTTACTGACCCTGGTCCTGCTGGCAGCTGTCTTCTTGTTATGTCAGGCGCCAAAGGTCCAGGCCCGCCCCGAGTTCGCACGGTTCACCGGCAATCCGTGCAGCGCCTGCCACATCTCGCCCCAGGGCGGCGGACCCTTGAAACCCGAGGGGGAACAGTTCAGGAAAAGCCTGAAGGATCTCGACATCCCCATGGATCCGAAACTCAGGGTCTCCACCAGACTGAGGCTTCTTCACTTTGCCCTTTACCTGCTCCACATCCCCTTCGGGGTGGCATGGGCAGGCCTTTTTCTGTACACCTTCGGCCCCGCCCTGGGAAAACGGGGCCCGGTCCTGCCAGCGGCTGTCTACTTTCGCCAGTTCGTTTACGGCGCAGCCGTGGTCCTGGTCACCGGCCCATTGTTGGTGGTCACACGCATGAAAATGGTTCCCGGTCTCTTCACGACCCGCTTCGGGTTCCTCCTTCTGATCAAGATCACCGCCGTCCTGGCTCTTCTGGTTTCCACCGTGTCCCTGCTGTGGCACATCAAGGTGGTCCTTGCCAGAAGGTACAAACGTCTGGTTAAGTCGCTGGATTCGGCCGCCTACCTCGAGCTGACCCCGGAGGACCTTCTCCTCTTTACCGGCCGGGAGAAACGCAGGGCCCTGGTGGCCGTTGACGGGAAGGTCTACGACGTCACCGATCGTAACCTCTGGCGCGGGGGGATCCATCCGGGCGGGCATCACGCCGGTCGGGACCTGACGGACGCCTTCGGGGGAGCGCCCCATGGCAGGGAGGTCTTCGAAAGGGTCACGCCTGTGGGCCGCGTCATCGCTCCGGACAAACCGGGCCGTAAAGGACCCATGTCCTGGGCGGTGAGGCTGGGTGTTGCCGCCTGTGTGGTGATCCTGGTGGTGGTGGGATTATGGAGATGGTAAGAGGCCGTGATTCGTGATTGGTGACTTGTAACTCGATAAACAAATGCGCTTGGGAGCAGGTCAGGTGATGCGAATCGCGAATTACGATTCACAATTCACGGCAGTTAGCCCAGCTCCAGATTCTCGCACTCGAAATACTCCTTGAACCTCATGGTGAAGCAGGTCCCGCCGTTGACCTCCATCTCCATCGTGCCATGGAGGTTCTCCACGAGGGACCGGACAAGGTTCAGTCCCAGCGTCTGCCTGACAGGATCGCTGTTTTTGTCCCTGATCCCCACACCGTCGTCACTGACCTGAAGCTGGACCTGGCCCCTCCCGACCTCCTTCATCGAGATGAGAACCTTTCCTGAACGACCACCCGGGAAAGCGTGGATCAGGGCATTGGAAAGCAGTTCATTAATGATAAGGCTGATAGGCACGGCGGTATCGGCGTTCAGACACATGCCGTTCAGTTCAACGACGACACGGACCCTGTTCCTGACACCGGGATAAAGGTCGAGGGAATTCTGAACCAGCTGACTGGTGTACTGGTCAAAGTCGATCTTCGAAAAATCCTCGGACGAATACAACAGTTCGTGGATCATCGATATGGACATTGCCAGGCCCTGCCCCTTGAGAAACACCTGCCTGTCCACCGGGTCCTTGATCGTTCCGAGGTGGGCTTGAAGGAGGCCCACGATGGCCTGAAGGTTGTTCTTGACCCTGTGGTGGATCTCCTTGAGAAGGATCTCCTTTTCATGAAGAGATGCCTCGAGGGCCTCCTCTTTAATGTAAAGGTCCATAAGGTTCCGGTTGTGGTCCAGAGCTATGGCGACGCTGGATATGAGCCCCGGCAGCGGGTTGTCGATGAGATTCCGGTCGAAGAAACTTCTATCCGGATTGAAAAGGAGAAGACAGGCCTGGATCTGGAGACTGCTTCCGTATATGGGGACAGCGAGACACTCCCTTATGTGAACATCTTCAGCCCTCGGGAGTCCACCACTCCCGTTGCTGCCGTTCCTGCGGGGAAGGAACCCCATGAAGTTGGGAAGTTTCCTGAGGTCATTCAGAATATCGCACCTGAACGGCTCCTTGTGGTGCTTTCCCTTCCAGTACCAGTCGTCGAAAAACAGCTTCCCGTCTTTAACGATACCGGCCGCCCCACCGTCAGATTTCCAGAGTTCCAGAGCCGCCAGGGCCGAGATCCTGAGGATTGATTGGATTTCCTTTGCGGAATTGATCATAACGCTGGCCTGGTTGAGGATCTCCAGCTGATTTCTGTATTGATCCAGATTTTCTGAAAGGTTCATGTTCCTTCCTCAAATATCGGTCTTTTTGATGGAGAGCACACTTTCGGATCGCTTCCGATATTCAAAGCTGTTTCATCGATTATTGACAGCAAAACCACAAAAAATTACACAATTGTAACTATACCTGACTGTTTGTGCAACAATTGTACCTACCTGCCCCTGTCTTCGTAATTTAAAAACCCTTTAATAACATGTGGTTATTGAGAAAAAACATGGAAGACCCCTTTTGAACCCGCAGAAAATAACTCATCTGTGGGCAAATCTGACAAATTTCGGCACATGAAGTTAATTTTCATCCCATAAGGTTGACAAGCACCGCACTCTTGAAGAAAGTGGGGGGGGACATCGTCCCTCTTTCACAGTATCGACGGGAAAAAATCATCGACGCGGACTGAATCCATGCGCTCCAGACGACCTTACCTGATATTTCTTTTCACGCTGTCAATCCTGTCCAACCTGGACTGTGCCGGAGGCT
The DNA here is from genome assembly GCA_020349685.1 of bacterium. Lineage (GTDB taxonomy): Bacteria > BMS3Abin14 > BMS3Abin14 > BMS3Abin14 > BMS3Abin14 > JALHUC01. The sequence goes on from CP070698.1 coordinate 844,009, forward strand.
ACCACACCTTTGCCGATCATCCGGGCTTTGAGGAATACTATCAGGACCGGTGCCGGTCCCGCCCGCCAGACCAGTCAGACAAGGATCTGGAGCTGCTGGAAAAATACCGGCCACGGTTCATCCTTCCCCCCGGCGGCGCCTACCCCATCGATTTCTACAGGGACTACCTGCCCTACACGGTTATGAGATCCTGGCCCGGGAAGAAGGTGATCGCGACAGATGTCAATAGAGGACTGCTTTTGAAGCATCGCTCAAACCGGGAAGCCTACCTGGATTTCGATGCCGAGCGTTACAGGTCTGAAGGGATGGCTCTCAAGTGGGCGGAGGGTTCGCCACCGCCTCCTCCTGCCAGAAAACCGGCCGCTTACGGGAGGGTATACAGGGAGGTGGTCACCTTTCCAGACGGGAGCGGTTCCACGGAGGAGCACAGCCTGACCTTCCTCAAATACAACCTGCTTTTCGCCACCAGCGGGCTGCCCGCGGAACTTTCCGTGTGGTCCCGCTTTCTCCTCGTCCTGACCGGCCTTGACAGGGCGGACTGGCACGCACTGGACAACTTCGTGGCCGTCCACATCGTACTGGATGAGGAGGAGGTGCCCATTGCGGCTGTTCTGGCCCAGCACAACCACCACAGGACTTACCTTTTCGGCAGGGACATCCTGATCCCGGCTGACGGAAGAGCCGCCTTCGACATCGCCCTGCGTTCCAACGAGATCTACCCGGCGTCGGACAGCCCGGAACCGGTACACCACCGCACCATCAGGTGGAGCCTTTACCTGGACTATCTTCTGAGCGGTGAGAACGGGCCGATATTCAAGGGTACGGACGTGACGAGGGGTCGGAACGCGGGAGGCCTCGAGTTCGATTACGACCTTTTGACCATTTCTCCCTGCGATCCCCTGTACACCTCGGAGATGCTCCTGGGGCCGCCGCGCCCGTTTCTGGGGATCTACCTCGGGAGGGACGGCCCCCCCGGCAGCGATTATTACAACGTCCCCGAGCTTCTTCCCATGGGGAACACGCTCAAGTTCGCCTATCTCAAGGATGGCGATCCCGAGGACATCGCCCTGGTGAGAACATCCATCGACCGCAGTGCCAGGACTCTGGACCTTGAGCGGATCATGGAGCATGGGGGGAGGAGGTTTCTGGAGGACTGGAAGGAAAATGTCGACTGAGCGACTGGGCGATTGAGAGACTTGGCGAAAAAATCGTAAACCATTAATCTGGATTATCCAGGAGGCTTAGGCCTCCTTTTTATTTCTGTAAAAGCGTTGGATTTAACCGCAGAGGCCGGGGAGGAGCGCAGAGGAAAACTGGAAATTGGGTGAAGAACGGTTCCTGTAAAAGCGGTAAGAACTGATTTAACAGGGATGAAGGGGATAAATGGGATAAAAAAACCTAAACCGCCTGCCACCCGTAGCTTTAGCGAAGGGTGGTCATTCCGGGCGTAGCCTGCCCTCGAGTGATTAAATCGGGGGACCCGGAATCCAGAACCGTTCATTGCGGGTCCAGACCCTATGTTCTGCTGGCGGGTCTCCGCACCAGACGATCCTACTCCGACGCTCCCACTCGCCCATACGCCCACTCGCCCAGGCTCTCCCATAAGCTGCTCTCACCTTCCTCTCCCCTTCGGACCGGCATGGACGAACTTCCCGATGAAGAACCCTATTATCATCCCCATGAGCACGAGCAGCGGAAAAGCGATGATGCGGGACATGCTGACGTCCCAGAAGAAGACCTTGAAGGTCACCACCTCCATGTTCTGGACCAGGACAACGGCGCACAGGAAAAGAAGGATGATGACGGCCCAGGTTTTTGGTTTCATATGAGGTCTCCAGGGTTGCAGTGATCCGTTATAAGTGATCCGTGATCAACAACTTCGAGCTTGAAATAGATTTTAAGTCCCCTGCTGCTGAAAGGCAGGATATGCTGTTTAAAGACTGCTTTCAATATTGAACTTGCGCAGATCCGTGATCACCGGTCACCGATCACCGCCTTTACCTCTCACTTTTAATCCTTCTCCTTGTCTCTCGTGGTGTAGGTCACGACCCTGACCAACCCTATGGCGGCGCCTTTGTCATCGGTGGTAACGGCATCGCTCACGGAGATCACCTTCTTGACCTCCTTGCCTTCCAGGAAATCGTTGACCTGGCTGTCGAGCGCATCCAGCTCCTCGTGGGCGTGGAAAACCTTAAGGGGGATGGTGAACGTTTTGACCTTGACCATGGTAAACCTCCGCAAAAGATAGTGCCTGGTTTCTGGTGTCTGGTATCTAGCTTAATACCTTTTTATCAATTTAACCATTTTCCAGTTTCAGTCGCTTCTTATTTCGGCTCTCACATTTTCATCGTGAGCCGTCATGAGGATCAAGCGATCCCGTTAAGGCGGCGATTTCGCCACATCGCCCTCGTCTGTCTCGACATTACTCACTATGACCCGTCTTCGCTCTCCAAGCTTGGCCGCGGCAAGCATTTTTCTATTGCGTTCTGTGTCCCCTGTCCGCCGCAGCCTTGGCGAAGGCGGATGCGTTCTATTTAACCGCTTTCACAACGGCGAACACACCTTCCCCCGTACCTTCCTTCACCGGTTCTGCTTCCGTCAGTCCCCTGGGATCACCAAAGATGGTCTGAGAGAAAGTAATAGAGGTAAAACCCGCTTCTATCAGCATGTCTTCCACCTCTGCCGCTGAATAGAAGGTGGCCTCACGGTAGAAGGCGCTCTCGTGCTTCCCCCCGTCGTAGATCCTGCCGATAGGGGTCTCCCGGTCGATAAAAGCCACCACAAGGGAACCACCGGGTTTCAGAACACGGTAAGCTTCCGCGAAGGCCTCCGGCACGTCGTCGAAAAAGCAGATGACGGTAACCATGAGGACGAAGTCCTGGCTCCCGTCGGGAAAGGGAAGATCTTCCGCCACACCGGAGACGACGTCGATGCCCTTCTTGCGGGCCACCTCCCTCATGGCCCTGGAGGGATCCACCCCCAGCTTGATGCCGAGGGGAGCTGCAAAACGGCCGGTGCCGACACCGACCTCGACCCCTGAACCACCGGGAAGCATGGACCTCACAGCCGCCACCTGGGATTCGTAGGCGAAACGGTTCTTCTCGAACCATCCCTCGTAACGCTCCACCTGTGTGTCGAACGCTCCGGTTTTGGCCATGGTCTGATTCCTCAGTGCTGACAAGGAGG
>CP070698.1:847294-851620 GCA_020349685.1 bacterium
CCTGGTCCGGGAAAAAGTCTTCAAATTGCTCCTGGATTCAGCGAAAATAGAAGAGGTGGGGGTTGTGGGGGAAGAGGAGAAGGAATCGTCCCCGAAGGAAAAGAAAGAGAAGAAGGGGAAGGGGAAGAAATAGCGGTAAACCAGAAGTGTCGGAGTATCGGTGTGTCGGTGTGCCGGGGAAAGTTCAAATGCGGACTTTATTAATTTCTTTCTCCGATACCCCGTTACCCCGATACCCCCATACTTGAGTTCAGGAGGCTTTTTAATGAACCTGATTCCCATGGTCATCGAACAGACAGGGCGCGGCGAACGGGCCTACGACATCTATTCCCGGCTCCTCAAGGACAGGATCATCTTCATGGGGACAGGCATAGACGACCAGGTCTCCAACCTCATCATCGCCCAGCTTCTCTACCTGGAGGCCGATGGGCCAGAGAAGGATATTCACCTTTACATCAACAGCCCGGGCGGTTCTGTGTCGGCCGGCCTTGCGATATACGATACCCTGCGTTACATTAAGCCCGAAATAGAGACGATCTGCATCGGGCAGGCTGCAAGCATGGCTGCGCTCATCCTCTCTGCGGGCACAAAGGGCAAGCGTTTTGCCCTGCCCCATTCGAGGATCATGATCCACCAGCCCATGGGAGGGTTCTCGGGACAGGCCTCGGACATCGACATCCACGCGAAGGAGATCCTGAGGCTCAAAGGGGAACTGAACAGGATCCTGTCAGAAAACACGGGGCAATCTCTGGAAAGGATCGAGACTGACACAGATCGTGATTTCTTCATGTCCGGAGACCAGGCCGTTGAATACGGCATCGTCGACACCGTGATAACCACCAGGGTTCCCGGAAAACAGAAATAACAAGCGGAGAAATATCATGACCGACACCAGAAACAAAGACACCGGGATCCTGAGATGCTCTTTCTGCGGCAAGACTCAGGACGAGGTCCGCAAACTCATTGCAGGCCCGACGGTCTACATCTGCAACGAGTGCGTTGACCTTTGCACCGACATCATCGCGGAGGAGTGGGAGCGAGAGGAGAGCGAGCGCATATCCAGCGGTCTCCTCAAGCCGGATCAGATAAAGGCTGCTTTAGACGAATACGTCATCGGACAGGAGAGGGCCAAGAAGGTCCTGGCAGTAGCCGTTTACAACCACTACAAGCGCATCGAGGCGACCCAGGAGGATGTGGAGCTCCAGAAAAGCAACATATTCCTCATCGGCCCCACCGGGTCGGGCAAGACCCTTCTCGCCCAGACCCTGGCCCGCATCCTCAACGTTCCTTTTGCCATCGTGGACGCGACGACCCTTACCGAGGCAGGCTACGTGGGCGAGGACGTGGAGAACATAATCCTGAGACTGCTCCAGAACGCCGACTACGACGTGAGCCGGGCAGAGAAGGGGATCGTTTACATCGACGAGATCGACAAGATCGCCCGGAAGAACGACAACCCTTCCATAACCAGGGACGTGTCCGGTGAGGGCGTCCAGCAGGCTCTGCTGAAGATCATCGAGGGGACCATCGCCAATGTTCCGCCCCAGGGAGGCCGCAAGCATCCCCAGCAGGAGTTTATCGCGGTCAACACCACCGACATCCTCTTCATATGCGGCGGTGCCTTCGTGGGCCTGGACGACGTCATCGGGCAGCGGATCGGGTCCAAAAACCTCGGTTTCGGCGCCGAGGTCAAGTCTGACAAGGAAAAGGACATTGGACAGATCCTTTCCAAGATGCAGCCGGAAGACCTCATTCGATACGGCATGATCCCCGAGTTCGTGGGCCGTGTGCCGGTGGTGGCGACGCTCCACGACCTCGATCAGGAAGCCCTGATACAGATCCTGACCAAGCCGAAGAACGCGCTGGTCAAGCAGTACCAGAAGTTCTTCGAGTTCGAGGATACCAACCTCAAGTTCACCGACGACGCCCTCGCTTCCGTTTCGACGGAGGCGATCAAGAGAAAGTCGGGCGCGCGGGGACTGCGGGCTATTCTCGAAGAGGTCATGCTCGATATCATGTACGACCTGCCCTCCCAGCCCAACGTCAGGGAGTGCATCATCAACGAGGAAGTCGTCAGCAAAAGGACGGATCCTATCCTGCTCTACGAATCGGGTGAAGGTGAGGGAGAAGAGGAGAAGGAAAAGAAAGTCTCCTGAGCGCCTCAAGTCCAGCGGACGCCCGTCCACGTCTGAAACAGATTCTGAGCCGCCCGGGTCGACAGACCGGGCAGCCGATCGGAGTGTGATATCCCATGTCAGAAATAGATCACAGCATGTTGTCGAAAGATTCCCTGCCGGTATTGCCGCTGAGGGATATCGTGGTCTTCCCCCACATGATCGTTCCCCTCTTCGTGGGAAGGGACAAATCCATCCGCGCCCTCGAAGAGGCCATGGCCGAGAGCAAGAACATCCTTCTCGTGGCCCAGAAGGATGCCCAGATCGACGATCCCGCGCCGGATGAGATCCACCCGGTCGGTACCCAGTCATCCATCCTCCAGATGCTGCGCCTGCCCGATGGGACCGTGAAGGTTCTTGTGGAAGGCCAGAAAAGGGTGCGTTTAGGTCAGTACAGCGTCATGGAGGACTACTTCTCGGCCACCTACGAGGAGATCGATTTCCCCATACCCATAAACGCCGAACTCGAGGCGATGATGCGCAGCGTGATCGAGCGGCTGGAGAGGTACGCCAAACTCAACAAGAAAGTTCCCCAGGAGGTCCTGGCTACCGTTTCCACCATCACGGATCCCGGGAAGTTCGCCGACACCGTTGCCTCCCATCTCATCATCAAGCTCGAGGACAAACAGGAGATCCTCGAGACCATCGATATTACCCAGAGGCTGGAGACCGTTCTCCACATCCTCGAGTCCGAGATAGAGATCCTTCAGATCGAGCGCAAGATCCGCAGCAGGGTCAAGCGGCAGATGGAGAGGACCCAGAAGGAGTACTATCTCAACGAACAGATGAGGGCCATCCAGAAGGAACTGGGCGAAAAGGACGAGTCCAAGGCCGAGATCCAGGAGCTGGAGGCCAAGATCGAGAAAGCCGGGATGCCCGAAGATGTTCACGAAAAGGCCATGAAGGAGCTCCGCCGGCTCAAGATGATGGCGCCCATGGCCGCCGAGGCCACGGTCGTCCGCAATTACATCGACTGGCTCATCTCGGTGCCTTGGAACACCTACACCGAGGACAAACTGGACATCCTGGAGGCGGAGAAGATCCTGGACGAGGACCATTACGGGCTCAAGAAGGTCAAGGAAAGGATCCTCGAGTATCTGGCCGTCCACCAGCTCGTCGGGCAGCTCAAGGGCCCCATCCTCTGTTTCGTGGGCCCGCCCGGTGTCGGCAAGACCTCCCTCGCCAAATCCATCGCCAGGGCCACCGGCCGCAACTTTGTGCGGCTTTCCCTCGGCGGAGTCCGCGACGAGGCCGAGATCCGTGGTCACAGGCGGACCTACATCGGCGCCCTGCCGGGACGGATCATCCAGTCCATGAAGCGGGCCGAGAGCATGAACCCTGTCTTCCTCTTAGACGAGGTCGACAAGATGAGCATGGATTTCAGAGGGGACCCCTCCTCGGCGCTCCTGGAGGTTCTCGATCCGGAGCAGAACGGGGCCTTTTCCGACCACTACCTGGAGGTGGACTACGATCTTTCCAAGGTGATGTTCATCACCACCGCGAACTCCCTCGACCCCATACCGGCCCCGCTAAGGGACCGCATGGAGATCATTCGCATAGCGGGTTACACGGAGCCGGAAAAGCTCAACATTGCGAAGAGCTTCCTCGTCAAGAAGCAGATGGAGGTGAACGGTCTCACCGAAAAGAACGTCCAGTTCACCGACAAGGGGATCCTGGAGATCATCCGCAGCTACACCCGGGAGAGCGGTGTGAGAAGCCTCGAGCGGGAGCTGGCCTCCGTGTGCCGCAAGGTGGCCCGGGAGGTCGTCAAGGTCAAGGACAGGGACAAGAAGATCAATGTCTCGCACAAGAAGGTCGGCGAATTCCTCGGCGTCCCCAAGTTCAAGCACGGTGTCATCGAAGAGAAGGACCGGGTCGGACTTACGACAGGCCTTGCCTGGACCGAGGTAGGAGGGGAGATCCTCCAGACCGAGGTGACCATCCTGGAGGGTAAGGGCAACCTCATCCTCACGGGCAAGCTGGGGGATGTCATGCAGGAGTCGGCCCGGGCGGCGCTCAGCTATGTTCGGTCCAGGGGCGAGGAACTGGGTCTTCCCAGGGATTTCTACCAGAAGGTCGACATCCACGTACACGTACCCGAAGGGGCTATCCCCAAGGACGGACCTTCGGCCGGCATCACCCTGGCCACCTC
>CP070698.1:851720-855501 GCA_020349685.1 bacterium
ACCACAGGTCCAGGATCAGTCTTATCCACGCCGAGGACCTCGTCCGGGGCGTGCTGAGTGCGGCGGAGAAGGGGAGGGTGGGGGAGACCTATTTCTTGACCCATCCGGATCCGGTGGATGCGCACGATCTCCCGCAGCTCTTCGGCAGGGCTGTCGGGCGAAAGGTCAGGGCCCTGAGGGTCCCCGGGGCTGCTTTGAAGGCGGCCGCGGGCGTTTCCGAAAGCTGGGGGCGAATGACCGGAAGGATGCCTGTTTTCAACCGGGACAAGGTGGCCGAACTCACGGCGGCAGGATGGGTCTGCGGTTGGGAAAAAGCACGGAAGGAGATCTCTTTTACGGCTGTCCTCGGAATTGCGGAAGGTCTCGAGAGGACGGCGAGGTGGTACAGGGAAAAGAGCTGGTTGTGAACCCTGTGATATGATGGACCCGTAAAATTTACGGAGGAGTTTTGCGAGGTTACATCCATAGGAGGGGAACCAAGTGGGTATCTTCGAAAAGTGTTCAAACTACAAAGATCCGGACAAGGTCATGGCGGCCGGGATCTACCCGTACTTCAGGATGATAGAATCCCAGCAGGATCCCGTGGTGATGATGGACAGCCGGGAGGTGGTCATGTGCGGCTCCAACAACTACCTCGGGCTCACCTCCCATCCCAAGGTCAAGGAAGCAGCCATCGAGGCCATCAGGAAATACGGCACCGGATGCGCCGGTTCGCGCTTCCTCAACGGCACGCTGGACATCCACGTCGAGCTGGAGGAAAAGCTGGCTCATTTCTTCAGGAAAGAGGCCGCCCTTGTCTACGCCACCGGTTACCAGACGAACCTGGGCGTATTGTCCACCGTGGTGGGCCGCGGGGACGTGGCCGTCAGCGACCGGCTCAACCACGCCTCCATCGTGGATGGCCTCAGGCTCAGCCTGGGTGAAGTGAGGAAGTTCAAGCACAACGACATGGAGGATTTGGACCGGGTTCTGGAGGGGGAGGCCGACAGGAACAAGATCGTGGTGGTGGACGGGGTTTTCTCCATGGAGGGGGACCTCAGCCCCCTGGACGAGATCGTCGCTCTCAGGAAGAAACACGAGTTCGGGATCATGGTGGACGACGCCCACGGAGTGGGGGTGCTGGGCAAAACGGGGCGCGGGGCTGCGGAACACTTCGAGGTCGAGGACGACGTGGACATCATCATGGGCACATACAGCAAGTCCCTCGCCACCATCGGCGGTTTTGTGGCCGCGTCTGAGGACATCATCAAATATCTGAAACACATCAGCAGGTCCATGATGTTCTCGGCCAGCCTGGCTCCCGCCCTCGTGGCGGCAGTCAACGCTGCCCTGGATATCATCGACCAGGAGCCGGAGCGCAGGGAAAAGCTCTGGGCCAATACCGAGCGGATGATGAGGGAGTTTAAAGCCCTCGGTTTCGACATTGGCGATGCGGCCTCACCCATCATCCCCATCGTGGTGGGCGATGACATGCTCGCCTTTAAAGTGGCCCTCATGCTCCAGGAGGAGGGGGTTTTCGCCAACCCGGTGATCACCCCTGCCACGCCCCCGGGGAGGGCTCTCATCCGCACCAGCTACATGGCCACCCACACGGACGAGCACCTGGACAGGGTGCTGGAAGCGTTCGAGAAAGTGGGGAAGCAGGTCGGGTTGATACAATGAGAATCTCAGATCTCAGATCTCAGATCTCAAAAATTGTAAGGTAACGTAAAAATTATAAAAGGTATTACTTCTGAGATATGAGATTTGAGATATGAGATTGATGCCATGACCCTCCAGATAATAGAGGTCGAATCGAAATCTGAGCTCAAACAGTTCATCGATCTCCCCTGGGCCATCTACCGGGACGACCCCTACTGGGTGCCGCCGCTCAAGAGGGATGTCCGGGACCTCCTTTCCCCCAGGCACCCCTTTTACGGTCATGCCCAGCGGCAGCTTTTTCTGGCCCTCAGGGGCGGCACACCCGTGGGACGCATCGCGGCCATCATCAACCACCGGCACAACGAATTCCACTCGGAGAGGTCCGGCTTCTTCGGCTTTTTCGAATGCGCCGACGACCAGGAGGCCGCCGGCGCCCTTCTTCGGGAGGCCGAGAACTGGATCGAGGCAAAGGGCATGGACCGGGTGCTGGGCCCCGCCAACCCGAGCACCAACGAGGAGTGCGGGCTGCTGGTCAACAATTACCTTTCCCCGCCCTTCGTCATGATGACCTACAACCCGCCCTACTACAGGGAACTCATCGAGGGGGCCGGTTACGGGAAGGCCAAGGACCTTTACGCCTACTGGTACCACGTCGGGCATGAACTGCCCGCAATGCTCAGAAGGATCGTCGAAAAGGTCCAGGACAAGGAGAAGGACCTCGTCGTCCGCCACCTGGACATGAAGCGTTTCGACGCCGACCTCGAGGCCGTACGGACCATCTACAACGAGGCCTGGGAGAAGAACTGGGGGTTCGTTCCCATGACGGACGAGGAGATCACGTATATGGCGAAGAAGCTCAAACCCCTCGTGGCTCCCAGTATCGTCAACCTGGCCTTCGTGGGGGGTGAACCGGCCGGCTTCGCCATGGGGCTGCCCGATTACAACCAGGTCCTGAAGATCCTCAACGGCAGCATCGCAAACCCGGTGAGGACGTTAAAAGCGCTGGCCGCCGGCAAGAGGATCCGGAGCGGCCGCTGCCTCACCCTCGGTGTACGGGAGAAGTACCGCAAGCGCGGGATCGAATCCCTCCTCTTCGCCATGACCTGGCAGGGCGGCATCGACATGAATTACCGGTACGGGGAATTCTCCTGGGTCCTGGAGGACAACAAGCCGATCCACGACGCGGCCACCCGCATCTTTTCCGCCGAGCATTACAAGACCTACCGGATCTTCGCCAAGCCGCTGACCCCCTGACATGGCCTTCGCTGACATCCGAAACGAGATCCCCAGAACCTTCTTTCACATCCTGGGCGGCCTTTTCCTGGCCTGGATCGGATACTCTTTCGCCTCCCCGTTGAACAGGGTCCTGCTGGGGGGGATCTTTGCCGGCGCCGTGGCGGTGGAGGCGGTCCGCCTGCTGGTCCCGAGGGCCAACGAGCTGGCAAAGTCCATTATCGGCCCCTTCATGAGACCCCATGAAGACAAGAACCTCACGGGCGCACCGGCCTTTACGGGAGGGGTGTTCCTCGCTTTTGTCCTCTTTCGCCAGGATGTGGCCCTGGCGGCCATGGTCCCCCTTGTCTTCGGCGACCGCGCCGCACTGATCGTGGGAAAGGGGATGGGAAGGCTCTCCTTCAAGGGAAAGACTCTGGAGGGGAGCCTCGCCTGTCTTGCGACAACCTTCCTGGTCTATGCCCTCGGGGCACGGTCATGGCCTGAGATCCTGGGATGGGGCTGGGCCGTCCTTTTCGGCGCTTCCCTCGCAGGGACTCTGGCCGAGGCCCTGCCCCGGCCCTTCGACGACAACCTGACGATACCGCTAGCCGTGGGACTGTTTTTAACGATCGTATCTTAAACGATAAAGTTCCAGAAATTAGGAGGATTCAAGAGCTAACTGACCACAGCGCGGCCGGTTGAAGGCCGCATCACAGGGTTAAGCAGGGTAATTTAATAATAGTAAAGGTTTCTTGACTTTTCCCTATTCGGGTTTTCCCCTGTGTCACCCTGTGTACCCTGTGGTTAATTACCTTCTTTGAACTCATGACTATTCGCAAAGAGATGATCCGCCGCGGCATTGCCGACGGGCTCCCCATCATCATCGGCTACGTGCCCATGGGGGCGGCCTACGCCATCCTGGCCC
>CP070698.1:855601-858294 GCA_020349685.1 bacterium
CCGAAAGTGGAACATGCCCGCTGGAACCAGATCTCATCAGATTTTGTTTTCCGTCGAATTGTATATTACGCCGCCCTGCTCCAGGAGCGGGGGAGTGGGAGAGAGGGAGAAGGGGAGATAAAAAGTTAAGTGGCTAAGTGGTCCGTATCCCCCACTCGCCCCCTCGCCCACTCCCACACTCAAAACAGGAGGGCCGCTCGTACGGTCCTCTTTTCTTGATGAGGTGATATTTGAGCCCAGGAACATCGAAACATATCCCCATCAGCGGAGCGGCCCTCCTCGTCTTCGTTTGCCTCATCTGGGGCGGCAATATGGTTTCCATCAAGTTCAGCAACATGGGCGTGCCGCCCATGGTGGCAGCCACGGTCCGCTCCATGGTGGCCGCCGCCTGCCTCTGGGGGCTGGGGGTTGCCATGGGCCGTCCGGTGTGGATGCGCGGCGCCGATCTCAGGCACGGTGTCATCATAGGGATCCTTTTCGGCCTGGATTTCCTTTTCCTGTACTGGGGGACCGCCTTCACCGTGGCTTCCAGGGCGATCATCTTCCTTTACACCCACTCCATCTGGGCAGCCCTCGGCGCGCATTTTTTTCTGAAGGGGGACCGTCTGACCCCGGTGAAAACGTCGGGGCTGCTCCTGGCCTTCGTCGGTGTCGCCCTGGTCTTCGGCGTTCGCTCGGTCCACCTTCCCCCGACCTACTGGATCGGTGATCTACTGGAAGTCGTGGCGGCCCTTTTCTGGGCCGCGACCACGGTTTACATCAAGTGGGTCGCTGGAAAGCGGCCCATCGATCACTACCAGACCCTGTTTTCCCAGCTCTTCTACTCCATCCCGGTGCTTGTGGTCGGATGGTTGATCCTGGACCTCGGCAAACCGGTGACTCTTACCGGCCCTGTCCTCGGGGCTCTGGCCTATCAGGCCTTTATCGTGGCGTTTTTCAGCTATCTTCTCTGGTTCTACATGATACACAGCTACGCGGTGAGCCGCCTGGCCGCCTTTATCTTCCTGGCGCCTTTATTCGGCGTTCTGCTGGGGGGCGTCCTGCAGGGGGATCCGCTGCCGGTGCAGCTGTGGGCGGGTCTGGGGTGCGTAGGGGCAGGCATTTATCTCGTCAACAGACCACGGGTTGTTTGACGGGATAAATGCCTCCAGCGTCTAGCGTCTAGAGTCTAGTGTCTGGGAAAGGCAGAATCTGCAATCCCAATTTCTCAGATATCTTTATATGCGGTTACTGCCCCTGCTAGACGCCAGATACTAGACACTTCTCTTTCCCGAAAGGCTCTCTATCTGGACTTTTATAACCACAACCCCGTCCAGATCCTCTACGGAAAAATCGTATTTTTCCCTCGAGTACTGCCCCATCAGAACTGCCAGGCCTTTCTCCTTCCCGGCCCGATCGATGAGGATCTCGGCTTTCCCTGTACCGGTGACGCTGTCAAATTGTGCCGTCCAGGAGCAGGCACTCTCGCCCGTGACAAGGTCGTACCTGCCGATGATGTTGAAGCAAACCTCCGGATTCTTCCTGATGATGTCGATCTTTCTGCCCTCGGGGGCCGAGTGAAAGTAGAGCGCGCCCTCCGCGTAGCCGAAGTTCATGGGAACGACGTAGGGTTTCCCGTCGTCCACCAGGGAGAGATGGCACAGCTGGGCCGAACGAAGGATACCTTCAATTTCTTCGATATCTTTAATCTGCTTTTCCGATCGTCGCATAACAGGATAATAGCAGAAATGTTCGTGGGTGAAATAAACTTCCACTAAGACGAATTTGGAGCATTAACGCAGAGTTACGCAGAGGCGGCCCGCTGGTAGGCCGCACGTCCCGCAGGGTTACGCAGAGAAAAACGAAAATAACAGGTGGACCCACGAGGTAGGCATTCCCCTCACCTGAATGTTTGAGGCTTTGAGGCTGGGATAAAAGACGGCTTTGATCCCTTCCTCCAAGCCTCAAAAAGCAGATTTCGTAGAAATCCCTTTCCCTGCGGGGAAGGTCAGGTGAGGGGAAGATATTGTTGTTTACTCCGCGACCTCCGCGTCCTCTGCGGTTAAAGAATTATCAAATTTGATTTAAACTGCGGCCCCCTGCGATAACGCCTGTGAGGCGGCGTTCCTGCGGCCCACTGCGTTACAGCTTTTCCTGGATTTAGAGAAACAGATTATATGCTGATTGCTGTCGGCTTACACATCAAATGTGGTATCTTTTTTCAATGACAGACTCTTACCGGAGGCCACCTTAATGAAAAAATATCCTTTATTAATATTTACCGCCTTCTTCCTCCTTTCCTCCGTCCAGTGTTCTTCAGGCGGGTTTCTTGATGACCTAATCAAGCAGGCGACAAAACCGCAAGAGAACCAGGAAAACCAGGAGGACACCTTTATCGCCGGCCTCAAGGAGGCGCTGGACATCGGGACGAAAAACGCTGTAACGGCAGTGTCGAGGGAAGACGGCTATTTCGGCAACATCAACATCAGGATCCCTGTGCCCGGGGAGCTCGAGGACGTGGAAAAGCTCCTGAGAAAGGTGGGGATGAGCGACCGGGTGGATGCTTTTGTCCTCACCATGAACAGGGCCGCGGAGGCGGCCGCGCCCCAGGCGGTGGATATCTTCGTCGGCGCCATCCGTGATATGACCATCGTGGACGCCTACGGCATCGTAAAGGGTGATGAGACAGCGGCCACCAGGTACTTCGAGGGGAA
>CP070698.1:858394-861437 GCA_020349685.1 bacterium
CCCTGAAAGCAGGGACTTCCGCGGATGTGAGGAGGATCATGTCGAGGTTCGAGAGGATGATACAGACGGAGGTCGTGTTCAAGCCGACGGAACTGCACTAAAAGCAGTCCAAAGACCAAAGCCCAAAGACCAAAGAAAGATCGAGCATAGAAACCAGCCTGTCTTTCCTTCTGATAATCAGGAAGTCACTTACCCCCGGCAAAGCGGAGGGATTTTCTTAAGTATTAATGTCTGCCTGAATACTAAGTGTTTATTGGGTATTATGCTTGGTTTGAACTTTGGGCTTTGGACTTTAGGCTTTGGGCCTCCCGGGTTTTCTATTGCCTGCAAACAGGCAATAGAAAACCCGGGATATTTCTACCCCGGGTCCCCCCCTGAAGAGAAGCGCCCTTCCCTTCAATGTGAAATAGAGCACAATCGATCCCCGTTGTCAAGGGGAAGTGATCTGGGTGGCACATTCGCGGCAATGCTCCACCCGGCACTGGGCTGTCCGGCATCTTTCGTTGCAGTATAGAACCGTGGTTACGTAGCGGTCTCCGCGATCCGGAAGGAGTGTCACGATGGTCCCCGAATCGAGCTCCCTGGCCAGATCGAGGGCGGCCTTGAGGGCGGCCCCGCTGGACATGCCTGCGAAGATCCCCTCCCTTGAAGCAAGGTTCTTAGAGGCCTCATAGGCATCGTCGTCCTCGATCACCACTTTCCTGTCCATTTCCCTGGGGACATAGATGCCTGGTACAATGGCTTCGGACATGTTCTTCAGGCCCTGCACCTTGTGCCCCATCACAGGTTCCACTCCCACGATGGAGATGGAGGGGTTCTTGCTTTTGAGGAACCTGGACACACCCATGAGAGTGCCTGTTGTCCCCATACCCGCTACGAAGCAGTCTATTTCACCGTTTGTCTGTTCCCAGATCTCGGGTCCCGTTCCGGAAAAATGGGCCCGGATATTATCGGGGTTGTTGAACTGGTCGGGCATGTAGTGGGCCTCCGGTTCTTCTTCGTGCATCCGCCTGGCCTCCATGATAGCCCCATCGGTCCCGTGGTTCTCGGGAGTAAGGACGATCTCGGCGCCCAGGGCCGAAAGAACTCTCCTGCGTTCGATACTGACTCCCTCGGACATCGTCAGGATATTCCTGTAGCCCTTGCAGGCCGCCACGAGGGAGATGCCGATACCCGTATTCCCGGATGTTGCCTCAAGGATGGTCATGCCATGCTTTAATTCGCCCCGTGCCTCAGCCCCCTCGATCATCGTCAAGGCGATGCGGTCCTTGACCGAACCACCCGGGTTGTTCCCTTCCAGCTTCGCCAGGACCCTGACTTTGGGGTTGACGTTCATATGAAGTATTTCCACCAGAGGCGTGTTCCCGATGGTGTTCAAGATCGTATTTCTTCTCAAGGCTCCCTCCTTTTATGGCACTCGTCAGGCTGATTGGTTCAGTCTACCCGTTCATCCGACAAAATCGCTCCACTATACTGCAGCCAGGACTTTTGGGCCAGAGGTACAATGGGAGCCCGGGACATATTGACCGCGGGCATCGAGAGGATTAAACTTTTACATCTATGGAAAAGGGTATCGAGAATTTCGCGGGTGTCATCATTGAGAACAAGGAAGGCGAGGTTCTTCTCGTCAAGAAGCACCAGCACTATGCCTATGCCATCCCCTGGTGCCGCATCATCCCCGGCAAGAACCTTCAGGAATGCATTATTGAAAGGGTCCGCGATCTGACCGGAATATCCATCCACCCTGTTTTTCTGGGGCCCAGCGAGCACATCGAGGAGAACTCCCACTTCATCTCCTTTGACCACGTCGCCAGCGTGGACACGACCGAGCACCGATATGCGCGCAACGACCTGGATTTCCTGTGGATCTACCCCCGTGACTACCACACCGTTCCCCTGGTACCCCTGACGCGGGGCATCCTGGAAAGGTATTGCCGAAGGCACAGTCTCGAGGTCGATTGATCCCTGCGGCAAGAGGAGGATCACCCCTCCTCAAGGCGCTTGAGACGGTACCGGGCCTTCCGGCTCCTGAGGCGGTCAAGCACCTTTTCACTGTAGACCTGGTTCATTTCCGACGACACGGAAAACCTTCCCATGATGTTGCTGGCCGTGATCTTCTCGTTGATCTCCCTCACGAGCTGTTTCGCATCGTCTTCACAGTGGACCTGATCGAGCAGCTGTTTCAGCTGGTTGACCTCCTTGCGAAGCTGCATCTCCGGGGGGAGGATGCCGGCGTTTTTCAAGATGCGGTAGGAGGCCCTCAGGTGGGGGGCGATCATGGAGTCGTCGTCGAGCTTCAGCGGCTTGCCCTTGCCGGGCAGATCGTCGAACAGGCCCTCCTCCTGGGCCTTGCGGATCCTCTCCTCCACCACACTATGCATGGCCCGAAACCAGCTGTCGGTGTCAGAGAGCTTCATCTGATAAGTCCTTCCCTATCTGATGAAAAGATAAGGGAATGAGGCCGTCCACTACATCATCCACCTGGACGTCCAAAATGCAGGGAAAGGTGCCGCCCGTCCACTTGATATGGCTACAGTTCCATCGAGGACAATGGCAGCCTTCCCGGGAAGTGACTACAAGAGGTCCTGCTCCTGCCGAATCAACATCCATCGATAATGGGCTTTCCAGACCCTTTCCTGATCTGTAAGGGAAGAACCTACCCGGAAAAGCTCCGCCCAGAATACAGACGGTGGGCACACCGAGGGCCGAAGCAAGATGAACAGCTCCTGTGTCGCTTCCCACAACGAACTTGGCGCCCTTCATGCATCCCGCAAGGACTCCCAGGCTTGTCTTACCTGCAAGGTTGTGCACCTCGTCCCTTCTTGTACAAGCAATCACCACTTCGGCCAACTTGGCATCAGCCTCCCCGCCAGTGATAACAATATGATCCAGTCCCAGGTTCAGCAGCCGCACTGCCAGGTCACCGTATTGGCGGGGTGGCCAGCTTCTCTCTGGCGGCGGACCGGTTCCCGGCACGAGGATACCGTAGGAACCCGTGATCCCTGCAGCAGCCAAAAGTTCCGCGGAAGACCTCAGCCAGGCC
>CP070698.1:861537-870827 GCA_020349685.1 bacterium
ATCCCCTTTATCCCCTTCATCCCTTTAAATCATAACGCTTTTACAGGAACCGCTCTTTTCTCCTGGCCCCTGGATTCTGGCTCTCGGCTCCTTGCTTCACTCGGCCCGGAAGGACGGGATCGAGGCGACCGTTTATTCCCCCGTTTCCTGTTTTCTCTGTGTTCTCTGTGCCTCTGTGGTGAAAATTACCGCTTTTACAGGAACCGGTTTCTTTCCAGACACTAGACCTAGACACCAGACACTGCTCTTCAGAATTCTTTAAAAACCTTCGCCAGCGACTCCCCGCCGATGTGCAGCTTCATCTCGCAGAAGTACCCGAAGGGGGTGACGTGGGCCTCGTATCCTGCTCCCTGGAGCCTTTCAGCGGCGCTGTCTAAAAGTTCCCGGGCGTATTCGGGATCGGCCCGGCTTTCCGAAAGGTGGGAGAAGAAGTGCAGAACCGCCCTTTTCGTCCCGAACTTGCCGGCGAGCCACTTGATGTTCTTTACCAGCTTGTCCAAGACCTTCTTCCCCTTTTCCGGATCGCCTTCCTCGGCCTGGACGAGGGCGACAACGCAGTCAAGGATTTCACGTTCCTCATCAATGTCGGGAGCTTCCGGGACGCCCTTGGCGAAGGTCTTGTAATAGAATGAAGGCATGTGGAACATGAGCAGTTTCATGGAAAGGTCCTTTTTTAATATGCGTTATCCTTTTGCCAGGAGCTAGGAGCTAGGAGCTAGGAGCCAGGAGCCAGCGGTCGGTTAAAAAAGCGTCTTATTATAAATTAGACAAAGCAGATTAACCACAGCGCGGCCGTTTTCAGGCCGCATCACGGGATTTCACAGGGGGAAAACCCTTTTATAAACAGGAAACCCTGGAATATTTCCCTATTTTTACCCAGTGTTACCCTGTGGTGCAACCTGGAAAAGGTTGCACTGTGTCAAGTTGGCTCTTGCCGCCTTAAATAAGAAGGTGATTTTTCCAGACACCAGACACCAGACACCAGACACCAGACACCAGACACTTCTCTTTCCCTCCCTCCCTTTCCCTGCTAGAATCGCACCGTGCAAAACGGTCCTGTAGACGGGGAAAGGAAAGGGTTCCATGGCAGCTAAAAAATCCAGAGGCAACAATCAGGTTTACATGCCCGACTACAGGGGCGATCTCGTCTATTCCTGCATCGGGTGCAGCGCGGAGTATCCCATAGACGAATTTCACTACACGTGCCCTTCCTGCGGCTCGCTCCTGAGGCTCCATGACCGTTCCTTCGATGAGCTCAAAAAGATAGAGGGGCCGCAATGGAGGAAGATCTTCGACCGCCGCCGGATGTCCAGCGAGGCCGCTCTTTCGGGGATCTTTCTGTTTCACGAACTCATCATGCCGCTGGTGCCTCCGGAGGATGTCATCTACCTGGGAGAGGGTCACACGCCCATGATCGGGGCCAACGATGATCTGGCCGGCTGGCTCGGCGCACCCTTTTACATCAAGAACGACGGGCAGAACCCCTCGGCCAGCTTCAAGGACAGGGGGATGGCCAGCGCCATCAGTTACCTCAACCACATCATCAAAACAAGAAACCTGGACGAGGTTCTGGGGATCTGCGCCAGCACGGGGGACACCTCCGCGGCTGCCGCGCTTTACCTTTCCTACCTTCCCAAGGGTCGGGTGAAGTCGGTCGTGCTGCTGCCGCAGGGAAAGGTGACCCCCCAGCAGCTGTCCCAGCCGCTGGGATCGGGAGCAACCGTCATCGAGCTGCCTGGGGTCTTTGACGACTGCATGCGTGTGGTGGAGGAGCTGTCCGAAAACTATGAGGTCTTCCTCTTAAACAGCAAGAATCCCGTCAGGATCAACGGGCAGAAAAGTTACGCCTACGAGGTCGCGCAGCAGCTGAACTGGCAAACCTCGGACCTCGTCGTCGTGGTGCCCATCGGCAACGCCGGGAACATAACGGCTGTAATGGAGGGGTTCCTGGACCTTTACAGGCTCGGGATCATCGATCAGCTTCCGACCGTGGTGGGCGTTCAGAGCGACCACGCGGATCCGGTGTACAGGTGGTCCATGACCGGCAGCTATCAACCGGTGACCGTCACCTCCAGCGTAGCCCAGGCCGCCATGATAGGAGATCCGGTATCTTTTCCAAAGGTCCGCAAGCTGGTGGAGGAGAATTTCAAGAGCCGCTTTTTCATGATCCGGGTCACCGAGCAGGAGATCATGGAAGGCATGCTAACGGCCAACCGTCACGGGCACGTCGTGTGCACCCAGGGCGGCGAATCCGTGGCAGGCCTGAAGAAGGCCGTCGCCCTGGGCGTTGTGGAGCCGGAAAACACTCTTGTCGTGGACTCCACCTCACACCAGCTCAAGTTCGCCGAATTCCAGAGGATGTATTTCGAGGACACCTTCCCGGCCGAATACGAGGTCAAGACACGAGATTCCCTCAAGAACACCCCCGTCGCCATGGAGGGGAAGGCGGAAGCAGTTGCAGAGTTTCTGCAACTCAGGAGAAAGGATCAAGGATAAAGGGGAAAGGAAGATCGCAGAGGAAACCCCCTTTAACCTTTTTCCTTTAACCTTTTCACTCGATCTCCTCTGCCAGGGCATTGGTTCTGATGATTAATTCCCTCAATAAAGGTCTGACCGTTCTGGTCATACTGCTGACGCTGGTTTGCGTTATTCCTGGAATAGCCCTGGCAGGGGAGATCGTGGTCCTGCTCCACGGTATCGCCAACGTTCCCCTCTCCATGAAGGCCATCGAGAACAGCCTCGAGGAGGCAGGCTTCCAGGTCCACAACCTGGGGTATCCCAGCACCGAAGAGACCATCGAAGAGGCTTCGCGGCAGGTCCTTAACCAGGTCAGCAGCCTGGCCGGGGGGAGCACCGTCCACTTCGTAGGTCACAGCATGGGGAATCTGGTCGTCCGTGCCATGCTGAGGGAGGAGGACTTCAGGCCGGGGCGCATCGTCATGATCGCCCCACCGAATCAGGGGGCCTACGCCGCTCAGCGGTTGAAGGATCTGGACATCTACCGCTGGTTTTTCGGTCCGTCAGGGATGGAACTGGCAGCCGACAACAGGGTGTTTTTCGACAGCCTCCCCGTACCCCCGGGCGAGTTCGGGATCATCGCCGGCGGCACGGGGACCGAGGACGGCTACAATCCCTTCCTCGAAGGGGACGATGACGGCACGGTCCGGGTCGAGGAGACCAGGCTTCCGGGGGCGGCCGATTTTATCCTTGTCCACAGCACCCACACCCTGATCCTCTTCGACCCCGAGACGGCGAGGCAGACGATAAGCTTTTTGAAATCCGGGAGATTTCAAAAAGCTGAATAGGGAATAGAGAAGGTGGAAGAGGGGAGATTAGAAGCAGCAGCAATAACGTTAGCAAAGATATTATTCCCTATTCCTCCTCCCCTATTCCCTCTTCCGATAAATACACTTTTCCACCTCTTCAAACCCCACCCCCTCAGGCATCTTCTCCGTCCTTCCGATGATCAGATAGCCCGGCGTGATAAGGCAGCTGCGCACACTCTCGAGGGCCCTGCGCTGGACCTCTTCGACGTTGTAGGTCAGCACCGAGTTCCTGAGAAAGACCAGGTGGAAGCGTCCTGGCGGTTCCATGGTCAGGATGTCGTGCTCTCGGAAGGTTACGAGATCGCGCACCTCCCCGGAAAGGGACCAGACCCCGTCGTCTTCCGAGAACCAGCGATGGAGAAGGTGGCGGGGCACTTCCCTGACCGATCCCCAGCGGTAGGTGCCGGTGTGTGCCCGCTCCAGGGAGGCCCTGTCCGTGTCCGTGGCAAGGATGGTCCAGGAGCGCTTCAGAAGGCCCGATCGGGCAAGGTCATCCATCAGCATGGCCAAAGAGAAGGGTTCTTCGCCTCCGGCGCACCCCGCCGACCAGATGTTCAACGTTTCCCCGCTTTCCAGCCGGACGGCAGCTTCTGATATGAGCTCCGCCAGTTCCGACCAGAGCCAGGAGTTCCTGAAAAAACGGGTGATGGTCAATCTGAGGAGGGAATCCAGAACGGCACGCTCCCCGGCATCCGCGATGACAAGACGGGCGTACCGGGCCATTTCGTGGATCTGGAGGGATTCCATGCGCGAGCGGACACGGCGCCTGATGTTGCGCCTTTCAAATCGCCTCCAGCTGTATCCCATGGAAGGGAGGACTTCCCGCAGGAACTCCCGGAACTGGTCGTTGGACATGACCTCCCCCTGTTTGGACAAAGCGGTTGTCTTTGGGTGTTAATTATGTCATATTTTCACGGTATTTCACAGGGGGGAGAGGATAAGGAGGGTACCCATGCTCCTGGCAGTGATGGGTGACAGTCACGACAACCGTCAAGCGTTTCGGGCGGCCGTGAAGATCGCTGTGGACAAGGGCGCGAAAACCCTTTTTCACACAGGGGATCTAGTATCTGCCTTCATGCTGGAGATCCTGTACGACTTTCCCGGCCGGATCTACCTTGTCAAGGGGAACAACGACGGGGATCCCCTCGCCGTCTCGCGCACCATTCCCCAGGAGTGTCCGCAGATAAAGGAGTACGGGGAGTTCATCATCGTCGATTTTGACGAGTTCCGTGTCGCCCTGACCCATTACCCTGAGCACGCCCGCGCCCATGCCATTGCGGGGGATTTCGACATGGTATTCTACGGCCACACCCACGAATTTTCTGAAAAGATGGTAGGGAAAACCCTCCTGCTCAACCCCGGGGACATCATGGGGCTGAAAGAGGAGGGCGGCTTCTGTCTGGTGGAGAGCGACACCAAGAAGGTCCAGAGGCTTTACGTATAAACATCGCGCATCCGTTCCTTTTGACCGTTCAGTTTTTCAGGGGATCTTTCAGGAAAGATGTCACGAAGAGTCTATGTCGCGTTCGGAGACTCCATCACCGACGGTTACGGTGTGTCGAGGGGGTTCGTCTCCTTTGTCACCGAGCGGATCTTGAAAGCCTGTCCCGGGCTTGACCTGCTGACCGTGAACACCGGCATGAGCGGCGACACCAGCCGCGGCGGCCTCTATCGTCTGGGCCGGGATGTCCTCGATCACCGCCCCGACCTCGTGACGATCAATTTCGGGGTCAACGACGCCTTTTCCGGGATCTCCCCCGAGCAGTTTGCCGACAATCTCCGGGAAATGGTCTCGCGCATACGCGGCGCCGGCTGCGAGTGGACCCTTCTGCTCTCTTGTGAGGCCATCCCCGATCAGTGGGCCGAACGGCAGGTCCTTCCCTACTGGGGCGCCATGAATGCTGTCGCCGAGGAGACGGGGTGTGTCTACGCTGACGTTCACGGGCACTGGCTCAGGGAGCTCGAGGGGGGACGATCGGAAAGCGAACTGATCATCCCGGGCGACCTTCACCCCAGCGAGGAGGGACACCGCCTCATCGCCGAGGCGGTCTTCCAGGCAATGGAGGAGAGCGGGATCCTGGCCGGCCTTTGAATTATGAGCAATGAGCTGAGAGCTTTGAGCCGTGAGCTGCGGGTGCTGCGCTCCGAACCCTGAACTGTCTACCCTGAAACCCCTGCTTTAAACTTTGAATCTTGGATTTTGGATCTTGGATCTTAAACCGTTGGATCCCCCGTCTACCTTTGCCAGTCGGCAAGGTCGTCCCCGAGGACCACAAGGATATCCACGCCTCGCAAAGCGTAGGGGATCCTTGTGAGGGATTCGGGCCTGGCGAAGAGCAGCTTGATATCCGTTGCGGATGCCAGGCTCTTGCCGCTGTAATAGATATAGGAGCGATCCCATATCTCGCCGCTCCCCGTTTCCACCACGGGCACGGCATACCCCGCTTTTTCGAGATAACGGGCGGCCCTCTCTCCGAGGTTCTTATCACCGCTGCGGTTCGATATCTGGACCAGGACATCACCCTTGCCGGGTTTGACGGTACCGAGGAGCTTTCCCCCGATGACCCGCGGTGGCTCCGGAGCCAGGGCGCCCTCCGGGATGGTCCCTTCCGCTCTGCCGGCCCGCGGCGCCCTGCCTGCTCCCGGGATCCAAAGGACGGTGGCCTGGGATCTCAGGTCAGCGAAGGAATCGGACAGGCCTTTTCCGACGCTCAGACCGATCGTGAGGCTCTCGCTGGCTCGGTACATGACACCCGCAAGCGCGGTGGCCTCGGTGGTCTTTTCCTCGAGGGACCCTTCGCTGTGCGTGTGCGTGGATGCCGCATATTCCAGAACGCCCCTCATGCGCGGCGCCACATCCTTCCCGGCGTAGAACCCATAGACGATGTCGCTGTCGTCGCCCGTTTCCGACTCGAGGTAGGACTGGTATCCGAGGTTAAGACCCCACTCCCACTCTGACATAAACCCCCCTGCCGCGAGGGTCAGTTTCAGCAGGGTCGTGTCGAGGGTGAAGGGGTAGAGGTCGCCCTGGGCGGCGGTAGGGAGGCTTGCGAGAAGTTGCGCTCCCAGGCCTGTTCCGGACCCGGCCCCGGATATCCGGTACCTCGCGAAGGCCTTCAGGTCCAGGAGGTCCGATTGGTTGAATTCGGAATCACGGATGATGTAGGGGAGGACGCCCCCCACCGTCAGGCGGTCGGTAAGGCCATATGCGCCGGTGAGGGAGATGACGATGTCGACATCATCGCTGTTGTCCGCGTTGCGAAGGAAATCGGCCGAGGTGCCCAGCGACCAGCGTTCCGGCCAGGCTTCCTCCGGCCTCCAGACCTTGAAGACCTGTCCGGGGGCCGTGGGATCGATGTTGATGAGAGGTTGCTGGACCGTGCCGAGATAGGTGTACTTGGCCGAGGAGGGAGAGGGGACAAAAAGGAAGGAGAGAACAAGACCGAACACCACCGCTTTTCGCAGATACATTTCCCGGCACTCCTCCTGCCAAAAACACCCTTTTTCCTGGCCTGTCGGGCAAGCCCCGCAGTTCAAATGCTACAGGCCCTCCGGCGATATGGCAAGATGGGAGTTGAGGATTTTTAGCGTACCGGTTTGATGGGCCGCGCATAATCGAGCCTGCCCCCTCATGCCACTGGGCGCCCTGGATAAACCTCCTTCGCCTGGTCCTGCGGGCACTGGACCCGGACCCGGCCGTCCACCACCCTCAGGACCCGGTCGGCGAGATCGGCTATGCGCAGGTCGTGGGTGGCCACGATGACGCACCTTCTTTCCTGACGGGCGTAGTCGTGAAGCAGCCTGATGATATCGAAGCCCTGATTGGTCTCGAGGCTGGCTGTCGGCTCGTCGGCAATGATGAGTTCGGGGTTGTTGGCTATGGCCCTCGCGACGGCGACCCTTTGTTTCTCCCCCTGGCTGAGCGCTGACGGGAGCTTTCTCGCCAGGTACCCGATGCCGAACTGATCGAGGAGCTCCCTTGCCCGCGCCAGCGCGTCGGAGCGTCCGCGTCCCGAAAAGCGGAGGACCATGGCGACATTTTCCACCACCGGAATGGAATCGATGAGCAGGAAGTTCTGAAAGATGAAACCGATCCTTTTGGCCCTCATGGACTGAAGGTCCCCGTTGGAGTAGCTCGTGAGGGACTGGCCGAAAAGGGAGAGGCTCCCGGAAGTGGGGCTCAGGAGACCGGCGATCAGCGTGAGAAGGGTGGTCTTGCCGCTCCCGCTGGGACCGAGGAGGACGATGAGCTCCCCCGGTGAGGCCACGAGGCAGGCATCCCTGACCGCGTGGACCTTCTGGTCCCCGTCCAGGAAGGTTTTGCTGACGTTTTTCAGCACCACGTAACTGCATGGGTCGGCTGCAGATCTCATGAGAAAGCCTCCAGTGCGTAGATCCCCCTCAGGCGCTGCATGGAGATCAGGGAGCTGACAACGCTCATGGCCAGCACGACGGCCACAACCGCGGACATCTGCCAGATGGATGTCCTGGTGCTGATCTCCGGCGTCACGCGCTCGATAAAGTTCACGAGGGGGAAATAAAGGGTTATGGCGGCAATGCACCCGGCAAGGGAGATGAGGGCGGACTGGGAGATGACCATGCCCGACACGAAGCCCCTGGGCGAGCCCAGGGTTTTGAACACAGCAAAGTCCTTTCTCCTCTCCAGGATGTTGACGGACAGGAGCAGGCTGAGAATGGCGGTGAGAACGACGACACCGATGGCGGCCACCGTGTAGATAAAGGGCAGAAAACCCACCTGAAGTTCCCGTATGTTGTTTTTCAGGAAGGTCTCGTGATCGTAGACCTCAACGCCGCTGACCTTCTTTTTTATCCCCTCGGAGATCGCCCTGATATTCGCCCCCGGCTCGGTCGTGACCAGAAAGCATGTCGCCATGCCGGGATAGCCGATGAGCTGCTGGGCACGGCGCAAGGTGACGAAGGCGTACTGGATCACGAGGGCGTTGGTGCCGTCGCTGATGCCGACGATCTCAAGGAGCGTGTCGCGGACCCTTACCGATTCCCCCAGGGACAGGTTGAACTTCCGCGCGAAATCCCGGTCGAGGACGATCTCGTCATCGCCGTTAACGGTTCGGCCCTGGACGATATCCGGGGGACCACCCAGGTCGGCTTCGGGATCGAAGCCGGCCAGGTAGACCGTGGCCTGCTGCCCGTCCTTTCGGATCCCGGTGAGGAGGAACAGCACGCTTGAAACGGACTTCACACCGTTTATCCCCTCGATACGGGCGGCGTCGGCCGTCAGCAGAATGGAGGATCCCCTCAGTATGTTCCAGGCGTTGGAGGAAAGAACCCACAGGTCGGACCTGTTCTTGCGGATGTAGTCGACGGAGCCGTCAGCCACGCCGTGATAAGCCGCCAGGAGAAAGAGCATGAGGACGATGCACAGGGAGATGCCGGCCACCGTGATGGCAAGCCTCAAAGGCTGCCCCGTCAGGATCTTTGCCGAATAGGAAATCATTTTGAACTCCTTTGCACCGTTAACCGTATTCCGGTGTCCTGGCCGGGGAGAACCGGTAACGAAAACTGCTTCACTGCGCAAAACCGAAAAGGGCGTATTCCCTTTGAGGCTCGGGAGCTGTCGGGCCGGGCAGGGACCTGGAGGGGTTGCCCAGCATCCTCAGGCTGAGCATTATCTTTTCGTAGTTCCGCCCGAGGGCCTGGTTCAGAATGTAGTAAAAACCCACCCTGCCAAGGCCGCTGCCCCTTGCGATCTCTCCCGGTGTCGCCCCGCCCAGGTAGAAGTTCACCCTGTCGGCGCGCCTGCGCCCTGCCGCGAACCGGGCGAAGGAGACCGGGTTTCTCTTCCCTCCGGCGGCCCGGACAGCCTCGGCCAGATCCGGGAAGGCTGCCGCAAAACCCGCAGATTCGCCTTTCTCGTTGTAAATGAAAACGATCAGCTCCGGGTCCACGGCAAAGCGCAAGCCGGTGTGCAGTCTCGTAAACTCG
>CP070698.1:870927-877162 GCA_020349685.1 bacterium
CAGCTGTCGGTGTCTGAAATCTTCATCAATAAAACCCCTTCAACTTCTCTTATCAAGTATAGGAGAAGGAAGTTCCTGTTGAATTCACACTATTGTTGAGCATCGCAATCCCCTCCCTGAAACAGGATGTTTTACCGAGGCCCGACTCATGAGCCCTGACTCCTGTTATTAAAATCCCTCGTCACTTCGATGAGCTGCAGGGGGTCGATCTTGGCTCCCCGGATAAAGGCTCCGAAATGCAGGTGGGGACCGGTGGCGCGGCCGGTTCTGCCAACCGTACCCAGCACCTGGCCCCTTTCTATTTCCTGTCCCTCCTGCACGTCGATCCTGTCCAGGTGAGCGTAGATGGTCGAAACACCCCAGCCGTGATCGACCACGACCGTCTTCCCGGAAAGGTAAAAATCATCCGCCAGGCGCACCGTGCCGGTGTTGGACCCCTTCACCGGCGTCCCCTTTCTTCCGGCTATGTCCACACCGCTGTGGGAAGAGCGGGGCTTGCCGTTGAGCACCCTGCCCGTTCCGAACCGGGTCGTGACGCGTCCCTGCACAGGCATCATAAAGCCCTCCCTCCAGAACCTCTCCCTGGTCCGGGTGGCCAGGATCTCCCCAAGGGTCTGGTTGTCCTCGCGCACCTGGTCGATCCTTCTCTGGTTGAGGTCTACCATGCCTGTGGGCAGTGACAGTTTCTGCACCCGCGGTGTCGCCTGCCTGCTGTCCCTGATCGTCAGATCGGCCCTGATCCTGTAAGGCGGCCCACCCTGGACCGGGAAGAGGGAGAACTCCACAGGCAGGGTAGGGGTCTCCGAACGGACGTCTACCCCGATGAGGGCTGCGTAGGTGCCGTCCACCATCTTAAGCAGGGGGAAACGATCGGCGCCCGCAGCGGCCTCGGCAGCCATGAGTGCGACGGGAGCCTGGACCTTCATCATGACCACTCCGCCGGGCACAACGCGGGCCGGGTCCCAGGTCACCTTGATGCTGGCGGCTGTCCCTGGCTGCGGCAGATGAAGGCAGATCGTAAAAAGGATTGCGGCAATTGCCCTCCGGTTTCCGGGTTTGCCAGTCTTAATAGGCCGTGTTAGCTTAAAAGCAGTTGCGAGGCTGGCCGGATCCAACAGTGTCATGGCACGTTTTTATCACAAAATCCCTGGCGGTGGCCACATGGACAGTTTGGGACGCCCTGCGCCGGGGGAAAGAAGGAATAGTCAGAGATACGGGAGGCTGAAATGGCCGACAAAAAGCTGAATCTGAAAGAGATCATCGAAATGGCGATCCAGATCGAGACCGCTGGAGCAGCTTTTTACAGGAGGCTGCGGGAGCTTGCCAGGTCCGAGGGGACGAAGGAGCTTTTCGGGAACCTGGAAAAAGCCGAGCACCAGCACATCAAGGACTTCGAGGCCGTGCTCGCCAGAGCCTCTTCCCGGCCCGGCCGCCTCGAATACGCCTCCACGGAGGAAGACCTTCTCTATCTGAGGGCCTTCGCCTCGAGAAGGATCTTTACCAGTCCCGAGGATGCCGCCAGGAAAGCGGAAAACCTCGCCGATGTCCTTGAGGCCATCAACATGGCTCTCGATTTCGAACTCAGTTCGGTAGGTTTTTACAGGGAGATGGGCGGCATGATCGAAGATCCCGAAGACAGGGCTTCGGTTCAGGAGCTGGAAAAACAGGAAAAGGGGCACGCCGCCTATCTGTACCGGATGAGGGAGAAGATTTCAGGCAAAAAGCAGTAGACAGGAGCTAGAATCCGGGAGCCAGGAAGGAAAACGCTAGAAGCCAGGAGAGCCTCCTGGCTTCTGGTTTCTGAATTTGGTTTTGAATTTTAAACTAGACTCTAGATACCAGACTCTAGACTCTCAGATTATACCACTTCCTCCACCACGATGGACTCGTGGACGTTCTCCCTCAGTGATCGCTCGATGCCGTTCTTCAGGGTCATCTGGGACATTGGGCACCCGGAGCAGGCGCCCATGAGGCGCAGTTTGACCAGTCCTTCATCGGTGATCTCCACAAGCTCCGCATCCCCGCCATCGGCCTGCAGCGAGATCCTCACCTTTTCCAATACTTCCTTGATCTTGTCCTTATCAACCATTTTTACCTCCAATTTCACAAGTGATTGGTGTCTGGTGATTGGTTAGAAGTTGCCCTTTTCCATTCTCCATTTTCCTTTCACCATTCACTGAACTATCTTAACCACTCTTTCGTCCCGCCACAAGGTCCAGGAACCTCCCGATTACCAGGGCTCCCCCAAACCGCACCCTGCTCAGGTTCGACCTGATGCCATCGAGGATGGCGCCAGGTTCGGCGACAATGCCGCTGTCCGACTCCCGGTCCCTGTCGATCCACTCCAGGATCATCTCCTCGTCAATCTCGAGGTGGAACTGCAGACCGTAAGCCTTCCTGCCCGCCCGGAAGGCCTGGTTCTCGAACATCTCAGATCCAGCCAACCTGACTGCCATTTCCGGCAGGTCGAAGGTCTCCCCGTGCCAGTGGAGTACGGGGAGAACACTTTCCACACCCGACAGAAGCGGGTCCACTACTCCGTCCCCGGTGAGGAGCACTTCTCCCCACCCGACCTCCGGTTGCTCTCCGGCAAAAACCCGGGCACCGAGAGCGCTGGCCAGGACCTGGGCACCGAGGCAGACACCCAGGACGGGTATGTCCCTCTCCATGGCCTCGAGGAGGAGTGTCTTTTCCCGCTCGATCTGCGGGGTTCCGTCGTTGACGGACATGGGGCCGCCCATTGAGATCAGCCCTGTGAAACCGGCTGCCGAGAGGGGAACACCCTCCTCGAAAACATCGACGATCCTGTACGGAAGTCCCCTACCCTCCAGCATGTCCTCGATGAGTCCGGGCCCCTCGTAGGGAACATGCCGCAGGATGACAACCATCACATGCCTCAGGCGTTCACGGATCCGGTCAGTTCCTTACCGAGCTTCCTGCATGCCTCCAGATCCTGCTGGTTCACCATCATCTGGGCCCTGATGCCTTCTACAGGAACCTTCAGCTTCACAGCCTTGAGCCGCTCTTCGATGTACTTTACCGCCTCTCCGCTCCATCCGTAACAGCCGAAAGCTGCGCCGGCCTTGCCCCGCAGCTTCAGCGTGGCCAGAGAGGAGAGGAAATCCCATACCGGCTTTACGGCATCACCGTTTATGGTGCACGACCCCACTGCGAGCGCATCGGCCGCCTCGATCTCGTCCAGGATGGACCCGGCATCGGTCACTTCCAGGTCGAACACAGTCACCTCGGCCCCGGCCTCCCTGCATCCCTCGGCCACGCTTTCTGCCATGCTCCTCGTGTTGCCGTAACTCGAGGCGTAAAACACCAGAACCCGGGGCTTGTCGCCTTTGGCCGGCACCGCGCACCAGTTTCTGTACTCCCCGAGGTACTTGTCCAGGTCCGTCCGGAGGATGGGACCGTGGCTCGGAGCGATGACCCTGATGGGAAGATCCGCGATCTTGTCCATGGCACGGACGGCGAACTCCTTGAAGGGCCTGATGATGTGGTCGAAATAGTATCTGCGGGAGTGACCGAAGTCGTCCACCTGATCGTCGAACATCCTCTCGTCGGAAAAATGGCTGCCCAGAAAATCACAGGGAAAGAGGACGCCGTGTTCCCTGACGAAGGTGAACATGGTGTCGGGCCTATGGAGGAAGGGCGCCTGAATAAACTCCAGAGTCACACCCCCAAGGTCTATGGAGTCCCCGTCCCCGACCGTCTGCACATCGATATCCCGGTTCAGGATCCCCTTGATAAAGGAAACGCCGTTCTTGGACGAGACCACCCTGGCGGACTGGGCCTCGGCCAGCATCCTGTCCAGAGAACCGGAGTGGTCCGGTTCGGTGTGGTTCATGACGATGTAGTCTATCTGCGCCGGGTCCACGAGGGTCTTTATGGTGGAGAGGTAACTGTCAAAGAACCTCGCCTTGACCGTTTCGATAAGGGCGCAGCTTTTGGAACCCCGAACAAGGTAGGAGTTATAGGTTGTCCCCTGCTCCGCCTTCATGATCACATCGAAAACGCGGATGTCCCTGTCAATGGCGCCTATCCAGTGTATGCCCGGTGCAAGTTCTATGGCGCTCAAGATCAATCCTCCTCGAAAAAGCTCTTGTCGGCCCCGCACTCAGGGCATACCCAGTCGTCAGGCAGATCGTCGAATGAGGTGCCCGCAGATATTCCGGCATCGGGATCACCGGCGGCGGGATCGTAGACATAACCACAGACTGTACAGTGATATTTGCTCATGATCATTCCTCCTGTTTCCGGGTGAAATAGGCAGCCGATCCTGCATCGGCCCTGACAACAAGTCCGCATTGTTTCCCACTAATAAGGGGGTGTCAAGCTGTAATCATCCCAGGCGGCATTACCCCCCGGGCACCTTACCGGATTTCCAGAAATAGAGCACCAGGGGCATGGAGATCCTGAGGACAAGGAAACCCACAACGAGACGCCCGAGCAGGATCCAGGCGAGACTCGCACCAACGACGACGAAGATGAGCGTGTCTTCGATAAGGGCGTGATTCGTTCCCAGAAAGATGTTCGTGGCGAGGATCTCGTCCCTGCCTATGTTGTTCCTCCTGGTCTCGTCGATGATGAGACCGGCCCCGTACGCCAGACCCAGGAGGAGGCCGACAGCCGTCACCACGGAGGTCCTGCGGTCCATGCCCAGAAATTTCATGGGAACGCTGAGGGCGGAGGTGATGCGGTCCATGATCCCGAATTCACGGCCCAGCTCCATGATCACCATGAGGCTGACGATGATCACGATGATCTTCGCCAGGGACATCCCGTTGGCGATAAGGATATCATCCCAGCTCATGGCACCGGAGGGTATCCCCGCCTGAACAAGCACCTCTCCGCTCTCCGGGATGATCCAGGCGAAAAGGAGGCCGGCAAAAATCGCGGCACCTATTCTGACGGGGAGGGTGATCCAGGCCGGCGTGCCTGACTGGCTCTGGACGGCTGTTTCCACGATGAGGTTGTGGGCAATAAGAACCATGATAGCCAGGATCGTCATCCCTTTGGCTGTCAGGGGGATGTTGACGGCGACGGCAATGGCCGCGTATATGTTGACCAGCCCTCCCGTTATGAGCACAAGGGAGCTTTCACCGGGCAGTTGAAACAGGCTCATGAAGGGAGCCCCCGCGGCGGCCATGAGACTTAAAAGTCCTGTTACCTTGAGAATCTGAACCAGGATCATGGTCGGGACCATCACCTTGAGCAGGGTCCAGGATGTGAACAGCCCCGAGAGCCCTCCCCGGCGGACGCTGAGGATGACCCTTTTGAACATTTTTGTACCGGTACCGTTTATTTCCGGTTCCGACAGCGTCATCGAGGACCTTTCAACTGAAAACCCTTCTGGATTTCAACGGAAAAAACGACCCTTGATCGGGAATTTGGCTTTTCTCCCGGACTTTGAATTCTGGATTCCCAATTCCTGATGTTCCAACGGCCAAAGGGCCTTGCGGCCCTTTCTGTCGCCCGTCACCGGGGACACTGGGAGCTCTTTACCATGCTCTCTCCAGCTCCCGGCCACTTTAAACGCTCACGCTAATCCGCTTCCATCTCCATTTCGCGCAGCCTGTCCTCCAGTTCGCGCACCCTGGTTTTCAAACGCTCCTTCTCGCCTCCCCGTTCCATGAGATAGATGCGGTAGGACATGCCCATGACCAGGAGGAAGAGGAGGATCGTCCTGAGCTCGACAAAGGGCATGGTAAAGTGGAGCAGCATCTCGATAAGACCGAAAATTGCCAGGGATATGGCGATGATAAGCCAGAACAGCATTTTACCCCTCCTTTATTGCTCTCGTTGATTTGCGTCTATCAGTGATTTAACCAAGCCTACCCGAACTGTCTTATCTGTCAAGGTCTCGTGCCGCCCAGGACGGGGATGCCGGGGGCCCCTGGATCCTGATTGGAAGCCAGGTCGTTGTAGGAGTCCCTCAACAGCTGCACCGCGTACTTGGGATTGTGGGCGTACGCTCCGGGATCCTTGTAAATGAACTGCCAGTTGAAGGCCGCCTTGGCCACCACGCCGTCCCACTGCTGGGTTGGCCCGGTGGTCCCGAAGTACGGGTATCCGCTGGAATGTTCTATGTTTGCCAGAGTATCGGCGTCGTCCGGGCTGTCGTAAGCCTCGATAGCGTTATGCAGGAGCACAGTCAGAAGGTAGGCCACCTCGTCTTTTGCCGAAACGGTCCCGCCGTTCCCGTCCCAGTCGTCAACGTGGGCGAAAG
>CP070698.1:877262-880622 GCA_020349685.1 bacterium
GACAATCTAACATAAAACAGCACGGCAAATCCGTACGGGAGATAATACCTTGATCGTTCAGTGCGAACACTGTCAGACAAAATACCGGATCGCAGACGATAAAGTGAAGGGTAAGGGTGTCAAGGTCCGCTGCGCCAAATGCGAGAATGTTTTCACCGTAACGCCGCCGGGAAGCGAAACTCCCGCTCAGACCGCCGCTCCGCCTCCACTGCCTCCTGTAGAGGGGCCTCCTCCTCCCCCCCGGCAAGACCCCGGACCAGATCCCGGCACCGAAGAGAAACAGGAATCGCCGGAGATCCCTTCGCCCCCCACCCAGGACAGCACCGGCCCCGAAATGGATTCGCCGGGGGTCGAGCTTCCTTCGATGGGCGTCCCTCCTGATGCGGAACCGGGTGGTTTCGAAACGCCACCTCCCGGCGAAACTCATGGTGAGCACGGGTCTGCGAGACCGGCTCACGAGATGGATCATGGAGGACTCGCAAGCCAGCCTCCGGGTCCCACCGAACTTCCGGAAGACGAAGGTTTGCAGATTGAAGGGACCATGAGGGAGGAAATCACTTCCGCCGCAGGTCCCTTCGGCAGCGGTGCCGGTGGAGGGGTCGCTACCGCCTCCCAGGACTCGGAAACGGGATGGGGCAACATTGCCATCGGTGGACAAGAACCCCCGGATTCGGCTGAGAGCGGCTTCGACCTTGCCGACAGCCCGGGCTATGAACCGCCGCCCCCTGTTCCCACCGAAGAAACAGGACGGGGGGACCTTCCCGGTCCCGCTGACGAGTCCTCGAAGACAACCACCTCCACCCACCAACCGGAGACCGGTCGGCCCCGTGGCAGTAAAAAAGGGCTTCTCCTTCTGCTGCTGCTCGCTGTGCTGGCAGCCGGAGGCTATTATTCCTATCCCGCCATCATGAAGATCGTGCAGTCGAGAGGCCAGCAGCCCGGCGGCACACTCACCCCATCGGACGTTCAGGTAAAGGCGCTGACGAGAACCGACGGCAAGATCATCTACGTGGTCAGGGGTAAAATAATGAACGGATCAAGCGGGAATGTGGGGATGATCCAGGTCGAAGCGCAGTTCAGGAGCGCCTCGGACGACGTGCTCACCAAAGCCACATCCTACTGTGGAAACCTGTTCGAGGACGGTGATCTGGTCAGGATGGACATCAACCGGGTCAAGTCAGATCTTCAAAATGAGCTGGGCCAGTCCCTGAGCAACGCCAGCATCCGTCCAGGTCAGGCTGTGCCCTTCCTCGTTGTCCTCGACAATCCGCCCGCCGGTGTCAGCAAAGTCACCGTAACGATCCTCTCTTTCAAGGAGACGACCTAGGGACAAGCCGGTTCCGCGCGAGGAGATCAGGATCGATCTTCTTCGGCCAGTTCCTGTTCCTCGAGCACTTGCTGGCTGGCTTCGAATTCGGCAACCGGGACGTAGGCTTTGTACTCCTTGGACCCTGCTGATGGGGATTGTTCGGGATATTTGGTCTGTGCTTCCACGCGGCAGCTGATTCCTTCACTCTCGAGCCTGCTTTTCAGAAGATACACTTCCGCTTCATCGGGAGTTGCTATCAACAGTTTCCACTTCCCCGCCTCAGTCATGAAGTCCTCCTCCCTGACTGCCATCCCGGAACCGGGTCATGGCAATGGCCGACCAGACTGTCCGGCTAATGTAACCCAAGTATAGCAAAGGGAAAGGGAAAGCAGAACAAAGGACGCAGGGCGAAGCCACCGTCCGACTGGTCGACTGAGCGACTAGGCGACTTGGCGAAAAAGCAGGGTCAAAACCTAACGAGCAACAGTGCAGCCAGCTTAGGGCCGCCCCACAGGGTTAAAAGAGAGGGTTTGTGTCTAGAATCTGAACTACGGGCATTACCCTGTGTCACCCTTTCTGCCCTGAGCTTGCCGAGGGGTGCACCCCGTGGTGAATTATTCTTTTCCTTTTGCATCTTGGGTTTTGGATCTGGGATGAAAACCTTTGAGATCTGAGATTTGAGATATGAGATCGTTTTAAGTGTACCGCTCCACCTCGAAACGGAAAAGCTCGACGACCTCCTCAGTCCCTATGCCCGCCTTGAGCCTGGCGATGCGGACCTGCTCTTCCGCAGTAGTGATGCCGGGCAGGTCGGGGAGGAGAAGCCCCTTGCGCAAACCGCACTTGACGATGACACCGTACCTTTGGGGATCCAGTTCCTCGAGACCGGATACGGGCTCGGGAGCGCCGAGGACATCCACCGAAATCGTAATGTCATCAACCTCGTCCAGCGTGACAGGGGGGAACCTTGGATCTTTGGTGGCTGCGGAAACGGCGTTCTCAAGAACTTCCCGGGCCACATCAGGCTGCACAGGCGAGATGGTGCCGATGCACCCCCTCAGTTGCCCGGCTTTTTTCAGGCTGACAAAAGCTCCGGCCGCTCCCGCTGGATCTCCCGGTATCTCGGTACTGGGAGGAGGGTCTCCGGAAAGGTGGGAGACGATGGCCAGCCTGGCCAAGACGACCAGAGGGTGGGGCTGGCCAGCTTTGTTCATGACGTCCGCTCCACGACGTAATGGGCCAGGCTTCGAAGGCTCTCCCTGCAGGGGCTTCCAGGAATTTCCATTAGGGCCCCGAGCGCGAGATCACGGTAACCTTCAGCCACCCCAAAGGTTTTTTCAAGGACACCGTGTTCCTTCATGAGAGCGAGAACAAGGTCGAAATCATCGCCTTGCGGTGTTTCCTTGAGAAAGATCTCCGCCACCCGCCGTTTGAGCTCCGGCTCGAGGCACTCCATAAGGACGATGATCGGAAGGGTGACTTTACCCTCCAGGAAATCCTTGCCGATGGCCTTTCCAAGAACACCGCGCTGGGATGTGTAATCAAGGATGTCATCCACGATCTGAAAGCTCAGCCCCAGATTCAGCCCGTATTCACCGGCAGCCTTGAGATCACCTCCCTCAAGTCCGGCCAGGTAGCCGGCGGCCCTGCAGGAGGCCGAGATCAGGCTCGCCGTTTTGCCTTTGATCACTTCAAGGTATTCTTCGCGGGTCGTGGCGGTGCTGTAGGACCTGAGCAGCTGGAGTACTTCACCCCGTGCCATCTGGGTCGTCGCGCTGGAAAGGGCGTCCAGGATGCCAAGGTGACCTATTTCGACGAGAAGGTTAAAGGCGCGGGAGTAAAGATAGTCCCCAGACAGCACACTCGGTTCGGCCCCCCAGATCCTGTAGGCTACCCTGTTGCCTCTCCGAACGTCCGACTGGTCGACCACATCGTCGTGCAGGAGCGTAGCCGTGTGGATGAACTCAACAGCTACTGCGAGCCTGAACACATCCTCGTTCACTCGATCAGGGGAGCACGAGGAAACAAGAAGGACGAGGAGAGGCCTGAAC
>CP070698.1:880722-883630 GCA_020349685.1 bacterium
CGCACTCCCGGCTGCGGATAGCGAAGAAAGAGAGGATGTCGAGAGGGAGGGGGCCGCCCTTGAGGTCGCTGAGCCGTCGGAAGGTCCTATGGGAAGTTCTCCAGGCGTGGAAAGCCAAAGCGCTCCCGTTATGACACAGATGGCGAAACAGAGTTTCGCTTCCGGGCTGCCGCCGTACAGGGGGCCCGAGGATCAGCTTGTTCACGCGAGAAACCTCGCTGATGTAAGAAAGTTCTGGGAAAGCGAGCAGGTGCTCAAGGATCTCCTCAGCCAGAATCCCCCCATCCTTATCCAGGAGGAAGCTTCCATCCTCCTGGTCAAGGTGCTGAGCGGCCAGAACAGGAGCGAGGAAGCGCAGAGGGCCCTCGACGACGCCAGGTCCCAGTTTCCGGAGAGCGAAAAGGTCCAGACATTCCGATTGGAGCCAAGGGGTGAGACACCGGCACAGTAAGTAAGTGTCTGGTGTCTGGAGTCTGGTATCTGGAGGGAACGCAGAATACAGAACACAGAACCTGAGGAACGACCGGATCCTTGAGCCCGTTCCCGCCTGAACCTTTATTGCCCGGATCCGGTGTCGGGATTCATTTCAACAACAATCCGGTCCATCCTTTCCCCCGGCTCCTTAACGATGAGGTTTTCCAGGGTCCCGGCAAGCGCCAGTTCGTCATCACCCATCCTGATCATCGTCCTCGCCTGAAAAAGATAGGTTCCCGGAGGGAGGTGCAGCCGAAAGGATCCGTGGTAACCGCTCATCGTGTCTGAATGGTATCGCCATCCTGAAGTCTCCCGGCGGGACACCTCGATGCGGACTCCTTCGAGGGCCAGGTCGCCGTAGACGGTCTTGCCGGTGACCACTGTCAGTTTTCCGGGAGCGGGGTGGCATGCAGACAGGGTCAAGGCGGCCAATACCAAAATAAGAGCAGATCCCATTCGTAAGTTTCCGGCCATGGGGGCAGTATAGCGTTTTTCATCCTCTACAGGTTGGCCCCTTTTTAA
The DNA here is from genome assembly GCA_020349685.1 of bacterium. Lineage (GTDB taxonomy): Bacteria > BMS3Abin14 > BMS3Abin14 > BMS3Abin14 > BMS3Abin14 > JALHUC01. Next base: position 881,719 of record CP070698.1, read on the forward strand.
TTCGTGGCCCGCATTCAGGCGCGAAAAAAAGCTGCCCGCAACCCGCTGTGGGCAGGGGAACCGGAAAGGACAGGGTATGAAGTGCAGGATCCATACGATCCCCTTGGGATTTAACCAATGTTACGTGATCCAGGCCGAGGGGATCATAGCCATCGATGCGGGGGAGCCGGGCAAAGGCAGACAATTTGAAAGGGGATTGGCAAGGGCCGGTATCAAACCCCGCGATGTTAAGCTCATCCTCATCACGCACGGACACTGGGACCATGTCGGAAGCGCCCGGGAAATGAAGGATGCCACCGGGGCACCTGTCGCCATGCATGAGCAGGATGTCCACTTGCTGGAGGAATCACTCAAACCCCTCTCTCCCGGGGTAACGCCCTGGGGTGTCGTGCTGGGAGGTGCGGTGAAACGGGCCCTGCCCCTGATCCACATCCCGCCTGTGGAGGTCGATATACGCCTCGGTGATGAGGTCTATCCCCTCCACGAGTACGGAATACCGGGGTCCGTCGTTCACACCCCGGGCCACACATACGGTTCTTTAAGCGTGCTTCTCGATTCGGGTGAGGTCTTTGTGGGAGATCTCGCCATGAACAAGTTCCCCCTGTGCTTTTCTCCGAAGCTGTCCATCTTTGCCGTTGATCCGTCCAAAGTGGTGGACAGCTGGAAACGGCTCCTGGAACGCGGCGCCCGGACCGTCTATCCTGCCCACGGAAGACCGTTCCCGGCTGAGATCATGAGGAAAGCGATCTCGACGTAGAAGAAAAGTTCCTTGTGGTCAGAACATGGCATTAACATTAAAGCCTGATTTTGGATGTTGAGTTTTACGTGCCTCATCTCTTACTCTATTAATGAAATTTGAGATTATTTTCCCTGGAGGTCCTTATGAGCGACATACTCAAAAACCTCTCCGAAGCTATCCAAGTAAACGTCAAACCAACCACCTTTCCTGTCGCCGTCCGGTTAGCCCGAAAGGGCGAGGCCCCACCTGACAGGTACAAACAGCCGGGACGGGACCTGCACCATTCCCTGGCCGCGTGCCAGGGTCTCAATATCACCCGCACCTTCGGGTGGACACTGCTCTTCGAAAGTGCGGATCACGCCTGTTCCCTGGCTTCGGTTGCGGCGGGTCACATCCCTCCGGATGATTTTCTCGAAGGGGCTGTGTCGGACCTTTATCAGGACGATCCCGAGGTGGCCCGGAAAATGGAGGCAACCTACCCCAGGCAAGGGCCGGGAGACGTGGAGCAGATATGGCTTTCCGCCATCGGCCGCTGCGAATTCGATCCCGATCTGGTCATCGTTTACGGGAACCCGGCCCAGATCCTGGTCCTCATCCACGCGGCCAATTATGGTCAGGGCGAGGGGGTTGCTTCCTCGAGCACAGGGCGCTTCGGGTGCGCCACATGGATCGCCGGAGTGGATCAGACCGATGATTGCGTTTATGCCATCCCCTGTTCCGGAGAGAGGGTTTTCGCGGGTACCCAGGATCACGAGATGTCCTTTATGATCCCCAGATCCCGCTTCCAGTCGGTAACAGAGGGGCTTGGGATCATGAGGAAAAAGGGAACCTACAGGTACCCGATCCCCAACATGAACCTTTTAGGGAAGCCGAAACTGCCGGAAAAATATGTGGAACTCGGGAAAAAGAAGTAACAAGTAGAAAGTAGAAGGTAGAAGATATAAAAATCTCAACCTTGTTACCTGTTACTTTCTACCTTCTGCTCTTTGAATTATGGATCACTTCTGCCCTTCCTATTTCGCTCTCCTCGGGCCCGTTGAGCAGGCCAGACTGGCGGAAACCGTCATCCCGGCCCGCCTCCTGGTGGCGATCAAGCTCCTTTCTGAAAGAAAGGTCAACTACCTGCTGGGCGGGGATCTGGCCAGAATGCTGTACGGTGTCCCCGCGACAACA
>CP070698.1:883730-886887 GCA_020349685.1 bacterium
CAGGAGTTCGGCGGCCTCCGGGTCTTCGGCACCCTCGCACAGGCCCAGCACCCTGTGGAAGGATTCGTCGTCGAGGAGGTACAGCTCATCGGTGGCCGCGTCGTAGATGTGGGGTTCTTCGAGGCGTTTCAGATAGCAATTCTCTCTGAGAGTATATGCCATGACAAACTCTATAACATCCTTCGAAAAAATTACAGGCTGACGAAACGCAGAGGATAATGGAAGGACCAAAATTTAGTCGGAGGATGATGCACAGTTCCTGTAACTGCGGTATAAATTTTTTACCGCAGAGCACGCAGAGAGCGCGGAGAAAGGCTAAATTCAAATTTTGGGGGAAACAGCAGTTCCAGCGAAAGCCTTCATAAATCAACGGATCTTTTTTTGCAGAGTTCTTCGGAACAAAAGGAATTGTCCTCAGCTTCAACGCAATTATGGGAACTAAGTATTTACCCTAAAAAATTGGTTTTCTCCGCGTTCTCTGCGTGCTCTGCGGTTAAATTTTGACGCCTTTACAGGAATGCTTTTACAGGAAATGCAGTTGTACCCACACTTCTGTATACTTGAATCCGAATCCAACATGGGGAGGAAGCCATAGCAAAGATCGAGGGAAAAACCACCGGCCTGAAAACCGGTCAGCTCAAGAGGATCGAGCGTCTCGGCCGGAGCAAACCCAGCACACAGGAGATCGTGTCCCCGGAAACAGCCCGCCGCATGGCGGAGCTGTCTCTGGAGACGGGCCGCCAGCTGGGGCTGCTCATCGACAGGCGCGGATACGTCACCCACGTCCTCATCGGAGACAGGCGCAGCGTCTTCATCCCCGACCTGCGCCTGTTCAGGTTCAGCCCGGGGAATCTGAGAGGCCTTCGCCTTGTCCATACCCACCTGGAACCGGGAGGGCTCACCAAGGAGGACATGACCGACCTCCTGATGGTGCGCCTCGACCTCATCGTGGCCATCGAGGTCAGGCCTGACGGACTACCGGGGAGAACACACCTGGCCTACCTTGTCCCCAGCGACAACACCCGATGGACCACGGAAGTCTATCCCAACCCTCACGAGATGCGGGAAAACCCCCTCGCCCTCATCGAGCTGGCCGAAAACCAGATGCGGCAGCAGATCACCGGCATCGTCACGGAGGGGGTTCCGCGCGTGATGCTCCTGGGGATCACAGGGGTGTCGGAGGAAAGGGCCGAAGAGTCCATGTCCGAGCTGAAGGAATTGGCCAGAACGGCCGGTCTCGAGGTGACCAGCACCTTTCTCCAGAAGAGGTCCAAACCCGATCCGCGCACCATCATCGGTCAGGGAAAGCTCAGGGAAACCAGCATCGACGCCCTGGACCAGGCGGCGGACACCCTGGTTTTCAACCAGGAGCTCTCGCCCTCCCAGCTCAGAGCCATAACGGAGGAAACAGAGCTCAAGGTCCTGGACCGGACCATGCTCATACTGGATATCTTCGCCCAGCACGCCAGGAGCCGGGGGGGCAAGATCCAGGTCGAACTGGCTCAGCTCAGGTACCTGCTGCCGCGGCTTGTGGGCAAGGGAACCGCCCTTTCCAGGCTCGCCGGCGGCATCGGCACACGAGGCCCCGGTGAAACAAAGCTCGAAGTGGACCGGCGCCGCATCCGCCAGCGCATCGGCAAACTGGAGAAGGACCTTGCACACCTGACCCGTGAACGCAAAACCCGCCGGAAGCGGAGGGGCGCTGACCTGACGCCCATTGTCTCCATCGTGGGCTACACCAACGTGGGCAAGAGCACCCTCTTGAACACCCTCACCAGCGCCCGGGAGGTCGCCGAAGACAAGCTCTTCGCGACGCTGGACCCGGTAAGCAGACGACTGACCACGGCGGAAGGGACGCTGTGCGTCCTCACCGACACGGTGGGTCTCATCCGCGACCTTCCACCGGAGCTGGAAAAGGCCTTCGCCGCCACCTTCGAGGAGATCGGGGACGCCGACCTCATCCTTCACCTTGCCGATGCTTCTGCCGAAAACCTTGGCGAACAGATCGTCACCGTCGAGGAGACCTTGGAATCCCTGGCACTGGGCACCATCCCCACCATGCTGGTGCTCAACAAGGCGGATCTGGTGGAAAGCACGGTCCTGCCCAATCTGCGCAGGAGGTACAACGCATTGACCGTCAGCGCGCTGAAAAGGGAGAGCCTGGGGGAGCTGTTGGGGGAAGTGAGGAGGAGACTTCAAAGTACCCAGTACCCAGTACCCGGTACCCAGGAGGAAGACTAGTGCGCAGGGCGCAGGGCGCGGGGCGCAGTAAAGCCCATCTACTAAGCGATCTGGCGACTGAGCGACGGAGCGAAAAGGGCTAGTGCGCAGGGCGCAGTAAATTATAAGAATGCAGAATCGAGAATGTATCCGCCGTCGCCAAGGCTCTGGCGGACAGGAAACGTAGAAGAAAAACACGGTTCCTTAAAACCGGTTTTTTTAACAGGGATGAAGGGGATAAAGGGGATAAAAAGAGCTGGTATGGGAGTATCGAGGTGTCGGGGAAAAACAAATGGGGTAAAAGCATCGCTTAGTATGATTCTGACTCTTTTACTCCCATACTTCCACACATCCATACATCCATACCGCTCTTACCCATCTCCTTCATCCCTGTATGATCGAACGCATTTAGAGGAACAATCGGGTTAAATGGATTCCGGGTCCGGGCCCGGAATGACAAAGTGATTTCCCCCCTGGGTTCAGGTTTTCTCCGTGTCCTCTGTGTCCTCTGTGGTGAAAATCGCCGCTTTTAAAGGAATTGTGCTTCCCCCAGTTTTTGTCTCCCTCTGCGTTCCACCGCGACCTTGGCGGTAAATTTGCTTTTACCGCTCTTACAGGAAAGGCTGTTTTCTGCTTGGTACTGGGTACCGGGTACTCAATCCAACCCGAATTTCTTCATCTTCGCATAGAGCGTACTCGGTGCTATCCCCAGCATCCTGGCGGCCTTCCGTCTGTTGCCCGCTGCTTTGTCCAGGGCGTCTTTGATCGCGGCCTCCTCGGCGCCGGCGAGGCTGCCGCCGGCCGAGGCCTGGCGGTCCGCGGCCTGGAAGGGGAGATCCTGGGCGCCGATGGCGTCACCCCTGCAAAGGGCCACGGCCGTTTCCAGGAGGTTCTTCATCTCCCTGATGTTGCCGGGCCACGGGTGTTTTGCCAGGGC
>CP070698.1:886987-889819 GCA_020349685.1 bacterium
AAGGAATAAGGGATAAGTCCTGGAATATTTCAGTATCTGGTATCTGGTTCTAGTGTCTAGCCACCCCAAAGATTTCCAGGTCTTTACTAGAACTAGACACCAGAACTAGACACTCACTTATATCACGTCCAGGTCCAGGTCTAGGTCTAGATTCTAGACGCTGCCCTTCCCTCTCCCTTCCTACAAAAAAGCGGCGACCTTTTTCGGGCCGCCGCTTTTTTTTATTTCCAGGATTAAGGTGCCAGGCACCGTTCTTCCCTTGCCCTTATCTCCGGGCACCTGTCCCCTGGCACTCGTTATTTTCCTCCCCGCAGGGACCCGCTACTGCACCGGCGTCTCCCTGGGTGTGATCACAACGTCGATGCGCCTGTTGGCCGCCCGGCCCTCGGCCGTGGTGTTGGGGGCCAGGGGACGACTGGAGCCGTAGCCCGCCGCGGCCACCTGGTTCTCCTTAAGGACGTTGTTGGCCAGCAGGTACTCCTGCACGGACTCGGCCCTCTGCTGGGAGAGGTGGTCGTTAAACTCCACCGTACCGGTTGAGTCGGTGTGCCCCTCGATGGTCACATGGGGTTCCGTGAAGGTCCGCACGGCACGCTGGACCTTGCTGAGGAGCGGATAGTTCTCGGGCATGATGACGGCCTGGCCCACGGGGAAGGACATCCCCCTCAAACGGATGACCATCCGGTTGCCCTGCTTGTAGCACTCGGCCTCCTCCTTGGTGAAAAGGGCCTGGACCTCGTCGTACAGTTCGTTAAAGCGCCTCTCCGCCGCGAGCCGTTCCTCGGCGGCCCGCTTCTGCGCTTCTATCCTCTCCCTCTCCGCGATGCGTTCGGCCTCCAGGCGCTCCCTCTCCGCACGCTCGTCGGCCTGCATCCGGGCGACCCTGGCAGCCTCCTCCCGGCTCTGACCTTCGAGGGAGGCGATCTGTCCCATGAGGCTGGATATCTCTGTTTCGTAGCGCTGTTTCATGGCCTCCATGTCGCTGGCGTAGGTTTTCTTGAGGGCCTCGATCTCCTGGGGATGGCGGGACTTCATGATGTCCATGGCCTCCTGTTGGGCCCCTGCCTTGTCGGCCAGAAAATCCCGGTCATTGACGAGGGCGCCGATGGAACCGACGATGTTGTTCACCTGAACGTCGAAGGACTGGTCTCTCATGTCCGGAGCCCTGAGGGCTTCGGAAGACTCCTTGAGGATCCCCTCGACCCAGAGGGTGGTCTCAAGGGGTTCCATCTCCTTTAACCGGGCGACCTGCCGCGTGATCTCGAGAAGGCGGTTGGCTTTAAAGAGAGCCACGTTCCCACGCTGCTGCATCTCCTCCCTGGCATAGGGGTTAGAGGCGATGAACTCCTCCACCTGTGTGAACTCCTGCTGTGCCTCGGAATACAGGTCGGGGGCCAGTTTCCGGGCGCCCTCACTTTCGGCCTGGGCCAGGACCTTGCGCGTGTCACCTAAAATGGTCTCCTTGATGGCCCGGATCTCCAGGGCCCGGAAAGCCTCTACGACACCCTGCTGGTCCCTCTTGGCGCCTTTCAGATCGTTGTTCTCAACGTCCCTGGTCAGACCCAGAAAACGTCTTTCCACGGCCGCATACTCCTCCCCGAAGCTCGTGGCTCCGGCGGTCCGGGCCAGCCTCCGTCCCTCGATAGCCTCGGGAATCGCCGTGCGAACCAGGCGTCCGATCTCCTCGGCCTGGCTGACCTCCGTCAAGCCCCTGGAAGCGGCCTCTGCGATCCGGGAGATCTCTCCTTTTGCCTCATGAGTTTTCTTCGCCTCGGCCAGGGAGCCTTCCGCCTTGGCGAACCAGGTGGGGGAGAGAACGTTGAGCTGGTTCTGCCTCGCCTCCACGAGTTTGGACTCCAACTGGGCCATCGCCACCATCGGGTCCTGGGGCACCGACACCGGCTCAACCATGAGCTTGGGCCCGGCACACCCCCCCAGGGCGAGGATCGTGACCGACACGGCCGTTAATATGAGATGACGCCTCCACTTTCCCATTCCCGAACCTCCGTATTTCCCATTGTCCTTCGTGCGCTTACAGGCCGCCCGCTCCCCACCCACTGGAAAACCGGGCCACCGGCGCCCTAAGGAAAAGCCTTCCGCACAGGGGGAAGGCCAGGTTTCATGAGTTACACGTCTATTATTTATTCAACTATACAACTTAAATTCCCATCCGCAAGGATGGTCGGAAAAATATCGGAAAGAAAATAGGGCACAGGCACAGAAAAAAAGCGGCCCTGACGGGCCGCGAAAGATCTTGAGAGTCTGCAGTCTGGTTTCCAGGAGCTTATGGTGAACTGCATGTCCCCGTGGTGTCGCAGACGCCCGTTGAACAGTCGTGAGGCTGACCGTCCGTGAAACACACCTCTGCCGGCGTGTCATAGTCGGACGCCAGGGCCCCGGTGGGACACTGGTCGGTGCACCCGACGTCGCAGGAAATTAACAAATCTCCGGGACCGTCGCAGGCTTGGGTGACGTCCGCGCAGGCTCCCGCCCCGTCGCAGTTCCCGTTTAAAGGTGTGGGCCCAGCATAGGTCCGGCAGGTGTTAACTGGAAACGCCCAGCCGTAAACGTAATCGGTACAGTTGTAATCGTCGCACTCGTCCTTAAGGTCCTGACCGGCAATCTGATCGACACAGGTCCCTGATGATGAGCACCTCTGGCAAGGGCCGCAGTCGGCGTCGGCCCCGTTGTCCACCACGCCGTCGCAGTCGTTGTCCAGGCCGTCGCAGACCTCCGCCGAGGGAAGGACCTCGCCGGAACACGAGCCCCACGCTCCTGCGCTGCAGGTCTGCGCGCCTTCCTGGCACTCACCGACACCGCTGGTGCCGTCTG
>CP070698.1:889919-892588 GCA_020349685.1 bacterium
GACGTCGATATCGTGGCCCTTGGCTGCCCCCATTGCACCCTGGAGAGCCTGCGCAGGATCGCTGAGCTGCTCGAAGGCAGGACGATAAGCAGCAATACGAAGCTCTACCTGACGACCAACAGCATGATCAAGGAGATGGGCCGGATCCAGGGCTTTAACCAGGTGATCGAGAGGGCGGGCGGGGTGATCTTGAAGGATTCCTGCTGCCTGGAACTAACCCTTGACCCTGCTGATGTCTTCGCTACCGATTCGGGCAAGTTGGCCCATTACGCTCCCGGTGCCACCGGGCTTTCGAACACCTGGTTCGGGACCCTTGAGGAGTGCATCGATGCCGCGCTGACGGGGAAGTGGAGAGGGGGTCTGTCATGAGCACGTTTATTCTGCGCGGTCGGAAGGTCCATGGCGGCAGCGCCGCAGGAGAGGCGCTTGTGACCAGAGGTCCCCTGGGAGGTTACGGAACCTTCGATCTCGAAACCGGGAAGGTGGTGGACCTCAACCATGAATGGTACGGGAAGAACGTGAAGGGGAAAGTCCTGGTGTTTACCACAGCCTCGGGTTCTTCGGCCTGGACCATCGCCCACCAGGCACTGCGCTTTGCAGGAGTTGCCCCTGCCGCATACGTAGTCCGGCACAACAAACCCCAGACGGCCCTCGGCTCAGTGGTGGCGCGGCTGCCCTGCGTAACGGACCTGGACCGGGATCCCACCGAGGTCATATCCAGCGGAGACCGGGTGAGGGTGGACGCCGATAGGGGGATCGTAACTGTCGAGAAAAAATCCAGCCCATCGGAAAAATCGAAACAGTAAACCTTTAAAGGCGGAAAGCTTCGAAAAAGACCTTGAAAAGCCGGCTGATTTAACAGGGATAAAAGGGATACAGGGGATAAAAAGAGCCGGTATCGGCGTAACGGGGTAACGGAGTATCGGGGAAAGCGCGAAAAAGTCCTAATCGCAAAACTTTGGGATTTAGGCGTTGGACCGTTTCTTTCTCTGCACCCTGCACTTTGTACTCTGCACTGCTTTTTCCCATCCCCTTCATCCCTGTTAAATAGTTATTGGAGGTAGTTATGAGGATCTGCATCCTCGGACCGGGTTCGTTGGGGAGCGTCTTCGGCGGGATCATGACGGAAGCCGGGCTGGACGTACACCTCGTGGGTCCGCGAACGGATCATCTCGATGTCATGCGCCACAGGGGACTCACCCTGGTGGAAGGGGGAAGTGAAAGGACTGTAAAGGTCAAGGTCTCCACCGGGTGCGAGGAGGTTGGGGCTGTGGACCTGGTCATCGTCCTGGTCAAATCCTCTTTCACCGGCCAGGCCATCCAGTCAGCCGAGCCTCTCATCGGGGAGGAGACCCTGGCCATCTCCCTCCAGAACGGCCTGGGAAACGAAGATGTCCTCGCCGCATACCTGGGTAAGGACAGGGTGCTGAGCGGGAAAACCTACGTCGGCGGTATTATCACGGAGCCGGGCCGTGTCCTTGTGGGTCGAAAAGGAAAACTCACCCTGGTAGGGGAACTGGAAGGCGGGCTCACGGCCAGGGCCCGGCGCATCGGCGACCTCTTTGTTAGTTCAGGTTTTGAAACAGAGGTCTGTTCCGAAATGCTTCCGGTCATATGGCACAAGCTCCTCATCAATATATCCACCGGTGCCATCACGGCCATCACGGGCCTGACCTATGGGGAGATCTTACAGGTTCCGGAGGCCGTTCAGTGCGGGATCGAGGCCGTCGCGGAAGCCATGGCGGTGGCCCGGGCGGCAGGAGTCAAGCTGCAGATAAGGCATCCGGAGGAGGCATTCAGGGCGGCGGAGGAGGGTCTCCCCCTGGATTTCAAGACATCCATGCTGCAGGATGTGACAAGGGGCGTGAAGACCGAGATCGATTTCATCAACGGATCCATTGCGAGTCTGGGGCGTCAGCACGGTGTTCCCACGCCTGTGAACGACACCCTGGTGGCGGCCGTCAAGGGGATCGAGTTCACCCTGGGGGACCGGCGAACCGGAATGTGATCGCAGTTCGCACCGGTAAGGCATAGAACAAGGAGATAAGGGAATGAGGGTGAGCACCAATAACGACGATAGGTCTGTTCAGGTCACACCGAAGAGGTCCCGCCGCATCGCTCATACGGAAAACCTCATGATGGTCGTGTGGGATTTTACCGACGGGCCCTCGCTGGAACCAGATCCCAGCCATTCCCATCCCCACGAGCAGGTGACCTACGTGGTGGAGGGGGAGGTCCTGTTCTTCATCGGTGAACGGTTCACACGATTGGGTCCCGGTGACATGGTGACGGTCCTTCCGGACCAGCCCCACACGATCCAGCTGCTAAGTCACAGAGTGCGCCTCATAGACACCTTTACGCCCCTTCGGAAGGAGTTTCTCTAGATCGCAGGCTGGGTTCATCGAAAAGGAGGGCGCGACGCTATTCCCCCATGAGCAGCGAGATCTCACGGGTCGCCGACAGGAGTTTTTCCACCATCTCCGCGAGGTTCTCTTCGGTGAACCGCTGCACGGGACCGACCAGGGAGAGGGCGGCGGGTACTTTTCTGTCGAAATCGAAAATGGGAGCGGCAATGGCGGCCACCCCCGGCTCCCTTTCCTCCCGGCTGACGCTATAACCCCGTTCCTGAATGATGCTGCATTCCGATTCCAGCACTTTCCTGTCGGTAA
>CP070698.1:892688-895906 GCA_020349685.1 bacterium
AGGAAGTAGTCGAAAAAGCGGACCTGGTCACTGAGATGAAAGAGGTCAAACACTATTTTCAGCAAGGTGTGCCTGCGAGGGAGGGAATAGAAAAATAAAAACATGGTGTCGGAGTGTCGGTGTATCGGTGTGTCGGGGAAAGGTCAAATAGAGTATGCGTTTTTTCTCCGTTACCCCGATACCCCCATACCCCGATACGTAATCTGATCGTTGAGGAATGAAATGACGAAAAAGATCAGAGTACTCATAGCGAAGCCAGGGCTCGACGGTCACGATCGGGGTGCCAAGGTCGTGGCCCGCGCCCTCAGGGACCGTGGGTTCGAGGTCATCTACACCGGTCTGCACCAGACACCGGAGCAGATCGCGGCGGCGGCCATACAGGAAGGGGTGGACGCTGTAGGCCTTTCCATCCTCTCGGGTTCACACGGAACGCTGGTGCCGCGCGTTGTGGAGCAGCTTCGGGAGAGAGGAGGGGAAAAGATCCTGGTTTTCGTAGGTGGGATCATCCCCGCCGAGGACATCCTGACCCTCAAGCAGGCAGGCGTCATGGAAGTTTTCACCCCCGGATCACCGACCTCACGGATCGCTGATGCGATCAAGCAGGCTGTGGAGGGGGTATAGGATTTGCCCCGTACCGCTGTCAGAACAGAAAAGGGAGACGGTTGGGCCCTGATCATTCTTTCCTCACCAGCCGGCCTGAACAAGCTCGGATCGGACACACTCGTCCCGCTCCTGGAAGAGGTCAGATCCAACCTGTCCGGGGATTGCCGCTGTCTGGGCATCACGGGACAGGGCGGCTCCTTTGCGGTGGGCGCTGACCTCAGGGAGATCGGCGGCCTGACTCCCGGCACGGCCCGCACCTTCTCCGACCTTGGAAACACCCTTTTCCGGACTCTGGAAAATTCGGATGCGCTGGTTGTGGCAGGAATCGACGGCTTCTGTCTTGGAGGCGGACTGGATCTCGCTCTGGCCGCCGACTGGCGCATCGCCACGGAGCGGTCCGTGTTCGGGCACCCCGGAGCGGACCTCGGCCTTATAACGGGGTTCGGTGGGACCCAGAAACTTCCGAGGCTCATCGGTGCCGGTACCGCGGCCAAGTGGCTGTTTACTGCCGGCAGGATCGGCGCCGCCGAAGCCCGTGAGGCGGGCTTTATCCAGGAACTCGCCGTCGGGGGGGATCTTCAGAAGATCCTCATGGAAAGGATCCGGGCTTTTGCCGGCCTGCGGCAGGAATGGATCCGGGATGTGAAGAGAGATTTCCGTTTCCAAAGCGGGTTCTGGCCCGAAGGCGGAGGGGCGCGTGTCCATATCTGACGAACTCCTCAGGGGAGCACTTCAAAGGGACCCCTGGGCCCTGGGAAAACTGGCCCGCATGATCGACGACGGACTCGAGGGGAGCGACGAGGCTCTCGAAAGGCTTCATGCCATGGGGGGGCGCTGCCGCGTTGTGGGGATCACCGGTCCCCCCGGAGCGGGCAAGAGCACTCTTATCAACAATCTGATCCGGGAAGGGAGGAAGCGGGACCAGACCGTGGCCGTTCTGGCTGTCGACCCCACGAGCCCCTATTCCGGAGGGGCGGTCCTGGGGGACCGGGTGCGCATGCAGGAGCACGCCACCGACCCGGGGGTCTATATCCGCAGCCTGGCGACGAGGGGGCACATGGGGGGGCTCAGCCGATCGGTTCAGCACCTGATCACCCTCCTCGATGCCGCCGGTTTCGATCTTGTCCTGTTGGAGACGGTGGGCGTGGGACAGGAAGAGGTGGAAGTCAAGGACCTCGCCCAGACCACCGTATTCGTCACGGTGCCGGGGCTCGGTGACGGGATCCAGGCGATGAAGGCGGGGGTCCTTGAAATTGCTCACATCTATCTTGTCAACAAGGCTGACCGGCCCATGACCGAAACAACGGTTAAAGACCTTGAGTCCATGCTTTCCATGTCGGAGGAAAAAAGGGCCTGGCACCCGTCTGTCCTCACCAGTATAGCCACCGAGGGAACAGGCGTTCAGGAAGTGATGGAGGAACTGGACCGCCACTACAGCCACCTTCAGGCCTCCGGCGGCCTGGAGAACTGGCGAAGGTCTGTGGCGGACGCATCCGTCGCCGAGGCCATCCGGGGTATCGTAGAGGAGTCGTTAAAGGAGCTTGTCAACGGCGATAACCCCGAATTCGAGTCCGACATAGACAGAGTAAGCCGCAAGGAAGAGGATCCGATGTCTGTGGCCCGCCGGTGGCTGGGTAAGCTGGATTTCGGCAAGGTCTGAAATCCAGCGGCAGGAGTGGGAGAGTGGGGAAGCGGGAGAGCGGGAGGAATAAACATTGTGCTTATCTCCCTCTCACCCCCTCGCCCTCTCCTCCTCTCCTGGAAGATGCGCTGAGGGGTCAATAGGAGGAGCTCATGGATTTCTACGATGTTATCAAGTCCCGGCGCAGCTGCCGCGTGTTCAGCGACCAGCCGGTGGAGCGCGAGAAGCTCGAGCGTATCGTCGAAGCGGCCACCTGGGCTCCCTCGGGCAAGAACAGGCAGAACTGCCGCGTCTTCGTCGTCACCGGTCAGAAGAAGGACGAACTCGTCTCCATCGCCGACCGATCCTTCCCCTTCATCGAGGAGAGCCTGAAGAAACTTTACGACGAGAAGATCGTCGCCTTCACGAGGAACTTCTTCCGCACTCTCGGGGGCGCGCCCGTGCTCCTGGTGTTCTACTCCGCTCCCACGGAAGAAGGCCATTTTGTGGATACTCAGAGCGTTTCCGCCGCTGTCGAGAACGCCCTCCTTGCGGCAACTTTCGAAGGCCTCGGAACCTGCTGGATGACCAACCCCGTCCACCTCAGGGACGAGGTCGACGGGATCCTCGGTGTCGAAGGGTTGGATCTCGTCGCCTTCGTTCCCATCGGATACCCGGGGAAGGAACCCCCCACCCCTCCCAGGAAGGAGGGGAGAGTTAATTGGGTTGGTTTTGACTAGTTTTATACTGCTTAATATTTGAAACCAACCGTACGAGGGGGCGAATGGGTGAGTGGGCGAGGGGGAGAAAGATCGTATGGCTTACAGCTGACCTATATAGCTTCAAGCTGCATCGCCGACACTCCGACACACCGGCACGCCGATACTGCAGATCGTTAACCCATGCCCTGAAGGTATTGTGAGATTGGGGGTAATGATATGAAAAAATGGTCACCTTTCTGGATAGTTGTACCCGCTCTCATGACGGGGCTCCT
>CP070698.1:896006-900125 GCA_020349685.1 bacterium
AGAATAAAATCCTCAAAACGCAATCCTTATCTTTTCGCCCTTCGCCCTCCGCCCTCGCCCCCTCGCCCTAGCGCCCATGCAGTAAGCATTCTCCACTCACATATCCGTTTAACGAGATCTGTTTTCTCCGAGTCCCCGCGTCTCCTCTTCCCCGCGTCCCTTCTGTTGACCCTCCTCGCGCCATCGTGTAAAACTACTGGTCCCTAAACCCAGATTAAATCCTGAATTCGAACGCGTAAGGAAAGGAAATCCATGAGAAGAGAACCCCTTCCGGTGGCCAGAGCCCTGGTAAGCGTCTGGGACAAGACGGGCTTAGAGCCGTTCTGCCGGGCCCTTGCCGGCATGGGTGTCGAGATCGTCTCCTCGGGAGGCACAGCGCGATCCCTCGAGGAGGCCGGCATACCTGTGGTCCCCGTGAGCGAGGTGACCGGGTTCCCCGAGATCCTCGACGGCCGTGTGAAGACCCTCAACCCCATGATCCACGGGGGCATCCTCGCCAGGAAGGAGCTCCCCGACCACCTCGCGCAGCTCGAGAGCCACGGCATCAAGCCCTTCGATCTCGTCGTGGTCAACCTCTACCCCTTTCAGAAAACGGTGGAAAAGGGGGACGCCCCCCTGGACGGGGCTCTGGAGATGATCGACATCGGCGGCCCGGCCATGGTGAGGGCCGCGGCCAAGAACTTCCCTTCCGTGGCCGTTATCGTCAATCCGGAAAGGTATGCCTCGGTCCTGGACGAGATGACCAGCGAGGTCGGCATCTCCTTTGCCACGCGCCTCGCCCTGGCGCGGGAAGCCTTCACCCACACCTGCCTGTACGATTCCGGGGTATCGGCCTACCTGTCCTCTTTAGACGAGGAGGGACACGCAACCGGGGAGGCCTTCCCCGAGACGATCATCGTGGCAGGCAGCAAGCTCCAGGACCTGAGGTACGGCGAGAACCCCCACCAGAAAGCCGCTTTCTACTCAGGGACCAACTCCAGTGAACCGCTCCTGACCCAGGCCCGGCAGCTGTGGGGCAAGGAGCTTTCCTACAACAACATCCTCGACACCGACGCAACGCTTCAGCTGACGATGGAATTCAAAAAACCGGCCTGCGTCATCATCAAGCACACCAACCCCTGCGGCGCCGCTCTGGCTGACAGCCTCGCCCAGGCTCACAGACTGGCCATGGCAACAGATCCGTTGTCCGCCTTCGGCGGCATCGTCGGCTTTAACCGCGAGGTGGACGGGAACGCCGCCCGGGAGGTGGCCAAGGTTTTCACCGAGGTGATCATCGCGCCTTCCTACAGCGAGGAGGCCCTCGGTGTCCTCAAGGAGAAGAAGAACCTCAGGATCCTGGAATTGCCCGGGATGGATCGGCCGGAGCTCGATCCCTCCATCCCGTTCATCAGGAGCACGGGAGGCGGCTACCTCGTCCAGGACCGCGACCTCGTTACACTGGAGGAGAGCAAGGTCTCCGTGGCGACCAGGCGGCGCCCAACCGAGGAGGAGATGGCCGCCCTTCGCTTCGCCTGGATCATCGCCAAGCACGTGAAATCCAACGCCATCATCTACGCCAGGCCGGACCAGCTCGTGGCGGTGGGGGCGGGTCAGATGAGCCGTGTGGACTCGGCGAAGATCGGGATCATCAAGGCAAACCTCCCCATCGAGGGAACCGTGCTCGCCTCGGACGCCTTCTTCCCCTTCCGGGACGGGATCGACGCGGCCGCCGAGGCGGGAGTGACGGCTATCATCCAGCCCGGAGGCAGCGTCAGGGACGAGGAGGTCGTGGCCGCCGCCGACGAGCACGGGCTGGCCATGGTGTTTACGGGGATAAGGCACTTTAGGCACTAAACAAACTGTAACGGAGTATCGAAGTATCGATGTATGGGGGTGAAAAGATCTGGTTTTTACTTCGTTACCTCGATACCTCCATACTTCCATACTGTTAAATAGACATTCCAGGAGGTGAGAATGAAGGTATTAGTTGTAGGCGGTGGCGGACGGGAGCACAGCCTGGTCTGGAAACTGAACCAGTCGCCCAGGGTCACAAAGGTTTACTGCGCACCTGGCAACGCAGGGATCGCCAGAGAGGCGGAGGTGGTGCCCATCGACGTGACCGACATCAAGGCCCTCGTGGATCTTGCCCTGGACGAGGGGATCGACCTGACCTGTGTCGGTCCCGAGCTGCCCCTGACCCTCGGGATCGTCGACGCTTTCGAGGAGGCTGGCCTTCGCATCTTCGGGGCCAGCAAGGCGGCCGCCGAGATCGAGGGCAGCAAGGTCTTCACCAAGGACCTGCTGGCCAAGTACAACATCCCCACGGGAAGCTACAAGGTTTTCGAGGATCCCGCCGAGGCCAAAGCCTACCTCAAGGAGGTGGGCGCCCCCATCGTGGTCAAGGCCGACGGCCTCGCGGCAGGCAAGGGAGCCCTTGTGTGCCAGACCATCGAGGAGGCCGAGGACGCGGTGAGGCTCTGCATGGAAGAGAGGGCCTTCGGCGACGCCGGGAACAGGGTCGTCATCGAGGAGTTCCTCGTCGGCGAGGAGGCATCCTTCCTTGCCTTCTCCGACGGCAAGACCGTCCTGCCCATGGCCACTTCCCAGGACCACAAGCCCATCTTCGACGGGGACAAGGGCCCCAACACGGGGGGAATGGGCGCCTACTCCCCCGCCCCGGTGGTCACCCCGGAACTGTTCGACCAGACCATGAACGAGATCATGATCCCCACCGTTCAGGCCATGGCCTCGGAGGGCAGGCCCTACAAGGGGGTACTCTACGCCGGCCTGATGATCAGGGACGGCAAAGCCAGGGTCCTCGAGTTCAACGCCCGCTTCGGCGACCCCGAAGCCCAGCCCCTCTTCATGAGAATGGACGGGGACCTGGTCGATGTCATGGAGGCGGTGATCGACGGACGCCTCGACCAGGTCGAGCTTCAGTGGCAGGACGACGCGACCATATGCGTCGTCATGGCTTCCGGCGGCTATCCGGGCGACTACGAGAAGGGCAAGGTCATCACCGGCATCGACGAGGCGGACGCCCTCCACGGCGTCAAGGTCTTCCACGCGGGTACCGCGGAAAAGGACGGGAAGATCGTCACCGCCGGCGGGAGGGTGCTGGGCGTAACGGCCAGGGGCAAGGACATCCCCCAGGCCATCGAACGGGCCTACGAGGCCTGCGCCCTCATCAGCTGGGAGGGGGCGCAGTACCGCAAGGATATCGGGGCGAAGGCGAGGAAATTCCTTTAACAAATTGAAATTAGAGATTAGAAAATAGAGATTAAAGGTAAAAGATTAGGAAAAAAACATCGCCTTATCAAATTTCCAATTTCTATTTTCTAATTTCCGGCAAGGGATAAATCATATGGAGCGATTCGACGTATTGATATTAATGGGCAGCCCCTCCGACGAAAGCACCATGGCCGAAGCGGCCGGGACCCTCGAAAAGTTCGGGGTGCCCTTTAAAATGGCGGTTGCCTCCGCCCACCGGAGCCCTGACAGGGTGCGCACGCTGGTGGAAGAGGCCGAGGGCAAGGGGTGCAGCGTCTTTATCGCAGGGGCCGGCTGGGCAGCCCACCTCGCCGGGGTGGTGGCTTCCCTCACCACAAAGCCGGTGATCGGGGTCCCCATTCCATCCTCTCCCTTAAGCGGCCTGGACTCCCTGCTTTCCACGGTCCAGATGCCCGGCGGGATCCCCGTAGCCACCGTGGCCATCGGCAGCGGGGGGGCAAGGAACGCGGCCCTCCTGGCGGTCTCCATCCTGGCCCTTGGCGACGACAACCTGAAGGCGAAGCTCGACGAGTATCGGAAGGAGATGGCGAAAGCTTTTGATTGATGGCAAATCGCTTGACACGGGGACACGGTGACACGGGGGCGGGGAGGAGAATAATAAAAGCGAATCCCGTCATTCCGGAAATTGTGCCGCTGGAACAATTATCCGGAATCCAGATCGATCCTCTAGCGTTTGATGTTTGAAGTTACAAATCACGAATCACGAGTCACTAATCACGGAATTTACTTTTGAAGCTCAAAGATGCCCAGGAGAGCCAGTTTCGAAAGGCCATCCGCGTCCTGAGGGATGGCGGGCTGGTCATCGCCCCCACCGAAACCTTCTACGGGATCATCGCCGACGCCTGGTCC
>CP070698.1:900225-902853 GCA_020349685.1 bacterium
AGCCGTAAAGGACGGCATCAGGGCCAGGTAGCCGCCGTAGGAGAACCCGACGATACAAAGGCCAATGAGCACCTGCCAGAAGTTCGTGGCGTTCCTGATGAAGAACAGACAGGCGATTGCATAGACACCGTACATCATAGCGGTGGTCATGTTCCGGCCGATCTTGTCGGAAGTGGTTCCCCAGACCAGGCGGCCCACGCCGTTAAAGAAGGCCAGGAGGCCGACCGCGGTACCACCCGATATGGCCCCGGCGGTCTTGGAGAGCTCCACGAGGATCGGCTTGGCCTGCCCGATGGCGGTGATACCGACAGCGGTGCCCAGGAAGTACATGACCCACAGGCAGTAGAACTGCCACGTCTTGATCATGTCACCGGGGGGATAGTCTTCCCTGGTGGGTGCGCCGGCAGCGGCGGGCGGAGACCATCCGGGCGGTGTCCAGCCTGCGGGGGGGACCCGGTAGACCTGGGCGGCTCCGATAACACAGATGTAGAAGGTGATCCCCAGGATGAGGAAGGTTCTCGGGATCGTCGTAAGCCACGCTTCGGGATTGTCTCCGAGAAGCTTTTCAATAAGGGGGGCGAAGATCATGGAGCCAGCTCCGAAGCCCAGGACTGCGAGGCCAACGATCATTCCGCGCTTGTCCGGGAACCATTTCACGCAGGTGGCGATGGGGGTAACGTAGGCGAAGCCCACGCCCAGACCGCCCAGAACACCGTAGGCGAAGATCATTCCACCGGGGGTGTTGCCGATGAAAGAGGCCGCCAGACAGCCGGTGCCGAGAAGGATACCGCCAACGCTACCGACGAGTCTCGGACCTTTTTTGTCCTGCCAGAAACCGGCGATGATCATTGCAATGGCGAAAAACGCCACTGAATAGCGGTAGGGAGCGATGCTCTGCGCCTTGTCCCATCCGTACGCGGACTCCAGGGGGCCCCTGACAACGGACCAGGAGTACAGCGCGCCGAGACAAAGCTGCATGACAATCGCAGCCCCGACGAACCGCCATCTATTACCAAGATTTTGTTCCATTGATTCCTCCAGATTCAGTGGGAGGGATCTTTTCCCCTCCAGGGTTCATCACATCACGTTGTCTGGAAGGTCTACCCTGCAGACCTTCCGGCTTGTGCCCGGAAGCCGGGCTGGGGGGCGGACTCGGGGCTCCTCCGGGAGCTAAGGTCTCACCCTCCCCAATGTTCTGCGGGATGTACAGACAACACACCCGCCACCGACGACTAGCGCCGATGTGAGCATTGGTGGTCGGCTCCACCTCCTTTCACAAGGGATTGTGTCTTTCGCTTTAATCCGGCCTCGCACCCAAACGAGGACCAGAGACATTTCATAAATTAGAACGGTGTTTATAGAGAAAACAGGCCTGTCGGAGCCGCATGATAGCTTTGTAAGTGCCTGTTTTTTAAGGATTCACGGGACTCCCCTCAAACCACCTCAGGCCCCGATGTTGTGAATAGTAAAACGATGTTTCTTTTATGTCAAGAAAAATATCAAACGGTGTTAAGCAGTGCGATACCGGTCGATCCGGGATCGCACTGCAGTGTCTAGTGTCTGGAGTCTAGTGTCTAGAAACACTAATAAAAACATCAAAGTGCAGAGCATTAATTGGGGGGAACTGGTCTTAATAAGGACTTTGCTAGAAACTAGAAACCAGACACGCAGACACTGGAGACTGGATTGAGCCATGATCCATGGTTGCTCAATCAAGTCTCCTCAACCCCCACTTTTTCGCCAGGGCAAGGGCCTTCAGGTAGTCGGACTGCCCGAGTCGTTCACCGATGACAGCCTTACCCACCGCTTCGAAGCAGGGCCGATACTGGGCCATGACGTTCAGATAGGTGTTGGTGGAGACCTCTTCGGCAAGGAACCGGAAGGTCTCATCGGAACCGGCCAGACCGCCCGGCAGGACAAGATGGCGGACCAGAAGGCCGCTCCGGGCAACGCCTTTCTCGTCGGTAACCAGATCCCCTACCTGCCGGTGCATCTCCAGGACGGCTTTTTGAACGATCTCGGGGTAGTCGGCAGCATCCGCCAGATCTGAGGCCGCGGCAGGGTCGGAGAACTTGAGGTCGGGCATGTAGATGTCGAAAATGCCCTCGAGGAGCCTGAGAGTCCCGATAGAATCGTAACCGCCCGTGTTGTAGACAAGGGGCAGATGAAGTCCGTCCCGGGCCGCGATGGACACGGCTTCGACAATGGCATGGATCTGGTGGGTGGGGGACACGAAATTGATGTTGTGGCATCCCGACCGCTGCAGGCTCAGCATGGCCGAGGCAAGGTCCCTCACCGAGATGGCCTGTCCCCTGCCCAGGTGGCTGATATCATAGTTCTGGCAGAAGACGCAGCCGAGGTTGCAGTTGGTCAAAAAGATGGTACCCGAGCCGCGCATTCCGGAGAGGGGTCTCTCCTCACCGTGGTGAGGGTGCGCGGAGCTCACAACAGGAAGGTAGCCTGTGCGGCAGTACCCTGTTTCACCCTCTCTTCTGTTGACGCCGCACTTCCTGGGACAAAGGGTGCACGGGGACGCCAGGCCCGCCAGTTCATCGACCCTGGTGTAGAGGGTAACTGGGTCCATATTCAGATAGGCGGGAGAGAAGTGTTCCACTCATAACCTCCGGG
>CP070698.1:902953-908830 GCA_020349685.1 bacterium
TATCTGCTTCAGCACGCTGACAATCCCGTGGACTGGTATCCGTGGGGACCCGAGGCCTTTGAAAAGGCGAAGCGGGAGAACAAGCCCATCTTCCTTTCCATCGGCTATTCCACGTGCCACTGGTGTCATGTGATGGAAAGGGAGTCCTTCAGCGATCCCGATGTGGCGGCCCTGATGAACGAAACCTTCGTCTGCGTCAAGGTTGACCGTGAAGAGCGCCCCGACATCGACCATCTCTACATGACCACATGTCAATTGCTGACAGGTTCAGGTGGCTGGCCCCTGACTATCGTCATGACCCCTGACCGGAGACCCTTTTTCGCCGGCACCTATTTCCCCCGCGACAACCGTTACGGAAGACCGGGGATGCTCGAGATCGTGCCGAGGATCCGCGATCTGTGGCGCAATGAGCGGGAGTCATTGAACGAGACCGCAAGCCAGATCGCCGAAGGCCTTCACGCTTTTCTGTCTCCCGACCAGACAGCATCACCCGCACCCGACATATCAGACCGGGTATTTGCCTTGTTGACCCAGCAGTACGACACCCGTCACGGTGGGTTTGGTTCGGCCCCCAAGTTTCCCGTCTTTTCCAACATCCTCTTTCTCCTGAATTATTGGAGCAGGTCCGGGAATGAGCAGGCCCTCGACATGGTGCTCCAGACGCTCAGGTCCATGCGCCGGGGAGGGATCTATGATCATCTGGGTTACGGCATGCACCGTTATTCCACCGATGAGAGGTGGTTCGCACCCCACTTCGAAAAGATGCTGTACGATCAGGCCCTCGCCGTCCTCAGCTGGACCGAGTCCTTTCGCGCCACCGGTGAAGATCATTTCCGGAAAGTAACCGAAGAGATCCTCTCATACGTTCTGAGGGACCTCACCTCCGCCGATGGGGGTTTCTACTCCGCCGAGGACGCCGACAGTGAGGGGGAAGAGGGACGATTCTACACCTGGACAGCCGGTGAACTCGAAAAGACCCTCGATGAGGAGGAGCAGCGCGTCGTCCATGCGGTCTACAACACTTCGGTGACAGGCAACTTTTTCACAGAGACGGGGAGGCCGACCGGGCGAAACATCCTCGCTTTAAATTCCGGTGTTGCCGATCTTTCCGGCCGTCTTGGGATGGGTCCTGAACAGCTCGAGGAGGCCCTCCGGAGGATCCGGAAAAAACTCATGGATGCCAGGGACAGCCGGCCCAGACCCTCGAGAGACGAGAAGATCATGACCGACTGGAACGGACTCATGATCGCGGCCCTGGCAAAGGCCGGTGCCGCTTCAGGAGAGGCATCCTACGTCCTGGCCGCCGAAAGAGCGCTCTCGTCGATCCTGGACTCCGGAGACGCCGGCACTGCCGGCCTCGCGCATATCCGCTACAGCCGGGAACAGTCAGTGCCCGCCTTCCTGGACGATTTCGCTTACCTTCTCTGGGGCGTCCTGGAGCTGCACCAGGCAACTTTCAGGAATGAACTCCTCAAAACAGCCCTGGATCTGGCCTCGGAGATGGCAGGCCTGTTCGAGGATGGGGATAGGGGAGGGTTTTTCCTGAACCGCCCTGGAAGCGACAGCTCACTTGCCGGGATAAAGCCTTCTTTCGATGGCCCCATACCATCGGGCAACGCCGTTGCGGCCATGACCCTCCTCAGGCTGGGGCGTCTAACCGGCCGGAAAGAGCTGGAGGATCAGGCAAACGGCATCTTCGGGGCTTTCGCGTCCGAAATGATGAGCAACCCAGCCGGTTTCGCCTATATGGCCTGCGCCCACGATCTGGCACAGAACGGAACTGCGGAGGTGGTCATCATCGGAAAGCCGGAAGAAGGTGACACGAAGAGGCTCATCCACGCCCTGCATCGCTCTTTCCTCCCCTTCGTGACGGCCGCCGTGGTCGATCCCGGGAACCCGGACCCGATCATTACGGATCTTCTCCCCTATGCCTCGGATATGAGACTCGTGGAAGGAAAAGCGGCAGCCTACATCTGCCGTGACTTTGCCTGCCAGGCCCCGATCAGTGATCCTGCCGAGATGCTGCGCGCCCTGTCGGGGCGGAGACTTACAGGGACCTGAAGGATGCATAACGGCCTGCGGGAATTGAGATCGCGTGTGGTGCTCTGTGCTGCCCTGGCTGCTGTCCTCACGGTAGGGCTGTGCGCTCCACCCCCTGCCGAAAGCGACGACGGACGTACCGTATTCATGAGGGAGGAGTTCGATTCCCTCGGCCAGTGGAAACCCCTCAAGTTCAGAAAGATCAGCAACATGAGCACATACACCCTGGAGCAAATCAATGAAAAGGAGAGTTGTCTTAGAGCCCAGAGCAGCAACTCGGCCTCCGGGATGGTCTGGAAAGGCGAATTCGACGTCTACGAACACCCCGGGATCCAGTGGCGATGGAAGATCTCCAACACCTACGAAAAGGGAGATGCCGCCACCAAAGGGGGGGACGATTATCCAATGCGGATCTACGTCATGTTCAAATACGACCCTGCCGACCCCCAGGTAAAGAGGAAGTTCAACTACGGCCTCGCAAGGCTCCTTTATGGTGAGTACCCTCCCTACACCAGCCTCATCTACATATGGGCCAACCGCCAGCACCAAAAACGGTACATCCCCAACCCCTACACGAGCGAGGCCATGATGGTGCCGCTGCGATCCGGGTCCGGCCTGGCGGGGCAGTGGCTGGTGGAAAATGTGAACATACTCGATGACTACAGAGCAGCCTTCGGAACCGATCCGCCTCGAAAAGCCAGTCTCGCCTTCATGAACGATTCGGACAACACGGGGGAATCTTCGGAGTCATGGATCGACTGGATCCAGATTTTCCGTCCCGAGGAAAATCTGGAGGAGAATGGACAATCGAGAATGGAGAATGGAAAAAAATAAATTCATAGACTTGAATGCGTCGATATATCTATTCTCTATTCTCCATTATCTATTCTCCATTTTCAGCTTTCCTTGACACCTCACCCACCTCCTGCTAGGAAAACAGACGGGAATTCGCATTCCCTATTCCCTATTCCAAATTCCATCGCACCTGGCTTTGAGGCTTTCAGTAAGGGTCCAGATGCAAGACCAGAGGGTTGAGGAAACCGGAGGCGTATATGCTGACATACGTCGAGGATTTCCGAATCCCGATAACGCAGCAGATGGGCCCTTAATGGAAGCCGCATTAACCTAGTTTCAGGAGATTTAAATGATCGACATCGATAAGTTGTCCATCAACACCATCCGCACCCTCTCCATGGACGCCGTGCAGAAAGCCAACAGCGGCCACCCCGGCATGCCCATGGGCGCCGCCGCCATGGCCTACGTCCTGTGGACGAAGTTCCTGCGCCACAATCCTGCCAACCCGCAGTGGGCAAACCGCGACCGGTTCATCCTTTCGGCAGGTCACGGATCCATGCTCCTTTACTCCCTGCTTCACCTTGCGGGATACGACCTTTCCATGGACGACCTCAAAAACTTCCGCCAGTGGGGGTCAAGGACACCCGGACACCCTGAGAACCACCTGACGCCGGGCGTCGAGGTCACCACCGGCCCCCTCGGCCAGGGGATATCCAACGCCGTGGGCATGGCCATCGCCGAGGCTCACCTTTCAGCGAAGTTCAACAGGCCCGGCTTCCCGGTCATGGACCACTACACTTACGTCATCGCCAGCGACGGCGATCTCATGGAAGGCGTGGCCTCCGAAGCCTGCTCCCTGGCGGGGCACCTGGGTCTCGGAAAACTCATCGTCCTTTACGACGACAACCACATATCCATTGACGGCTCCACCGATCTCGCCTTCACGGAGGACCGCATGGGCCGTTTTAACGCCTACGGCTGGCACACATCCCAGGTTTCCGACGGGAACGACACCGCCGCCATCGCCGGGGCACTGGAAGAAGCCCGGGAGGAAAAAGACAGACCTACCATCATCGCCGTCAGGACCCATATAGGCTACGGCAGCCCCAACAAGCAGGACACGGCCGACGCCCACGGTTCCCCCCTCGGCGAGGAGGAGATCCGGCTGACGAAGGAAAAGCTCGGCTGGCCCGCCGACCGTTCCTTCCACGTTCCCGAGGAGGTGGCCGCCCACTTCAGGTCCGTGGGAGAGGCCGGCAAGAGGGAGGAGGAGGCCTGGAACGGGCTTTTCGCAGCGTTCGAGCAGGAGCACCCCGATCTGGCCGCCACGTGGAGACAGATGTTCAGAGCCGAACTGCCCGAAGGCTGGCAGAAGGCCCTCCCCGACCTTTCCGGCCAGAGCATGGCGACGAGAGCCGCCTCCGGCAAGGTCATCAACGCCCTCGCACCCGCCCTGCCCAGGCTCGTGGGAGGGTCCGCCGACCTCGCTCCCTCAAACAACACCTTCATCGATGACGAGGGGACCTTCTCCAGGGAGGACAGGCTGGGCAGGAACTTTCACTTCGGAGTGAGGGAGCATGGCATGGGCGCCATCGCCAACGGCATGTCCCTTCACGGGGCCCTCCACCCCTACGTCGGCACCTTCCTCATCTTTTCCGACTACATGAAACCCGCCATCAGGCTGTCGGTCCTCTCGCAGTGCCCGGCCACCTTCATCTTCACCCACGACAGCATCGGGCTGGGCGAGGACGGGCCCACCCACCAACCCATTGAACAGATGGCGGGGTTAAGATCCATTCCACACCTCATCGACATCAGGCCGGCAGATGCCGCGGAGACCGTCGAGGCCTGGAGGATCGCCCTCGAGTCCAGCGAACCCACAGCCCTGATCCTGACCCGCCAGAAGGTCCCCGCCATCGACAGGTCCGGCAGGCCCGCTGCCAGCGCCATCGAAAAGGGAGCCTACATCCTCGCGGAGACCGGGTACGACCAGCGAGCCATCATCCTGGCCTCGGGATCGGAAGTTGGACCGGCTCTCGAAGCCATGGAACTGCTGGACGCCAAGGGCGTCCACGTCCGGGTCGTGAACGTCGCCAGCTTCGAACTTTTCCAGCGCCAGCCCGAGTCGTACAGACGGGAAGTGCTGCCGGACGAGATCAGCGCCCGCGTCGCGGTAGAGGCAGCCTCCCCCTTCGGATGGGAGCGATTTACCGGCAGCAGGGGCCGGATCATCGGTATCGACCGGTTCGGTTCCTCGGCCCCCGGTGACCTGAACATGGTCAAGTTCGGGTTTACCGCTCAGAACATCGCCAGAAACGTGGAGGAGCTGCTGGTAGGATGAGGCTGGAACAGGGAAGGTGGAATATAAAACGCAGAACGCAGGACGCAGGAAGGGGATGCACCCGAATCAAGCTCTTCTGACGCCTGGCACTTCCCGCCTCCAACAAAACAAAGTGCCAACGTTAAATTCACGGCGCAACTCATTCCTTGGAAAAATGGGCGTTCATTGATTATACTTGGGTCCTGGATAGTCTTCGTCTTTTTCAATCGCCTTTCCGGGGGATCGTGTCATGAGATCGTTGATGAGAATTCCGGTCGTCCTTATTACCCTCCTTCTTGTTTCCGCCACCCTTGAACTCCCCGATACCGCTGCGGCGGCCAGCAGGAGGGGCGCAGACCTTCAGATCTACAGCCTCCAGGTCCTCGTCAACCAGGCCTTCCAGATGGTGCTCGAGGGATCCAACCTGGTGATGCTCGACCAGATGGATCTGGGAGGCGTCTTCGGGGGGTCCTTGAGCAGGCATGGCTGGACCATGATCGAAGAGGGAAGGCGGATCATCTCCGGATCCATGGCCGGAGACGAAATGAAGCAGCTTGTCCGTGACGGCAGGGACAGCGATCCCGTGCTTCTGGCCGTCAAGGAAAACGCAGCAGAGATCCTGAAAGCCGTGGAGGTCATGACGGCCTACCTCCGGACAAAAATTGACGAACCCAGCCTTCCCAGAATGCACTCCCTGTTCACCCTGCACAACCACGGCATGA
>CP070698.1:908930-911574 GCA_020349685.1 bacterium
AACTAGATACCAGAACCAGACACTAGACACTGCCCCTCCGTGAACCTGGTGGTGTCTAGGGTCTAGTTCTAGTGTCTAGCAAAAGCCAAAAACTAGATACCAGAACCAGACACTAGACACTGTCTCTCCATTTCCTGTCCATTGACAGGTATTTCCAGCCGTGCTAGGTAGTTTTCTCTCTCCAATGGACAGGATATGGAGAGACTTACGGTGAGCATAGCTCAGTTGGTTAGAGCGCTGGACTGTGGCTCCAGAGGTCGAGGGTTCGAATCCCTCTGTTCACCCCATCAGAAAGATAAAGGCCGGCTTTTGCCGGCCTTTTCTATTTACAATAAGCGCAGTGGGAGATGATAATTGATCCATCAGGGGGTTGGGTCGGGAACAGCCGTCCTGGCGGGAAAACCCCTATTTACCTGTTATACTGACAGCATGAGATGAGCCCTGCGATGTTTGGGGGTAACTGGTATTCCATTT
Source organism: bacterium (assembly GCA_020349685.1). GTDB lineage: Bacteria > BMS3Abin14 > BMS3Abin14 > BMS3Abin14 > BMS3Abin14 > JALHUC01. Next base: position 909,405 of record CP070698.1, read on the forward strand.
TCCAGATGGAGGGTCAAAGATCATGAAAAAGCTGCTGGTTCTACTGATGGTCGTTCTTCTTGCCGCGCCGGCCTTCGGTGCCGACATGGCCAAAGCCAAGGCCGAGGGGAAGGCGAACTTCTACGCCAACATCACGGCGGTGGAGCCCATTATGGAGGCCTTCAACAAGGCCAGGGGTGTCGAGGGGGTCTACACCAGGATCTCCACCTCCAAGTACCTTGCCACGGTCGTCACCGAGTTCGAGGCCGGCAAGCTTGCCGCCGACGTACTCCAGGGCCCCCTGCCCATCCTTCAGATCCTGAAGGACAGAGGGGTCCTCACTCCCTACACGTCGCCCTCCGCCGCCGGATACCCGGATTGGGCCAGGGCCGACGACACCATCATGCAGTTCGGCATCGAATACGTCGCCATCATCTACAACAAGGAGCTCGTCAAAGCTGCCGATGTGCCGAAGACCTACATGGAGCTGACCGATCCCAAGTGGAAGGACAAGGTCGTCATGCCCAACCCGTCCACCCACGCCACCACCATCTCCTGGCTCGTGGGCCTCAAGGAGATGAAGATCTTCGCTTCCGACGACGAGTGGATGAAGTTCGTCAAGGGGCTGGCTGCCAACCGCCCCATGTTCGTCGCTTCCTTCGGCCCCTCCCCGGCGCCCATCGAGAGCGGTGAGAAGCTCATCGGCATCTCCATGCCCAAGTACATCATCACCCACGCCCCGGCGCCCCTGGACTGGGCCAGAGTGGACACCATCCTCGGTTCGCCCCGCGGCATCGCCCTGGCCGCCAAGGCTCCCCATCCGGAGGCCGGCAAGGTCTTCATGGACTACTGGCTGTCTAAAGACGCCATGAAACTCCTTGCCGACCAGGTGGGCGAGTACGTGCTGACCCCCGGCGTCTTCCCGCCCATCGACGGCATCGACAAGGTGAAGGTCCGGCCCATTCGGGAGCTCTCCGACGACGAGATCCAGAAGTGGGGGGACGAGTTCAAGAAGATCTTCGAGGGTTCGTGATCCACTTTCCCCCTGAAACACCGTGAACAAAGGATCTCCCGGGGCTTCGGCCCCGGGAGAGCTTCTTGGAGGCGCGATGGAAATACACATCGAGGGATTGACGAGGGATTACTACTCCGAGGGCAAGCGTATCAGGGCGTTAGACAACGTCACACTCACCATTCCCGCCAACCGGATCTTTACCCTGCTCGGCCCCAGCGGGTGCGGCAAGACCACCTTGCTGCGCTGCATCGTCGGGCTGGAGACCCCCGACGCCGGTGAGATCACCATCGGGGACGAACTGGTCTGGTCCCGGGAAAAGGGGGTCTTCGTCCCTCCCGAGGACCGGGGGCTGGGCATGGTGTTTCAGACCTACGCCATCTGGCCCCACATGACCGTCTTCGACAACGTGGGGTACCCCCTCCAGAACCGCAAGGTTCCCAGGGGGGAGATCGCCGACAGGGTGTCCAAGGTCCTCGAGTTCGTCCAGTTGGAGGGGTTCGAGAGGCGTCCCGCCACCAAGCTCAGCGGGGGGCAGCAGCAGCGGGTGGCCCTGGCCCGGGCCCTGGTAGCCGAGCCCAAGGTGATCCTTTTCGACGAACCGCTCAGCAACCTTGACGCCAAGCTCAGGGAGGAGACCCGCAAGGAGCTGAGGACCTTCCTCACCGAGCTTCAGATAACGGCGGTTTACGTCACCCACGACAGGGTGGAGGCCCTGGCCCTGTCCGACCACATCGCCGTGATGAGGGCGGGGGCCATCATCGAGGTGGGCAGCCCCAGGAAGATCTATTTCAACTCCGACCACAGGTTCGTGGCCGACTTCATCGGGCGGGCCAACCTCATCACGGGCACCGTGTCCTCCCTCGAGAACGGGCACGCGGTCATCGAGACGGCCATCGGTCCCGTTGTGGGCCTCAACGCCCAGAACATACAGCCAGGCAGCGAAGCTGTGCTCTGCGTGCGGCCCGAATTCATGCACCTGGCCGCCACCGACGAGACCGGATCGCGGAACGTTTTCAAAGGCAGGATGGAGACCCTGGTGTTCGTGGGAGAGGCCTACGAGGGGGACATCAGGATAGGGGAGACGCTCCTCACGACCACCATCCCGCCCACAGTGGATATAACGGCAGGGGACGACCTTTTCATATCCTTCGACCCGGACCACTGCTTCCTGCTGCC
>CP070698.1:911674-916067 GCA_020349685.1 bacterium
ATCCGCAGGCTCTACCTGGAACGGTTCCCGGGCAGCCTGAAATGATCTGACTCCAGACTCTAGATTCCAGACTCCAGACACTGGAAAATAGACACCAGACACTAGAAACCAGACACTTTTTCCGGAGGTGTTCCGTGCTCAGGGAAGCGAGTATTTCACAGATGCGCAGTATGCAGATCCCCAGGGAAAAAAGGGTTCTTGTCAACCGCGGCAGAGGCAACGATGAACTGGCGCCTTCGGACGATCTGTTCGCCCTTTACAACGCCAAGAGGGCAGGGCTCGAACCTTCCCTGGGCAAGGGAAGCGCCGAAGCCCACAATCAGGCTTTCCTGGACATGGGATACGAAGAAAAGTTCAGGGAACAGATCTTGAAGGATCCTTCAGCCATGGCCAGACTCGAGGAACTGAGCCGCCGTTCGGAGGAGGAGGATGTCTATCTCGTCTGCTACGAAGGACCTCAGAAAGCCTGCCACCGCAGGATCCTCATGCGCATGGCCGAGGAATCCTTCGGTGCGAAAGTGGCCGTCGAGGGTGTCGAGCCTGCCTTGGGATAGTGCAACGCCAGACACCAGAAGCCAGATTCTAGACACCAGACACCAGACACTAGACACCGGAGACGGGTCGCTGGATTCCAGACACTCTTTTCCCCACCGCCTGCCAGGTTATCGCCCCCAGGATGATCGCCCCCCCCACCATGGCCCATCGCCCCGGGATCTCGCCATGTCCCAGGTAGGTCCACACGGGGTTCAAAAGGGGTTCGAGGAGCAGGATGAGGGCGGCGTCGATGGCGGTGACGTGCCTGCTCGCCACGGAGTAAAGGGAATAGGCGACCCCGATCTGAACGACTCCGAGCAAAAAAAGGCCCACGATCCCTTTAGCCCCGGGCGATCCCTGGAACATGAAGGGAAGACAGATAATCCCTGCCAGGACGTTGCCCAGGAAAAGGGATCCGTAGGGCGCGTGCTCCTTCTGGCGGCGGAACAGGAGAAAGACCCACCCGAAGACGAAGCCGCTGGCGATGGCCGAGATGTTCCCCCAGAAGCCGCTGAAGGTCAGCCTGTCCATGAAGAAAAGAACGATGCCGCCCATCACCAGGGAGATGACGACCCAGTCCGACCGGCGGATCCGCTCCCTGAGGAACCAGGCGCTGAAGAGGGCCACCCATGCCGGGGCTGTGTACTGGAGAAGGACGGCGTTGGCCGCCGTGGTCATCTTGTTGGCCAGGACGAAGGTGACCATGTTGGCGGCGTAGGCGAAGGCGCCGGCGATCTGGTAGAAGGACCAGGTGAACCGCATCCCCGGGAACGCGAACCAGACGAAGACGGCAGCGATGAGGCTGCGGGCCCCTGCAATGGCCATGGGGTTCCAGTCGACCCATTTGATGAGCACTCCGCCCAGGCTCCAGCAGAGGGCCGCTCCCATGAGCAGGGCGAGGGCTTTTTCCCTTTTCACAGCTATTAACCTTCCGTTCCGGGCGTTTAAGCCCGATCCCATACCAGCTACAGGCGTCTAACACTAGCATTGCAGGGCCAGGTGCGGAAAGGGGAAATGCTCTGAATAGGGAGCTGCACAAACGCTTTTCTAAAGACTGTTTGCGCTCGAATAGATAATGGGCTGTTTGTCGATGACCCTGCATGGGGCCGGCCTTGTGCCGGCCCACCTTGACGCGGATGGGTGGGATACCATCTGCGCCTCTTGCCACACCCGCGGCCATGACCGTACGGGTGAGTTCCGGTATCCGGCAGGTTATGCTGCAGGGGAGGATCTGACCGTCTATTTCAAGGGACTTATCCCCAAGAAGGGACAGGAGGAAGGCACTTTCAAGGGGGATGGCTCCCTTCTGGACCGTCTCCGGTCCTTGAGGTACTGGGCGGAAAGGTATCTTGTCAGAAGAGGTGTCAACTGCTCCTTATGCAAAAGCTTCCGTTCGGCGGTCGACAGCGGTCAGGAAGTCCCGGAGGACCTTCCCGACCTGAGCCTGGCCGAGTACTGTCTGACCTGCCATGATCGGATCCGCGGGGAAAAGGCCCTCCATCAAGCGGATGCCGGGACAGGGACGGATTGTTACAGCTGTCATGAGCCCATGAGCGATTCGTCGGACAACACCAGCATTCATGACCATAAATTCGTTTTTACCCGGGCCCTCGAGCGCGCCGCCCGCTAGATCGACTCGTTGCGTTTTTTAAACTCGTCCATGCGCCGTTTGAGCTCCCCCTCGATCCACTTCTCGACCTCCTGCTGGATCTCTTCTCTGATGCTTTCCCGCAGGGTTTCGAGACGTTTTTTGCACTCCTCCTCAACCCACGTGATTGCTTTCTCCTCCAGCTGAAGGCGTACCTTGCTCTCGAGCCCCATGATCTGCTCTTCGAGGATCTCCTCGATCTGGGATCCGAAATCAAGGTCCATTTTTTCGCCTATCCCCGCTTTCCTGGCGTCCATGCCCATGGTACCCCCCTTCGCTCCTTACGGAAGCGATGCTCATGCTTTAAGTATAGCGAGGGAGAAGGGAAAGGGATGAGGGAGAATAGAGAATGGAGAATGGAGAATGGAGAATGGGGAATGGGGAATGAGACCTGGTTGTCGTCCTGGAATAATTCAGCGTCTAGTTCTGGTGTCTGGTTCAAGCAAAAACCTTGAATTTTTGAGGGTGTCTAGACACTAGAACCAGACACTAGACACTTGTGATATCCAGGTCCAGGTCTGCCCCGGGTGCCGGTTTCAGGTACAAATACCGATCGCCGATCACTGCTCTTCCTTTCCCATATCTTCATGCTCATTGTATTTCGCCAGATTTCCGAAGAGCAGGGCCTCGGTTTCCTCGAGGTGCTCGCGCATGATCCGCGCCGCCATCTGGCCGTCGCCCATCCGGATGGCTGCCAGGATCTCCTTGTGGCGGCCGAGGGACATCTCCGGCCTGCCCTTTATCTGCAGGTACTTGTCGCGGCTCTCGGCAAGGGAGTCTATGAGGCTGTCCATGATGCTGCTGATGATGTTGTTTTTGGCGGCTTTGAAAATGACCTCATGAAGGGTCTTCTCAGGTGTCGGCTTCGGGTCTGTGCTCAGCAGTTCCTGCTCTTCCTGCTCCACCAGCTTGGCCATCTCCTCGATCTCTTCTGGAGTGGCCCTTTCGGCGGCAATGCAGACGATCTGGGGTTCCAGGAGCCTTCGCATCTCGAACAGCTCCAGCTGGTCATACTTCTCCTTGGTGATCACCGAGGCGAAAGGCTCGACGAGAAGTTCGATAGGCTGCTGGGTCACGTAAGTCCCGTCCCCCTGCCTGCTCACCAGATATCCCTGGCTCTCCAGGGCTCTGAGGGCCTCGCGCACGGAGGGCCGGCTCACCTTGAACGCTTCGGCAAGTTCCCTTTCGGTGGGCAGTTGGTCGCCCGACTTGAGCCGACCTTCCTTGATCATGTCCCTGATCTTGAACACGATCTCCTCGTGGATCCTAGTTTTCTTGACAGGTTTGAACATGGTCTCTTCCAATTTCCGTCTGGATCGGTTCCGTGGACACGGACGGTTAAATCCCCCAATGTCCATTCATACCATAAAGCGTCGTTCCGTCACAGAATTTACTGCTCAGCCGCAGGGCATGGAAAAGGATGTAAAATAATATAAAAGGGAATTGTTGTCGAGTTGGTCTTGATTTCGATCGGTTCTGCATTATAATGTGCCTCGCAGTCAGGAAGTAAAAATAAGGCAGTAAGGAGATACCAAATGCGTTTTGATGATGGAAGAGTCAAGGTTGAAGAGTGCCCTCTGTGCCTCGAATGCCATGAGTATGACGTTCACCTGGTCACCAAACCCATGCACGTCACCCTCAGCGACAACCAGGAAGCCGACCGATGCGCCACCCCCATCACCGCCAGCTACCTGTGCCCCAACATGAACGAGGAGTTCGAACAGGAGGTCAACGTGATCCACAGGGTCTATGAATTCCTCCGGGACATGAAAACGAGGCTGGTGGAAGAAGGGGAAAAAGACAGTAATCAGTAATCGGTGATCCGTGATCAGAGAAGATGTGTGCACCTGTGCACAGCACGGATCGCAGGCTCTCGATACGTCCCGAATTGAAATAATCCAGGACCAGAGCTAAAGTTCAGTGTCTAGACTATAGACCCTGGGCCCTCGATCCTTTTCTCCCTTATCCCTGAGAACGGCTTTTCTGCTACTATCGTGGCCAAAACCCCTTTGAATAAAGAGGATAGAGCCGTGAAAAGAGCCCTTTTACCAATTCTGGTCCTTGTCTCAATTCTCCCGTCCTGTTCGTCCGGGAAGCCGCCCGATCAGCTTTTCAAGGATAACATCGAGAAGATGGTCCTCATCGACCGGGCGATGGATTTTGAAGAAGGGGTCACAAAGGTCACCGTTGTAGGGATGACGGCCTACGAGG
>CP070698.1:916167-920461 GCA_020349685.1 bacterium
CCGCGTATCTGTTCAGGGGACATGTAGGAGGGTGTCACGATGATCTGACCGGTCGTTGTCAGGTCAGCGGACCCCGAGACAATGGCGATGCCGAAATAGGTCAGCTTCACGCTGCCCTGGGCCGAAAGCATGATGTTCCCGGGCTTGATATCCCTGTGGATGATCCCCTTCTCATGAGCGTAGCTCAGGGCGTGGCAAAGGGAGATCCCGATACGGATGGTCGTGACAGGACCCACGGATCCAAGGATCCCCAAAGCCTCCTTGAGCTCCAGGCCCTCTACGAACTCCATGGCGATGTAGGCCTTCTGGGACTTCTCCCAGAAATCGTGGACCGTGATGATGGAGGGATGAACAAGGGAGGCCGAAGCCCGGGCTTCCTGCTGGAAGCGTTCCAGGGCTTTGGGGTCCTGGGTGCTCCTCGAAAGGTCGAGTTCCTTGATGGCTACGATGCGGTCGAGGGACTCCTGGCGGGCGCGATAGACCACCGCCATGCCGCCCCTGCCGATCTCGCCAAGAACATTGTATTTGCCGAGTTTTCTGGTCATTTTCGGGTCGGGATTCAGTCCGCGTTTGACGTGAGGATGGGGTTTCCGTCGGAGTCGGTAAGGAGGAACTGAAACTCCTGCTGCCCGATGGTGATCTTGTCGGCGTGGCGGAGGATCCGTTTTTCTTCCGGGCGGCCGTTGACAAGGGTCCCGTTGGTGCTTCCCATGTCCATCATGTAAAACTCCCGGCCGAAGGGCTGGATCGCGGCATGCTTTCGGGAGGCATCGGGATCCTGCAGGCGGATCTGGCACTGGGCGTCGCGGCCGATGACGGTCATCCGGTCGTCTTTGACCGGGTAGTGCGTGCCTGCCTTGTCTCCCGTCAGAAGTACAAGGTGAGCCTTCAGCACAGGCTCTTTCACCGAGGCGCGGTCCCTTTGAGGGATGGTACGTGTCGGATCGAAATCCTTGAACCTGTCCTCTGCCATGCCTCCTACCTCCATGGGGAGCAGGCCGACGGTGGATCTGTCGGCCTGAACGAACGGCTATACTCCTGCTTGAATTTGCTATCATAGTTAACAATGGAGGTCAAACGGGGATTACAATTCTGTTCCCCGTTTGACCTCTGTGTCCAGGGTCTAGTTCTGATTTCTAGCCTTTTCCAGACACCAGAACCAGATACCAGATACTTTCTTTATTTTCCCCTATGCATGATCGTCGTTTCGCCCCAGGTGAGGGTGTCCCCCGGCTTCAGGGTACGGGAACCGGTGACCGGCTGGTTGTTGACGAGCAGGGTTTCCCCTCCTATGGACATGGGGATCGTCATACCGTGACGGGTGAGGACCCTGGTGAGCATACGGGTCGCTCCAGCAGACCCCTCCACGAGAAGGACGTCGGATCTTACGATCTCAAAGGCCGTCAACCGGCTTGCCAAAAGCAGGCCGATTGGACCGAGAAGACCCACCAGGATCAGGGGCCAGGACACCTTCCCCGTGGTGCCCATGAAGGTGGCGCGGGGCGAGAAATACCGGTCTGAGACCTGGATGTCAGACCCTGCCGCGTTCAGCTGCAGCGTTACGGGCACAACCTGGCTGTCGCTCGCCATGGCCCGGTACCTGAACAGGACCTCGCTGCTGATCTGGGAGGCCACGCCCTCAAACAGTCCAGCTAGAACCTCGGGCTTTGACGTGTAAACCGCCCTTCCGCCCGTTTCCCGGGCCATGGAGGTGAGGCGGTTCTTCCTGGCATCCGGACCGAGACCGACGAACATCAGGCTGACTCCGGCGCGTTCGGCGTCAGACATGGTCTGTTCCATCGAAACCGTTCCCCTGTTGGCCATGCCGTCGGTCAGGGTGAGAACGACCCGCCTCCCCGACCGCCCCCTGACGAGTTCCGTTCCCATGGAGACGGCGTCGAAGAGGGCGGTGTGGCCCTCGGCTACGAGCCGGCCTGCGTGCTCGGGGAGACGGTCCGGCGTCAGGTCCCTGGCAAGAACACGCACCGTATCGCTGAAAACCACCAGGTGTATGTTCGCCGAAGTCGGGATGGAGCGCGAAAAGCTGACGAGAGCCCTTTTGGCCTCTTCCAGCTTGGGACCCTGCATGCTCTCGCTCACGTCCACGACCAGACTGACGGTCAGGGGAACGTCCCGCACTCCACGGGAAAGATCCCTCACCTCCAGGATGGTCGTCTCTACATCCCCTTCCAGAAGGGACAGGTCCCTTATGCGCCCTGGACGAGCCTGGGCCGGGAGGGTGGCATAAAGGTCCACGATGGGGTAACGGCTGGTGTCGATCTGGGTGATCTGCCATTCGGGTTGAGCCTCCGGATCGGCCTGGACCGGCAACGGCGACAGCAGCGTCAGCAGGACCATGACCGTGACCGCTTTTTTCTTCACAGAAGGCCCCGATGCGTTCACGCGAAGCAGGTTATCTCCCATGCGGATGAGGTCACCGTGTCTCAGGGGCCGGGCGTGTCGGGACATCTTGCGATCGTTTACGATGATTCCCTGGGAGGAACCGAGGTCCTCGAGGTATGGCCTTCCATCCCTGCACTCGATGCGCGCGTGCTTCGAAGCGATCCCCGCCCCCGTCAGGCGGACCGCGCACTGCCTGTCGCTGCCTAAAACAGCGCTCTGCCCCAAAGCGAACTCGGAACCCCGGCCTGGACCTTCCAGCACCTGAAGACGGAGCCGTCCCAGGGCCTGCTGAGCCCAGGAGATCCCGAAGCCCATGATCCACCCCAGCACGGCAAGGCCAAGGGTCATGCTCGTGACCCCCATCAGGGGACGGAAAGACTGCATGACGAGACCGCCCACGAAGCCACCTGTGAACCCTCCCGCAGAGGCGGCGAACCAGCGTCCGCGGTTCTCGGCAAAGGGAAGGGTCACGGCCAGACCGACAGCCAGGCCGGTCAGCCCCCAGCCGAGGGCGGCCCCCAGGGAGAGGGGTACCGAGATGCCGCTGGTGGAAGATCCGACCAGCCTGTTGCCCCACGTGTGGAAAAGGCCCTGCCCCACGAGCGCTCCGGCGATGCCGCCCGCCGCTCCCACCGTGGAGGAGATGAGAACCTTGGTGACCATGCCGCCGGACTTTCCGTGCCAGAGATGGTCGAAGATCATGAGAAAAGCCGCGAGGAAGGACCCGAGCAGCAGACCGAACATGATACTTGCGGGCACCGCGCTTTTGATCGTGGTCAGAACCAGCCCGAGGGGCACCGCGGAAGCCAGGGCGGCAAAGCAGCCCACGAAACTCATCCTTGTGACCCTGCTGCCTATCGCCTTCATGACAAGCCTCCCTCGCCGGCGTGAAAGACCGCCTTCATCCTGCCGAGGTGGATGACGTCCCCTTCGACCAGCGTTACCGGAGATCCGGGAACCACCTTTTCCCTGTTGACCACGGTGCCGTTGGTGCTGCCGAGATCTTCCAGAATGTACCCGTCCTCATGGAAGGTAATGACCGCGTGACGGCGGGACACGCCCTGCTCGAAACCGCCGCAATAGCTCAGATCAACGTCGGGCTCGATCTGGTCAACGGGATCGGAGCGGCCGATGAGCGTCTCCTCGGAGACGAGGCTGAAGCGCTGGCCGTCCTCCAGCTCCAGGCAGGCGGAGGGGATATCCACACCGGCCTGCCCAGCCTCCAAGGCCTCCTCCACATCGGCGCCCGCGCAGCTGGTGCAGAGCTCCATTCCGTGATCCATCTGGGTTTCACAACTTGGACAGATATTCATGACTGTTCCTCCTGATCTATCGTTCGTTAAAGTTGGAATCAATGGCATGCCAGTAAGAGAGCAAGGGGGATGCCAGAGGGAGGAAGGGGAAAGGGGAAAGTAGAAAGTAGAAAGAAAACAGCAGGTTATGAGCCTTGCTACCTGTTACTTGTTACTTTCAACTGATCTTTCCTGTGTTCGGGAATCGAACGGGCGTTTTGAATAAAGACAGTGTCTAGTGTCTGGAGTCTAGTGTCTGGAAAATGCGCAGAAGGCCCTGGAAACGGGAAATGCGGAATTTTGCGTGGGGGCAGGGGGGAAAGACCGTTTGACGCGGGGACACGGGGACGCGGAGACACGGAGAAAAAGAGCGATGCACCGGCGTGTCGGGAAAGAGGCTTGTCGCTGTCAGCAATAGGCTTTCAGCTAAGATCGCATTTCCTTTAATCACATTCTATTTAACAGGGATCGGTGTTTCTGGATTCCGGGTCTTGGCCCGGAATGACAATCCCCAAGGCTTTGGCCTTTCTCTGTACCCTCTGTGACTCTGCGGTAAGAAATGCCGCTTTTACAGGAATGCTGTTTCCCCCAGACTGAGG
>CP070698.1:920561-932892 GCA_020349685.1 bacterium
ACCCGGCACATTCTCTGGATCTCCCCCATCTGGGGGGTTTCATAGCTATGTCCCGTCCGTTCCATTTTCTCCAGGTCGCGCCTGGCAAGGACCTGATCATCGCTGGGTGAAGGCACATTTTTCGGAGTCACCTCCGGAAGGCTGCCAACATCAGGGGACAGGAGCCGGCGTATCTTTGGAATGAGCAGATCAGGGAGATGGTGTCTTTCAACGTAGTCATCAGCTCCGTAGAGCGAGGTTGGCGCACGTTTGTAACGAGCGGCGTGATGCACGGCCGACATGAGGATGGAGGGGACCCGCCGATCTTCGACGGCATCCTCGACCTTGTCGAGGAGTTCATAACCCATCATGTCAGGGAGATAAACGCTGACAAGGATGAGGTCTGGCGCCCCTTTCTCGATGGCCTTGAGAGCCGCCCTTCCATTGATCGCGAGGTGACCCTTGAAAGCGCCCGATTCCAGGATCCTCTGGATCAGTTTTCCCAACTCCTCCTCGTCCACCACGATGAGGATCTGCCCGGCTGAATCCTCCGGTGGGCTGTCAGCCTGAAGCCGCATGATGGGAATAAGGGTACCGCACGCGCGGCAGGGGAAGGAGGTGATCCCTGAGGGGAGCTTTTCAGGGTGGATCTTGTAAACCTTGTCGCAACCCTCGCATTTGATGATGTTCCCGGATGTACCTGTGCTGGAAACTGAACTCATGGATTTGATTCTCCCGGATGGATGGGAATTCAGAGGCCTCAACCAGATGGCAGTTCGAGGTGCCCGGAACCATCTTCCTCGTCAAGTTTCAGGATCCTGCCAAGGTTGAGCAGGATGATCAGTCTGTCGTCTATTTTTCCTATACCCCGAAGGAACTCCCCCTCGACGCCGCCGAGGATCTCGGGCGGCGGATCGATCTTGCTGAGCGGGATGTCAAGGACTTGCACGACACTGTCGACATGAAGGCCGAAAAAATTCTCCCGCGATTTAACAACGACGATCCTGTTCTGCGGTCCCCGTTCACCCCGCGGCAAGCCAAGCCGTAAACTGACGTCGAAGACAGGGATGATCGTCCCCCTCAGGGAGAAGATACCGAGGATATAGTCAGGAGTTTTTGGGACCTCCGTTGTCTCCTTCGGCCTTATGATCTCCTTGATGTCCATTATATTGAGGGCATATTCCTCCTGACCAAGCTTGAAGGTCAGAAGCTGCAGAAGCTCCTCCTCTTCCTCCTTGACATCTTCCCGCTGGCTCAGAAGAACGTCATCGAGGCTGCTAAGAGATTCCGGGATCTCTTCCAGCGGACCTTCTCCAGGCGCCTCACCTGTGTCCCTTGGAATATCCTTCCCGGAAGCGGAATCCCCTTCGGGCAGACCACTATTATCCATCACCTCCTCCTCGTTGACCGAAGCGGGCGCCTGTTCCTTGACAGATGTTCTCTTTTCGGTTCTGGCTTCCGTCTCCTGGGCGGCCTTTTTCTTCCTGGGCTTCCTGCTCTTGGCCTTTTTCCTGATCTGAACTAGATCCATCACAATCTCCCCGTTGGCGTGTTCCATTTTGATGGACTTAAAAAGAGCCATCAACGCGCCCCGCACGGGGCGCCCAGATCAATGACGGGCACTTTAAGTCATTGATTTGTGAGGAAAGCGGAAACCACGCTTTTCGCTTTCCGTGGAGCCAAAAGTCCCGGTTGGACTTTTGGCGATCCTTTCAAAACTAGACCGGCTCGAGATCGAGATCCTCAACGACGTCAAGAATGACGTCCGGGCCGATCCGGGAAAGATCCTTGGAAAACCCCATCAACAGGGCGTTGGCGGAAATGTTGTTGATGACCCTCGGCAGTCCTCCGGAATATCTGAAAATGACATCGACCGCCTCCTCATCGATGAGCTCTCCATCTCCGCCGGCGGTCTCAAGCCGATGGGCGATATATTTTCCTGTGTCCTCACGCCCGATGGGCCCCAGATGATAGCGGATGCCGACACGTTGTCTGACGGCTTCAAATGTCCCCCTTTTTAGCCGTTTGCGCAGTTCAGGCTGTCCTATGAGGACAAGGCAAAGGAGGTTGGCGTCGTCAAGCTGGAAGTTCGTGAGCAGTCTGATCTCCTCAAAAGTTGACTTGGAGGGGATCAACTGGGCCTCGTCGATAATGATCACCGGACAGATATCCTCCTCGTAGAATCGATAGAGGGTCTGGTTGATCTGGTTCAGAAGGTCGGCCCTGAAATAGGAAGGAGACTCTACGCCGAGTCGCTGGGCGACGGTTTTGAGGAACTGGTTGGGCGACAGGCGGGGATTGATGATAAGCATGGGATGATAGTTGTCGGGCAGGAGGTCTATGAGAGCCCTGCTGAGGAGGGTTTTTCCCGTGCCGATCTCACCGGTCAGAAGAGTAAGCTCCCGCTCTTCCGTACCGTACTGCAAGCGGGCCAGGGCCTCCTCGTGGATAGGGCTCCGGTAGAAGAAAGCCGGATTGGGAGTTTTGTCAAAAGGCTTCGCGGTCAACCCGTAATGATCAAGGTACATCAGTGTGTCCTCTTGCCCATGGCCCCGAGCCTGACAGCCTCCATCATGAGGCCGGCCACATCGAGTACGAGGATGGTTGACTGGTCACCCAGTTCAGCGGCCCCGGCCAACCCAACGCTTTTGGAAAAAGAATCGCCAAGGGGCTTGATGACGACGTCCTGCTTGCCGATGAGGTCGTGTGTCACCAGTCCCATGTTCCTGTTTGCCATGGCGATGATAACGACGTAGAGGGATTCCCCTGCGGAGATATCCGGCAGGCCGAAGATCTTTTCAAGCCGTATCAGTGGAAGGGTGCGGTCGCGGAGGGTTATCACCTCCTGCCCCTGCATGGTCTTGATCTCCTTGCCGGTGAGCTCAAGTGTCTCCTGAATGGAACCCATCGGAACGGCGAAGATGCGGCTTCCGTTCCTGATGAGAAGCGCCTGAAGGATCGCCAGTGTTATGGGCAGGGTCATGACCACCCGCGTGCCCCTGTCCTTGGTCGAATGGATCTCGACCGCACCGCCTACCTTTTCAAGCTCCTTTCGGACCACATCCATTCCGACCCCACGCCCCGAGATCTCCGTTACACCCTCCTTGGTTGAAAAGCCGGGTTTGAAAAGAAGGTCCAGCACTTCATCATCACTGATGGCATCGTCCCTTTTGAAATGCCCTCTCCGCACGGCCTCCTTTTTGACCTTGAGCAGGTCGATACCCTTTCCGTCATCCTCAACTTCCAGGATGACGTGGTTTCCCTGCTGGTAGGCCGAAACCTTGATGTTCCCCGCATCGGATTTTCCCTTTGACCGTCTAACCTGGGCATCCTCGATGCCGTGATCAAGAGAGTTGCGCACGATGTGAAGCAGGGGTGAGACCATCTCCTCCATGATCATCTTGTCCAGTTCGGTCTCGTGTCCAACAAAATGAAGGTTCACCTTTTTCCCGAGATCTTTGGCTATTTTTTTGGAAACTCTGTGAAGCCTGTTGTAGAGCTGCCCCATGGGAACCATCCTGATGTCCATAACGCCGTCGCGGAGATCGACGAGCTTCTTCTCCATGTTTGAAGTACTTTTCTCGAGCTCCATTGTCAGGTCCGTTGGGATCGCCTCGCCCATCTCTTTGAGACGCCTGGTCGTGTTAAGGAAGCCGGATTTGAGGATGACAAGCTCCCCCACGAGATTCATGAGATAATCCAGCTTTCCTATGTCGACCCTCACCGTCTGACTGACGCCCCTGATCTCATCCTCGAAGGCGCCCTCATCCAGACCCGGCGCAAAGTCAACTCCATCAGTCTGTGCATCTGAGGCAGGGGGAGCATCAGCGCGAGAGGGAACAGGCTCCAGGGTTCTACCTTTTTTGCCCAAAGCCTCGAAGACCTTCCCTTCCGGTTCCCTGGTAGTAAAGTAGAGGGTAAAACCGATATTCCCCTCCCCTCCAAGGTCCGTCTCGGGACGGGTTGTGATGAGTTCCCCCATTTCCCGGATTGTGGATCCGAGCTCTTCCAGTTGAACATCGAAACTGTCCAGTGGAAAACTGCAACGCACCCTGTAAAAAGGGATGCCTCTCCTGATGTTGTCCCGGAAGCGATGTTCTTCGTACTCGGACAGCATGTCCGTTATCCCGGGGGGAATGTTAATTGAAAGGGAGAGGTCGTCGTCGGAGACCCTTTCTTCCCCTTGTTCGAGCAGCGCCAGTTCCTTCAGGTAATTGTCCAGGTCAATGGAAACGTCTTCCTTCCCGCTGTTCACGGCCCTCACCATGCGCATGAGGTTCTGAACACCGCGTCCCAGGACCTCCACCACGTGGTCTGAAAGGGTGACCTTGTCCAGCCGGATGGAATCCAGGAGGTTTTCCAGCCTGTGTGAAAGGGAGGTGAGTCCTTCCAGGTTGAACATTCCCGAGAGGCCCTTAATGGAATGGGCATGCCTGAAAACAGCGTTTATGATATCCGGTTTGCGGTGATCGTCCTGGTCGAGATCCATCAGGAGGCTGATGGATTCATCCAGATTTTCCAGGATATCTTCCGCCTCGGCAACGAAATCCTTTAGAGACTGGTCCACGCATCGTCTCCTGATTAACCCAGAAGCTCCCGGACAAATTCCTGGAGTTGGGCAGGTTCGAACGGCTTGACCAGATATTTATCGGCACCCAGTTTCAGGCCGCGCTCCTTGTCCACATCCCGGCCCTCCGTGGTGACGATTATGACCGGGATATGTTTGAAGTTCTCGCTCTGTTTGACGAACCTGACAACCTCCAGGCCATTGATGTCGGGCATGTTAATGTCCGTTATGACGAGATCAGGGGACACCTCGGGCAATTTCCTCAATGCCTGAAAACCGTTTGCTGCCTCGATGACCGTAAAATCCCCAATGGCCTCAAGGGACGAAATGATCAGGGATCTCGTCATCGGCGAATCTTCTACTACCAGGATCTTCTTGCCCATCTCTCATCCCTCCCGTCAGGATCTCTGGGATTTGAGCTTCATCTCCAGGAACGCCCTGTCAAGGGCCAGTCCGACGTGACTCAGGAAAATATCCAGCGTATGGGTCGGTTCCAGACCGCCGCACAGGGGGAAATCATCTCCGTAAAGCAGGACCGCCACCTTACCCATGCTGACAACAGGTCCGAGGAAGATCTCCCCGGGCGATCCTCCCCCGAGGGCCTCGAAAAGGGCGTTCTCGACATCCGAACCTGTTGGAGGTCCCTTGTAACCCTGCTGCTGCCGGGCGACCCGGTGGAACACCGAACCGTCGACCAGAGGAAGATTCAGAGAACGCACGACGCTGTCGGCATCGACATTCTCACCCAGGTCCACACCGAACTGTCCCAGGCCCCTGAGGTCGTCCTTTCTGACGAGGAACAGGATAGCCCTGTTGACGAAAGCAGAGGCGAAACGAAGGGCCATCAGCGTTATCTCTCCACTGATGTCCTGTTTGTTCAGTTCTTTAACGAAGGAGCTGAGCCTCGCCATGTGGGGATCCGACGAGGTCTCACGAGGTGCGGCCTGTCCTTCATCCAGGCCATCAAAGAGCAGATCGATCTCTTCCAATTCTTCGCTGAACTCCTGTTCGATATCGTAGTATCCCTCGCCCTGCCCTGTCTGCTCCACAGCCTGATGGGTCTCGGCTTCCTGATCGGAAGAAGGTTCCTCAAAGGAATCGGCCTGTTCCCCTTCCTCTCCGGGTTTTTCAAGGGGCACGGGCTCTGCCTCTTCCAGGCCTGCCATGGGCGCTGGACCCGCAACTTCGATAACGATGTTCAGGATCTGAGCGGCCATGCCTTTGCCGGGTTCACCGGACATCTTAAAGATGTCGAGGCCGGGCACCGCCTTGAGCTTTTCCTCCAGACCACCGGCAAGCTCCCGCCTGCACACGAGACCCACGGGCAGATGGAAACCGAAATCCCACATCGTGGAAACGGCCTCCAGGCCTCCCATGAGCCTGCCGTCAGTGATGCCCGCTGACTCGAGATCCACCAGAAGGTAGGGGGATTGCCCCTGCTGGCGAATTTCCTGGACCCTGGTCAGAGCATCAGCAACGTTGTCGTGGACAAGGAGATCGATCCCTGCTCTGACGAATCCCCCGGTGATCTCCACCACCAGGGATGGCTGAAGGCCGACGGCAACGACCTTGCTGGAAAGCCGGCCCGGTAACTGCGGGAGCGCATCCGGGACCACAAACTCCCTTGCCTCTCTGTCCAGATCGTCCTCCGGTGTTTCCTCCTCAACCTGCTCAGCCCTGCCGGTCAGGTGTTCCTCGAATTCCTGTTCCCAGTCGCCGCCCAGGACTCCGCCCGGATCGACCATGGGGCTCTTGTCCCGGATCTCTTCGGTGGACGCTCCCCTGAGCATCTCGTCCTTTCTCCGCGCGCCCTCCATGACCAGGAACTGGGCCCCCATCCCTTCGTCAAGAAAAAAAGGAGCGACTTTGGAAAGGACCGGATGAGAACTCTCATCCTCGATGAGCTGGAAACTGAAGGTGCCCTCCTCCCATGCGAAAAGGGAATACGTCAACTCCTCGACCCTCGTTTTCAGAACCTTCTGCAGCTTGTCATTGCTAATACCGGTTCTGGCCTCGAGTGATGCTCTAAAGTCGGCCGCAGAGGGAGCCGATTCCAGCTCCTCTTTAAAGGAGAACACCTGGTCCGCTTCGATGAGGCCGCTTTGGGCCAGAAGGCTCAGGACCCCCTCCTTCTCCTCTGAACTGGCAGCAAAGATCACCTTTCCCGCCTTTATGAAAAGACTGGCTCTTCCTCCGGGCCCTTCCAGGCGCAACAGACCGGACCTCTTGCTGAGGCTCACGATCTGAAGTATCTCTCCCAGGGAAAGGTCTTCCAGTCTGCCGACCAGGCTCATTGTTGGATCCAGAACCGCGCCGGAAGCACCCATCCTTCCGCTTTCCTTTTCGCTGCTCACCGGCCCTCCGCAAGCCTGTCCGCCAGGGGTTTCGGCAGACCCGCGCTTAACCTTTTTTCCTGGGTTGCCTTGATCTCATAAGGGGATCGAATGATGGAAAAATCTCCTTTTTCCAAATCGAGCAACCCGAAACAGGCATCCGGATTCCCGTCTCTCGGCTGTCCCACGCTTCCGACATTAATGAGGTATCTGGTCCCCTCCTCCACAGCGAACGTATCGCCCGGAAGAACTGATACGTGCCCCTCCGCGTCCATTCCGACAGTGACCGGCTGGTGGGAGTGGCCTACAAAACAAAAAGTGCTCTTAAAATAGGAAAAGTTTTTTTCCGCGTCCCAGAGGGAAAAGATATAATTCCAGCTCTCCGGCTCCTGGGGATTGGCATGCACGACGGTAACAGAATCCTTCGACATCACCATGGGGAGGGTCGCAATGTAATCGACAGCCCACTCCTCCAACTGGTCAGCGTTCCAGATGATGGCCCTCTTGGCATTTGGATTAAAAGTCTCGATGTCGATCATTCCCAATGCGGCGATATCGTGGTTCCCCATGACTGCAAGGTCCGTGTTCTCCATGACCCACCGGGTGCAGGCGTTGGGATCCGGGCCATATCCGACAACGTCACCGGCAAAGTAGATCGCATCTACCCTAATCTCTTCTATAGCTCTCTGGACAGCCTCCAAAGCCTCCAGGTTGGAGTGTATATCGGAAATGACGGCTATCCTCATTGTTTAGCCCGATGACGTCCGGGATTCGTCTCCTTCTCTCAGGGAAAGGGAAAAATCCTTATCGGTGGAAAATAAAGAAACCGTAAGCCGACCGTTCTTTTCAAAGGGTCGGGCGGCAATGGCCAGATCATCCAGGACACCCTTGTCGTGACGGCCGGCCAGCGGGATTCCCTCCACAGCGACCTTTCTTCCGCCCAGTTTGGCGGCAGCTTCCAGGGCAAGCCGGTAGGCCTCTTTCCGCAGGTCGGGACTGAACTCTTCCTCGGAACCGAGACCGGTCATGATCACGGTCTGGGTCGGTATCTTGCCCTGCGTGGCGAGTACGGTGAGCTGCCCGAACTTGAACAGTCCGGGTTTCTTCCTGAGCAGGGCGCTCACGGCCGCATTGCACCGCCAATCGAGGAGAGCAAGGGTGCCGACAAGAGGTTTGACGTCCGAAGGATGGAACAGCAGCAGGACGTCGCCGCGGTAATTGAGGGCATCGCCACCCCGGATCTGGACTGCCATTCAGATCTCCATCCCAAGGTCTGTGCGCACCCTGTCCAGCACTCCGTTCACAAAAGTTCCCGACTCCTCACCACCAAATTTTTTTGCCAGCTCTATGGCCTCGTTGAGCACAACCCTTACCGGTTTTGGATTCTTTCCGGTAAGTTCCGAAACAGCCAGTCTGATAACATTCCGGTCAACCGCTGCCATACGGCTTATCTCCCATTTCAGGGAAGCCTTCCTGATGTGATCGTCGATCTCCTCCAGGCGCTCGACGGTCTCCTCGACAAGTTCGGTCGTGAACTCCCTGACACTGTCGGGGAGTTCGCCATTGTCGAGGATCTGCTGGGTGGCCTCTTTCCAGGAGACCGGATTAAGGTCCATGCTGTAGAGGATCTTAAGTGCGGCCTCTCTTCCCCTTCTGCGGACTCCCATCGAATAGGGTCTAGATCTGCCTGAGCAGATCTGCCATCTCCACAGCCCCCAGGGCGGCCTCAAAACCCTTGTTACCGGCCTTTGCTCCCGCCCTGTCAACAGCCTGTTCCAGGGTGTCGGCTGTGATCACACCGAAAGTCACCGGGAGGCCGGTGTCCAGGGCCACCTGAGCGACTCCTTTGGTCACTTCCGCAGCGATATAATCAAAATGGGGCGTCTGGCCACGGATCAGGGCCCCAAGGCAGACGACGGCATCATATTTTCCGGAGGAGGCCGCCCTTTTCGCTGCCAAGGGGAGTTCAAAAGATCCGGGAACCCTGATAACAACGATATCCTTTTCGGAGGCACCGTGCCGCAGCAGGCAGTCGACGGCACCATCGATGAGTTTTGCTGTCACGAAATCGTTGAACCTTGAAGCGATGACAGCGGTTTTTAGTCCCTTGGCGTTCAGCTTGCCTTCAATGGTTCCGTATCCAGACATGAGATCTCCTTTCAAACTCCAAAACCACGATTAGCCGCTTAAACCCTTTTCTCTGGCACCGTGCTTTTGGAGCAGGCAGATAGCGAATCAAATATCTCTTTCACCGATAACCCGATACTCCGATACCCCCACACCGGGGGGCCTGCTTCACAGTTTCTTGAGCAGGTGCCCGAGCTTATCCTTCTTGGTCCTCAGATAACTGATATTCTCCTGTCGGGCTTCAACCTCGATAGGCACTCGCTCGGTGATCTTCAGCCCGTATCCTTCGAGTCCCACAACCTTTCTGGGGTTGTTGGTCAGAAGCCGGATCTCTTTCACACCGAGATCCACGAGGATCTGGGCCCCGATGCCGTAATCCCTCAGGTCAGGTCCGAAACCCAGTTCCAGGTTGGCCTCCACTGTATCCTTGCCCTGATCCTGAAGCTGGTAAGCCCTGAGTTTGTTTGCCAGGCCTATGCCCCTCCCCTCCTGGCTCATGTAAAGGAAAACACCCTTCCCTTCCCTCTGTATCATGGCAAGGGCGCTTTCCATCTGTTCGCCGCAATCGCAGCGCAGTGAGTGGAAAACATCACCTGTGAGGCACTCGGAATGGACCCGCACGAGGGTAGGCTTCCCGGATTCGATGGTACCGGCCGTGAGGGCCACATGTTCCTGGCCGTCGATCTCGTTGCGATAGGCATGAGCCGTAAACTCCCCGAAACGGGTTGGCAGGCTGGTCTGGGCCACGCTGGTCACCAGACTCTCGTGGCTCATCCTGTACTTGACCAGGTCTTCTATGGTCACGATCTTGAGACCGAATTTTCTGGCAACGACCCTGAGTTCCGGCATGCGGGCCATGGTGCCGTCGGGGTTCATGATCTCACATATCACCCCGGAGGGCTTGAGCCCTGCCAGCCTGGCCAGATCGGTCGATCCCTCGGTCTGGCCCGCCCTTACCAGGACACCGCCCTCCCGGGCACGGATGGGGAAGATATGGCCCGGTCTGTCAATATCATCAGGTCCGCAGCTCTCGTCTATGGCGGTGAGTATGGTATGGGCGCGATCAGCCGCTGATATGCCCGTGGTCACACCCTTTTTGGCCTCTATGGATACGGTGAAGGCTGTCCCGTACTTGGCCGTATTCCTTGTGACCATCTGGGGAAGGTCGAGTTCCTCGCAGCGCTGCTCCGTCAGCGTGAGGCAGATCAGCCCGCGGCCGTAAAGAGCCATAAAATTGATGATCTCGGGTGACACCTTCTCGGCGGCGACCATGAAATCTCCCTCGTTCTCACGGTCCTCATCATCCACAAGGATGATGATCTTCCCTTCCCTGATGTCGTTGAGCGCCTCTTCAATGGTGGAAATAGGCATACCTACCCCTTTATTCCGTGACGAAACCGGCCTGAATAAGTTTGTCCATTGTGATGGATCCGTCCCTCTTGTCGGCCGTCAGATTCCGGATCACGGACATCACGTATTTTAAGATCAGATCGGGTTCCAAATTAACAAAATCACCCGGTGTTTTCAATCGAAAGGTCGTTTTTTCAAAGGTTTCTGGGATCACCGAGACCGAAAATGCCTGCCCCAGATCCTCTACGATCGTCAGGCTCACACCGTCAACCGAAACGGATCCTTTAGAAACGATGTAGGGGCTGAAATCGGGCGGACAGGTGACCTCGAGGTGGTACCCTTCTCCCTCCTTCCGAAGTTCACGGATCTGTCCCCTGGTCTCCACGTGTCCTGACACCAGATGGCCGCCCAGCCTGTCTCCCAAAGCGAGAGCCCTTTCCAGGTTGACCTTATACCCCGCACCGGCCTTGGCGAGGGCCGTCCTCTCGAGGGTCTCCCTTGACAGGAAGGCCGAAAACGCTGAATCCGTAACCCTCTCGACCGTCAGACAAACGCCTCCAACGGAAATGCTGTCTCCGGCTTTTGTTCCCTCGAGGACCGTGGAAGCGCCGACCAGCATCCTGATCCCCCCTGATCTTGGTTCCACCCGCTGGACGGTGCCGATCTCTTCAACTATCCCTGTGAACATTGGTCCCTCACTTTATATCCGCTGTGATCCGGACGTCTCCTCCGATCCTCCGCACATTGAGTATGGACAGACGGAGCGACTCCTGCAGGGAGGCGACCCCCATATCTCCAACAGCCGGGACTCCGGAGGACCCTGTTATCCTCGGCGCCATGAAAAGCTCAACCCTGTTGACGGCTCTCTCTCGCAATAACCAGGCCGCCGTTTTTCCCCCGCCCTCGACGAGGACATGCAGTATGCCCATCTTGACAAGGGCATCGGCAAGGTCGCTCCAGGGGATGACACCTTTGGAAAGGGGAACCGCGATCAGGCGCACACCCCTTTTCTCCATAACTCGTCTGCGTTCAGCCGGGACACCGTCACCGGTCACCAGCAAGGTCGAACCATCCCTGTTTTCCTTCACGACCGACGACCCCGGGGGTGTTCTCAAGGAAGGGTCCAGAATGATCCGGTAAGGCTGGATCTTCCTCCTGACTCCCCTGACCGTGAGCATCGGGTCGTCGGAAACGACGGTGCCAACGCCCACCATTACGGCGTCAGCCTGGGCCCTGAGCCTGTGCACGGCTCTTCGAGCTTCCTCACCGGTGATCCATTTGGAATCGCCGGAAGGGCCCGCAATACGACCGTCAAGAGTGGCCGCCAGTTTGAGGGTAACATACGGACGGCCCTTCCTCGAAAAGTTAAAAAAGGCCCTGTTAAGCTCCTCCGCTTCCCTCTGAAGGGTCCCGACGTTCACTTCGATCCCTGCCTTTCGCAGGGTGTCGAACCCTTTTCCGTCAACGAGGGAATGGGGGTCGGCACAGGCAGCAAAGACGCGGGCGATGCCGGCCTTGATAATGGCCTGGGTACACGGGGGCGTACGTCCTGTTTGATCACAGGGCTCGAGGTTCACAAAAAGAGTGCCCCCGCGAGATTTCCTGCCCGCCTCGTCAAGAGCGATGGCTTCGGCATGAGGTTCTCCCGGCTTCTGGTGCCACCCTTCTCCGACGGTCTTCCCACCCGCTACAACCACGGCACCAACCATGGGGTTGGGGTGGGTTGTTCCCTCGCCCCGTCCAGCCAGGACCAGAGCACGTCTCATGAACCTTTCGATCACCTCCGGTTTCACTTTTCCCTGCGCCCCATGAGGTAGGCCTGGATGAAGTCGTCCAGGTCCCCGTCCAGTACGGCATCGACATTGCCGGCCTCGTGCCCGGTTCTGTGATCCTTGACCATCCTATAGGGTTGGAGGACGTAACTGCGGATCTGGCTTCCCCACGCGATCTCCTTCTTTTGACCCTTGATCTTTTC
>CP070698.1:932992-937344 GCA_020349685.1 bacterium
ACGATGGCTTTTGCACTGGTTGTAACGGCGGCGTCTCCGGCCCTTGCCGAGGGCTGGTACCTGGGGGGAGGCCTGCAGACGGTGTCCCTGGGGGACGACCTCAGCGACGTCGATACCGGTTCGGGTCTGGCCATTACTTTCGGATACCGGTTTTCTCCCCTCTTCGCCCTGGATTTCCTCTGGGGGGGATCGATACACGACGAAAACCTGGCAGGCGGCGAAGCGGCCCAGGGCAATTTTCTTGTTGGCGCCAAGTTCGCCTTTAACGACCCGAACCAGTTCCAGCCATACCTGACCGTTGGGCTGGGCAGTTACGCCGTGGATTTCGATTTCTTCGAAGAGATCGACGGAACCGGCCTTTATGCTGGCCTCGGGGCGGACATTTTCTTCAATCCGAACAACTCCCTTAACCTTGGGATCAGGAGCAGTACCTGGACAGGAGAAGACAGTATTTTCGAGTACGACGTGACCACCGGTATCTTTTCCATCGTCTACGCGTACCATTTCGTCAAGAGATACCTGGTGAACAGTCGGTATCCGTGCAAGGAGCCGGCTATTCCTGTCCAGGCGGGTCTTGCAGGCCGCCGACGAAATCCCTGATCTCGTCCCTGACCTTACGGTAGGATGCCAGGGCCTCTCCATCATCCCGGGCCTTTCCGGCGATGGAGGGTGGATCTTCGAAGGAGTGGTGTATCGTTCTTGTCCCTGCCGGGAAGACCGGACACGATTCCTCTGCGCTGTCGCATACGGTGATGACGAGGTCGAAGGGTATCTCCAGATAGTCCTCCACGTGGTTGGAGGTGTGAGAGGACAGGCTCACACCCGCCTCCCCCATAACCTGAACAGCTCTGGGATCGACCCCCCGGGGCGCGGTACCGGCGGAGTACACCTCGATGGAGTCTCCGAAAAAGTGCCTTGCCCATCCCTCGGCCATCTGGCTGCGGCATGAATTGCCGGTACAGAGAAAGAGAATGCGTTTTTTGGGGTGGGACGGTTTCTCCCTGGATTCCGGGTCATCGCTGTGCTCAGCCCGGAATGACGGCGTTTTACCCCCGTGTCTCCGCGTCACCGCGTCACCGTGTCGTCTTTTCCCCGTTCCTCCTCCGGGAACCAGTGACGGGTCCGGTTACAGATTTTGCATACCGATAGCATGACCGGAACCTCCACCAGCACCCCCACTACGGTCGCCAGGGCGGCCCCTGAGCCTGGTCCATAGAGGGCGATGGCCGTGGCGACAGCCAGTTCGAAAAAGTTGCTCGCTCCGATGAGTGCCCCTGGCGCCGCTACGCTGTGGGGGACCTTGAACAGTTTCATCAGGCCGTAAACGAGAGAGGCGTTGAAGTAGACCTGGATGAGGATGGGGATGGCGATGAGAACCACGAAGAACGCTTTCTGCGTGATGTTCTGTGCCTGGAAGGCAAAGATGAGGACCAGGGTCACCAGCAGGGCCATGACCGTGATGGGGGCGAAGAAGGCAACAAACTTCTCATGGAACCACCGCTCGCCCCTGGCGGCGATGAGGATCCTTCGCAGGGTATAGGCGACCGCCAGGGGAATGACAACGAAGAAGACCACCGAATAGAGCAGCACCTTGAAATCCACAGGCACTCCGGACACGCCCAGCAGGAGACCCACGATGGGAATGAAAAGGACAAGCATGATCAGATCATTGACGGCTACCTGCACAAGGGTGTAGGCCGGGTCGCCGTCCGTGAGGTAGCTCCACACGAAGACCATGGCGGTGCATGGTGCCGCGGCAAGGATGATCACCCCTGCCATGAACTGGTCGGCCGTCTCGGGTGTGATCCAGGACGAGAAGACGCCCCGGAAAAAGAGCCAACCCAGCAGGGCCATGGAGAAGGGCTTCACCATCCAGTTGACGAACAGGGTGATGAGCAGGCCCTTCGGCCTTTTTCCCACCTGGAGGATGGAAGCGAAATCGATCTTGAGCATCATGGGGAAGATCATGAGCCAGATGAGGACCGCAATGGGCACGTTGACCTGGCTGCCCCCCACGAACTCCATTTTCGAGAGTATGGAGGTCAGCTCCGGCATGGCCCGGCCGAGGAGAACACCGGCCACCATGCAGACCCCAACCCACAAGGTGAGATATCGCTCGAAGATATTCATCTTTTTGGATTCCTGGGACATGCGCCCGACTCCCCTCAGCTGATCGCCGCCTCGAAAGGTCTCATACCTTAAGCGACCACACGCTGATCCCCATCCAGTAAGTCACGACATAATAGATCCCTGCAAGAAAAAAAACCACGGCCGTAAACCTTTTGGCCCACTGTGCAAAGAGGGAGATGCGCTCGTACGTCTTCCCTATGGACCGTGCTCCGAAGGCGATCATGGCAGCGAAGAGCGCCACGGGAGCGGCGGTGCCCAGTCCGAACAATGCCGGCAGGAAAATCCGGGAGCCCTGACCTGCCGAAAGGGGGATCAGGCTGCCGAAAAAAAGAGCCGCCGATACCGGGCAGAAAGAGAGGGCGAAGATAAAGACAAGGGCGCCAGCTCCCGCAGAGCCCTTCCCGGCCAGGCGTTCAAGGCGATCCGAAGATCCAGCCGATGGCACGGGGAAACGCACCCACCCGAGGAGGACGAGACCCAGAAAGATGAGGAGGGGGCCGATAATCCGGTTCGTCCAGACCTGGAGGAAACGGGACAGGGAGAAGATGGAGAGGACACCGGCAACCAGCACGGCGCTGACACCGATATAGGCCGCGATCCGCCCCAGCGTGTAGGATGCCCCCGATACCAGGATCGAGCGGCGCGATTTGACCGTCCTGCTCAGGTATGAGAGGGCGGCGATATTGGATGCCAGGGGGCATGGACTGATGGAGGTGAGGACTCCAAGCCACACCGCCGTGGCCATGGCTGAAAGGTAGCTCTCCATCAGGGACCCGCCATGAAGGCGGAAATTTCATCCTCGAGGTAGGCACGGAAGCGCTTCTCGTTCGACAACAGTTCCCAGACTCCAGGCAGATTCTTCCAGCGGATTTCCTTCCCGTCCACCACCTCGGAGAGGATCACGGATTTGGTGTAGAGCTTGTAATCCCTGACGTAATGAAAATTCCCCTCGCCGTCGATATTGATGGTGCGCCATTGCAGGGTCCCGGCCTTCAACTGTTCGGCAAACGCCGATCGGATGGTTTCAGACGTCAGCCGCTCGATGGTGAGGCACGACGGGCATCGAACGTTGGTGAGAAAGTAGGTTGCGATGAACCTTGGCGACGCGTCGACGCCCCGGACCGGCAAAGGATTAGACAGCAGCAGGGCCAGAACAGCACATGCGCGCAGAAGATATTTCAGTCTCATATCCGCTCCCTCCCGCGATCAGCCGATAAGGCTTTTTATCTCATCGACCCCCGGAACCTTGCCGGAAATCTTCACCTGCCCGTCCACAGCCAGGGCCGGGGTCATCATGACACCGAAGGACATGATGTCGTTGATGTCGGAGATCTTAATCAGTTCGTACTCGATGCCAAGTTCTTTCGCCGCCTCTTCGGTCTTTGCGGCCAGAGTGTTGCACTTGGGGCAGCCGGTGCCTAATATTTGTAATTTCTTCATCAATACCTCCTGGGAAATTACAGTGTCTAAGTGCCTGAGTATCTAAGTGTCTACGTAACCAGGTATCAATGCATCTAAGTACTTACTTTAACACCTGGATACCTGGACACGTACATACCTGGATACCTTCCCCCTCGCTCCGTCTCTAAGTCGCTTAGTCGCCAAGTCACGATGGTTTCCTAATGCAGCGCTCCGAAGATCAGTCCCGAAATCGTCGCCATTGTTACCACCAGGACAACGAAAACCACGGTCCTTTTCGTGCCCATGACGCTGCGGATCACCAGCATGTTGGGCAGGGACAACGCCGGGCCTGCGAGCAGGAGTGCGAGGGCCGGACCCTTGCCCATCCCGGCACCGATGAGCCCCTGCAGTATGGGCACCTCGGTGAGGGTGGCGAAATACATCAGGGCGCCAGCTGCCGAGGCGAAGAGGTTGGCCCCCAGGGAGTTGCCGCCCACAGCCGAGGCGATCCACCCGGAGGGGATGATCCCCTCCTGCCCCGGACGGCCCAGGAAGAACCCCGCGACCAGGACCCCCAGAAACAGCAGGGGCATGATCTGTTTGGCAAGGGTCCAGGAGGACTCGAACCAGTAAGCGGATTCGCCTCCCGAACGGGTCAGAACGATGGAAAAACCTATGACACCGATGCCGAAAACGAGCATCGGGTCGCCCATGGAAGTCCGGATGGCCCCGTTCCAGGCGAGGGCCGTCTGAGGCAGGGAAATCGTTGCCAACAGAAGGACCATGGGGCCGAAACCCAGGACCAGTTTCCACCATTTAAC
>CP070698.1:937444-940102 GCA_020349685.1 bacterium
AGAACAGCCGTACGACAGACAGACTGGCGTTCCGGATCCTCCTTCCGGTCACCGTCATCCTCCTTCTCCTCAGCATTGTCCTGTACGTCTTTGTCCTCCGCTCTATATCCGGGTTCGAAAGGAAGATCATCCAGGAGGATCTGGAATGGATCTCAAGGGGCATCTTCAGCATTCTGGACGAGGAGTACTATCAGCTTCTGGTTTCCGGGAACGCAGCCGATCAGCGCTTTGCCCTCATAGCCAGAGGTCAGGCCCTTGGAAGGCTGGAGGATTTCATCAGGCAGAGGAACGTCAGGGCCACCGTTATCCAGGAAGGGGGCAGGAATTCTCTCATGTCCTACGGTATCTCCCTTCAGACAGCGGAAGTGATCTCCCGGGCCGGCCCCCAGAATGAGATTCACTTCATCGACCACCTGGGGGAAAAATTTTACGCCTACCATTTCCAGTTCGAACCCTGGCGGTGGAACATATATTTTTCCAAGGATATCACAGGCTATTCTACCCTCCTGATGAGGGTGCGCAGCGCCCATGGGGCAACCGCCGCCATCCTCGTACTGACAGCCCTGGTTCTGTACTGGTCCCTGAACCGCCATGTCAGGAAACCTGTTGGCGAAATCGTGGGGGCCATCACCGATGGAAAACACCCCCTTTACAAGGGAATCCACGAGTTCGAGTTCCTTGCCGAAAGCATTCATCGCATGATGCACACGCTGGAGGACAACACGAAATGGATCGACAGCCTGCTTTCCACAGTGGGCGCCCTGGTCATCGTCATGGAACCCGATGGGAAGATCGTCATGTTCAACCGCACCTGTGAGAAGGTGACCGGTTTTGAAAGCCAAACGGTGATAGGAAGGTACCTTTGGGATTTCCTCATTCCCCACACCTCAGTACCCCTGGCCCGTAGATCCTTCGACGAGTTGACAGAAAAACGGGTACCAACTTCCTTCGAGGGTCCCGTTCTGACGAGTGCCGGCCTCGAGATCAGCGTTCTATGGAACAACACCTTCATCACCGATGAAAACGAAGAGATCAAGTGGCTTATCGCCACCGGTATCGACATAACCCGAAGGCTCAAAATGGAAGCAGAACTTGAAGAAAGGGAACACTTTCTGTCCAGCATATTTTCCAGCATCCAGGACGGGATCAGCATCCTTGACACGGAGATGAACATCATCGGCGTCAATCAGACCATGGAAAAATGGTATCCGTTCAGAGTCCCGCTGACAGGGAAAAAGTGCTGGGAGGTATATCACGGCAGGCAGCAAATATGCGATGAATGCCCCAGCCATGAGACCCTTCACACACGGCGCACCAGCATGAGGGTCGTGCCAAGGATCGGTGAAGACGGCTCGACGACGGGCTGGCTCGAACTGTACTCCTTCCCCTTCATCGATATGACCACAGGAAGCCTGAAGGGGGTTATCGAGTATGTTCGTGACATCACCGACCGTAAAGCTGCCCAGGAAAGGCTCACCTCTTCCCTGGAAGAAAAAGAGATCCTGCTCAAGGAGGTCCACCATCGCGTCAAGAACAACCTTCAGATCATCTCCGGTTTGCTCAACCTCCAGTCTCACCACATCACCGACGAGAAGGCGCTGGAGATCTACAAGGAGAGCCAGAACCGTGTGATCAGCATGGCTCTCATCCACCAGGACCTTTACCAGTCCCAGGACCTCGGCCAGGTCAATTTCGCCTATTACGTCCGGAACCTGGCCGAGAACCTCTTCACCTCCTACGGCATCAAGGATGGCAGGATAAAACTCTCCATTAACGCTCAGAGCCAGGACCTCGTGGTGGATACGGCCATCCCGTGCGGCCTCGTCGTCAACGAACTTCTCTCTAACTCACTCAAGCACGCTTTTCCTCATGGCAGAAAAGGTGAGATCAGGATCAACTTCGCTGTCCTCGACGAGGACAGGTTCGTCCTCACCGTGGCCGACAACGGAGTGGGTTTTCCGTCAGGTATGGATCCGGAGAAATCCGATTCCCTCGGGCTGCAGCTCGTGCTGGTGCTTGTCGAGCAACTCGGTGGGACTCTGGAGCTGGATAGAACAAGCGGCACATCTTTTACGATCACCTTCAGAGAGTATCATGAGGCGGGAACGGAGCTTCATTTCCCGAGATAGGCGCAAGAACCGGATCGCGGTCTTTCTCAAACCACTCAAGGAGCCAGGTGTTTCAAAAAGCCCTTTTGATCTTTCCATCTTCCTTCAACCCCCTTCCTTTAGCCCACCACGCCGCCCCGGCACCTCCCTCCGTATCTGTTATAATTGGATGGCAAACCCTCACATTTGACGAAGTTCCAGGGTAGATTTTCCCAGGGAGGTCGCAATGAAGATCATCGCTGTCTTGTCCATGATCCTTTTGTTGTCATCCGTTGCCGTTGCCGATGTGGTCACGGAATTTGTGGACTACGCGCCCGGGGACGCCAAACTGCGCGGATTTATGGCCTGGGACGAGGCGGTCAAAGGCCCCCGCCCGGGGGTCCTCGTCATCCACGACTGGATGGGCGAGGGCCCTTTTGACAGGGACGTGTCCGAGAAACTGGCAAGGTTGGGGTATGTCGCTTTTTCCGCCGACATCTACGGCGTGGGGATCAGGCCCAAGGACGCAAAGGAGGCCGGCGCCCAGGCCGGGATCTATCGTAAAGACCGG
>CP070698.1:940202-947685 GCA_020349685.1 bacterium
ATTGAAGAGGAGATCAAGACCGGTATCCGCCACTTCTCGGACATCCTGGAGAACTCCAGGGAAAGCCGGGACCGGATGGACCGGATCCTCCGCGCTACCTGGAACCGCAGGGTTCAGCTCAAGAGTTAAACGGCTCATTCAGACAAGATTAGCATGAAAGGAGAACAGGATATGGCAGAGGCGACTATCCCCACCTTTATGAGGGGAAAAGACAAGATCATGTCCCTCTCGGATGCGGTGAAGACCTTCATCAAGCCGGGCACCTGCATATGCCCTGGCGGCTTCAGCTATACCAAGAAGCCGTTCGCTCTGGCCCGTGAAGTGATCCGTCAGGACATTAAGAACCTTTTCGTTACCATGAACGGCGGCGCTTCCATCTGCGAGTTCTGGTGTGCCGCGGGTCTGGTCAAGCTGCTCGACACTACGTATATCGGCCTCGAGGGCATTCAGCCGGTGGCTTACAGCGTTCGGCGCTCCATCCAGGACGGGACCGTGGACGTGGAGGACTACTCCAACTACGGTTACGGTCTGAGGACGGTGGCAGGACGCTACGGTTGGCCCTTCGCTCCCCTTATGTCGGAGTTCGGGACCAGCTTCATGTACCACGACACTTTCGGGAAGATGGGTCTGCGCGGCAAGAAGGCCGACGGATCCTGGATCCATCCCTCCATCGCTCCCGCGCGAGCGGCGGTCATCGAGGATCCTTTCGATGGCTGGGGCCTGCGCCCCCACGCTTTTGAGGGCGGCGACGGCACCTCAAACCAGACCAACGCTCTCGAGAAGGTCCGCGAGTCCACCGCCTACACGGGCAACAAGGGCGTCAAGGTCATTCTCGTTCCGCCCATCCTCCCCGAGGTGACCATTATTCTCGCGCAGAGGGTCGGTGAGAAGGGCACGACCCGGATCGAAGGTATCTGGGGCCCTGACAACGAGCAGGCTATTTCCGCCAAGTACTGCGTTGCCCAGGCAGAGAAGATCGTCAAGGAAGAGGAACTCCGAGCACAGCCTTACTCCAACACCATCGCCATGCAGTACATCGACGCCATCGTCGAGGTACCCTACGGCGGTTTCCCGGGCCAGGTTCCGTACTATTACGACTACGACTGGGATTTCTGGAGAGCCTACACCCAGGTCAACAGGAAGGATAAGGCCGAGGTCAACAAGTACATCAGGGATTGGGTTATGGAAGACGAGTGGACCTTCCTCTCATCACGCCCGGGTGACGGATACCCCACCATTACAGGTACAAAGGGTCTCCAGAGGCTGTTTGAGCTCCGTGCTGATGCCATGTTCGGCTACAAGCCTGGGCTGGCCAGGCCTCTTTAAGGCTGCGGCTGAGTCTTCTTGCCAATTCGAGGAGGTTAGATTATGTCCGTTATTAGACAAAGCGATCCCAAAAAGTGGACTCATGTCGATGACACCGAATATGAGGCCTACTGCAAGGAAAAGGGGCTCGATCCGGAAAAGTACACTACCATGGAGCTGCTGACCATTGCGGCTGCCCGGCAGACCTACGATTTTTCGTTCATCTTTGCCGGCACCGGTCTTCCCATGATCGGATGCATGATGGCCCAGCACACCTATTCACCCAACGCCCTCATTATCATGGAGGCGGGGATCCTGGACCCGAAGCTTATTGAGGTCCCCATCTCCGTTTCCGAGGCCAGGGGCGGCTACATGTGCTCAACCCTTTCAAACATGGCCGATACTTTCGGCACCTTCGCCCAGCGCGGCTTCTGCACCTTCGGGATGCTCGGTGGAGCGGAGTGCGACAAGTACGGGAACCTCAACTCCACAGCCATGGGCGGCTACTACTCCAAGAGCGCCCGCGACGACGGCAAGACCGGCCCCGCGGTGCGCTTTGCCGGTTCGGGCGGTGCCAACAACATCGCCTCTTACGCCGACATGGGTCTCGCCATGATGGTCCAGGAGAAGAGGCGCTTCCCCGAGGTGAACGAGTATGTCACCTCCTGTACAGGGAGCAGGGGCCCCTTGAATACACCTGAGGACCGCTGGCACATGGGTCTGTTCCGCGGCAGCGGTACCACCATCGTCTCCGACCTTTGCATCTTCCGCTCCAGCCCCGAGACGGGCGAGCTCGAGATGTCGGAGATCTACCCGGGCGTCGACGAGCAGCTCGTTATCGACAACGTCAGCTGGAGCCTTAAAAAGGCTAAGGACTTCAAGCCTTTTGCAGCGCCCCACCACGAGGAGCTCAAGATCGCGCGGATGGTTTGCGACTCTAACAGGATCTACCTTGGCCGCAAGACCAAGAGAGAGCTGGCTGCAGAGAAGTAATGATCGAAAGTGGGAGGGGGCGGTCTGCCCCCTCCCGCTCCACCCCCTGCGCTGATAAGGTCTGGGGGTGCTTTTTGCATACGGGGCCGGCAGAACCGGCCCAGCGGGCAGAGACAACCAGGGATGACAATTTTCATATAACGGGTTCTACCAGAGAAGGGACACCACAGCGATGTACGACGATTTCAGCTATAAGGTGTGTGAGTTCGAGAAAAAACTGGAACTGGATGACATCAAGGACAAACTGGGATCATGGAAGGAGATGCCTGGGACCTTTACACCGCTCGGTGACAGAGGTGCCCGGTATACGCCGGACAACTGGAGCTTTCCCACTGTTTATTTCTCCCCGGACGGGATCACACTGGAGGTGGTCACGAAAGATTGCGACCTTGCCGACGTCGATGATTACCTCTGCGGATTGGCTCAGCTCCTGGGGTGCAAGATCCTCACGGAGCATCTGGAGTACTGTTAACAATAAATTATCTCAAATCTCAGACCTCAGATCTCAGGAGGGAAATCACCTTTGAGATATGAGATTTGAAATCTGAGATTCGAGTTTTACCCGGGGGGGTACAGAGAATGAAAGATCGTTACACCAGAAACCCCGCAGCGCACGATTACTGGGTCAAGGGGAACGAACTGTTCGACCAGGGCAAGATCCTGGCGTCCATCGAGTACTTCAAGAACGCCGTCAGGGAAGACGGCAAATTCGCAGAGGCCTACAGCAACATGGGTATCGCCTACTTCGACATGAAGGATTACCGAAACGCCCAGGAGTGCTTCAAAAAAGCGGTTCTGATAAAGCCTGATTTCGTGGAAGCTCTTCTTAACCTGGGCTCCGCCTTTCTATTCGATGAGCAGCCGGTTCAGGGGTTGGAGGTGCAGACAAGGAAACCCAGGCTCAAGGACGCGGCCATGGCTTACGAGCAGGTTGTGCACCTGAAGCCCGAAATGGCTGAGACTTACATGCATCTTGGGCTCGTCTACGAGCAGATGGACCGGACCGATGACGCCCTCAAGGCCTACAAGCGGTTCAAGGAGATCTGGGACGGCACGGGCCGTTATCTCCACGCTGTCCAGGAGCGTATCGACCGTTTGGAGATGGGCCGCAAATCCGGCATAAGCGAAGCGCCCCGAGAAGAGAAACCGGCGGAGTGAATCTATAGGGATTTCAAGGTTCCCAGCGATGGGAAAGGGGATGCCCCTCTGGTTTGCCCCCCCTCCTGGAGGGGCGTCCCCGTATTTACTCCCGGAGTGCAACACCAGCGTGCTGGCGAGGTTCGGATGATCAAGAGAAAAAAAAGTGATTACATCATCCACTCCGTGGACCATGCTTTTGATGTTCTCGAGGCGTTCAGGGCGGATGAGCCTGAACTGGGCGTGACCCAACTCGCCAAGATTCTCAATCTTCACAAGAACAACGTTTTCAGAATACTTGCCACCCTCGAGAGCCGAGGGTACGTGGAGCAGAATCTGCGCACGGGCAACTACAGGCTTGGCCTCAAAGCCTTCGAGGCAGGGCAGGCCTACCTTCGGCACACCAGCCTGCTGTCGGTGGCCCGCCCCCAGATGGAGATCCTTTCCTCGGAACTGAGGGAGAACAGCTATCTGGCGGTGCTGCGGGGGGATTACGTTTTTTACCTCGACGAGGTCATTGCGGATCAGACCATCCAGGTTATTTCCCGTCTCGGGACACGGGTTTCACCCCATTGCACGGCCACCGGCAAGGTCTTTCTGGCCTTCATGGAAGCCCCTCTGGGAGAGGGCCTTGTCGAGACCATGACCCTCGAAAAGATGACCTCCAAGACGATCACAGACCGGCGCAAGCTCAGGTCCGAGATCAAGAAGGTCGCCGAGAGCGGGTACGCGGTGGACGATGAGGAGTGGACGGAAGGTCTCAAGTGTGTCGCCGCTCCCATCCTGGACTATTACGGAAAGATCCAGGGGACCCTCTCGGTCAGCGGACCATCCGACCGGCTGCCGGAGGCGAGGATCGCGGATGAGATCATAAACGCCGTCGCCGGCCACGCAAAAGAGGTTTCCCGTAAAATGGGCTACCTCATCGGAAAAGCTCAAGATTAAAAACCGGGCAGCACCCGGTTTTTTGTCTGGCAGGCTTCGCCTGCGAAGATCAAATAAGAAACGGTTATTTCCAAATTCTGACCCGGTTCCATGTGTTTGTCTCCCAGACACGAAAGCGGCGACACGTTGTCTGAGTCGGTGTTTTCGTGTTCTTGACTTATCTCTCTCCCAACCATACAATTCCTGATTGCTGAATTACTGGCCGATCCTGGCTTTGGTCAGTATTAGAACTGCTGCCAGAGGGCCGGGACCAAACCTCCAGCGTGCCTTGCTGGGCTGAATGAATTTTTTTTTGGCAGCCCGACTGCCTGACGGCAGCGGTCGGTTCCATTCAGTTCCCTCGGGGAACTTGGCTATTTGGGTCCAGTACGGAGGAAAGCATGACCCAGACCAGAAGGAAAAAAACCGATTATGTCATCCAGTCCGTAGACCACGCCCTGGACGTCCTGGAGGCGTTTCACGGGGAGGAGGACGAACTGGGTATCACCGAACTTTCCCGCCGGCTCAAGCTTCACAAGAACAATATCTTTCGCATCCTCGCAACCCTGGAGAACAGGGGCTATATAGAGCAGAACCTCGTCACGGACAATTACCGTCTGGGTCTCGGTTCCCTCGAGCTCGGACAGACCTACATCCGGCACACAGGTCTTCTGCGCATTGCGCGTCCGGTGATGGAGGAACTCAACGGGAAGGTCAACGAGAACGTTTATATCGGCATTCTCAAGGACCGTTACGCTTTTTATCTTGACGTCGTGGAGTCCACCCACACCGTGCGGGTGCTCTCGCGCGTCGGCTGCCGCGTTCCCACCTATTGCGCCGCCATAGGAAAGGCGCAGCTGGCTTACGAGACACCCGAGACCATTGCGGAGGTCCACGGCAAAAAGGAATTGAAGAAGTTCACGCCCAAAACGATCTCGGAGCGGGAAAAGATCTTGGAACACCTTCTCCTTGTCAAGGAGCTCGGGTACGCGGTGGATGACGAGGAGTGGGACGAGGGGGTGAGGTGTGTCGGCGCGCCCGTCTTCGATTACACGCGCAAGGCGGTCGCGGCCATCTCCATATCGGCCCCCTCCGTGCGTATGAGCATGGATCAGCTCAAGAAGGAATACGTTCCCCTGATCAAGGCCGCGTGCGATGAGATCTCCAACCGACTCGGCTACGAAAGGCCCGAAGGTTGAAAAGCAGTGATTCGTAATTCGTGAATTGTGGTTAGACAAACCGCAGTTCACCGGTTGCGGGTCTAAAAGAAATGGTGGTTTTTTCGAGTCACCAAACACTGATCACCCGCCTTTGCTGAAAGCCAGGGCGAGGCGAGCGAGTCACGGAGTTTAATATGATCGACAAGATGAGGCTCAAGCCCTCCGAGACGGTCCTGGTCGTAGTCGATGTCCAGGAACGGCTTGCCAGGGTCATGGAAAGGCGCCAGCAGGTGGAAACCGCCATAGGTGTTCTGATACGAGCGGCCAAACTGCACGACATTCCTGTTATCCTGACCCAGCAGTACACCAAGGGCCTTGGTCCCACGGTCCAGGCCCTGTCGGATCAACTGGAAGGGATCGAGCCGGTGGAGAAGGTCTGCTTTTCCTGTTGCGGGGTGGAGCCTTTCACGCGCGCCCTTGATGCGCTGGGCAGGCGCAAGGTCATCCTCACGGGTATGGAGGCCCACATATGCGTCCTCCAGACCGGTCTCGATCTGCTCGATATGGGCTATACGGTCCACCTTCCCTGGGATGCCATCTGCTCCCGCAGCGATGGGAACCGGGATGCCGCCATGAGGTTTCTGGAGCGGGCGGGCGCTATCATCACATCCACCGAGACGGCGGCTTTTCAGATCCTTGAAAAGGCAGGGACTCCTCAGTTCAAAGAGATCTCATCTCTTCTCAAATAGCCTGCCTTTATGAAATCCTCCCTCACCGCAGACAGCCCTGGCACTGACGTTCTTTTTTCCGGGAACGAGGCCATCGCTCGCGGCTGCATCGAGGCCGGTGTATCTCTCGTGACCGGTTATCCCGGTACGCCCACCACTCCGGTCATCGAGATGCTAAAGGCTGCCGATTTCCCCATCCAGGCTCAGTGGGCCATTAATGAAAAGGTGGCTTTTGACATCGCCACCGGCAACGCGTGGGCCGGACTGAGGTCCCTCGTCACCATGAAGATGTCGGGCCTGAACGTGGCATCCGACTCCGTTCTCTCCGTGGCCGCTTCCGGTACGGTGGGAGGGCTGGTCATCTACGTCGGTGACGATCCCAACGTGTATTACGGTATGGTGGAGCAGGATTCGAGGTACTACGCACTGCTTTCCTGCGCGCCCATGCTCGTCCCTGCCAACCCGCAGGAGCTGCTGGACTTTACCAGATACGCTTTCGAGCTTTCAGAGCAGATCGGCGGCCCGGTCTTCCTCCGCAGCACGACGGTGCTCTCCAACACCTACAGCAAGGTGACGCTGGGTGAGATCCGCCGCATGCGTCAGAAGGCTCATTTTGATTTTGACGTCGACAAATACACGAAGGCGGGTTCGATCCGGTGCAAAAGACAGCACCAGCAGGCGCTGGATCGGATACGAAGCACCGCAGCGGCTGCTGACCACCTCAATATCCTCACAGAAAGGGGCACCAGTGTCGGTGTGATCGCCTCCTCTCTCGCCTGGGATTATCTGGTGGAAGTTCTTGAGAAGAACGACCTCGACCTGACACGCCTGAAGGTTGCCACAGCCCATCCGGTTCCCGCCGAAAAGATAAGGAAGATCCTAAAGAGCACCGAACGGGTATTGGTGCTTGAGGAGCTCGAACCCATTATCGAGGGCGGCGTGCGGGTCGAAGCCAGCCGGATGGAGAGCCCTCCCAGGGTTTTCGGCAAGGAGGACGAATTGGTTGCGAGGGTCGGGGATCTCTCACCCGATCTGGTCCGTAAGGCCCTTTCCAAAGTTATCGGCGAGGAGATCGAAGCCTGCAAGGGACTGAATGTCGACAAGAAGGCGGAGGGGATGAAGGTCCAGCGCCTGCTGACCTTCTGTTCCGGCTGCCCCCACCGGAACTCCTACTACGCCATGATCAAGGCCATGAGGGAGCTGGGAAGGGATCCGTCCCGTATCGTCGTCACGGGC
>CP070698.1:947785-951003 GCA_020349685.1 bacterium
GTGGCAAGAAGGGAAGGGGGGAAGGGAGAATGGAAAAGGGAGAATGGAGAATAGGAAGAGCGCCTTAAATTCTATATATTCTGGTCTCTGGCGGCTATTTAGTTAAGTCAGAGATTTTTAAGGTAGATTAAAACTTTCTGGAGTATCCCATGAGTGAAAAGCTGGTCCTACACCTTATCCAGTACCGGGTCATCCCCGGCGAGGTCGATAAGAGCCTGCGCGCAGCCGGAGATCTGATCGCATCCGCCTCTCCCCGGAAAGGGGATCTTATTCTTTTGCCGGAACTCTTCGCCACGGGGTTTCATTACGCGGCCCTGGGGAAAATGGCCGACAGATATCAGGATATCGTGCGATGGATGACCGAAACGGCCACCCGGTCCGGTGCCGGCATAGCCGGCACGGTGGCCGTGAAAAGGCCCGAAGGGATAGCCAACACAATGATGCTGGTAGACGGATCAGGCAGCGTCCTTGCCTCCTATGACAAGATCCATCTCTTCTTTGCCGCGGAGGAGAATCTGCATTTTGCACCCGGGCACGGTACGGTGGTCACCCACTGGGATGGTCGCGCAGTGGGGCTGGCCATCTGTTTCGATCTGAGATTCCCCGAGATGGTCCGGAAACTGGGTGATGAGGGCGCGCAGGTCGTGCTGGTATCAGCGCAGTGGCCTCTGGCGAGGGTGGATCACTTCAGGGATTTCACGAGAGTAAGGGCCATGGAAAATCAGCTTTTCGTCGTGTCCTGCAACTCCTGTGGCGATGACGGCAGGGGGCTCACCCTCGGGGGCGGCAGCACCGTGGTAGACCCTTCAGGAGAGGTCATGGGCGTCCTGGGAAGGGAGGAGGGGGTCCTGACCCTTGAGATCGATCTCAAGGATGTGGGGCGTGTCCGGGACAGTTTCCCGGTGATGAAGGTGAGACGGAGGGATCTGTACGGATAAGAATAAGTGTCTGGTATCTAGTTCTAGTGTCTAGGGAAAACACGGTTCCTTCAAAAGAGGCAGGAGCCCGACTCTCGCGAAAACGCGAAGAAGAACTGAAAAAAGGGAAAAAGCTTAGAATAGAATCCAGGAGAGGAGTATCTCGCCTTTGCTAGAGACCAGAACAAGACACTAGAAACTATGTTGTTGATCTCAACCCTCTTCCTCGGCCAGCAACCTCTCCAGAGCCTTCTGTGCCTCGTTGAAGGAGGGGTTTATCTTCAGCGCCTCCCTGAAATATTCCAGAGCCTGGTCGTTGTTCCCCATGGCTGACAGGACTTCCCCTTTCAGATAGACGGCGTCCGCAAACCCCTGATGCACGCTGAGCACTGTTTCCACTTCATCCAGCGCCCTGGCCGGCTCATTCAGGCCGAGGTATGTTTTGACCAGTTCCAGCCTTGCCTTGGACAGATCCGGGTTCAGTGTCAAGGCCCTTTTGAGTTCAAGGCAGGCTTCCGGTAGTTTACCGGTCTCCCTGTAGGCCCTGCCGAGAAGGGCAGCGAGGTCGGGCCATTGGGGATGCTTTGCCGTCAGCCGCTGAAGGATGGCGGCTGCGTCCTCGTATAGCCCTTCCCTGACCATGGCCGACGCCAGGGTCGCCTCTCCCTCCTGCACGTCAGGGTCGTCCTTGAGATCCATCTCGACCTTGCCGGAATTGAGGTAGACAACAAGAGCTATAAAGGCCGCAAAGGCAAGGAGCAGGAACAGGGAAAACTGCACGCTGGGAAGAAGTTCTTTCAACCTTGAAAGGGTTCCGGTCGCGCCGTTCTCTGCAACACTTCCGGGCGATTGAAAGATGCGGGCGAGCTTGTCCCCGCTGATGGTCATTTCAGGGGGAGAAAGGAGGTCGCTCAGTGAGTAGGAGAAAAGCTCCGTTCTGTTGTTGTTCTCCTCCTGCGCAAGAAGCCCCACCCCCGGTTCAAACCAGATATAACCCTGATAGATGGGGCTCGACACCGGTCGGTATCCGATCTTGATGCTGTCGTGAAAGTTTCCTGCAGCCACTTTTACAGGCCCGCGATCCAGCACAGTGAAGGAAAGGGGCGGGTCAGACCAAGATGATTGCCAGCTCTGCCCCGGCTCGAGGGGCCACTGCAGCAGCATGGTCAGGTTCCCCCTCAGGTCCTTCAGTGTGGTTCCGGAAGCCGGCTGCAGGCGGAAGACCCCTTCGGCACTGAGGATGTAGTAGAAAGGGCTGGCCCCGTCGTAGTATGCTTCCACCAGAGGGATGCCGTTTTTCTCCACAAACCTGCTGATGACAAGAGTCTCGAGTTCCCCATCCAGGTCCCGGTAGGTCCAGGTATTTCCTGGACCGAGGGGGAAGATCTCGGTATAAGCGATGGCCTCGGCAAAAAGTGACAATGCCAGAAAAATGCCGAGTAACAGGACGGAAAGGAATCGAGTGAAGGCATCCATAAGATTTCTCTGCCTATTCGTGTATCATAAAAGGCCCTGACCTGTCAGCAGGGAGAAAATCAGCACACAGTACGCAGAACACAGAACGCAGGAGAAGTCCAAAGCCGACTAACCACAGCGCGGCCGGGTGAAGGCCGCTCCACAGGGTGAAATAAGCAGTGTCTAGATTCTAGAGTCTGATTTTTCCCTGTGAAACCCTGTGTACCCTGTGGTGAATTAGCTTTAATGGTGTTGGATCTTGGATCAAAATTATGAGAATCGTTATAGACGGCTACAACCTCATAAGGCGCGTGCCTGAACTCAGGGCTCTCGACAGGGAGGACCTGGAAGCGGGCAGGGAAACCCTTGTGCGAGAATTGTCCGCCTACAGGGCAGGCAAGGGCCACAGGATCACGGTTGTATTCGACGGGGCCGAGTCGCTCCATCTGGGAGGGGGCAGCGAGAGGGTCGCCGGGATCTCGGTGCGGTACTCGCCCCGCGGACGAAGCGCCGATTCCATAATCAGGGAGATGTGCCGGGAGGGCAAGGCCGAGGTGGTTGTCACGGGTGATCGTGAGATCGTCGACACCGCCAAACGCTGGGGTACGACAGCTGTGTCACCGGAACTCTTCTGGGACAGGGTGCAGGAGGAGATGTACAGAAAATTGAAGGGCGAAGAGGAAGAGGAAGAGCAGGAAGAGGGGAAGAGGGGAAAAGGGGAAAAGGGGAGAAAATTGTCCAAGGAGCTAAGGAGGGACCGGGGGTGGATAGAAAAACTGTGAGGCTGTGTATGGTGTACCACCTTCGCACAAGGCTTAGGTGGGCAGGCTGGGTCTTGTGTCTAGA
>CP070698.1:951103-957365 GCA_020349685.1 bacterium
CATGGAAAGGGCCGCCTTGACGGGGATGGGGTTGGTCTCGACGAAGAGCGCGTCGCACATGGGCAGCAGCCGGTGATGGAGTTCGGCGGCCCCCTTTACGTCGCCGGCCAGGAAGCGCCGGCACATGTCGGACATCTCAGCCGGGAGGATGTTGGAGGTGACAGAGATGACCCCGCTTCCTCCCACGCCCATGAGGGGGTAAACGAGGGTGTCCTCCCCCGAAAGGATGACGAAATCGTCCGGTACGAGCTGACGGGTGTAGCTGGCCTGTTTCAGGTCGGCGGTGGCATCCTTGAGTCCGATGATGTTGGACAGGGTCGCCAGTCGGGCCACCGTTTCCGGCAGCATGTTGACCCCCGTTCTCCCTGGCACGTTGTACAGAACAATGGGGATGTCCACCTTCCGCGCCACTGTGGAGAAGTGCTGAAACAGGCCCTCCTGGGTGGGTTTGTTGTAGTAGGGGGTGATCATCAGGCAGGCGTCGGCGCCCACCTCCTTGACCCTCCTCGTCAGTTCCAGAGCCTCAGCCGTGGAATTGGAGCCTGACCCGGCGATGACAGGAACCCTGCCCGCGGCGTGCTCAACGGTGATCCTGACGACCTCGATGTGCTCGTCGTGGCTCAGAGTGGAGGCTTCTCCCGTGGTGCCGCATGGGACGAGACCGTCGATCCCCCTTTCGATCTGAAAATCCACATGGTCTCTCAAAGCCTGGGCGTCGATCTGGCCCCCGGAAAACGGCGTGACTAAAGCTGTGAAAGCTCCCTTGAACATTTTTAACCTCCCAGGATCGTTTCTTCTGTAAGCTGGGCCCTGTACACGAGGGCTGTCTCGCCTTCTAAGCGGACATCCAATGCGTGCGGATCAGGACCGTCAAGATAAACACCCAGAATGTCACCTCCCCTGGTCTTTGCCCGGACGTGGGAGGAGGTCAGGCCCCGGGCTGCCGTGACGATAGCGGACGCGACGACACCCGTCCCGCACGCCAGCGTTTCTGCCTCAACGCCGCGCTCATAGGTCCTGACGTGAAGGTTTTCCCTGTCGATGACCCGCACGAAGTTGACATTGGTCCCTGCGGGGGCGAACTGTGTGTGGTACCGGATCTCCCTGCCGAGCTCCCTGACCGGGGCGTTTTCGAACTGATCATCCTCAAGGATCAGCACGGTGTGGGGAACCCCCGTATCAACGAAACCGACGGTCATCTCACGGCCGTCGCTCAATTGGAGGGTAAATTGCTCCTTAAGACTGTGCGGCCTCGTCAGCTGGACACGCACGATGGACCCGTCCACCGAGGCTCTGACAGGCCCCGCAATGGTCCTGAAAACAAGGTCGGGTCCCGCGATGCCATCCATAAAGGCCAGGCGGGAAACACACCGCGCGGCATTTCCGCACATCTCGGCCTCGCTGCCGTCCGAATTGAAGAACCTCCACGCGAAATCATACTCCCTGTCGTTTTCAATGAGGAGAAGACCGTCCGCACCCACCGACTGTCCCCGCCGGCACGCCCGCACGGCGAGGTTCACCATCTCATCGTCGGCCACGATCTTTTCGCGGTTGTCGATGATGATGAAATCGTTGCCTGTGCCGCTCATCTTCGCGAACGGGATGGGAAAGCGCATGTAACTCGTCTCCGTTACTCGATTGATGTCCAGCACGCAGGACACAGTACGCAGTAGTTCGTTCGAACTTGTATTCGATCTGAAACTGCAATCCTTGCTGCGTGCTGCGTGCCGCGTGCTGCGTGCATACTAAAAAAACTTCTCCCCTCTCACCAGATCCTCGTAACTCTCCCTCTCCCTGATCACCTCGTAACGGTCCCCCTTGACCATCACCTCCGGGACCCGGGGCCTGGAGTTGTACTGGGAGGCCATGGGAAAGCCGTACGCTCCCGCGCTCAGCACGGCCAGCAGCTCCCCTGGGGCCATCGCGGGCAGTTTGTGGTCGCGGGCCAGAAAATCGGTGGACTCGCATATGGGGCCCACGACATCCACCACTGTCTGTTCGCGGTCCTTTTTGACGACCGGGACGACCTCCTGGTAGGCGTCGTAGAGGCTGGGACGTATAAGGTCGTTCATGCCCGCATCCACGATGATGAAGTTCTTGGTGGCTCCTCTTTTGTTGTAGAGGGTCCTGGTGACCAGGATGCCGGCGTTGCCGACGATGACACGGCCCGGTTCCAGGATCAGGATCCGGTCGCCCGCCCCAAGAGCGTCGATGATCGCTTCGGCATAATTGGCGGGGAGGGGAGGCTCCTCCTCGTTGTAGACGATACCGAGCCCGCCCCCGACGTCGAAATACCTCACCGGTATCCCCTCGGCCTCCATCTCCCTGACGAGGCCCATGAGCCTGGTCACGGCTTCGGCGAACGGTTCCGAGGTCGTCAACTGGGAGCCGATGTGGCAATCCACGCCCACCACCTCGATCCATTCCAACTCCACGGCCTCCCGGTAGAGAAGAAGGGCTTCGGAAATGGGGATGCCGAACTTGTTTTTTTTCATCCCGGTGGAGATGTAGGGGTGGGTCTTGGGGTCCACGTCCGGATTGACCCTCAGGGCGATGGGCGCTCTCCTTCCCATCTGCCCGGCGGTCTCGTTGATCGTGAAGAGCTCTTCCCTGGATTCGACGTTGAACATGAGAACGCCGGCCGCAAGAGCGTCGCTGATCTCATCCACCCTCTTGCCAACGCCCGAAAAAACGATCCTTTCCCCCGGAATACCGGCGCGCAGCGCCCGGAAGAGCTCCCCTCCGGAAACGATGTCAGCGCCCGCCCCCATTTCGCCGAGCAGCTTGAGCACGGCCAGGTTCGAGTTGGCTTTGACCGAGTAGCACACCAGGTGGTGGACCTGCGCGAAGGCTTCGGAGAATACGTTGAAGTGTCTTTCGATGGTGGATGCGCTGTACAGGTAGAAAGGAGTTCCGACCTTTTCGGCGATCTTTTGGACGGGGATATCCTCGCAGTACAGTTCCTGTCCCCTGTATTCAAAAAAGTTCATGATCCGTTTTTCCTTTAGGGGCGACTGGTAAGGCGATCCGGCTTCGAGGATCCCCATGAGCAAGCGAAGCCGGAATTAAAGTCCGCAAATCTAGCAGAGCCCGTCATGTTGTGTCAATCGGGCCGGCTTTGAGTCTGGCCCTGATCATCCGGAGCTTTTTCAAGGGGGCCCCACGGTCCACTGGGGTTGGCCGGGGGGCCCTTGACGCCGCAGGCTGTCAGGAACAGCCAGAGGACCAGCGTACTAATCAGCGCGAACCTTGGCCAGCCACTCACGGGCCTCCTCCATGGCTCTTTGGACCTGTTTTCCGGCAGTTCCGCCCGGGGTGTTCCTGCGCTCGACCGAGGAGCCCGGTTTGAGGATGTCAAAAACATCCTCGTCGATGGCGCCGCACTCCTGTTTCAACTCGCTGAGGGC
Organism: bacterium; assembly: GCA_020349685.1. Classification (GTDB taxonomy): domain Bacteria; phylum BMS3Abin14; class BMS3Abin14; order BMS3Abin14; family BMS3Abin14; genus JALHUC01. The sequence continues at coordinate 954,511 of CP070698.1, forward strand.
AAGTTCCTTCAGACCGCAGCCCCTGGCGAGACAGAGGGCGACCAGTTTTCCTGTTATCTCATGGGCTTCCCTGAAAGGGAGGCCCTTTTGGGCGATGTAGTCCGCGAGGTCCGTTGCGGTCAAAAGACCGTCGTCGGCGGCGGTCTCCATGGCGTCCGCCTGAAAAACGACGCCTGCCATAAGGCCGCTCATTATTTCAAGGGATCCCGCCAGTGTTCTGAAAGAGTCGAAAACCGGCTCCTTGTCCTCCTGGAGGTCCCTGTTATAGGTGAGGGGGAGGCCTTTCAGGACCACCAGCAGGGAGGTGAGGTTCCCGACGGCCCGTCCCGCTTTGCCGCGCACGAGCTCCGCCGCGTCCGGGTTCTTCTTCTGGGGCATCATGCTGCTGCCCGTTGAGAAGGCATCGGGAAGAGCGATGAAGGAGAATTCGGCGGAAGCCCACAGGACGATCTCCTCGGCGAGCCGGCTCAGGTGGATCTGGCACAGGGCAGCGTTGAAGAGGAACTGGGCGGCGAAATCCCTGTCTGACACCGTGTCCATGCTGTTTCTCGTGATACCGGCAAAACCCAGTTCCGCGGCCGCCATGGTCCGGTCAATGGGGTGGGGCGTTCCGGCCAGCGCGCCCGCGCCCAGGGGGGAATCATCCAGGCTGTCGCCAAGGGATGAAAACCTCCCGTGATCTCTGCGCAGCATTTCAAAATAGGCCATCAGATGGTGGGAGAGCAGCACCGGTTGCGCTCTCTGCAGATGCGTATAACCGGGCATGATGGTCCCTGCCTGTTCCTGCGCCCGGGTGAGGAGAATATCCAGCATTTCTTCGACGCGTCTCGACAGGGCATCGCTGGCGTCTCTTATATAGAGCTTCAGATCCAGAGCCACCTGGTCGTTCCTGCTCCTGGCCGTGTGCAGACGCCGCCCGGCCTCGCCGATCCGGTCGGTGAGGATCTTTTCGATGTTCATGTGGACGTCTTCGAGGGCGGTGTCCCACGGCTGCTGACCACTGTCGAGGTCGGCGAGGATCCCTTCCAGGCCTTCGATGATGCGTCCGGCCTCTTCTTCGGAGATGATCCCCTGCCTGCCCAGCATACGGGCGTGGGCAATGCTTCCCCTTATGTCCTGGGGATAAAGCTCCCTGTCGAAGGTTACGGACTGGGAGAAATCCTCCAGGATCCGGGAGGTCTCCTCCTCAAACCTTCCCTGCCACGGCTTCTTGACCATCACAGCTCCAGTACTCAGTACCTGGTACCCAGCACCCGGTAATCAGGCGCGGGTAATCTAAGATCTCAAACCGCAATTTCAAAAAGCGGTTTGTTCATTCGAAGAGCTTGGAATATAACAACATTATCAAAGATGTCGAATGAATTTTTATAAGATGATCGAAATTAGAAAATAGAAATTGGAAATTTGAAAAGTTATCGCTGTTTTTCTAATCTCTGTTTTCCATTTTCCATTCACCGATCACCGATCACTGCATCACGAGTCACTGTTCTCAGATGTAACCGTCCGGTTCTTCCATCTCGTCGGTGATCCCTGTCAGCAGGTCCTCACCGCTCATGCGTTCCCAGTGGTCGGAGCCGACGGGGCGGTATATCCCGGTCACCTTCAAGACGGCCCGCGAGGATCTGGGGTCGGTCTCGTGGTGGGGAAACAACCTGCAGAGATAGAGCCGGGTGGTGTCCCCGAAGCGCAGCCTCGAGACCGGAGATCCTCCGAAATCATCGGTTTTAAATTCCGAAAGCTTGATCCTGGGCAGCTTGTGGCGGATGCCGGTGACGATACTCGAAAAACCGAAGCTGTCTTGGGGAGACGCTCCCTCCAGCTCGGTTTCCCTGGAGCTGTTGATAAAGACAGTGAGCGTGTCCCTGGTGCCGGGCGTTTTAAAGAGGTATTCCCCGTAGAACCCGGTGACGACGTCCCTGAAAACCTTGTGCTCCGGCTTCGGGTTGCACTGGATAACGGCCAGAAGGTCCAGGTTCTGGTGGCGCCGAAGGTGGATCTCATTCGCTTTTTCAATGATGGTCATGATGTTGGAGCTGTACATGTCCCGGTACACGTAGTCGAAGCAGATGAGGGGCATGAAGTTGAAGGGCGCGTTCTCGCAGGAAAACAGGAGGAATGCTTTTCCCCTGTAGAGATCGAATACGTCGCCGACGGTCTCCTCGCCGGCGAAAGGATGCGTCTTGGCCGCGAAGAAGCATCTGAGCCGGCCGCCGTTCTCCTTGATAACGGTCACGCACATGTTCACGGGCTTGGACCGGTCGTCTCCGTCCTGATCATCCGCGATAAGGTCCACCATGTCCGCGTTGTCCGCCAGGTGCCGGTCCAGGACCTTCCGGAACTGGTGAAGGGTTATGTGCTCCACACCGAAGATCACCACGGTGTTGTCGCACAGGTCCTCCGTGATCCTACTCAGGAGCTGATCGAGGCTGTCAAAGGGCACGCAGCTCTCGGGCATGAGGATGAAGTGAAGTTTTTCGTCACCGGTGAAGCGGGAGGCGATGTTCAGGACGGACATGATCCTGGCGTTCTGCTGGGTCCTGTTCCTGATCTTGAATAGACGCCCCTGGAGGCCCAGTTGGACAGGTATCTGAGCCACAAGGGTGTGCACGCCCCTCCCCTCGGAAAGGTCCAGGTCCACTTTATGTTCCAGGATTTTGATCATGGCTCAGGTGGTGAACACTTTCGACAGGATGTGCCTGGTGCCGTTGGAGATGTCCATGCGATGTACAGACTCCCGGTCTGCCCAGACGACTTCCGAGATCTCACCGCTGTTGGGAACCAGGTCGCCGCTTTTCGGGGATGCCAGGTAATAGAGGATCACATAGTGTTCCGCGTGCTCGTTGGTCGGAACGATC
>CP070698.1:957465-963450 GCA_020349685.1 bacterium
ACGTGGGTGACAGCACACGGACGGCCTTCAACTGGAAGGAGAAGGCGGACCGGCCCCTGCCCTTCGAGATCCATGTAAGGGATCTGGCCGTCCTCCCCCATCCCGTGGGAGTGCGCCTCGGAGTCCTCGAGTCAGCCACCGGCCGAAAGGGCAAGCTGATCACGACCCACGAGGGCGGTGTCTTCAAGATCCCTGGCCTCGAGGGCCGGTTCGCCCTGGACCGTTTCGATGTCGACACCAAGGATTTTAAGGTCATCTGGACGAGGACTGACGGATCGGCCCTGGCTGTCGGCTCCAGGCAGGAGATAGGGAGCAGCGGCCTGGCCCTCGTTCCCGTGGCCTTTGCCGCCTGGCCGGAGCGTCAGGTCACCACCCGTATCGCTGTGGTGAGCCCGGAGGCCGGTGAGCGGTCCGGTGAGATCTCCATCAACCACCCCATGGTGACCGAGGGGATCCGGATCTACCTCACCGATTACGGAAAGGACAAATACGGACTGCCCTACGTGGGTTTCCAGTTCGTGCGCGATCCCGGGCAGGCCGGTGTGTGGGTGGGGAGCGTTCTCTTTCTCCTGTGCGTTTCGGGCGCGGTGCTCTGGCGCCACAGCTGCGCTGTCCTCGTGCGGGATGGAGGGCGGTTGAGGATCCACCTCTCCTCGCGGGAAAACAGGGAAAAGATCGCCGAACAGATCCGTGAAGCGCTCGTCGCCTCAGAGGGGAGCACAGACGGTGGTGCACTTTAAACTCAGCTGGCCGAGGAAGATCTTCCTGTATTCCGTCCTCCTCGCGGTCCTATCCGTATCGCTGACGGCCGTGGCGACGGTACGCACGGCGGAGCACCTCTGGGAACAGGAGTTTCTCAGCCGGAACAGCGCCTACTCCAGCTACACCAGCCTCGAGGTCCTGAGGAACTTCGGGGGCCGCTTCTCCGGAGATACCGATCCCGTCATGACCGAGGCGATCCGCAACCTCACCCGCAGCAACGAGGACCTCATCGGCGTGCAGATCCTGACCCAGAGCGGCAGGGAACTCTTCTCGACCATGCTCGAGGGGGGCGGCGCCGGAGCGGTTCCCGGGACGGTCTCGGTAACAGGGGCCTGGTACGAGGGGAAGGAGACGGCCGTCCAGGCGGTCACGGGCAGTTCCATGCCCATGGCCAGGACCTTCAAGGCCGAAGGGCAGCGGTACCTGGATGTTCTCGCTCCGGTCACGGGCCTTGGGGGATCCCGCCCCATCGCCATCAGGTACCTTTATTCCTACGCATCCCTGGAGAAAAAGACCGGGAACCTTGTCTGGCGGGTGATATTGGCCGCCCTGGGTCTCATGCTCCTCGTGGCGGCCCTGTCGGCCTACCTGTCACGGGCCCTCACCCGGCCTGTCTCGCTCCTTTCCGCCTCGGCGCGCCGCATCGCGGAAGGTGACAGGGAGCACCGCATCCGGCTGACGACAGGGGACGAGATCGAGGAGCTTTCCGACCAGTTCAACCAGATGCTCGAATCCCTGGCCGAACACCGCCGGAACATCGAGAATGCCAACCTGGACCTGAGGGAGGCGAACCTCCGGCTCACCGAGCTCCAGGCGCAGCTGGTGAGGTCCGAGCGGCTGGCGGCCCTCGGTCAGCTCTCGGCCGGGGTCAGCCACGAACTCGACAACCCCATAGGAGTGATCCTCGGGTACGCGGAACTGACCCTGGAGGAGAGCGAACCGGGCAGCCCCTTGAACGAATATGCTGCGGTCGTGAGGGAAGAGGCCAGACGGTGCAAGCGGATCATCGCCGGTCTTCTGGATTTCTCCCGTCCAAGTTCCGGGATCGCCGAGGACCTGGACCTCAGGTCCCTCATCGCCGATCTCGTGGACCATCTTCAGGAGCAGCGACACTTCAGAAGGGTGGCGTGGGATCTGGAGCTGGGTGCTCACCCCGTCGTGATCCACGCGGATCCTGATTCCATGAGACAGGTCCTGATCAACCTGGCTCTGAACGCCGCTCAGGCCATGGACCATGAAGGTAGAATAACCGTCCTCCTCGGTGCCGGCCCCGAACTCTCCGGACAGGGCTGCACCATCCGCTTTTCTGACACGGGGAAGGGGGTGCCCCAGGGACAGGAGGACAGGATCTTCGACCCCTTCTACACCACCAAACGCAGGGGAGAGGGTACGGGGCTGGGCCTGTCCATCTGCCGGAAGCTGGTCGAGGAGGCGGGAGGGTGGATCAGGGCGCTGCCCGGTCCCGGGGGTGTGTTCGAGATCTGGCTGCCGCTCTCCGGAAAAACCGGCCATGCGGCATTGAAGGAGAAGGAAGATGAGTGAAAAAGTGCTTGTTGTCGACGATGAGCCCGGGATGCGCGGCCTGCTCACGCGGGTCATGCAGAAGGAGGGGTACACGGCGGCGGCCTGCGCCGACGGCGGGGAGGCCCTCCAGGCTTTTAAAAGGGAAGACTGGGACCTGGTCATCGCCGACATAGACATGCCCGGAATGGACGGCATCGAGCTCCTCAAACGCATCAGAAAAGACCATCCCGACGTGCCTGTCCTCATGATCACGGCCTACGCCACCGTGGAGACGGCCGTGGAAGCCATGAAGCTGGGCGCCCACGATTACATCACCAAACCCTTTGCGGTGGATGAGCTCAAGATCGTCGTTGGCAAGGCCTTCGAGCGCCAGCGGCTCGTGGTCCAGAGGGATCTTCTCCTGTCAGAGATCAGAAGCCAGTACGACACCGAGGGCATCAAAGGCGTGTCCGGGAGGATGCGCGACGTGGAGGACATGGCCTTGAGCGTCGCGCCTTCCCGGGCCACGGTCCTCATAGAGGGGGAAAGCGGAACGGGGAAGGAACTGGTGGCCAGGGCGATCCACGACAACAGCGACAGAAAGGACCGGCCTTTCGTTGTTGTGAACTGCGGAGCCCTTTCCGAGGGGGTCCTGGAGAGCGAACTGTTCGGGCATGAGCGGGGCGCCTTTTCCGGGGCCATCGCCTCGCGCAAGGGCAGGTTCGAGCTCGCCGACGGGGGATCCCTGTTCATCGACGAGGTGGGGGAACTCCCGCCCCAGGCCCAGGTCAAGCTCCTTCGCTTTCTGCAGAACCATGAGTTCGAGAGGGTCGGCGGGTCCGCCGTCCTGAAAAGCAACGCGCGGATCATAGCGGCGACCAACCGGGATCTGAAATCCATGGTGAAGGCGGGCACTTTCAGGGAAGACCTCTTTTACCGGCTCAACGTCGTCCACATCACCGTCCCGCCGCTGAGAGACCGGCGGGAGGACATCGAACACCTCGCCCGGCACTTTCTGGAGAAATACTGCGCCCAGATGAACAAGAAGCTCGGCGAGCTCACGGAGGAGGTCCTCATGGCCCTCCGCACGCACGACTGGGAGGGCAACGTCCGGGAACTGGAAAATGTCATGGAAAGGGCGGTGGTGCTCTGCAAGGGGAACTCCATCACCCTCCGCGATCTGCCCGAGGAGGTCAGAGGGGATACCGGTGCCGCCGAAGAGGCCCCGGTGAGGGGTCAGACCCTGACCCAGGTCCTGGAAGCCATGGAGAGACAGATCCTTGTCAGGACCCTGGCGAAAAACCGGGGGAGCCAGACCAAAACCGCCTCGGAACTGGGGATCAAGAGGACCACCCTGCGCTATAAAATGGGCAAATACGGACTGGTATGAGACCGAAGTGTCTGGTGTCTGGCGTCTGGTTTCTGGAGGTTTTGTGCACTGGTGCACCCGTGCACCGTGCACATGTGCACCTAAAAAACTCTGAGATTTGAGATCTGAGATCTGAGATCGCTTTTTTGGTACAAACATTGCTGATAGACGTCCGATGAGAAACTTAATTGTCAGCCTCATGGCCTTCATTCTGACCGCCTTGTTTGTTTCCGGTTGTTCGAGCCCCTTCGGCGGCAGCACCCTGGTGGCTCTTCCGGTGGATGGCGAGCCCGGGCCGGAGGACTGGGAGAAAGCCGTTCCGCTGGACATGAGGGTCTGGATGGGGAACGTGAACATTCCGGAGGAGATCGCGTCCCTGGATCTTGAGACCTCCCACAGGTCGACCCCGGAGTGCCATCACGGACCTTCCACATCGGACCCGGTCGATATAAGGATCCAGGCGCTTTACAACAGGGAAGAGCTTTTCCTGCTGCTGCGGTGGACGGACCAGACCCGTGATGCCCATTTAGGGTCCTGGCAGCTGGGCCCCGAAGGCTGGATCGCAAGGCCCCGTGCCGACGATGGCGTCGCCATACTCTGGATGCCTCTGGAAGAGCGGGCGGAGGAACCAGCCGGTCCCGGCGGAGAGGCGGGGGCTTTCCGGTGCCAGTCCGCCTGCCACATGAGGGAGGTGGACGTCTACGACGGCGGCACGAAGATGCGCATGGAGATGAGATCCGCCCGTGGGAAGAAAATGGATCTGTGGCGGTGGCGTGCGGCTGTGACGGGGCCTTACGGCCTTGCAGACGACATGGTCATCGACGACCGGGGCAAGCGCGGGGACGAGGGACAGGTATTGCCCCTGGAAAACAGGTCCCCTTCTGCGGCCGGCCCGAAACAGGCCAGCGGATCCGCGGCGCCCTACTATTTGGTCGAGGAGCCCAGGGGCCGTCAGCGGGAGGTGAAGGCCGCCGGGCTTTGGGAGGGCGGCCGCTGGCAGCTGCTGCTGAAAAGAGCGCTGGTGACGGACGATCCCGACGACGTGCCCTACGTCCCGGGCGGGTCGATGCCCTTCAGCCTCAGCGTTTTCGATAACACCTTCACCGAGCATCACGTTATGGACGGCAGTGCCGTTCTGGTCCTGTGGCGGGGCGAAGGCCCGGGAAACAAGGAGAGGCAGATCGATGAAGCAATGGATCTTTAGTGTTCTTTTACCGGGAGCGGCCCTTTTGGCGGCCTTCGGGTGCGGAGGATCTGGAACCGGAGCGCCGTCTCCCGTGACCGGCACTGTGAGCGTACCCTTGGCCGATGCCCGGATCTACATCTACGGCGAGGGGGAGGACATCTACGGCCCGGCTCAGCTCATCTCGGAACCCACATCGCCCGACGGTTCCTTCACCCTCTCCCTCAAACCGGGGAAATACGTGGCCGTGGTCAGAAAAAGGGCCTCCCTGGAGGTCGCGGGACCGGTGATGATAGGGGATTTCAGGGGGGAACCGGTTCCCTACGAGGTAGGGGAGGGGAACAACAGCGTTTCCCTGTCCCTCACCGCGACCCTCAAGGTGGCCAACGAAAAATCCTTCCCCGCCAGGGTGGAGGGTGATGCCACGGGAATAGGCGGGATCGTCCTCGATGCCGACGGCAAACCCGTGGAAAACATCCGGGTCCACATCTACGACCACATCCAGATGTCCGAGAGGCCCAAGTACGTCAGCGAACGCACCGGGGCGGACGGGAAGTTCCTGGTCCCGGTCAAGAAGGGCGGGACGTACTACCTGGCGGCCAGGGACCGGTTCGGGGGGCCGCCCCAGATCGGGGACCTTTACGGGCGCTACGACGAGGGAACGGTGGATCCCTCCGGCGTGGTCGTGCGCAAGGGGGAGTTGACGGAGGGTATCGAGATAAGGGTTCAGAAGGTATGGTGAAAAGGCCGTGATTGGTGACTTGTGACTCGTGATTGGTTAAACCTCGAATCACGAATTGCGAATAACGAATCACGGAACTTACTTTTGAGGTTTGAAGTTGAAATTGCGCATGTCATTGCGAGGAGCGGCGAGTTTGGCAAGGGCGACGCGGCAATCTCGATTTAGAGATCGCTTCACACTATCAACAGTTCGCGATGAAAAAACTGCTCTTACTTTTAAGATCTGAGATTTGAGATATGAGATCTAATCTCATCATTTTCCTTGCCATTGTCACCGTGCTGCTTACCGCGTGCGGTGCCCCGCAGGATGTGCAGACTCTTATCAGCAAAGCTCAGGCTGGTGACGGCAAAGCGGCGATGAAATTGGTGAATGCAATGGGGTCCCCAGACAGGGACACTGCCCTTGAGGCCTACAAGGGGGTCATCG
>CP070698.1:963550-967077 GCA_020349685.1 bacterium
AGGCGCGCTTCATCAGGCTGCAATGCAAGTCATCCTTTTCTTATGGAAAACCATTATTAAAAGATAATTATTATTCAATTTTACCTTATCGAACACATTAATCAAGGCCATTTCGGAATTTTAGACATCGATGGCTGGTGTCCTGATCCCGGAAGTTCCCAAGGAAAACAGTGCGCGGGTACAGGGGTGTTAAAAAGAAAGAGTCTAGAGCTAGATTCTGCCTTTTCCTTTCCCCTTTGCACTTTAACCTTTTTCTTTTGAAATCCGGTGTCAGGGCGAAAAGCAGTACCGGACCCGACCCCATGGTTTGTCCATGGACTGCATAAATTCTCTTTGCATCAGATACGAACAGAGATAGAATTTTTCTGGGGGTCCTCCCTGATTATTGTCGCGTCGTTCCTATTCCTGGTGTTCCTGCCTGGAGGACCCGATGGATAATTGCGGTTTCTTCAGGGAGGAAAGGAAATGGAAAGGAAAGTCCTGGGTACGGTTCTGCCGCTGGTCATGGTTTTGGCGCTGTTCTGGGGTGCATGTGGTGGCGGGGGAGGAGGTACCAAGCTGGTCGAGGTGTGCCTGGTGGAATACGACCACTGGGAGAAGACCGACCTGCCCGACCCGGACATGTCCAATCTGGAAGGCACATACACCCTTTACAGTTTCGATATTGATGTCTGGTTGGATGGCGTCCATACGGGCATGCCTATTTCGAGCAGCGATTTTTCCAGCTTTTCGGGCACCCTGGTCTTGACCTCCAACACCCTGACCGAGAGCGTCACCCTGGAGGGGGAGTCGGCGACAACGACGGGCACCTACACCGTTTCCGCTTCATCCTCCGTTGCCGGGACTCTTCACGTCACCCTGCCTGAGGGCGTCACCGACGTCATCTGCGCCATGGGATCCGTTCAGATCGGCGATACGGTTCATTACTTCATGACCTTCCAGAGTGAAATGGTGTGCGAGATGGTGGCGGAGGATGAGCTTCTGGAGCCGTCATTCCAGGGGATCGGACATTAGGAGAGCCGCGGGGCCCGGAACACTCTGCTGCAGGAGACGACCCCCGGACAACGATCTTCGCCCTGAGGTGGACGAAGCAGGAGGGGCAGGTTTGAGACGATTCATGTTTTTGTTTTCGTCGTTGGCTCTTTCCATGACCCTCATGGCGGGCTGTGACGATTCCTCGTGGTTCGATGTCACCGTGTGCACCTTCAACGACGTGGAAACCTGGAGCAAGGACGGGCCTCCGCCCCTGGACAGCGATAATATTCTTGGCACCTACACGCTGATCGACGTCGTCTACCCCACATCGTTCAACGGTAAGCTGTACCCGTACTATTCCCGCCCTTTAACCTACTCCGGAAGCATGGATATTCAGGAAGACACCCTGACCATGACTGTCACGATCAACGGGGAGACGGAGATCATCGATGGACCCTACACCAGGGCCGTCAGCGATTCCACAAACGGGTATTTCTATGTCAACGGTCCTTCCGGGGTCCTTGACATCAGTTACGGCCTCTGGATGTGGACCACCGGTGGATGGGGCATGGTTTCGCCGGATGAGTGCGGGCCGCCTGACTGCACACCCGTTATAAGGACTGCACTGGCAGCGCAACCGTCGTGTATCACGAGACCGATTGATCCCTATAACGACCCGACTTTCTGGGAATAGTCAGGGATCAGATATCTCGGTGTCAGAGCAAAAAGCAGGTCCCGGAAATAAGGACTCCGGCCCCCAAACCTAGATACGGGACGGCCTGCAGAGGTTATCCTCGTTGTGGGCGGCCCGGCCGCATTTCTTGCAGTAGTATCTGGCATCCCGGACGATCTCGCGGACCCGGTCGAACTCCTGCCGAATAACGATCTTGCACAGGTGGTTCTCCTCGTGGCAGTCGCTGCCGCCCTTGCACGTGTGGACATCCTTGCTCATCTAATGCCTCCTTTGGAGTCAGTGGGGCCCCATCTCACCTTTCAAGGTCTCTGCTGACTATAAATATAAACCTTAAAACCTGAGATGCGACCCCGAATCAGCGACTAAAAATCACACGGTTTCCGACCAGGCACGCAAAGTCACGGTAACATCTGTAAGGTCCTGCTCACGCTCACCAGGATCCTTTGCCAGCAGGGAGAGGATAACCCTTTCGACATCGCCAGGGATCTCACTGTTGAGGGTTGACGGGGGATCGGGGGGCCGGGTCAGGTGCTGCGAAAGCACGCTGGCAACGTCACCGTCGAAAGGGGTCCGTCCCGTTAACAGCCAGTAAAGGAGCACCCCGAAGGAGTAGAGATCGCTGCGATGGTCAGCCTCCTTCCCCCCGGCCTGCTCCGGGCTCATGTACCTGGGGGAGCCCAGTATGGCCCCCTCCGTCGTGAGTCCGCTGTCGCTGACGAACCGCGCCATGCCGAAGTCGGTCAATTTGGGCTGCCTGTCTCTGGTCAGGAGGATGTTGGCCGGTTTCAGGTCCCGGTGGACGACCCCCTCCGCGTGCAGATAGGAAAGGGCCGAGGAGACGGAGATGCCGAGGCGGCACGCCTCGGGAACCGACGGCTGTCCCTCCCTTTTGACATGCTCCGCCAGGTCACCGCCCTGGACCAGCTCCATGATAAAGAAATGCCTTCCCTCGTCCTCGATGAGATCGAACACCTGGACGATCCCCGGATGAGCGAGCTTGGCCAGGGTCCGCGCCTCCCTTTGAAAGCGCTGGTAACGGTCGGGGTCCGAGGTGAAATGGTGCGGCAGCTCCTTCACGGCAACAGGCCGGTCGAGCACGGAGTCCATCGCCGAGTAGATGATGCCCATGGCGCCCCTGCCGATCTCTTCCTGCAGTCTGTACCGGCCTTTGGGGCCTATGGAGGCGGACATCGCCGGTTTTGCGAGGACCGTGTCATCGGCAGTCCCCGTTTGACCCTCTTCGGCCAGGATATCCTCCCTGATCTCCGGCATCCGCATTAAAAGGAGGGAAGCGGAGGCCCCGGCGGCCAGGACCCAAAGAAGCCACCTGACCTGAGTCTTCCTTCTGTCGAGGCGGGCATCGTCCTTGATGGAGGTCATGAGCCCGAACAGCTTTTCCTCGGCCACGGGGTGATAGATCTTTCCCAGAAACAGATCCACGGGGACCAGGAGAAGGGGCACGGCCACCAGGATGGCCAGGATCGTGAGCGGCAGGCGGGGGTTGTCAAGCACCCATTTCCAGAGGGCACGGGGACGGCGAAGGACATCGGGCAGGCTTCTCACCCCCTCCATCACACGTTCAGGATAGTTTCCGATGTTTTCCGCCATCTTGCAGGTCAACCCTTCGGAGCGTCTGTAAAAGGGACTTAATGATTTCAGGGATGGATATTACCAAAACGCCATTGCGATGTCAGAGTTAAATTCCTGGCAAAAGGGGCGACCAGCAGGAAGAGATGGGGTCAGAGTCGCGTTGGCAGGGTAAGGCGAAAGGGGAAAGGTAAAATAGGAGTGCACTGCTGCACTTCCTGCACTACTGCACTTTTACCTTTCCCCTTTTACCTTTCCCCTTTAACCTTTA
>CP070698.1:967177-970124 GCA_020349685.1 bacterium
AATTGACCTTCTTTCTCCCACCTCTGTCGGAGGTCTTTTCGACCCTGATGCAGATCGGCACGACCAAGGTGTTTCTAAAAGCGCTCACGGAGACAGGATACGCTTTTTTTACAGGCACTTTCATTGCCATAGCAGTCGGCATTCCGGTTGGCATCCTCATGGGGAAGAGTCGTCTCATCGACGAGCTTCTGCTGCCGTGGGTGAACATGTTCCTCAGTGCGCCGCTGACCGCCCTGGTGCCGGTGATGATGGTGCTGTTCGGGTTCGGGATGAAAGCCATTGTCCTGACGACGACGCTGTTCGCGATCTGGATCATCGTCTTGAACTCGCGTGCCGGAGTCTTGCACATTAACCGGTCTTTGGTGGAAATGGCGCATTCCTTCGGAGCCAGTCCGATGGATGCGGTATTAAAGGTCTATTTCTGGGCGGCGCTTCCCGAGATCTTAAGCGGCGTGCGTATCGGATTCATCCGTGGGGTGAAGGGCGTCATCATCGGTCAATTGCTGATCTCCATCGTCGGCTTTGGCGCCCTGTTCGAGCTCTATTCAGGGCAGTTCCTGATGAAACACTTCTGGGCGGTGCTTATCGTCCTGTTTGGCGTTTCCTTTACCATTGCCGAGTTTCTCGCCCACCTGCAGAGAAAAGTGGCGTATTACGCCGCGCAGCGTTAAAAGTCCAGGAACCTCTGAAGTGATCAGAGCTTCCTTAACATGAACGAGCAGCGATCTAACCAGGAAAACTGGAGGCCAAGAATGTCCAAATACGTCTTCGAACCGGCAGCGCCGGCAAGTCTTCCCATCCGTGGTTCCGACGAACGGTTCCCCGTCCACCGTGTATACTGTGTGGGCCGCAACTATGCCGCCCATACCATCGAGATGGGTGGTGACCCTGACAGGGAAGAACCGTTCTTTTTCCAGAAAAACCCTGACAACCTCGTGACCGGTGGTGCTGACTTTCCCTATCCGGACAAGTCCAGCGATGTCCATCATGAGATCGAGATGATCGTTGCCCTGCACAAGGGCGGCGTTAATATTCCCCTCGAGACGGCATTGGACCATGTCTGGGGATATGGTGTTGGTCTTGATATGACGCGGCGCGACCTGCAGGCTCAGTGCAAGGAAAAAAGGCACCCGTGGGAGATCGGCAAGGCCTTTGATCACTCCGTACCGGCCTCTGAGCTCGTGCCTGTCAGTGAAGCAGGTCATCCGACGGACGGCGCCATCTGGCTGAAGATAAACGGCGAAATGCGCCAGCAGGGTGACCTGAATCACATGATCTGGAAGGTGCCCGAGATGATCTCCTACCTGTCCGGTCTGTTCACCCTCGCACCCGGCGACCTGATCCTGTCCGGTACTCCTTCCGGCGTGGGCCCTGTAAAGCGGGGTGATCAGCTGGAGGGGCACATCGATGGCGTGGGCGACCTGCACTGCAAGGTCGTCTGATCGGGAACAAACGGAAAAAAGCAGAAAGCGACAACTGGAAGGTGGAAAGGCGGGCGATTCCTTTCCACTTTCCACCTTCCACTTTTCAAATTCCACTTCCCACCGGAATCCCTGGAACCAGATCCCGGACCTTACCCCTCCTTCCCTTCAAGCAGCGTACTTTTTCATGCCGTAGCGCCGGGCCAGCTCCATACGCTGCCCATCAGGCAGTGCGGTGATATAGCTCTTAAAGCCCGGGCACCAGCCTGCGTGCCACCGCCAGAGGCGTCCCAACAAACTGTCCGGGTAATTGTCATACCTGGCGCGGAAGGCGCAATTTTCACATCTTGATCTTTTTTCCATCTTACTCCCCCCTTGCTTTTAAAGCAGCGCTGGATCCCCCCGTGCCGTCAAGAGGGCAGTCGCGCTGTTATTCAGGACCTGTGTTTAAATGTAGCACAAGGGGGGAGAGCATGCGGGGCGGGGCAGTCCCAATCACTTAAAAGCGTCAAGGGCAGTTTCTCGTAGTGGACGCAGAGTTCGCAGTAAAGCAATATGATGAGTTTCAACTCTTGTATGAATAGGTCTTCCCTGCGTGCCCTGCGTCTCTAGCGAACGCAGTGAGCGAGCGAGAGAAACCACAGCTCTTGCGCGAAAGCTGGAAGGACTGACTCTCGCAGAGAACGCAGAGAAGATATTTCCAGGACAAGGACCAGGTCCAGGGCTGAATGTTGCCCCTTATCCCTTCAGCACTTATCTCTTTGAACGCATCTTACCCTCTCCCTTCCACGGTCCCCTTCTACTGACATTTGCCCGCTCTCGAGATATAATGAGCACAATCAGAGGGAGCACCATCCATGTCAGGATCCTGGTCGCGGGTCGCGCTGTTATCTCTTCTCGTGGCCATTTTTCTGTCCGGCTGCGGAGGCTCGGACGGTAGCGACGGCTCACGGGACCTGTTCCTTTTCATGACCACCGACTCCTGGACTGAAAACCCCACCTCCCGGGACCACTATTACCTCGAAGGGTTCGTTTCCACCGGGCTGGCGCCGGGCACCTGCCCCGTCTGGGACGCGGACGAGACCAGGCTGCTCACAGGCATTACCGTCACCTGGGAAAACACCACCACTGCCCAGAGCGGCCTGGCAGGGCAGAACCTCCAGTACGGATGCGTCTTCCTCATGGGCTGCGGGTGCTGGCACGTCTGGGAGGCCGACGTCCCGCTGAGCATGGGAGTGAACAGCATCACCATCCTGGCTGTGGACTCTGACGGTCATGAGGACATCATGAACTTTGCCGTGGAGCGGCAGTAGTCATTGAGGAAACTTCAGCCTCAGGCCGGGAATGGAACTGCAGGTACAAGGTTAAAGGTTCAAGGGGAAAGGTTAAAGGGAGGGATAAGGGATAAAATTCAGTTTCTGGTTCTGGTGTCTGGTTCTGGTAGAAATCTTGGAATCCAAATCATTATCTAGACACCAGAACCAGACACTAGACACTTCCGATGTCCAGGGCCAGGTCTCGACCCA
>CP070698.1:970224-974613 GCA_020349685.1 bacterium
ACAGGAACTTTCTCGGATCCTCGGGAACACCTCTCCTTCGGATCTCGAAGTGGAGGTGGGGACCTGAGGATTTACCCGTGGACCCCACTATCGCGATCATCTGCCCCTGTTCGACGCCGTCCCCTATCCTCACCAACAATGACGAATTATGAGCATATACCGTAGAAAGGTCATTTGTGTGCTTTATCACAATGACCTTACCATAACCTCGCATTCCATTTCCACTATAAGCTACTTTTCCCCCGGCAGAGGCCAGGACAGGTGTGCCCCTGGGCGCCGCGATGTCAATACCTTCGTGAACTCTCCTGCCCCTGGGTCCGTAGCCGGAGGTCGCACGACCCTTCAGGGGCCAGATCAGGTCGATCAACTCCGCCGACGGCTCCTCTTCGGGCTGGAACGGCTCGACGGTCATTTGCCGGGTGGCTCCAGGTATGAAAAGGACCCGTCCCACCCTCAGATTGGCCACATCCTCGACATCATTGACCCACTGAACCGTTTCCAGATCAACCCCGTAGGTTTTGGAGATCCTCCAGAGTGTCTGCCCCTCTTCGACCATGTGGTAAACACCCGTAAAGCTCGATTCGGGCGCCTCCAAATCCACGGGAGCCATTGTCCCGGGCGGATAGTACGCCTGCCTGGACGCACAGCCGGAGGTCAGAACCGCGATCAGGACCAGCAGAAAAATGCCGCGGCGGCCCCTGGTGAACTGTTTGCCTAGCCGGAGCACTTTTTGAGCGAATGCCGGTGAATCGCGGAGAACGAACAAGGGCATTAAGGAGTAAAATAGATCTCGCTCTCTCTTTGAGATCTGAGATCTGAGATCTGAGATTGCCTTAACTTCCGTGCTTCTCATGATACCTGTCCACCACATGCTTGACCAAGACAAATCCCCCGATGAGGAGGACCATGAAGACAAGGCTGAACCAGTTGAAATACTTCTCTATGAGATGCTTCACGGAATCTCCCCAGAGGTAGATGGCTCCCGCAACCAGGAAGAACCTGGCGCTGCGGCTTATGGCCGAGACCAGGGCGAAGGGTTTGAAGGGGATCTCGAAGGTTCCGGCCGACAAAGTGAAAACCTTGTAGGGGATCGGTGTGAAACCGGCCACGGCAATAGCCCAGACCTCGTACTTCTCGAAAGCCCTCTTCACGACCTGGATCTTTGACTCGGCAAAAAGCCTGTGCAGCAGGGGCCTGCCACCTATCCAGCCGATAAGGTATCCGAACATTCCACCGAGAACAGACCCCGCAGCGCAGATGAGGGCGAGCTTGAACGCCAACTCCGGCCGTAAAATAGCCATGGCGATCAGCAGGATATCCGGAGGTATGGGGAAAAAGGAAGATTCCGCGAAGGCGATCACGAAAAGAGCCACCTCGCCCGACGGGCTCTGCGCCCAGCCCAGGACCCAGTCGACAAGCCCAGCCATCAGCAGTTCACTTCCCAGCCGTGCTTGCCCACAAGTTTAACGAAAACGCAGCTTCCCATGCGCTCCTCCCTGATCGATCCATCCTCACTTTTGGTAACGCGCACCAGTTCCTGGAGGGAGTTCGACCCCACAGGGATGACCAGAATGCCGCCGGGGGCCAGTTGATCAACAAGCGGTTCAGGGACCGACGGGGCACCAGCGGTGACCAGGATGCGGTCGTAAGGAGCGTATTCCTCCCACCCCAGCGTTCCATCGCTGAGTTTTACAAGAACGTTCTTATACCCGAGGCTGTCCAGGACCTTCCGGGCCCGTCCGGTCAGGGACGGGATTCTCTCGATGGAATAAACCCTCGCCGAAAGCTCCGCTAAAATGGCCGTCTGGTATCCCGATCCTGTGCCGATCTCGAGCACCGTCTCCCTACCCGTAAGCTTGAGGGCCTCTGTCATGAGGGCCACGATGAAGGGCTGGGATATGGTCTGCCCTTCACCAATGGGAAGGGGATGGTCCTCATAGGCGCTCATGCGCTGGGTCTCGGCGACGAAAAGATGTCTCGGGACCTTGAGCATGGCCTCGAGGACTTTCTCGTCCTTTATTCCTCTGGGCTTGATGTCCTTCTCCAACATCCGTTCGCGGGCCCAGGCCTGCCTGTCCGAATTGTTCCTCAACTATATTCTCCGGGTTTGAAGTTGTCAGGGTGCAGTTTCTTGAGGCTCTCGAGCTCCCCGTAATTGGTCATGTCGGCGTGAAGGGGCGTCACGCTGATGTATCCCCCCGCCACCGCCCCCACGTCCGTTTCAGGGCTGCCGCGGAAAGGCAGTCTCTCGCCTCCGATCCAGTAGTAGGACTTGCCTCTCGGGTCCTCCTTCCGGATCACACTTTCCGAAAAGCGGTTGTATCCCTGACTCGTAAAGAGGTATTTGTCAAGGTCCTGTTCCGGATCGTCGGGGACGTTGATGTTAAGGATCGTGTCCTCTGGCAGACCGTTCTCAGCGATCCACCTCGCGG
This sequence comes from bacterium, assembly GCA_020349685.1. Classification (GTDB taxonomy): domain Bacteria; phylum BMS3Abin14; class BMS3Abin14; order BMS3Abin14; family BMS3Abin14; genus JALHUC01. Next base: position 972,657 of record CP070698.1, read on the forward strand.
TCCTTGCCGCGAAGATGGCCGCGGGCCTGTAGTCCGCATAACGGTCGTCGACCAGGGATATGGCGAAGGAGGGGATCCCCATGAGGTTCCCCTCCAGGGCAGCCCAGACGGTGCCGGAATAGGTCACGTCCTGGCCCATATTGCCTCCCCTGTTAATCCCTGACACCAGAAGGTCCGGTTTGGCGCCTTCGAGGATCACGTTGACGGCGAGATGGACGCAGTCCGTCGGTGTCCCGTCGATGGCGTAGCGATCGTGATCGAGCTTTTCGATGCGCAGCGGCTGATTCAGGGTGAGGGAGTGGCTCGCGGCGCTCCTCTCCCTGTCCGGTGCCGCCACGACGACGCGGCCCACTTCTCCAAGGGCCCCGGAAAGGGCCAGGATCCCCGGCGCGTACACGCCGTCGTCGTTGGTAACGAGGATCAGCAAGTGCAGGTTCCTCAGTAGTGTTTAAAAAAGGCTGAAATACAAGCTTTTTCCAAGATCTGCCTCAACTGAAGCGGCAGGTTCAAGTGTGGAGAATAACCTTTTGACCAGGGGTTTTCAAGGATGCTGACCAGGTATCAATAGCAACACTGACTACTGTAGCCTTCTCTTTTACCCACTTCATGGAAAAACCAAACCAGAGACAATTTAACAGGGATGAAAGGGATGAATGGGATGGGTAAGAGCGGTATGGATGTACGGCAGTATGGGAGTAAATGAATCAGAATCATACTAAGCGATGCTTTTACGCTTTTACCACATTTGCTTTTCCCCGATACTCCGATTCCCCGTTACCCCGATACCAGCTCTTTCTATCCCCTTTATCCCTGAAAAAATAATGTTTTTACGTTGGTAAACAGGGGTGTAGTGGGACTACCAATCACCCTTCACCAATCACCTGTTAATTATTTCAAACTGATCGATCAGCTTTACCTTATCGCTCCACACCTCCACCTGCAGCTTTCCCTCTCCGTCGAAATACAGCAGGCAGAAGTGGTATGACTTGACATACTTTTCGCTGAGCGCCAGGTCAGGGTGGCTCCGGTCCTGGTCCCTCAGGGGGGCCCCTCCCCCACCGGTCACGATGTACCGGATACCGGCAACCGTGAAGCGTTCGTAGTCGTGATCGTGACCGTTGAACACGGCGTCCACCCCGTATCGCTCAAAGAGCTGAACGAGGTCATCGCGGACACCCTTTTCGTCGCTCCCGTGCTGACCGGTGCTGTACAGCGGGTAGTGGAAGGTCACGATGGTGTAGGCAGAGGCCGAGACGGCAGAGGAGAGTTCACTTTCAAGCCACTGGTACTGTGGGGATGCCGGCGTCGAAGAGGTCGCCGGGGCCAGGCTCGATCCGGTGTCGAGAACGATGAAATTGAAACCGTCAATATTGTGAACCGAGTACCACCTCTCATTGCCGGGAAGCTCGAAATTGTCAAAGTAAAGCTGTGACTCCCTCTCGTGATTTCCCAGGGCCGGATAGAAGGGTGTTCCCGAGGGGAGCACAGAAACGATGTTATTGAAGGTCAGCCACTGGTCGGCGAGCAGGCCATTGGTGACCAGGTCACCGGAATGGAAGACCGCCTGTGGCCCGATGGATGCCATACCTTCCACGAGCCATTGGTGCATTTCGTGACCGGTCCGGCTGTCACCGTAGATCACAACCGCCCCGTTGAGGTGATCAGGCAGGTCCCCCCAGTCGGCCGATGACCCTCCCCCGCACGCGGAAACCGAAACGAAAACACTTACGAGAGCAGTCAGTATGATTTTAGAAGACCTGAATCTCACTTGTATCCTTTTTTCCCTGCCAAAACCGACTTAAAGCTGATTTAACAGGGATGAAGGGAATGGAAGGGATGGGTAGGAGCGGTATGGATGTATGGATGTGTGGAAGTATGGGAGAAAAAGAATTAGAATCATACTAAACAATGCCATTACCACATTTGCTTTTCCCCAATACTCCGACACCACCATACC
>CP070698.1:974713-977608 GCA_020349685.1 bacterium
CTGCGCATCCTGTATTTCAGGACACCTGCAGCCTCCTCGATGAGGGCCCTTTTTTCTTCCGGCCTGGAGTTGATCAGGAGGGAGATCTTTCCCTGCTCGACGATGGAATATCCGCGGCTGCTGCCCCCTGCATCAGCGAGAAGTTCGCGAACGTCCTTGAGCCTGCAGGACACGCCGTTGATGAGGTACTCGCTCTCACCGGTCCTGAACAGCTGCCGGCTCACGGAAATCTCGGCATAATCCCGCCACTGGTTTTCAAGAGATCCGTCGTTTTCAAAAATGAGGGCGACCTCAGCCATCGAAGCAGGCTTCCTCTTGTCGCTCCCATTGAAAATGACGTCTTCCATCATCTGCCCACGGAGCATCTTGGCACTCTGTTCGCCGAGGGCCCATCGCACGGCATCGACGATATTGCTCTTGCCGCAGCCGTTGGGTCCCACGACGCCGGTGAGCCCGTCCTGCTGAAACTTGAAGACGGTCCTGTCCGGGAAGGATTTGAAACCCTGTATTTCGAGTCTTTTAAGGCGCATGAAAATTCCGTGGTCCGTGATCCGTGATCAGTAATCGGGATGCTTTAACCGCAACAACCCCGTCAATTCCCTTGAGGGAATCGGAAGATCTCCGTAACTGTTGATTTTCACTTAACACTTTTCCCTTGGAGAAAAATGTATCATGGGGCAAAGGCCTTGTAAAGGGATGTTTGCTTCCATTGACAAAGGTTTTAAGGTATACTAATGTATACCTAAAAGCAGTACTGAGTACAAAGAGATAAGTGCCAGGTCTCCAACCTTATCTCTTATCACTTATCCCTTAGGACTCAATATTTATGAAACCCCTTACCCATCGCCAGCAGCAGATCCTCGACTTCCTCCGGGGACATGTCTCGGAATATGGTTACCCCCCTACCCTCAGGGAGATCGCCGGGCGCTTCGGCCTTTCCGGGCCGAGGGCATCGGTCAAGCATCTGGACGCCCTCGAGCGCAAAGGTCATATCAGGAGAAGTCCAGGTTCGTCCAGAGGAATCGACATCCTGCCCGGGTCAGGTTTTTCCGGATCACCCGATAAGCGGGATGTCCTAAACGGGGTGGGTGTTCCCATACTGGGTACGGTGCCGGCCGGTCCTCTTGATCTTGCCTTTCAGGAGAAGGAGGATTCCCTGATCCTCGATCCATCCGTCGCGGATGAAGAGAGCTTTCTCCTCAGGGTTAAAGGTGACAGCATGACCGGCGATAACATCCTTCCTGGCGACATGATCCTTGTGAGGAAACAGGAAACCGCCGCCGAGGGCGAACTCGTGGTCGTGCTCATCGGGGAAGAGGCGACCCTCAAGCGTTTCAGGCGTGAGGGCCGGAAGCTAACGCTTCTCCCCTCCAATCCGGATCATCTTCCAGTGACTGTCGACGCCGGTGCGGAAGATGTAAGGATTGTGGGTAAAGTCAGGGCCGTGATCCGGATCCCCGGCAGATAAAGAGCAACCCCATGAATGGCCGGAAACTCCTGGAGCCCATCGCAGTCGGCGCTATTTTCGAGCCCCCCGGCAGAGTGAGACCGGCCTGGTTTATCTGGAACAGCCGTAAAATCAAGGTGGTGAGAACCAACCACACCTGGTCCGAAAGGGAAGGAAGAGCCACCCTCCACCATTTTTCCGTCAGTGACGGTTCGGACACCTTTCACCTCGTCATGAACAACGACACGCAGTCATGGCATCTCGAGGCAGTGCACCTCTCGGAATGAACAAACTGATCCTGCACATGGACATGGACGCTTTTTTTGCGTCTGTCGAGGAGCTTGCCAACCCACGGATCAAAGGCAAGCCGCTGGCGATCGCCGGTCAGGGAGACAGAAGCATCATCACCACCGCCTCGTACCCCGCGAGAAAATACGGTATCAGGACGGGGATGACGGTCCGACAGGCAAAGATCCTCTGCAGGGAGGTCCTGGTCATAAGGGCCGATTACAGAAAATATTCGGACGCTTCGGTCAGGGTCATGAATGTTCTGGAATCTTTCGTTCCCGAGGTATACGTCACGTCGGTGGATGAAGCCTTTCTCGACATTACATCGATGGTGAAACATTACCCAACCCCCTCCCACGCCGGGGCTGAGATCAAGGCCAAGGTAAGGGAAGCCACCGGACTGACCTGTTCCGTCGGGATCGCTCCAAACAGCCTCCTGGCCAAGCTGGCCAGCGGGATGAACAAACCTGATGGATTGACCTTTATCGAACCGGAAAGGGTCAGGGAGGTCCTGGAGCGAACACCCGTGGAGAAGCTCTCCGGGATCGGTCCGGTAACCACCAGGACCCTGAACTCCATGGGGATAAGGACGTGCGGGGAGCTGGGGAGGTATCCGGAAGTTCTGCTTCGGCACAGGTTCGGCCCTTCGGGAGTCCGCCTCTCCATGATGGGCCGCGGTGAAGGAGGGTTTGGCCATGACCATGGGAAGCATGGGGGATCCTCGGCGAAAAGCATCGGTCACTCGGTGACCATGCCCCATGATCTGGCCGACCGCCTCTCCATGGTCAAGGTCCTCCACACTCTTTCGGAGATGGTGGGAAGGAGGGCCCGCAGGCACCGGTGCCGCGGCAGGACGATAACCCTGACGTGGCGTTACGATGATTTCACCACCAGGACAAAAAGGTTCACTCTCCCCTCCCCCGTCTGTCAGACGGAGGAGATCTACAGGATCTCGGAACGCCTCCTCGCTGGCATCGATATCAAGAGGCCTGTGCGCCTCCTGGGCATTTCTCTGTCTGACCTTTCCTTTGAGCAATACACAGCCAGCCTGCTGCCCCAGGAGGTGCGCAAGGAGGAAGTACAGAAGGTCCTCGATCGGATCAACGACCGCTTCGGAGAGTTCACCCTTGCCTGCGCCGACACGATACCGGATCTGAGAA
>CP070698.1:977708-981511 GCA_020349685.1 bacterium
CGGGGGTCTCCCCAACCGGTTTTTCAAGCACGATCTGCAGGTTGTCGATGGCTCCCGTCTCGAAACCGGCCTGACAATAGGCAAAGTAGTATTGCCATTTGCGGAGAAACGCTTCGTCAAAGCCCAGGTCCAGGGTTTCTTTACGCCTGGCCGTCAGGTTCCGGCTCCAGTCCGCCAGGGTTCTGGCGTAGTGGTGCCCGATCCGCTCCACATCCCTGATGACAAGGTTTGTTTTGCTTCGCACCGCGTCCTCGAGGGCTCCGAGGGAGGGCAGGTGTCCTCCCGGAAAGATGTGCTTTCGGATCCAGTCCGAACTCCTCCTGTACTGGCGGTACCTTTTATCCGGAAGGGTGATGACCTGTATGACCGCCATTCCACCTGGCTTGAGGGCCGCGGCGCACTTCTGGAACCAGATCCCGAGGTTCGCGTGACCCACGGCCTCGAGCATCTCGATGGAGACGATCCTGTCGTAGGTCCCCTCGATGTGACGATAATCGAGCATTCCCAGGTGCACCCGGTCCGCCACGCCGCCGGCAGCGACACGCTCCCGGGCCAGGTCCAGCTGCTCCTGGGATAGGGTGATGCCGGTTACCCGGCAACCTGTCCTTTGGGCAGCTTCGATGGCAAAACTTCCCCAACCGCAGCCGATCTCGAGCACGTGGTCCCCTTCGCCGATACGTGCCTTTTCGATAACAGTCCTGAGCTTGTTGCGCTGAGCCTCTTCGAGACCGGTGTCCGGTTCCGAGTAAAGACCGCAGGAGTAGGTCATGGTCCGGTCCAGGAAGAGGGAGAAGAAACTGTTGCTGATGTCGTAGTGGCATCTGATATTGCTGCGGCTTCCGTTGATGGTGTTCGGTTTTAGAAGGTGCCGGACATGTTCCAGGGACCGCCCCAGGGCCGAAAGGCGATGGTGCTTCTCCTGGAGGTGTTCGAGGTTCTCCGACAGCAAAGCCAGGGTTGCCGGCAGTTCGTCGGTCGTCCATTGACCTGCTACGTAGGACTCGCCGAAGCCGATACTTCCACTTATGAGGGTCCTGCTGAAAAAACGGTTGTCCACAACCCTGATCATGGCCTGCCTGCCGTTCTCCTGGCCGAAACACTCCCTGTTCCCTTCGGGATAAACGAGGGTCAGCCGGCCTTCGCTGATCCTCCTTAAAAAGGACCTTGTCACGGCGCGGCCAAGGCGCGCGGTCGGCCCTGGAGGAGCGGCCCTTATGGTCATGGTACTGGCAGGCGGAGGTTTGATAAAAACGCGGAGATGTTTCAAGAATCGCAAACGGGCTGCCTGGTAGATGATCCGCGGCATTGTGAGACTCGCGGTGAGGGGGTGTTTCAGGAGTTTGCCAACAACGGTCCAGCGTTTCAGGGGCAGGGGCGTACCTGTGAGCCGCGCTGCGAAAACGACCTTTTTTTCCTCTTCGTGATGGATGATGACATCCAGTTTACCGGTGTCCGGGTCCGTGAAATAGAAGTCGTAGGAACCCTTACGGTCGAAAAAGGGGGACACGTGGAATACCTTTTCAGCCCGGTAATGGGCCTCGCCGGAACGCCTGCCTGAGAGAGGCTCGGCGAGCACGTAGACGTGCATTTCTCCGAAGGTGTTGTTGACCTGAACCACGACGCAATCCAGGGAGCCCTCCGGCCCAAAGCAGAAGAAGAAACTCACCGGGTTGAAAACATAGTGCATCACCCTTGCCGAGGTCACGAGGTAGATGCGTCCTATCTCTTTGTGATGACCCGCCCGGGACAGGAGCGCAACAAGCTTTTGCCTGATAGGGGCGCTGCCCGCTGTGAGATAGTCCCGGTCGTAAAGCGCCACAGGACGGAGGCGGTTGTAGCCGAAGCAAAGGACCTCTTTGTCCAGCCTTTCGAGTTCCTCGAGGTCAAAACCGTAAAAGTATACGGGATAGGAAAAGCGGTGGTGTACCGGTTCTGACCGGGCGTGCATGACCCTTCCGCTGTAGATCCTCGATTTCACAGCGTGACCCCGAAAGCCTTTCCCACCTGTACGGCCGACCGCACAGCGTCCTCATGAAAGCCGTAACCGAAATAGCTTCCGCAGAACCATGTGCCGCGCTGACCGTTGATGGAAGTCAGCTCCCCCTGGGCCTTTACGGAATCGAAGTTGTAGACGGGGTGGCGATACACCATTTGCGCGATGACGGCATCTTCCCTGACAGGATTGCTGCGGTTCAATGACACACAATAATGTTGCTCGGTTGAAAGGCCCTGAAGAAGGTTCATGCTGTAGGAAACCGACACCGGATGCACCTCCTCGGCCGACCTTTCCCGGCAGTAGTTCCAGCAGGCCCAGGCCCTTTGTATGGGAGGCAGAACGGAGGTGTCGGTGTGCAGGACCGTCACGTTGTCCTGGTACCTCCAGGCGCCGAGCAATCGGACCTCCTCATCGGAAGGATCGGCCAGGAGTTTGAGGGCATCGTCCGCGTGGGTGGCAACGACAACCCTGTCAAATTCCAACCTCTCCCCCGGACGCGTCTGCAGGAAGACCGCTCCGTTTCGCCGGGAAATAACCGTCACCGGTGTGTTGAGCCTGATCCGGCCTTTAAAGGAGTTTTCAAAAGCTTTCACGTAGGTGTGGCTGCCTCCCGCCACCGTCATCCACCGGGGTCGGTCACGGATACCCAGAAGTCCGTGGTTGTCGAAAAAACGCAGGAATGTTTCGGCCGGGAACTGCTGGATCTGGCCCGGGATGGCAGACCAGATCGCCGATGCCATGGGGATAAGGTGGTCCTCGATGGTCTCCCTGGGATAACGCCCTGCAAGGTACTGTCCCACAGACACCTCCGGCACCGTGCCTCTTTCCAGGTCCCGTTTCGCCTCCCTGAAAAAACGCATCACCCCCCTTAGCATCCTCCAGAAGGAGGGACGCAGCAGGTTGATCCTCTGGGCGAAAAGGCCGTTCAGCCCGGACCCTGAATAGGTAAGGTCCCTGACCTGGTCGTGGAAGGAGAAGGACATTTGCGTCTCCCTTGTGTCGACCCGGAGGTTGCTCAGAAAGGACCGGAAGAGGGGATAGGTGCGGTCGTTCAGAACGATAAAGCCTGTGTCCACAGGTGTGCCGGCGTCGGACCCCTCCTGGATAACCACCGTATGCGTGTGGCCTCCCAGATAATCGTTGGCTTCGAAGAGGGTGACATGATGGCTGTGCTGCAGGAGCCAGGAAGCGACGATGCCTGCCACCCCGCCGCCGACCACAGCGATCCTCAGTCCCTCAGCCGGGAAGCCTGATGCTGGGTCTGTTTGAGATCCGGTCATGAGCAATCGCCCGTTTTAACTCCGGGGGAACCAGGGGATGAGAGCACTGGTCCTGCGTTTATAATCTTCGAAGGCCGGATCGCCTTCGTATTTCTTCTCCAGCATGGGTATCCCGGAAACGTAGAGGAGAAGAAAGTTGATCGTGAGGGGGCTTATCGCGGTCCACCAGGAACCCGGCGAACCCAGAGCTACGAGAAAAACACCCCACCAAAGGGTGCATTCACCGAAATAATTGGGATGACGCGAATACCGCCACAATCCGGTGGTGATGATCCGTCCTTTGTTCGCGGTGTCTCTTTTGAAAACGAGGAGCTGCCAGTCACCCAGCGACTCGAAAAGGAAGCCGACCATCCACGTGAGCGCCCCGACGGCATCCATCAGGCCCAGAGCTCTTCCGGGCTCGGCCGCCACCTTTAAGACCGGGGATACGACGATGAGGATAACGGCTCCCTGCAGAAGGTAGATCTGCAAAAAACTGCGGAGCAGGAAGTTGGATCCCCACTCCTCACGCCATTTCCGATAGCGGA
>CP070698.1:981611-984359 GCA_020349685.1 bacterium
TGACGTTGAGTCCCAGCTCGCTTGCCATGCTGCCGCATATGAAAGCAACTTCGATGGAATGGTGCAGGACGTTCTGAGCGTAGCTGGTCCGGTATTTGAGCTTACCCATCAACCTGATGAGCTCCGGATGAATGCCATGAACGCCGATGTCGAAGGCGGACTTTTCTCCCTCCTCCTTGACGGCCGCCTCCATCTCCCGGGAAACCTTCTTGACGACCTCCTCTATGCGGGCAGGGTGGATCCTGCCATCGGATATGAGCCTCTCCAGGGCGATCCTTGCGATCTCCCTGCGTATCGGATCGAACACCGACAGCACCACCGCTTCAGGGGTGTCATCAACGATGAGGTCCACTCCGGTGGCACTCTCGAAAGACCTGATATTCCGACCCTCACGCCCGATGATCCTGCCTTTCATCTCGTCGCTGGGCAGGTTGACGACTGTCACCGCTTTCTCTGCCACGTAATCTCCAGAGTAGCGCTGTATGGCAAAACTGATGATCTCCTTGGCCTTTTTGTCCGCAGTTTCCTTGGCTTCCTCTTCAAGGCGTTTGATCATCTTGGCCGAATCGATCCTCGCCTCCTCCAGCATCATGGCTTTGAGCTCTTCCTTTGCCTGGTCGGCCGTCATCTCGGAGATCTGTTCGAGTTTGACGCGCTGTTCGGTGATCGTTGCCTGAAGTTCCTTTTCTTTTTCCGATACGGCTCTTTGCTGTCCGGCTACCGATTTTTCCCTGCTGACGAGGTCCTGCTCCTTCTTGTCGAGAACCTCGAACTTTCGATCCAGGTTCTCATCCCTTGCCTGCAGCCTCTTTTCCAGTTTTTGCAGATCCTCGCGCTCCCGTTTGGTCTCTTCATCGAACTTGGATCGCGATTGGAAGAGAAACTCCTTGGCTTTTATCTCCGCTTCCTTGAGCAGGTTTTCGGCCTGCTTTTGAGCGGATGCTATGGCCTGGGCGGCCTCACGCTGTTTGCTTTTGTCCGTAACAGACTGCAGGACGAGACGAACAAGGAAACCGATAATGGCACCGGCAACCAGAATGACGAGCCAGATTATAAAATTATTGTCAAGAACCATAGCTCTTGCCCTCCTGTTTATGGTCAACCTTAAGAACCCGGGTCGCAACCGGCGTCACCACCGCGTGGACGGGAATATCATGATCCTCTGATGGCAGATGGGTGACGACCTGAAAATCATACGCCAGGCCCATAAAGGTGGCTGTGGACGATGCACGCGAAAGGAGGCGATCGAAATATCCTCCGCCCATCCCCAGGCGATTGCCGGAAGGGTCAAAGGCGATACCGGGCACGATAAACAGTTCGATCTCCTCGATAGGAAGGATCCTGCCTTCCGTCACCACGGGCTGGGGAACCACCCTGTCCTCCCGGACCAGCTCCCCGGTGCTTTCGATGTTGACCACCCTCAGACCGGACCCCTGTTTCCAGGCTTCCCAGTCGGGTACGGCAACCTTGACACCCGTGGATATCAACTTTTCCATGAGGCTCTGTGTGGGTACCTCCTTGCCTGTGTGGGCGTAGCTGCAGACACTCAGGATCTTATGGGAAGAGACATAAAGGAGGATTTTTTCAGAAACAGACTCACCGGAAGCCCGAACCTGTTCCGGCGCCAGGCTCTGCCTCATGGCCCGGACTCTTTCCCTGATAATCTGCTTTTCTTCGGAAGTGGAATAAGACAAAAAAACCTCACCAGTTATCGACCGTGAAATCGGTCTTACCGGCGAGGCCCGCGAAAGGACCAGTCCTTAACTTGAAGAAGACCTCATGGCCCCATGAACACCCCGGCGACGATGAGCACCGGGAGATGAGCAACCTCAGAAGACTGAAACCGTGTTCTTTTGTATCTGGCAGGGCCGTTTACACAACCCATAAAACTACGAACGGAGATCCTCGGCTGAAAACTTCAAGTTATATATAGAACTGGACTCAAGCAGGCCCCAGGGGCCGGTCCAGATTGCTCCTTCTGCCAGTGACCTCTTAAATATTCCTCTTCGAGGCCTTTTACGAGCCGGGGGATGGCTTTCCTCCCCCTCCTCATGATCTTCGCAAAGCATTCATCCCGATTGCTGGATGAATGCTAGTTCAATCAGTTAAAACCCCCGCCCGATGCCGTGGTCAAGTTCAGCTGTTGAACCTGCACGACCAGGTGGGTCCCCCACGGGACGCTTCAGGCTTTTCGCTCGAAGCGAACATGCTCACCACGCCCTCAGCGGGAGCCCCGTATTTCGAGTGTTGGCTCAAAAGTAACAGGCCTCCACGAGCAGGGCAGGGGTCGACTATCAATTTACCAGAAAGGGCTCGCGCCATCAAGGAGATAAGTATACTGCTTACAGTTTACCCATCACAGTGCGGGGACAGTCCGTTGACAGCTTCCGACTCAGGATGCTTCCTGATCAAGGGTCTCCTCGATCCGCTGCGTCAGCTTTCTCATGCGCGTTTTGAGCTCCTCCGACTCGTCGAGCACGGTCATGAGCTCATCCGCTATGTTCAGAGAGGCGAGGATCGCAATGCGGGATGTCGAGACTGTTTCCGTAACCTGAGCGATCTCCCGCATCTTGCGGTCGACAAACTCCGCAACCCGGCGCACGTATTCGGGGTCCTTGTCACCTCTGACGGTGTAGACCTTGCCAAAGATCTCGACATCTACCCTTCCCGACATGTCCCTCCCCGTTCCATGGGCAAAAGAATGTTTGCCGCTCTCACGACCCGGCGAGACCCTTACAGCGATCTCAA
>CP070698.1:984459-990223 GCA_020349685.1 bacterium
ATCCGATGTAGCCGGGGTGGTCCGGCCACGAATCGACGATCCTGGTCCGGGCCTCGAAGGGTGTGCCGGGCAGGGCGCGGGAAAGATCCTGCACGCAGGTGCCGGTGGTCGCCCGGCAGTATTGGGGATAGAGGGACAGGGCGATCAGCCTCCGGGCCCCGGCCCGGTGGGCGGAGTCCACCGCCTCATGGATGAAGGGGTGCCAGTAGGAGAAGGCGGGAAAGACCCCGGCGATGTCGTGGCCCCGATCCCGGAGGACCGAGGCGAGGGCCTGGGCCTGACCGGCGGTGATCTGCGATATGGGGCTGCGGCCGCCGATGAGTCGGTAGCGAGGGGTGACCTTTTCCGCCCTCCTCTTCCCCATCAGCCGGGCCAGAGGGAGACGGAGAAAACCCGGCAATCCGATGATCGCCGGGTCGGAGAACAGGTTGGTCAGGAAGGGCCGGACTGCGTCGAGGGAATCGGGCCCCCCCATGTTGAGGAGAAGGACGGCTGTTGTCCGGTCCTCGGCGGACATCCGATGTCAGCGTCTGTACTCGTGGACAGCCTCCACCAGGGCGATGGCGTTATCCATGGGTGTCTGAGGAAGGATCCCGTGCCCGAGGTTGAATACGTGGCCCGGAGCGGGGCCAGCCTCCTCGAGGATCCGGTGGGCCCTGAGGCGCACCTCCTGCGGAGAAGCGAAAAGGACGGTGGGGTCGAGGTTGCCCTGGACAGCCTTTCTCTGGCCGAAGGTCCTGCGTGCCTGGCCGATGTCCTGCCTCCAGTCGATACCGATGACATCGGCATCGATGCCGTCCATATGATGGGCAAGGTAGGCCCCGTTGTTCAGGTAGTAGATGACCGGGATACCATCCCGCTTCAAATGGGCGATGACCTTCTGGACCGGTTTGAGGGAGAACCTGACGTACTCGGGGTCGGCCAGGATCCCTCCCCACGTGTCGAAGATCTGGATCGCCTGGGCGCCGGCATCCACCTGCGCATTGAGGTAGTTGATGACAACGTCTGCCAGCAGGTCCATAAGGTAGTCGGCCAGTTCGGGACGGGAGTAGAGAAGGCCCTTGATGTTATGGAAACTTTTAGTGGTGCCGCCCTCCACAGCGTAGGTGGCGAGGGTGAAGGGGGATCCTGAAAAACCGATGAGCGGGACGCGGCCCTCCAGTTCCTTCCTTATCATTCGGATAGCATCCATGACGAACCCGGTGTCCTCGTCGGCCTCGATCCTCCGAAGGGCCCTGATGGCGGTCTCATCCTGAACGGCCGACAGGACAGGTCCCACTTTGTCCTCAAAAGCCACCGAAATACCCATGGGTTCGAGGGGGATGAGGATGTCGGAAAAGAGGATGGCCGCGTCAACGTTGAGAAGGTCGATGGGCAGGAGCGTCACCTTGGTGGCCAGCTCCGGAGTTTTGCAGAGGGTCAGAAAATCAACCTGGCCGCGGACTTCCTGATACTGCGGCATGTATCTGCCGGCCTGGCGCATGATCCAGATAGGAGTGTGTTCGGTCGGGCGTCTGAAACAGGCGTCGATATAGGTGTTATTCATTGATTCGCTGCTCCTTTTTCCTGTCACGGAGAACCTTCACAGGCACATGGTCACAGAAGGGTTCCTCCTCCATGTAGTCATCCGAAACCGCCAGAGCCCGTGCTCGACATCCCCCGCAGACGCTGAGATATTCGCATGAACCGCAACGGCCCTTGTAATCCTTGAAGCTTCTCATATCCTTGAAAAGCTGACTGTTTTCCCATATCTCCTTGAAGTGCTGTTTCTTGACGTTGCCGGCGGATTGGGGGAAATAACTGCAGGGCTGCACCTCACCGCGGCTGCCGATAAAGGCGATAGACTGCGCCGCGATGCAGCCTTTCCCCCCTCCGGTTCCGAACTTGAGGTTTCTGCGTTCGAAATCCAGGCCCCTGGCTTTGGCTTCCTGCTGAACGATGCGGTAGTAATGGGGTGCGCAGGTGGGCCTGACGAGCATGTCCTTCTCCTCGAGCTCCATCTCGAAATGCCACTTGAGGATCTCATCGTAATCCTCCTTGGAAATAAGCTCGGCCATGAGGTCTTCACCCCGCCCCATGGGGACGATCATGAACATGTACCATGCCGTGGCCCCGATCTCCTTGGCCAGCTTGTAAACGTTGGGGATGTCCTTCTGGTTCCGCTTGGTGAAAGAGGAGTTGATGAGGAACTCGATGCCGTGCTTCTTAAACAGCTCGGCCGCCCTCAGGGTCTGCTGGAAGGCGCCGGGCTGCTTGCGGAAATCATCATGGATCTCGGCGGTGGAGCCATCCAGGCTCAGGGATACGATACGGATCCCCGATTCCTTGATCTTCCCGCAGACACTGTCATCAACCAGTGCGCCGTTGGTGGCCAGGGCCATGCGCAGGCCCTTGCTCGTGCCGTAGGCCGCGATGTCGAAGACGTCCTTGCGAAGGAGGGGCTCTCCTCCCGAGAGCACCACGACAGGCTGGGCGAAAGAGGTGATGTCGTCGATGAACTTCCTGGCCTCTTCGAGTGTAAAGTCGCCCTCATCTGAGCCCATGGTTGAGGAGGACCGGCAGTGAATGCAGTTAAGGTTGCACCTGCCCGTTATCTCCCAGGCGAGCCATTTGGGTTCGAATATGTTCTCCCTGCGGGGTTTGGCTTTAGCTTGCGTCAACGGTCATCCTCCCTTTCGGGTGAGCCCCCCTTCCCGCTGTAAGGCTTATGAACAGGGGGTATCCCTCAAAAGCATGCAAATCTATCACAATAAGACTCAAAGGGAAAGTTAACCCCGATTTCCCGGTTTGGGAAGGGCTGCGGGATCGGCGGGAGGTTGACAGGGAAGCGGACTGGCGCATTGATGTCCGTTGCAGTATCTGATAAAGCTAAATGACCTGCCTGCGGGCAGTTTGCATTTTATTGCCGGGAAAGGAGCAGCCGTGGGCAATGACGAGACCAGCCGCATCATCAAGGCTCTTTTAGAGGAGGTTCTTTCCAAGGAGATCCATCCCGTCCTCCAGAAACTCTACCGGGGCCAATTGGACAACCGTCGGGTTTTCAGGATGATGGCCGAGATGGTCACCGGCATGGAGGTCCTGTCCAAGATACCTGATTCCGTCAGCGTTTTCGGTTCGGCCCGCTGTGCTCCTGATTCTGAGGTTTACAAGGCGGCCCGTACCATCGGCCGGCGTTTTGCCGAGGAGGGCTACGGTGTGATCACGGGAGGCGGCCCCGGTGTCATGGAGGCGGCCAACAGGGGGGCCTTCGAGGGAGGAGGGACCTCGGTCGGGCTCAATATCATCCTTCCCAGGGAACAACATGCCAACAGGTATGCCAACATCGAGCTCACCTTCCATTACTTCTTCATCAGGAAGGTCATGTTCGTCAAATACGCCCGGGCTCTTGTGGTGCTGCCGGGAGGATTCGGGACAATGGACGAGCTCTTCGAATCCCTGACCCTCAAGCAGACCGGCAAGATGCAGAAGTTTCCCATCATCCTTTTTGACCGGTCCTATTGGGGGGACATGTACAGCTGGATGCGCGACAAGATGGTGGGAGAGGGCTTCCTGGAGGAGGACGAACTGGAGCTGTTATCCATGACCGACGAACCCGGAGAGGTGGTCGACAGGGTTCACAGGTACTGCCAGGCACAGAGGGCCCACGAGGAGCCATACGTTTCCTATGTGGAGTCCGAGGAGTTTTCAGAGGGGTTCTGATCGGAAATGGCTGACGTCCCGACCTGGGAGTGGATCACTATCGCCTGCTGTATCGCTCTCTCGGCTTTTTTCTCCGGTTCCGAGACGGCCTTCGTCAGCCTGTCCAAGGCCAAGTTCCAGGCGCTCCTGCAGTCAAGAGGCAGAAAACGGGACCCCCTGCGCGTCTGGCTTGAAAATCCGAGCGGCCTGCTCACCTCCATCCTCATCGGGAATAATCTCGTCAACATCGGCGCTTCGGCCTTTGCCACGGATATCGCATCCAGGGTTTTTAAGAACAACGCCCTGGCTGTTGCGGTGGGGGTGACGACCCTTTTCATCCTGGTTTTCGGGGAGATCACCCCGAAGGTGATGGCCAGAAGGTACGCGGAAAAATACGTTATCCTTACGGGATATTCGCTGGTTGTCTTCTATTTCCTCACCTGGCCGGTAACCTGGATTTTCAGCGGTTTGACGCATGGCCTCATACGTCTGACAGGGGGTGACCCCGACCAGGATTTTGCCACGGTGCAGGCAGACGAGATCCAGCTGCTCGTGTCCATGAGCGCCAAGGAGGGCGGCATAGACAAGTATCCGGCCCACCTGATCGACCGGGTCATCCGCTTTACCGGGAAAACCGTCAAGGATGCCATGGTGCCCCGAACGCAGGTCGTGGGGCTTGAGATATCCGATGATATCCAGAACGTCATCAAGGTCGCCAACATGAGCGGGCACAGCCGGCTGCCTGTTTACAGAGAAAATATGGACGAGATGGTCGGTGTCTTCCACGTGAAGGACCTTCTCATCATGCCGCCCTCATCGTGGGAGAGCTACCGCCTGGCCCATCACCTTCATCCACCCTACTTCATCCCCGAGAGCGCTCAGCTAGGGAGAGTCATCAAGGAGTTCCAGAAACGGAAGATCCATCTGGCGGTCGTCGTGGATGAGTTCGGGGGCACGGAGGGGATCATCACCCTGGAGGATGTGCTGGAGGAGCTGGTAGGTGAGATCCAGGACGAGTTTGACAGGGAGGTCGTCATGATGAGAACCCTCCCCACCGGCGCCCTGGAGGTCTCTGGAAGGACACCTGTGGAAGACCTCATGAGGGTCTTTCCACGCTGGGGGGGCGTGACCCCCTCCAAAACGGTGGGCGGCCTGATCATGGAGGTGACAGGAAGAGTGCCCTTGCCCGGGGAGGCTGTCCACACAGAGGGTCTGAAATTCACGGTGCTCAGCTCGGACGAAAGGCGGATCAAGAGAGTTCAGGTCGAAAAGGTCACCGATGAGCAGGTTGAAGACGATGAGACGTAATGTTCCGGAAGGCATCTCTGTTGGGATGATGACCCTTCTCTCAGATAAAAGGAGGGGCCAGGGGTCCGCTGCTGTGGCCGTGACATGCCAGGCCTACTGTGCGTATTACAAAGGTGAAGACGGGGAGGATGGCTGCGGGGGGCTGGCAGCGATAAAGAGGGGGCTTGCCTCCGGCAGGGTCGCCGTGGACCACATAAAGCTGCTCGTCGACGTGCCACCGGGTCCGGCAAGAAAAGATAGAGTGCTCACGGATAAAATGTGCGCCCGGTGCAGCTACCTTGCAGGCGGTTGTGACTTCATGTCGCCGTCGCCTCCTCCCGGCGCCACACCCTGTGGCGGCTACCGTCTGCTGCTGGCGCTTCTGGATAAGGGGGCCCTTACCGAAGATGAGGTCGAGGCGGTTGCTCACGACCCAGGACGCCGCACGCAGGACGCACAATAGGAAACACCATATCCTTTATCACATACCCGTACCCTGCCTGTCAGAAGTTTCCGAAAGAATACCCGAACAAGACGCTACTTGAGGCGAACAGTAAAATACTCCCTTTAAATTGGTAACTTATAAAACCGTAAGTGTAAAGTGTTAAGTAAAAATCACACTTTTCCACAGTTGTGGAAAAGCTGTTGACAAATAAATTTGGAATTGAGAATTGAAGATCGAGAACGAAACCAGATTCGCCTCAGGTCGGTTCCGGTTTTCCCTTTGGACTTTGGGCTTTGGACTTTGGACTTGCAGAGATCGCAGCTTTGCTTCTGCGATCTCTGCTAAATACGCAGC
>CP070698.1:990323-994722 GCA_020349685.1 bacterium
CCTTGGCAAAATGTTGACGGAATACACTCCATTGCAGATTGGAACATCACCATACATACATCTGCTTCCCCTATACTTCCACCCCTCTCCCTCGCTTCCTGGTATTTCACTTTCCATGACCACCGTCGTGCAATCACTCCGGTGTTGCGAAGACAGGCTTTCCCGGACCGGCCCCGGCGCCGGGTTCACCCTTTTCCCCAGTAAACGCCCTCCCTCTTCCAGACATCTTCCATCTCGTTGAGCACCCTCATTGTATCTGCCCTGTTCTCAAAAGCAACAGCGGTCACGATGGCATTGACCAGGCTGAGGGCAGAGGTAAAGGATTCTATGTAGGAATTGATCTCGTAGGGGACGGTCAGGGTCAGATGGGCGGTTCTCCTCAAGGGTGACAGATCTCCGTCCGTAAGGGCCAGAACCCGGGCCTTCCGTTCCCTCGCGTACTCCATGACCTCCACCGTGACTTTAGTGTAGCGGGGGAAGGCAAACCCTACAAGGACATCTTGAGGCGAAAGGTCCCTCAACTGGTCCCACATTTCCCCCGTTCCCGGCATGATGCTTACAACATCCCGCCCGAGGAACCTGAGAGCGCTGTTCATGAACACCCCCAGGCAGTGCGTGGAGCGAAGGGCTATGATGAAGACCCGCCGCGCCGCGTCAAGTTCCCTGACAAAGCTCGTAAAGGTCTCCGGGTCCGTCTCCTCCAGGGTTGTCTTCAGGTTTTTCAGGTCATTGGAAAGGACATCGGTCAGGACGTCCCTCACAGATTCCACACGCTGTACCGTTTCGTCCAGACGGTCAACGGTTGTGATCTTGGGCTGGACGTACTGCCTTAAATGTCTCTTTAAGTGGGGATATCCCGCGTATCCCAGGGCCTGGGCAAGACGTACGATGGAGGTGTCGCTGACATTGAGATGATGCGCAAGGTCGGTGGCGGTGAGGAATACAGCCTGTTCGGGCCGCTTGAGGATAAAATCCAGCACCTTCCGCTGCGTCGGTGTCAGTTCGGGCGGTCTTCCCTTGACAACCTGGTCGATCCTTAACATCACCCACCCCGCATCGTGCAGAATAGTCTGCAAGTTAACAGACTGCGGCAAAATTTTCAACAGGTTGGAATAAAAAGAAAGGGCTCTTACCGAGCCCTTTCGCGAACGACCTCATTAACGAGATTCTTGTTCCAGCATCTGTTTTAGCTTTTCGGCCAAACCTCTTACGTCGGCCTCCAGCTTGGTGGTCAGCTCCTCGAGGGCCTTGTCGATCTCTCCGCCCCTCTTTTTGAACCGGACCATGAACTCATCGACCTCGGCGACATACGCTGCGAAAGATTCCACCTTCTCGGCCAGGTTATCCACCGTCCACTTGGAATCGGCGAAATCCTTGCGGAGCGCCTCGATCTCCTTTTGAAGGGCCTGAAGTTTGACGCTCTGGGAAAAGGCCTCTTCCTGGCTCTGCTTCGACTGCGCCTTTTCCATTGCCGCGATCCTGGCAGCGTTGTCATCGATACGACGGTTCATCGAATCCATGTCGACCGACGTGGCACAGCCCGTGCTGAGGATCAGCAGGGCGAGAGTCGCCAGGTGAGGAAGGCTTCTCCTCATTTTACGGAACCTTTACTGAAGACCGAAATGAGCACGCCTGTTCTGCTGCCAGGCATCCTCGTTGTGGCCCATGGCGAAGGGCCTTTCCTCGCCGTAACTGATCGTCTTGATCCTGGCATCTGAGATCCCAAGGGAGACAAGATAATCTTTGACAGCGTTGGCGCGGCGCTCACCGAGGCCAAGGTTGTACTCGTTGGTTCCCCTCTCATCGCAGTGGCCCTCGACAACGATCTTGACACCGGAAGCCGCTTTCAGGAGTTTGGCGTTGTTGGCCAGGGTCTCACGGGATTCAGCCGTCAGATCAGACTTATCGAAGGCGAAAAACACATCGACAAGGTCTGAAACGTTAAAAGCCGGGGCCGGTGGAGGGGCGGGTGCCGGAGCGGGCTTGGGAGCGGGAGCAGGGGCCGGTTCAGGCTTGTACTCCTGAACAGGTGCCGGTGCAGGCGCCGGTTGGGCGGCCTGTTCCACGGGGCTCGGCTCGGCGGGTTTTTTGGCGCAGTTGACAAGGGTAAAGCTGAAAAGGAGAACCAACGCCAATGCTAAATAAATACTTTTCCTTCCTGGGATCACAGTCCACCTCCTGGAAATCGTTTTCAATTTAGGACACCTTAAAGCTCGCCCCCGCGGCGGGGGCCCAAAATGTCTTCTTTGTCATCTATACGGATTTTACCCCACCTGTGAAGATACACAGGATTTATACAGCATTATTGCATTCCTTGTAAAGAAAGCAAATGTCAGTTTTTGGGCAGGTATTCTTGGTTTCCGGTCCTTTTTCATCAGGGTCCGGAGCCTCGTTGACAGATGGATAACAAAGGGTCGCCCCCAGCCGCTATTCGCTATTCTCCATTATCCATTTTCCATATTCTGATTCACTTCCTCGACCATGCCGGCTGGCTTTTGCTCCCCTTACCCGATGAGATGCGCCACTCTTTCCTCCCGTCCCTGTCGACGATGTAGATCTGATAGGCGCCTGACCTGTCTGAGGTAAAGGCGATATAGCGACCATCGGGGCTCCAGGAAGGATCCTCGTTGTTACCCTCCTCGCCCACAAGCTGCCTGGTCCGGAGGGTATCGGGATCGACCAGGGCAATACCGAAGTTGCCGCCGACCCTGTTGGTGTAGGCGATGAGATCCCCGGTGGGCGACCAGGCCGGAGAGGTGTTGTAACTGCCGTCGAGAGTAACACGCTGAACGCCGGATCCATCCGCGTTCATGACAAAGATCTGCGGACTGCCGTAGCGATCCGACACAAAAGCCATCCTTTTGCCGTCCGGGGACCAGGCGGGCGAAGCCTCTACGCTTTTGAGCCATGTGATCCTGGAGAGGCTTTTACCCCGGTCGTCGGTAACGTAGATATCCGAATTGCCGTCCACATTCTTCATGAAGGCCAGTTTCCTGCCGTCACTCGAAAATGATGCTCCAACGTCCACACCGATACCATCCGTGATCCTCTCCTCGCCCCCTCCGATCCTCATGGAGTAAAGGTTCGGTTCACCATGCTTGTAGGAGGTGTAGATCATTCCGGTCGTGTCTGGCCACCACTCCGGAGACAGGTTGATGGAACCGTTCCTCGTAAGCCTGCTGACCTGGGCTCCGTCATAATCCATGAGGTAAATTTCCTTGTTTTCACCCATGGTCTGAACGAAGAGGAGGCGGGTCAGGAAAATGCCTTCCTCCCCCGTGACCTGCTTCATGACCTCGTTGGAGAACATGTGGGCCATGCTTCGGAGCTGGGCGGGTGTCCCCTTCCATCTCTTTGCTGTGACCTCCAGTCTCTGGAAGACATCGAACAGGTGGAACTCGAGTTCAATATCGCCGTCCGGTCTGAGCATGTAACCCACCTTCACGAGAGCCTCGGCATTGATGAGCTCCCAATCGTCAAACAAGAAGGTCCCTGTTGTTATGCCGGTCGTTCCGAGGTCTTCCATGTACAGCACTGGATCGAGGACCCTGAACACTCCTGAAAAATCAAGGTCACCGGCGAGAACCTCCCTGACCTCTCTCGCAATGAGGGGTATGGGCTCGGAGCCCTCCATGGGAATGGGGGTCTGGACGGCGACGGGCAGCCGCCGCGCCGCCGGGGCGTTGATGTCGAGGTAAACCTTGGCCAAAGCCCCGTGCGACGACAGTAGAATGAAAGACAAAGCCAAAATTGCCGGCTTGATGGATACCCTGGTGAAAATCATAGATTTTTTACCTCGCAAGTGATCACTCCGCCGCCGGGGAGTTGGAGTTCCAAGTTCCAGGTTCTATTCTTAGTGCCGCGTTCTGCGTCATGCGTTCTTATCTGTTCACCGTTCACCGTTCATTGTTCACGGCCTTTATTCCGGATACCGGAAATTGATCCCCACCTCCAGAGGCTGGCTGCTCAGCTCCTCGGGAAGAGGCGGCAGGGGGTTGGCCTTCCGGATCGCCCGCAGGGCGGACTGGTCGTAATAATCGTTTCCCGACTTCTTCTCTATCCAGAACTGCTCAATTTCACCGTCGGCAGCGATCCGTATTCCGACTACCGTAACAAGGCTGGTGCTGGAAGTCACCCCCTCAGGGAGGACCCAGGAAGATCTGATCTGAGCCCAGATGCGGTCGTAGTAGGCTCTGAACCTTATGCTTGCCGGAGCGCCGTCCCTTCCTCCCGGAGAACCTGTCACCGGTGGTCCAGCGGCCGTTGCCTCAGCGGGAGGGCCCCCCTCCTGCGCACCCGCATCTTCCTCGCTGGTGAATGACTCATAGAGCTGGCGGGCTTGAAGCTCCAGCTCCTCGATCCGTCTGCGCCTCTCGCGCCGCGCGGCTTCATCGCCTCC
>CP070698.1:994822-998094 GCA_020349685.1 bacterium
CCACATGTAGATGTCCAGGATGATCCTCAGCACCTGGGCCACCGCCGTGATGAAGTTACCGATGACAAACACCCTGAAAAACCTCCTTTTTTACATCAAGAAACTGCCATAACTATATAAAGAAGCGGGAAAAAAGTCTAGGAGGTTCTGTTAAGGCTCCAGCACGCAGCACGCAGCACGCAGCACGCAGTATAAGATCGATGTATTCAGTGCATGAATGCGCTTCTGCACTTTTGCAATTCTGCACTGCTCTTCCGCACATTTCGTGGAAAATCGGGGTTAATAAATGTTACAAATGTCCAGGTAAACTGTGACCTTCAGAAAAGGTGAGGATGATGGCATACAAGAGCAGCATCGCTTTTATCGGCGGCGGGAACATGGCAGAGGCCCTGGCGGTCGGCATCGTCAGGGCGAGGATCGTATCGCCCGAATCGATCATCGTCTCGGAACCGGATCCTGAAAGATGCTCCTACCTGGGCAGCAGGTACGGGCTCATCACCACCGGCAGGAATAAGGATGCCGCCGTGGCAGGAGGCACTATCTTCCTGGCGGTCAAGCCCCAGGTCCTGCCGGAGGTTCTGGAGGAGATCGCGCCTTCCATAAACAAGGAGCAGCTCGTCATCTCCATCGCCGCCGGCGTCACACTCCAGTACCTGGAAAAATCCCTGCCCGGAGTGCCCGTTATCAGGTCCATGCCCAACACACCCGCCCTCCTGGGCAGCGGCGCCACTGTTATCTCACCAGGCCACGGTGTCCACGCCGACATGACCCACTGGGCCGTGGAGCTCTTCCAGGCCGTGGGCAGCTGTCACATCCTGCCGGAAGACCTCATGAACGCCGTTACAGGGCTTTCGGGAAGCGGGCCGGCCTACGTTTTCCACCTGGCGGAAGCCCTTATCGAGGCCGGTATGGCCGTGGGCATCCCGGCCGAGGAATCGGCCGGACTGGTGAAGCAGACCATCATGGGAGCCGCGCGCATGATGATCGAGACGGAACGGAGCCCCACCGAACTGAGGGAGATGGTCACCTCCCCCGGCGGGACCACGGAAGCGGGACTGGGTGCGCTGGACGAAGGCGGTTTCAGTGAAACGATCGTCGAGGCCGTCATGGCAGCGACAGAAAGAGCGAAAGAACTCGGGAAAGGCTGATTAACCGCAGAGTACGCGAAGTTAAGAAAAGGAAAAGTTCAGATCGGGTTAAAAAGCAGATTCCTTTAATTGCGGCGAAAACAGAATCTCGCAGGGATGCGGAGACACAGAGGAAATCAAGGTAAGGGATTAATTTTAATGCGAGATCTGAACGTATCCCGCTTTATCCTTGGCTGCCTCGCTGCTTGCGTTATCCCGCCAATCTAAACCTTTCAATTCGCCAGCAAGAGGAACTTGAACGCGAACTATCTTTCATTGATAGGGCTTTTTCTGGGGTGGATTGTTCCGATCTACCTGTTTCTGAAATCCAAGAATTATGAACTGTTCTACAAAAAATGATTTGTTTTACTTTTAGGGACAATGTTTGTCCTTCGGGTTCTCGGATTCATCATGGACATGGCCGTATTGAAATGAATATGGATTCTTTTGCATTTACCAATTTACCCTGCGGTAAATTACCTTTTCAACGCTATCAAATATTACCAGTTTCAGATCTTCTCTGCGCCTCTGCGTCCCTGCGAGAGACAGCCTTTAACGCATTTCCAGGAAATGGGCTTTAATCTGAAAACTATCAGCTGATGGCTGATTCACCCTCTCCGTGTCACCGTGTCTCCGTGTCACCGTGCCCAGAAGGTCCTGACACCAGCCAGTTTTTCAATTCTTCATAATCCTGCGGATCATGGAAACTGCGCTTTAAAAACACCAGTCTACCTGTACTGGTGGCGATCACCAGGTATTCCTGAGCCACATGGACATCCGACGGGTCGGGTTTCAGGAACTCCTCCCTGGAGTACTCACTGGTCACCGCCATGAGTTCATCGGAAAGTACTATCTGCTGGGGGGAAAGCAGCGACTCATTGGCGGCGCCGTAGACATGGAGCAGGTACATGATCTGGGAAACGCCCCAGTACAGGCCGCCGACGATCACAGCCCACACAATACCCTTGTCGTAATTGCCGTCGAGGGCATGTCCAAGGAAAACAAAGAGCGCCAGCCCGGGCATGGCAACGCGCCTGAAGGGACGCTGTGCGGCCGTGATGCGGAAGATGTCGTAAAGATCCCTGCGGGTGAGCTGGAAGGTGAGTCTGGTTCGGTTCACTAACAAGCTGAACTCCAGGTATCTAGGTATCCAGGTATCTACGTATCCAGGTATCTACGTATCTAGGTATCTAAGTATCAACGTATCTAGGTAACTATGTATCTAGGTATACAGGTATCTAGGTGTCTAGGTATACAGGTATCTAAATGCCTAAGTGACTAAATATCTGAAAAATGTCAGTGCTGCATACAATTGCAGTTACATACACACGTAGATACTTAGTTACTTAGACACAGTTTCCTACCTATCCCTCTCCCCGAAAATCGCTGTCCCGATCCTCACGATGGTGGCTCCCTCCTCGACGGCCACCTCGAAATCCCCCGTCATCCCCATGGAAAGCTCCTTTAAGGAGATTTCCGGCAGGCCCTGCCCCACAAGGTCGTCGCGAAGCTGGCGCAGGGCCCTGAACCAGGGGCGGGAGACTTCAGGGTCGGGGTCAAAGGGAGGCATGGTCATGAGGCCGACGGGTTCGGTCCCTTCCTCCTCAATCAGAACCTTCAGGATATCTGCCGTCTCATCAGGTTCGCAGCCGAACTTGACCTCCTCCCCGGAAACACTGACCTGAACGAGGGCCCTGCACACCTTTCCCTTATCACGGTATCGGCGGGCAACCTCTCTGGCGAGGGGGATCGAGTCGATGGAGTGGATCCAATGGAACAGGTCCGGACAGTATTTGGTCTTGTTGCTCTGGAGGTGACCGACGAGATGCCAGATCAGGCCATCGGGGAGCTGGGGGATCTTGTCCCTCGCTTCCTGGACGCGGTTCTCGCCGAAGTGGACCTGGCCCGCTGACACCGCGGCCCGGATCCGGTCTAACGGTATGGTCTTGCTGATGGCGACGATAAGGACATCATTGGGGGAACGGCCGGCGGCCTGGGCGACTCTGCCGACCCTGTCACTGATATCGATCAGGTTCTGGCTGATATCATCCTGCATCTATATGATCTTCTGGCTTACTCATCAGGGCAGGTTGGCCTGAGACGATATTGCTCCTGGTCCTTGTCGAACCATTTTGCCAGCTCGGC
>CP070698.1:998194-1002798 GCA_020349685.1 bacterium
CCGTCCTGATGGGCAGAAGATCCCCGATGGCCTGCATCGACTCACGGGCCAGGCGGTGTGTGTCCCGGTAGATGCCTATCCTGGCCGCGATGCTCGCAAGGGCCCCCAGGCGGTCGGCACGGGACTTCAGGGTCTTCGGCCCGTCGATATGGTTTGATCGGTCATCCGGCATTTTGTCGGGCACCTGTTCTATCCCTCGATGGGACATATGTGGATCGGCCTTGTCTGATTCTAATCTATTTTCCACGCGAGGGCATCCCTGTGAAATGCTTTGGTGTGCCTGCCTCTTCATACGAACGAGCAGGCTGGATTTGCTGGGAGATAGATGGTAGTTTATCCAGTACCCAGTACCCAGTACCCAGTACCCGGTCACCGGTGGTGGATGTCCTCATAAAGACAGAAGGAAACCTTTCCCGGAGAGCCTCATATGTCGAGATGCCTGTCTGGTTTCACCGCGACTCTTTTCCTGTTAGGTCTTTTCCTGGCCGGCTGCGCCACCCCTTTGCCCCCGACCTATGAAAACACCCTGTCCGGGCCAGCTCTTGACGGGCCCGTTCTGGCCCTGGCCGGGGAGGGGGAGCTTGTGGCCGCGGTGACGGGCAAGGGGCTTTTTTTGAAAAAGGGGGACGGTCCCTGGGTCAACCAGGAGGTGCCCGGTCTAGGAACCTTCAGCGGGGTCACATGCCTGGCTGTCGTCAAGGGGGCTGTCTATCTGGGGTCGGACGGCGACGGTCTTCACATCCTTTCCAATGGCGTGTGGGAGGTAAAGACGAGCCGCTACGGGGGCCTTCCCGATGACGGGGTGCTCAGCATTGCTGCGGATGACCACAAGGACGATCAGCAGAGCCGAGCGGTCTGGGTTGGTACCCGGAAAGGGTTCGCCTCCTACAGGGATGGGGAGTGGAAGGTTTATAAACCCGATGCTGACTGGTTGATAGACATGACCGGAAGGTCGGGTAGGGGCACCGGACAGGTGTACCTTGGCGGTAGTTACAGGCTTGGGAGGCAGGGAGAAGATTCGGACCTGTTCAAGCCGCCCGTGACGGCCATCGGTATCGGGGCGGGCCGCCTTGTCCTGGGGAACGCGGATTCCCGCATCGCCATTATCAGCGGTGATGGTATGGCTATCGTGAGCCTCAGGGAGGCCGAGGCAGTGACCCGGCTTGTGGTGGAGGAGGGGACCATCTGGGCCGGAACCGAAAGGGGTCTGCTGTGGGGAGGACTGCGGGATGTGGCCATGGGAAAACCCTGGCCGACCCACCATCCCTATCTCGGCTGGACCGGGACCCTTTTCGGTTCAAGGGATTCACGGCCTTTTGAATACAGGTGGAAAAGGATGGGCTATAACAACGCCCTGGTGACGAGCCTGCAAGGCAGTGGAGAAGATATCTGGGCGGCCGACAGATCGGACGAGCCCGTCAGGCTGGGCCAGCCAAAAAGAGGTTACGATGAGACTGATAAAGAAGGCGTGAATCCGGTATCGGCGGTGCGCCGTTTTGTCAACGTCCACGAATACATCGCCAGGAGGGAAACAAGTCGCTATGAGACCTACGGACCGAGCGCCGGCGTCCGCGGGGATCCCGCCGCGGTCTATGTAGCCCCTGGGGCCGATCGGGTCTGGATAGGAACCAGCAAGGGGCTTTGGGAGCTGGAGCAGTATTGAGGGAGCTTTCAGCAAACAGCTCAAAGCTTAAAGCTTTTTCCCTCTCATTGGGTTCCAGATCCGGCAGGACGCCACCCTTTACCGCTCTGTGAAACCTTCCCCTGCCGCCTTATAATCCAGCGCATCGTAATCGCAGGAACGCAGACATCTGGCGCAGGAGAAACTGTCGGCAGCCCACCTCCTGCCGTCCATCCTCCCCTTTATGGCTCCGAAAGGGCACCCCCAGCCGCATATGAGCTTGTTGCCGACCACCGCCAGGAGGCAAAAAAAGCGAAACCGAGGACCCTGAGAAGGACGTCAGGAGAGATCCCCACGGCCGTTTTAAACAGTTTGACGACCGATTCCATGGGGTTGGGGGGTTTGTCCAGTAAAAAGCCGGTCACCGCAAGAGAAAGGGCGAGGGCGGAAAGATTAAAGACCCTTCGAGGCGTGCCCTTTTACCGGCAGGAAAAGGGCAAAGGCGCAAAGCAGCGTCCAGAAGGGATATTTGAGCCAGTTCCTTGCTGGTGGTCCCCAGGGCGTGGGCCGCCTGCCGGAGGGTCATCCCCACATGGGTCTCACCTCTGGTGATCCGGGCCACGGGCTCTGTGCGAGGCGCTGTGCCAGTTTGCTTTTTTCAGCCCCACGGAGTGGGCGACCTGCCCGATGGTCATGTGAACACCAGGGTCCGGATGTCAGCCGGAACCGGCGCTGCCAGGCACAGGCAGAGGCAGAGGAGCAGAATGGGTGTGGAACGCATCGCGTCTTTCATTGAGCCTCCGGTGCCAATATTTCCAATAATTTTGCGGTAAATGAATGAGGCGGTTTTGTCTGAAAGTCAACATTCATGGGCTGAATTAGCCTTCAGGTACGCCATGCGCCCCTTGACTAGGAAAGGCCGTTGCTGTTTTAATATGGGTCCGAATCACGGTCACCAAAGTGGTGAAAAGGAGATTTATTAAAGGCTTGGAAATCCTTGATAAAATAGTGGAGGGCTGCAGGCGTTTTATCCGGCGTGAGAGGACAGGTCTGTGCAACCCCGTTGATGTGGGCATGGCTGCCATGGGCAGCCTTGAAAACGCTGTCGATCATCTGAAGGTGCCTCTCATCCTTGTGCTGGGACATGAAAACTGCGGGGCTGTCAAAGCCGTCCTCTAAGGCAGCGAAGAGAAGGCAGAGGGGCACCTGGTGGAACTTGTTAGGAACCTCGAGCCGGTCGTGAAGCCGCTCCTGGAGCAGGACGAAGAGGTCGAAGATGTCCTGCAGGAAGCTGTTCACGCAACGTTGTGGAGCACCATGAGCAAGCTCATCGAACGCTCCCCCACCATCGCGGAAGCCGTCAGAAATGGAGATGTGTTCCTCAAGGGCGCCGTGTATTTTATGGAGACAGGCGAGGTCACCATACTGGAAGGAGAGTGTTTGTGAGCCGTTTGGCAATAAAGAGATTCTTTTTGTTGTTCATCCAGAACCTTGCGGCGTCGATATTCATCGGCATAAGTGTGTACGGAGCCATCAATTACTGGGGCGGGGAGGCAGAGAGGAAGATCTCGGTAGCCGTCTCCCTTCTTCTGGGGTTGGGTGCAGTGGTCTGTGCTTTCATTGTTGTGGCCGTTGGAGGCCATCAGGACAAAATGGCTGGCTCCAGCGAAAACAGGAGCGCACCGGAACGTTCTCTTAATGACTGACCTGAAAAGACTTTTTAAAGGAGAGCACCCTTTCCTTTCCGAACCGGGGTTCTGGATCGTTGCGGGCCACGGGATGTCGGGTGACCCCCTGGAGCGGGTGCCGATCCAGGGGAAAATACAGGTCAGCCATGAAGCTGGCGGAATCCGGACCGTGGGGGAGATGGGTGTGGTTTCTCGGTTCGATCCCGTCACCTTTCAGACTGTCTACGAGATGACACCATCCGAGGATGAACTGGCCCTCGATTTTTTCCAGGCCAATGAGCTGGTGGGGGATTTCAGGGGTAAAGTGGTCGTATTCGACGACCGGCTCATCAGCACATATGTTTCGGGTGACGGCAGCCTGACGGGCTGCGAGGTTCTGCACAGGATGGGTGACAACCGCTACGCCGCCACTGGAACGCTGCTTGAAAAAGGTAATCTGGTCAACCTCTGGAAACTGGACCTTGTCCGCCCCGCAGTGAGCGGGTCGGAGACGCAAGACGATCATTCCGGCCGGGCTTGAGGCTTGAGGCTCCTCGGGGAGGTCACCCGGCCGGTGAATGCGCTTATCACGGAGGAACATAACATGATCACTAAAAGGATCACGGTCTGCGCTCTGGTGATTCTCATCCTTGCAGTTCTTTCCGCACCCGGGGCGGTCAAGGCTGATCCGGTTGCCGAGGCTAAAGAGCTCCAGGATGCGGGTGATGTGACCGGCGCGTACGGCCTGCTGGAAAAGGCCGGCAGCAACCTCAGGGCTGAACTGAGCAGAAACAAATCGGAGTTAAAGAAGCAGGTTTCGGCCCTCTCGCAAGTCTCCAGCCAGGAAAAGATGGATGAGATCAAAAAGAAGAACGACGCGCTTCTGGCCGAACGGAAGGGGCTGAATGACCAGCTTAAAAAGGTCGAAGCTGCCATGATGGAGATGGCCTCGCTCCTGGAATATGCGCCCTACAGGGAAAAGGACACCGCCGAAGGCTACAGGGATTTCCTCGCCAAATATCCCGACAGTCCCTTTGCCGAGGAGGCCGCTGTCAGGATGTACGATCTCCAGTTCAACCCCTACAAGGAGGGCGGAACAGCCGCCGATTACCAGGAATTCATCGCAAAATACCCTGATAGCCCGTACCTCGAAGAGGCGCAGAAGCTGCTCGATGAGGCCATATATAATGACTACAAGGCTCAGGGCACGGCCCAGGCCATGCAGGACTTTCTGGCCCAGTTTCCGGACAGCACCTGGGCGGCGGAGGCCGAGGTTCTTCTGGTCCAGCTCCAGTACCAGCCCTACAAGGAGCAGG
>CP070698.1:1002898-1005454 GCA_020349685.1 bacterium
ACCAGGAACCCGGCGAACCCAGAGCCACGAGAAAAACACCCCACCAAAGGGTGCATTCACCGAAATAATTGGGATGACGCGAATACCGCCACAGTCCGGTGGTGATGATCCGTCCTTTGTTGGCGGTGTCTCTTTTGAAAACGAGGAGCTGCCAGTCACCTAGCGACTCGAAAAGGAAGCCGACCATCCACGTGAGCGCCCCGACGGCATCCGGCAGGCCCAGAGCTCCTCCGGGCTCGGCCGCCACCTTCAAGACCGGGGACACGACGATGAGGATAACGGCTCCCTGCAGAAGGTAGATCTGCAAAAAACTGCGGAGCAGGAAGTTGGATCCCCACTCCTCACGCCATTTCCGATAGCGGAAATCCTCGCCGCGACCCCTGCTTCTGAAATACAGGTGAAGGGCGAGTCGCGACCCCCAGATGGTGACCAAGGCGGTGAGGAGGATCTGTCTGGGGTGGCTGACTCCGGCAACCAGGCCGGCAGTGGCGACGGAGGCGATGAACCCCCCGCCATAAGCGATGTCCACGATGCTGTTATCCTTGCGGACGATGGCGACGAGGAAGATACAGGTCATGTAGATCGCCACAGTGAAGGCGGCTGCGGCTAGAATAAACAGCATTCCATGATCTCCCGGTTGTGTCTGGTCCTCTCCGTATCGGCGGTGACGGGCCGGAGGGAAAGGAGCTGCCTCATCGTGCGAGCCATCTGCCGACAAGGGTGCTTATCGTGGCCACGCTCGAACACAGGACGACCCCCCAGAGAATGTCCGCCGCCGCCACCTTGAGGGGCCAGTTCCTCAGGGTCGCCATGTTGGTCAGGTCGTAGGTGGCGTAAGTAAAGAAACCGAACATGCCCCCCCACAAGGCCGCCCTTCCCAGCGATCCGCCCTTGAGGGAGGGGACGACAGCGAAGATGAGGATGCCCGCGATAAAGATGAGGTAGAATGCCCCGGCGGCCGGCCAGTTGACTGCGGGACTCAGGAGGTGTCCGAGGTTGTTCTTGTAAAAACCCCTGGCCGCGTAGACAAGCCACACCATGTCGATGGCGAAGAATATGGGGATCGTGAACAGATAGAGTTTCAGATAGAAAGAAATATTCAATGAAAACTCCTTTCGTCGTGGCGCTGCAGCGGATCATTCCAGGTTTCCGGACAAAGAAAACCGCCCAGTTGACTCAATATTGCTATATTAACAAAAAAAGAGGGGTTTACGGATATACTATCCCGTGGTTGATAGTGCCGGCTGCTCTTCCGAGGGGATCTGAATTGGAAAGACGGTCAGGATCCTTTTGTATGGCGCCGGCCGAAGGGAGGAAATTATGCTGAAAAAGTTCTTTTCAACCCAAGATTCCGTGGCGCTCCTGGTTGTCAGGGTCATGCTGGGCGTTGTCATGTGGCCCCACGGAGCGCAGAAGGCCCTGGGATTGTTTGGAGGAGGAGGCTTCGCCGCCACGATGAAAGGCATGTCTCAGGGTATGGGCATCCCTTCTTTCCTGGTCTTTCTCGTGATCACGTCGGAGTTTCTCGGGTCCCTGGGACTTGTTCTGGGTGTGGCCACCAGACTATGCGCACTGGGAACCTTTTCCGTCATGCTGGGGGCGATCTTCATGGTGCACCTGCCCAACGGTTTTTTTATGAACTGGTTCGGAAATCAGGCTGGTGAGGGGTTCGAGTACCACCTGCTGGCCGTCGGCATGGCGTTTGCCCTCATGATCGCCGGTGGCGGCAGGTGGGCTGTGGACAGGTTTATTTCGGACCTTGTAGAGTAAGGGAAGGTCGGGCAAATAGGCTGCCAGACGGTAGAAGCAGTGGATGCGGATCAATTAGAAATTAGAAATTAGAAATTGGAAATTGGAAGTAATTCGTACAGCTCGGTTTCAGGGGCAGGGGGTATAACCGTGATCCTTAATTCGCCCTCCCTGTCACCGCTGTTGCTATAGTTATGAACGCCATAGCCACGAAGAGGGTAAAGGCGCCCCACCGGGCGTACTTCAACGGCAGGCGGTCCATGAGCCAGCTTCCTGCGAAAACCACCGGAACGTTGGCGATCAGCATCCCCAGGGTCGTCCCCAGTATGACCAGGAAAGTTTCGTTATACTTTGCCGCGAGGACCACGGTGGCGATCTGAGTCTTGTCACCGATCTCGACCAGGAAGAACAGAACCGTTGTGGCGATGAGAGCGCCGTATTTTTCCATGTTGCCGGGCCCGGCGTCGTGCTTGTCAGGGATCAGGAGCCAAAGGGCGATGAGGAGAAAACTGGCGCTGATGATCCAGGGCGCCAAATGAGGAGGGAGCATATCCAGGAGCCAGACGCCGAGCCACGCCGAGATCCCGTGGTTGAAAAGTGTGGCAATAAAGATCCCGGCAATTATGGCGTAGCGCTGTGTGAATCTTGAAGCGAGGAAAAGGGAAAGGAGCTGTGTCTTGTCCCCGATCTCGGCAATGGTAACGGCAAGGGTGGAGCTGAAGAATGTTTCCATAGCGGCGCGGATTCTAGCAGAATAGGGGATGAGGGGCAAAGAAAAAGGCTATTTCAGCAGGACACGGGTCTTTC
>CP070698.1:1005554-1010985 GCA_020349685.1 bacterium
AGTTTCATCCGACCCGTCCTAAACGAGGAAGAGCGCCTTGGCGCTCCACCACAGCCCCAGGCCGTAGGAGATGTGGTTCATCACGGAGGACCGGAAGAGCTTGAGTTCGGGCGGTCCCTTCCATCCGCAGGCCCCGAAGCCCAGCGCCGGGAGAACCAGGATCCAGGGAAAGACGCAGGTCGCCAACCCGTAGCCCATGGCGAGGAAAAAACCGTCCGGCGAACGTCCCAGCCACTTGGCCCCGGCGACATAAAACACCGCCAGCACCACGCCGATCACATAGTGCCCCACCAGCGCGGCCCGCTTCTCCCCGTCCTGCTCGGGACAGGCGGCTATGTCCGTGTGGACGAACCGGCCCCGGAGCATGCCCAGGTACCACCTGCCCACCCACTGCCCTTTCGCGCCGGCCGTCAGCCCGGCCCTGTTAAAAACAGCGGCAAGAAGATCCATCGTCGCCGTGGCGGCGATACCTGCGCCGATCCCCAGTATGTACATTTTCAGGGGCATTTGTCAGACCTCACATTTCCGGAGCCGATGCCAGGTACCGGACCTGGGCAAGGTCCCTGGGCACGATTCGCTTGAAGGGGTACTTTGGATAACCCAACGTGATACTGGCATGCACCTCCCGGTCCTCAGGAAGTTTGATCAGTTCTCTTGCCTCGGGAACCCTTTTGAACACCGGTGGGATCAGGCCGTTCAAACACGTTCCCATGTCCATGGTCTGGGCCATCATGACGGCGTGGAAAGCCGCGAGAAGACAATTTTCTTCCCCTGAAGGCTCGAAAACAGGGCTGTGAAAGAGCATCAGAGCTGGACAGTCCCTTAAGATCTCGTTGCTCTTCCCTTCCCTGTACCAGCGGATGTACCAGTGCATGCCCGGCATAACGAAGTCCTGCAGCACTCTCAAGCTCTTCTCGCCTCCCTGACGCTTGATGAAGAAACGGGCTACGGGATTGGCAAGGGCCTTCTCGAGATCTTCGTACATTTTATAGATGTGTTCGGAAAGGGACTCCAGGACCCTTGTGTCATCGATGACGATAACCCCTGTCGTCATTTCCCCCGTGCCGGTGGGGGAGCAGCGGGCCGCGTCGATCATCCGGTCGATCGACTGCCGTGGAACCGGCCGGTCCAGGTACCGCCGAACAGAGCGGCGCTGACGCAGCAGCGTCAGAAGGCGATCCTCGTCAATTTCAACCTGCCCGATCGGTGAAAGACTGATGTCTCCGAAAGCCGGGATTTTAATTGCGTCCGCCGGGCAGACCGCGGCGCAGTGGCCGCAATCCAGGCACAGCTCGGCGCGCTCGGCCGAGAACACGGTAGCCTTGCGCTCCCCCTCCCCGGTGACCACGGGGATATGCCGGGGGCACACCTTCCCGCAGATCCCGCAGGCTGTGCACACTTCCCGGTTTATAATCGCTGTCATGATGTACCTCCCCCTAACGTGCCACCTGCCTCTGTTTTAAGAGGATTCCCTGCTCTGACCTTTGCCGACGACGAAGGGGGTCGAAAAGTAGCCCTTCCTGATCTGCCCCGCCTCCTCGATCCATTTCTCGATGCCGTATTTTTTTATCCGGCAAAGGTTATAAAGCTTGAAATTGTGAGGGAACCTGTCTGCCCCTTGGGCCAGAGGCGCCAGGAGAGGGCATGGAAACTCGTCGCAGTCGCAGCAAAGTTCCACTCCTTTTCCCTGCGCGCAGGTGAGCGTCGCGCATCCCTCCGGCGGAAGGTGCCAGTGCGTCCCATCCTGCTGCCGGCAGCCCCGGCATGCAATGTCGACCAAAGGCACGCCGGTCTTGTCACTCATCATCCGGGCAAAGTCTTGGGTCAGGTTGTCCTGGTGGATCTCGCAGTTAAAGCAGTCCAGGCCGCATGGTGCCGTCAATGATCTTTTATCTTTCATTATAACGCTTCTCCTCCAAGGGTCATGCGAGGTTGGCGAAACAACGGGCCAGGGCGGTCTCCGGGGACCGGTCCGAGGCCGCTCCCTCCATCCTGATAAAACTCTCCCGCATGTCCCGGTAGGCCATATACAGGTCGAGCCGCGTGGATTCGTCGGCCTCCTGGTAAAGGCGAAGGATCGTGTCTGACAAAGTTATTTTTTTTCCTCTTTTTGCAGCACTCATCTTACCGGTCCTCCTGTCATCCAGTTATGGGCAGATCATGCGACCTGCTCTAATAACTCCATCTCGTTGGCCTGGCCAACATCGCGTGTAAAGTCTGAAAGCCCCTCTAAAGAAACCGTCATGCCCATATCCCACATGCTCTCCAGGTAGCGGTCCGGGTCCAGCGCCTGTTCCACAGGGCGGACGCCCGGTTTTCTCCTTGTGCCATCCAATACCCCGAGGATGACGGGAAGGACCGCGATGGCGTCAGCCAGACCCGGATCCCGATGTTCGAGGGTGAGGCTCAATTGCCCGCTGACACCGCCCTTAACTCCTTTTACCGTCACCCTGGCCGAACCAGCTGCGGCGGATGTTCTGGAGTGTTCCTGGTTGTGTGATCGCAGTTTGTTCCGTAATCCCTCACCTCGCCGTGACTCAGGTCCCCGCGGTGCCCGGAACAAAGGGCACAGCGCGGCCAGAAACCGGCTCCCCCTGGAAGGGGATGGCCCGTCTGAGGTAATTTTATGGACGCTGTCAAAATACCGGTCCAGGTACCTCTCCATAAGGCGGGGGACCCCGTGGACGAGGTCCGCCCGTTTGATGAAGGTCAGGCCGGCATCCTGAACCTGCCGGTCCAGGGCGGCCAGGGCACTTCCCACCCTTTCGTTGGCGCTCACGTCGACACAATCGACGCCCGCCTCCAGGGCTGCCTGCGCGATCTCCCTGCCGGAGGTAGTACTGGATAGGGCAACGACCACCAGGTCGTAACCGGACAGAGCCCGGGTGAGCTGTTTTTTCAACGCCGCGTTGACCTGCACGGCCCGTACGCGCCGGCCGGGGTGTTTCCAGTCGAGCTCCCTTGCCGAACGCGTGGCCTTGACATGATCCCTACCGGCCAGGCCGATGCTGTGCGGCGAATGCTCCAGCAGCTGTCGGGCGATCTCCATGCCCTTACGGCCGTATCCACCCAGTATCAAAACGTTCTTTGCAGGTTTCATCCCGATCTCCCTTATTGACGATCCTTCTTAATAAGCGTTCTTGCCAGGACGCCGGCCCCTGTCAATGCTCACCGTGCCTGCCCCCCCAGGACGCAGCACTCGTCCCACAACGAGTGGGCGACCATCCCGTGATCCTTGAGCAGGGCAGCCAGCCGGATACCGATATCGCTGGCCTCTCGGTCCTTCCCTTCCGCCTCCCGGATCAGGTGGACCACCAGGTCGCTCGCCAGTTTCATGTTGCGATAGATGCGGATCTCCATTTTCTCCCCCTGGTCGCCGATACACATGCGGATAACGTCCACCAGGTTCTCCGGGCTCTCACCGGCAAGGCGCAGATGAATGATCTCCAGATTTTTCATGGTTGTCTTGACTCCTCGCTGTTGAAGAATTCCTCCAGTTTGTGTGTCCCCGACGGAGGAGAACACCACTTCCATCCCGTCGCACACCTCCGCCAGGGTCTCGGGCCGGGTCACCTCGGCCTGGACGACCTCGTCCACCGAACTCCCGAGCTCCCCGAGCTTTTCGGGATGGCGGGCCAGGACGCGGACGAAGTGCCCTCTGGCTTTGAACTCCCGGGCCACGAAGCTTCCGAGATATCCCGTGGCGCCGGCGGCGAGCACGCGTTTCATGGTTCATACCCCTTTGCTGTGCTTGAAAAGAGCAAAGAGCGTACCAGAGATCAATGTGTATATATTTTCAATAGTTACAAAAGATGCAGGCGGTATTTTGTTGTATTTAATAAAAAATAGTTGTTGTATTTAACAAACCTGAGTATATTTGTTAAATACAACAATAATAAGACCCTGTTTTAACGGGAGACTGTAATGATCGATAAAAGAGACTTTTTCCGTGAGGCAACCTTGAGGATCTGCGGCAACATCGAGGTTGAAAAGGCTCTGTACGACAGCCTGGTTTTTCTGAGGGAGGAGATGCCTGTCGACAGGATGTTCCTTCAGTTCTTCGACACCGGTCTTAACGCCATGAGGATCGTCGCCGTCGCCACAACCGGGGGAGGCATGGCGGTGGACCTGCTGGCACCCCTCTCCCTGGAAGCGCGGCGTGAGATGAAACAGTTTGAGGAGGAGTGGCGCCGGGCCGAAACCAGGCATGTGTGGCTCTTTGATAAAGATCCCTTCGACCAGGTGATGACCCGGGAAATTTTCCAGTATCACGGATTCAAGGGAACATCTCTCCTTGTCATGCCCCTGGGGTTCGGTGAGAAAATGGTCGGTGCCGGCTCCCTGGTTCTCATTACTGAAGGTGAAAACAGGTTCACCAAGCAGCACGCGGACCTCCTGTCCACTCTCAAGGAACCTTTTGCCATCGCTCTTTCCAATGCCCTTCGCCACCGGGAGGTCCTCAAGCTGAAGGAACGGCTTGCCGACGACAACCGGTATCTGCACTCCGAACTGCGCCGTATCTCCGGCGATGAGATCGTGGGCGCCGACTTCGGCCTCCGGGAGGTGATGCATCAGGTCCGGCACGTGGCCCCCACCGAAAGCCCCGTTCTGCTGACGGGCGAGACCGGGGTCGGCAAGGACATCATCGCCAACGCCATTCACCTGGCCTCACCCCGCCGGGACGGGCCCTTCATCCCCGTCAACTGCGGCGCCATCCCTGAAACACTCCTCGACAGCGAACTGTTCGGCCACGAGAAGGGGGCCTTCACCGGCGCCCTTGCGCAGAAGCGCGGGCGCTGCGAACGCGCCAACAACGGGACCATCATGCTCGACGAGATCGGGGAGATGCCCCTGGAAGCCCAGGTCCGCCTGCTGCGCGTTCTTCAGCACAGGGAGATCGAACGGATCGGCGGCACTGAGCGCATCCCCGTTGACATCCGGATCATCACCGCTACCAACCAGGACCTCTACACCATGGTCCAGACGGGGCGGTTCCGTGAAGATCTATATTTCAGGCTCAACGTCTTCCCCATCGCGGTGCCCCCGCTGCGTGAGCGCACAGGCGACATCCCGGCCCTGGTTCAGCACCTCATACAGCGCAAGTCAAAGGAACTGAAGCTCGGTCACACGCCGGAGCTCGCCCCTGGAGCCATCGATGTCCTGATGGCCTACAGCTGGCCCGGGAACGTGCGTGAACTGGAAAATGTCATCGAGCGGGCCATCATCGTTCACCACGATGAGCCGTTGAAGTTTGACGACCTTGAAGTTCCGTCAGTAAAACGGGCTAAGGTTTCAGCTCCGCAGACAGGCGAACAGCTCCTGGATCTTGACTCGGTCATGGCGCAGCACATCAGGCAGGTCCTCAATATGACCGGGGGCAAGATCCACGGCCCAGGGGGGGCGGGTGAACTTCTGGGCGTCAACCCCAATA
>CP070698.1:1011085-1014144 GCA_020349685.1 bacterium
TCGATCAGGTCCATGGTGAAAACATCTCCCTTGAGAAGGAAGTCGTGATCCTTTTCCAGGTTGTCCAGGGCCTCGCCCAGTGAACCCGGAGCGGAGGGGATCCCGGACATCTCCTCGGGCGACAGTCCATAGATATTCTTGTCGAGCGGCTCCCCCGGATCGATGCGGTTCTCGATGCCGTCCAGGCCGGCCATGAGCTGGGCTGCAAAAGCCAGGTATCCGTTGCAGGTCGGGTCCGGGGTCCTGTACTCCACCCGCTTCGCCTTGGGGGAAGCCGAGTACATGGGGATCCTGATGGCCGCGCTCCTGTTCCGGGACGAGTACACGAGGTTGATAGGCGCCTCGTAACCGGGGACGAGCCTCTTGTAGGAGTTTGTCGTCGGGTTGGTGAGGGCGCAAAGAGCGGGTGCGTGCTTGAGGAGCCCACCGATGTAGTGCATGGCCATCTCGCTCAACCCGCCATACCGGTCGCCGGCAAACAGGGGCTTGCCGTCCTTCCAGATACTCTGGTGGGTGTGCATACCCGAGCCGTTGTCCCCGAAGATGGGTTTGGGCATGAAGGTGGCCGTTTTCCCGTATTTCCTGGCCACGTTCTTGACCACGTACTTGAACCTCATGAGATGGTCGGCGCACTGGACGAGGGGGGCGTACTTCATGTCGATCTCGCCCTGGCCTGCGGTGGCCACCTCGTGGTGCTCCGCCTCGATCTCTATCCCGTAAGCGTCCTGAAGGATCTGAACCATCTCCACCCTGATATCGGTCTGGCTGTCACTGGGGGGTGCGGGGAAATACCCTCCGCCGTGTTTGGCCTTGTAGCCCAGGTTGGGTCCTTCCTGACGGCCGGTGTTCCACCAGCCTTCCACCGAGTCGATGTAGTAGTAGCCGGAGTGGGCGTTCTGGTCGAAACGGATATCGTCGAAGATGAAGAACTCGGCCTCGGGTCCGAAGAAGGCGACGTCGCCGATCCCGGTGGATTTGAGATACGCCTCGGCCTTCTGGCCCACGTGCCGTGGATCCCTCGTGTACGGTTCCTTTGTGATGGGGTCGAAAATATTGCAGATCATCGACAAAGTGGGCACATAGGACAGGAAGGGATCGATCTGCGCGGTGGTCGCATCCGGGATGACCAGCATGTCGCTGGCGTGGATCGGCTGCCATCCCCGTATGGACGAACCATCGAAACCGTACCCCTCTTCGAAGCTGCTCTCTTCGAGCTGCTCGATGGGAACGCCGAAGTGCTGCCACGTGCCGGGCAGATCCATGAACTTTAGATCCACCATTTTAACGCCTTTTTTCTTGGCAAATTCCAGTACCTCTTTTGGTGTCATCTGTTACCTCCGTTCCTATATTAAATGGTTTCCCTGGTTTGTCTCAGATAGCCTCTTCGCCCGTTTCCCCGGTGCGGATGCGGATCGTGTCCTCGACGGGTATGACGAAGA
Source organism: bacterium (assembly GCA_020349685.1). Lineage (GTDB taxonomy): Bacteria > BMS3Abin14 > BMS3Abin14 > BMS3Abin14 > BMS3Abin14 > JALHUC01. The sequence continues at coordinate 1,012,525 of CP070698.1, forward strand.
TCTTGCCGTCTCCGATCCTTCCTGTTTTCGCTGCCTTGGCCACGGCATCGAGGACCTTGTCGAGGATCTCATCCTGAACAACAACCTCGATCTTGACCTTGGGAAGGAAGTCAACAATGTACTCGGCACCCCTGTAGAGCTCCGTGTGGCCCTTTTGCCGACCGAAACCCTTGACCTCGCTGACGGTCATTCCCTGGATGCCCAGGGCGTTGAGCGCCTCCTTGACCTCCTCCAGTTTGAAAGGTTTGATGATAGCTTCCACTTTTTTCATGATATACACCTCCCTTGTGCCGTCTCAGTACCCGGTACAAGAGCAACAGGCGTACCAAAACAGAATGTCACCCATTAATATCGGTAACATTCTGTTTCTAAATGGTATTTTTTTAAACCAGCCTTTGCGGAGTTTATAAGAGGTGAAATTTGTGCCTGAAAACAGGACAGGGGGGGAAATGCTGCCTGAAAAATGGGCAGTCAGATCCTATCGATATGGGAAAATGGCGATTGGAGAAATGATCAACTGATACGGAATCGAAGTGGATGCAGATGAAAGTGAAAACCGACGTGAAAGGTAAAATTTACTTCAACCTTCCCTATTCATCCTTCTCTGTTCAGATATCAAACCCGTGAGCTTGATTAATCAAATCTCACGGGTTTGATATGTCCAGTATCTCCAGCTCCCGCAGGCCGCGGGGGATCTGGACCTGCACAACGTCTCCAACGGACTTCCCGATGAGGGCCCTGGCGACGGGAGAACTGATGCTTATGCGCTGCTGGGCGATGTCAGCCTCGTCCACACCCACGATCTGATAGGAGATCTCCTCACCCGAATCCAGATCCTGGAGCGTGACCTGGAGCCCGAAAACAACCCTTTCCGTGCTCATCGCGGTGGGGTCCACAACATCGGCATTGGCGACCTTGTTTTCTATCTCGCGGATCTTCTTCTCGAGAAAAGCCTGCTGCTCTTTAGCGGCATCATACTCGGCGTTCTCCGAGATATCGCCGTGCCCTCTCGCTTCCGAGATGGCTTCGATCACCTTGGGGCGATCAACAGACTTGAGCTTCTTCAGTTCCTCCTGGAGCTTTTTCAGTCCCTCCGGAGTGATGGGGTATTTCATCATGAATTCTGATCTCCTGGTCAGGTTTATGAGCCCTGAAAGGGCAAAAAAAAAGTATCCACCTGCAAGTACACAGGTGGAAACACCACTTCCAGTTAACCTGAAACGTATGAAAAGTCAAGGGTTATAAGAAATAGTTAATGGAAAATAGAGAATGGAGAATGGATAATATACAGAAAATAGAAATTGGAAATTAGAAAATGGAAACTACCCTTTCCCAAATTCCTTAACAGGAGAAATGATCTTCAATGATCCTCAGGTTCTATTCTCCATTCTCTATTTTCCATTCTCTATTCTCCATTTTCTATCCTTCTGCCCCAGAGAAAATCCTCAACATCCCGTTTCAGTTCATCCATGGACGTTACGGACACCGGAACATCCCCGACAGAATCCAGGAAGATTCTCCCATAGGGCTTCCGCACCACGCGCCCGTCGCAGATGACGGCGTATCCCCTGTCATACCGATGCCTGATCAGCCTCCCTATACCCTGCCTGAAACGGATCA
>CP070698.1:1014244-1017150 GCA_020349685.1 bacterium
ACGGGTGAAGCTTTATGCGAAGGTGGGACACTAGACACCAGACACCAGACACTAGACACCAGACACTAGACACTAGACACTAGACACTAGACACTACCCTTTCCCTCTCCCCCTTGACATTTCCCCCTATCTTCTGCATAGTCCGCCAGCCTCAGGGAGGGCCTCAGGCCCGGAGGCGGGAAAGGATTTAGATAAGATAATGAACACAACCATCCGCAACATTGCCATCATCGCCCACGTCGACCACGGCAAGACGACCCTGGTGGACGCCATGCTCAAGCAGTCCGGCGTTTTCCGGGAGAACGAGGTGGTCGACGAGCGGTTCATGGATTCCAACGACCTGGAGCGTGAGAGGGGCATTACCATCCTCTCGAAAAACCTCTCCATCCGCCGGCAGGGTATGAAGATCAACATCGTCGACACCCCGGGGCACGCCGATTTCGGGGGCGAGGTGGAGCGGATCCTGAAGATGGTCGACTCGGTCCTCCTCCTGGTCGACGCCTTCGAGGGCCCCATGCCCCAGACGCGCTTCGTGCTCAAGAAATCCCTGGACCTGGGCCTGAGGCCCATCGTGGTGATCAACAAGATCGACCGGTCGGGCGCGCGCCCGCACAAGGTCGTGGACATGGTGTTCGACCTCTTCTGCGACCTCAACGCCGGCGACGAGCAGCTGGACTTTCCGGTTGTCTACGCCAGCGCCCGGGACGGTTACGCCAAACGGGAACTCGAGGACGATTCCGCTGATTTAGAACCTCTCTTTGCGGTCATCCGGGACCACGTGCCCCCTCACGAGGGGGACCCGGACGCGCCCTTTAAAATGCTCATTTCCTCCATCGACTACGACGACTACATCGGCAGAACCGCCACAGGCAAGGTCTTCAGCGGCCGTGTCAGGGCCGGCGACCACATCACCCTGATCAGACCCGGCGGCCCTCAGGTGCCCGGCAGGGTCTCGAAGCTGCTCGGGTTCGAGGGGGTCAAGCAGGTGGAACTGCCCGTTGCCGAGGCCGGGGACATCGTGACCATCGCCGGTTTCGAGGAGGCCGGGATCGGGGGGACGTTCACTTCCGGCGACTGCCTCGAGGCCCTTCCCTACGTGGCCATCGACGAACCCACCATCTCCATGAACTTCATGGTCAACTCCTCGCCCATGGCGGGGCAGGAGGGCAGGTATCTCACCTCCCGGCAGATCTACGAGAGGTTGATGCGGGAACTTCGGACCAACCTGTCCCTGAGGGTCGAGAGAACCGGGAACCCCGACTCCTTCAAGGTGTCGGGCCGCGGGGAACTGCACCTTTCCATCCTCATCGAGAACATGCGCCGGGAAGGGTACGAGCTGGCAGTCTCAAAACCTGAGGTCATATGCCGGGAGATGGACGGCAGGCTCGCCGAGCCCATGGAATACCTGGTCATCGACGTTCCGGAGCTTTACCAGGGCACGGTCATCGAGAAGCTCGGCGCGCGCAGGGCCGAGATGGTCTCCATGCAGCCCATGGGCGGTATCAACCGGCTGGAATACATCATACCGGCCAGGGGTCTTATCGGTTTCCGGTCTGAGTTCCTGACCGACACCCGGGGCACCGGGATCATGAACCACACCTTCCACGAGTACGGGCCCCACAAGGGACCCATCCCCGGGCGCAAGAACGGGTCCCTCATCGCCATGGAGAAGGCAGAGACGGTGGCCTACGCTCTGTTCAACCTTCAGGAGCGCGGGACACTTTTCGTCGGGCCGGGGGTGGATGTCTACGAGGGTATGATCATCGGGCAGAACAGCCGGGAGAACGACCTGGTGGTCAATCCCGGCAAGGGGAAGAAGCTTACCAACATGAGGGCGTCAGGCAGCGACGACGCCATCCGCCTGACGCCGCCCCAGACCCTGAGCCTGGAACAGGCCATGGAATACATCGATGACGACGAGCTGGTGGAACTGACCCCCTTCTCCATCCGCCTGCGGAAGAAGGTGCTCGACGCCAACGACAGGAAGAAGGTCGACCGGATCCAGAAGAAGAGCAGCGGGTTTTAAAAAACCCGGCTCCTGGCAGGGTACACAGTACAAGGTCAACAGTTCATCGTAAGAGATACGGGGTGCAATTGTTCCCTCTTTCGTACTTTGCACGTGGTACTTTGGACTCTCTTCCCTTATCCCCTCTCCGCCAAGATCTCCGTCAGCAATTTGCCGCCCACGCCGATGTTGTCGTTATCGTTCTCGTGGATGTAGATGACGAAGGCGTCCTCACGGATCCCGGTCACCTCGGCCGAGGCTCTGGTCAGCTTCTGGACCAGCTCTTTCTTCTTCTCGGGGGTCATCCCTTCTCCTGTCTCGTACACGATCAACGGCATGATGGCCTCCTTTCGTCGGAAACGCCGGATATCCCGGCTAAGCCAATGAGATGACCGGATTATAGGCCAGAAATCCAGTGTCTCGCGTCTGGTTCCAGTTTCCAGCACACATAAAAAATATCAAGGTCCTTACCAGAGCCAGACACCAGAACCAGACACTGAATCGTACCAGGCACTAGGAACCAGGCACTGCCCTTACTATCCTCTCCTCCACAAGCAGGATCTTCTTCCCCTCCACGGCCAGGTAGTGGAAGCTGTCGGGGCCATCGAAGAGGACATTTCTCGAGGCCTTGCCCTTGGGCGTCGGTGGCTTGAGGATGGTGTCGTACCTTTTCCCCTCTACACCGTCCACGACGATGAGCATGCCCTTTTTGTCGCTGGCGAGAAAAGCCAGGTGGCCGCTGTCGGGACCAAACACGAGGCTGCCCGCCTCCTCGTAGGGCACGCTTTTCTCCCCGTTGACGACGACGAACATCTTTTTCTTTGCCGTGGCTACGTAGGCGAGTTTCCGGCTGTCGGGGCTGAAGGTGACGTCCATGACGCTGTCATAGGTCCCGTCCAGT